>NZ_JBITJQ010000019.1:0-214072 GCF_044460125.1 Nonomuraea sp. NPDC050153
CATGACGGGCCGGGGCCTGCTACCGGGCGCTCCGATGCTTACCCGGACGGGACTTTCACCCGCAGGCCTGGACCAGCTTCCAGGACGCAACATGCAGGTCAGCTTACGCGCACCTTTAGCATTCTTTATTTGTGCTTTACGGCTGTCAGTCCGGACAATGACGGCCATGGACCTCCTCTTCGCCGCCGTCGGCTGGGTGGGCGCCGCCCTGCTGCTGGTCGGGTACGTTCTGGTCACGCAGTCCCGGTTGCCCGGCGACGGCGCGGCGTACCAGCTCATGAACCTCGCCGGCTCGCTCGGGCTCATGGCCAGCAGCGCCTACAGCGCCGCCTGGCCGTCGGCCGGCCTCAACCTGATCTGGGCGGGCATCGGCGTCTTCGCCCTGGTCAAGCTCGCCCGCGTAGGAGTGTCCGCGTGATCGTCGAACTCAGCCACCGCATCGTGGACGGGATGGTCACCTATCCCGGCATTCCCGGCCCGAAACTGGGGGTGCATCTGAGCCGGGAGGACTCGCGCAAGGTCTACGCGCCCGGCACGGAGTTCCACATCGGCGTGATCACGCTCGCCGCCAACACCGGCACCTACCTCGACACCCCGCACCACCGCTATCCGGACGGGCCCGACCTGTCGCAGGTGCCGGTCAGCAGGCTGGCCGACCTGCCCGGCCTCGTCGTGCGGGGCGGCGCGGGCCGCGAGGTGGCGATCGACAAGGACCTGGACGTACGGGGACGGGCCGTGCTGATCCACACCGGCTGGGACCGCCACTTCGGCACCGGCGCCTACCTCCACGGCCACCCCTACCTGGCGCCCGGGTCGGCGCAGTGGCTGGCCGACCAGGGGGCGGCGCTGGTGGGCATCGACTCGCTCAACATCGACGACACCCCGCCGCACGGCGAGCGGCCCGCCCACACGATCCTGCTGAAGGCGGGCATCCCGCTGGTGGAGCACCTGACGGGCCTGGGGGCGCTGCCCCCGGAAGGCTTCCGCTTCCACGCCGCGCCCCCGATGGTCGCGGGCATGGGAACCTTCCCGGTCAGGGCCTACGCGGTCGTGCCCTAATCGTCGTCGTTATCGGCTTCGTCCCAGGCCTTGTTGCGGTCGGCGGCGCGCTGCAGCGCCCCGGCCGCTTCCTGCTCGGAGGCGTAGGGACCCATCCGGTCCTTGTTGGGGCAGCCCTGCTCGGGCTCGACCCGCATGTGCTTGAGACAGAACCACCACTGGCCTTCGCTCACGGGGTCAATTCTGCCCCGTAGACTCATGTTTCATGACGACACTGCTCCAGCCCGGCCGAGTTTCGCCCATGCGAAAGGTCCCCGCCCAGATCGAGCGGCCGGAGTACGTCGGCAAGAAGCGCCCCAAGACCGGCGAGTCCGACGTGAAGAGCCCCGAGATCATCGAGCGCATGCGGGTGGCCGGCCGGATCGCCGCCCAGGCGCTCGACGAGGTCGCCAAGCACATCCGGCCGGGCGTCACGACCGACGAGCTCGACAGGGTCGGCCACGAGTTCCTCATCGACAACGGCGCCTACCCGAGCACGCTCGGTTACAAGGGTTACCCCAAGTCGCTGTGCACGTCGATCAACGAGGTCATCTGCCACGGCATCCCCGACGACACCGTGCTCCGGGACGGTGACATCGTCAACGTCGACATCACCGCCTACATCGGCGGCGTGCACGGCGACACCGACGCCACCTACCTGGTGGGCGAGGTCGACGAGGAGTCTCGGCTGCTGGTGGAGCGCACGCGCGAGGCGATGATGCGGGCCATCAAGGCGGTCGCGCCCGGACGGCAGCTCAACGTGGTGGGCCGGGTCATCGAGGCGTACGCCAAGCGCTTCGGCTACGGCGTCGTCCGCGACTTCACCGGCCACGGGATCGGCACGAGCTTCCACTCCGGGCTCATGGTGCCCCACTACGACGACCCGTCGCTGCGGGTGGAGCTGGTGCCGGGGATGACGTTCACGATCGAGCCGATGCTGACGCTGGGCACCATCGAGTACGACATCTGGCCGGACAAGTGGACGGCGGTGACCAAGGACCGCAAGCGCACGGCCCAGTTCGAGCACACGATCGTGGTCACCGAGACGGGCAGCGAGATCCTCACCCTCCCCTGACCCGCGTCAGCCGCGTTTGGGCACCACCCCGGTCACCGTCGTGCCCTCACCGAGCACGCTGTTGACCGACAGGCTCCCGCCGAGCTCCGCGAACGCCGCCCGCATCCTGGCGATCCCGCTTCCCGCCCCCGCGGCGGGAAAGCCCTGGCCGTTGTCGCTGACCGTCATCCGGAGCCCGCTCTTGGAGACCGTCACGGCGATGGACACGGTCCGCGCCCGGCTGTGCAGCTCGACGTTGGACAGGGCCTCGTCCATCGTCGCCATGACGGCCCGGGTGACCTGGGACGGCACGTCGGTGGCCGGCAACGCCCAGGTCTCGACGGCGATCCCCGTGCGCTCGGACCATGCGGCCAGACAGCTCTCTAGAGCCTCGGCCAGGCTCTGCCCCCCGCGCATCCGTGTCTCTTCCGACAATGGTTCTCGCCTTCCTAGGCACGCCGGGCCTGCGCCGGTCCCCACTCCGGCGCTCCCACCTGGCGGTGCGCGTCCCCCCTCAAGGCCTACGCACGCTGGTCATGGGGTTATGCCCGTCTCCCCTGCGAGACAGGCTACCTGGCGGTACAGAGACTTGTAGTGGGAAGATAGAAGGCCATGGCCGAACGGCTACTCGCCGGAAACCTGCCGCTCACCTTTGTCCGCGCGGTTGAGACGGGCGAGGTAGGCGTTGTAGGAGTCGAGTTCGGAGTCGGCGCCGGAGCGGTCGGCCTTGCGGTCGGTGCGCCGCGCCTGCCGCTCGTCGTCCTGATACCACTGCACGGCGATGGCCAGCAGCACGATCAGCGTCGGGATCTCGCCGAAGCCCCAGGCGATGGCCCCGCCGTCCTGCTGCGTCTGCAGCAGCGAGGGCCCCCAGGCGCGGCCCAGCTGCTCGTACCAGCCGGAGGCGATCACCGTGCCCATCATCATCAACGCGACCCCGAAGAACGCGTGGAACGGCATCGTGACGAAGAGCATGAGCAGCCGCCCGACGTACGGGAGCCGGTTGGGGGCGGGGTCGATCCCGATGATCACCCAGAAGAACAGGCACCCGCTGAGCAGGAAGTGGAGGGTCATCCAGATGTGCCCGAGATGCTCCTCCATGGCCGACTCGAAGAGCGGCGTGAAGTACAGCGCGTACGTCGAGGCGATGAAGATGGCCGTGGCGACGGCGGGATGCGTGACGACCTTGGTGAACCGGCTGTGCAGGATCGTCGTGATCCACTCCCGCGGCCCCCGGTCGCCCCGCCGGGTGGCGGGCTTGAGCGCGCGCAGGGCCAGCGTGACGGGCCCGCCGAGGACGAGGAAGATCGGCACGACCATGGAGAGGGTCATGTGCTCGATCATGTGGATGTCGAACAGGACCTTGGCGTAACGGGCCAGCCCGCTCTGCGTGGCGAACACCAGCAGCGCGATCCCGACGTACCAGGAGGCCGTGCGCCCCCACGGCCACTTGTCGCCGCGCTTGCGCAGCCGGCGCACGCCGAGCGCGTAGAGCCCGGCCAGCACGGCGGCGACCGTGGCGAAGAACAGGTCGAACCACCACAGGGAGAACACGTTGCCGAGCGTGATCTCGGCGGGAAGGGGGAAGCCGAGCAGCTCGAAGGCCCGGTCGGCGGGCACGGTGAACTCGGGCGGCGGCGTGCGCGACAGCGCCACGGCCACTCCGACGGTGGCCAGCATGAGCACCATCTCGCCGCCGGCCAGCCGGGTGAACGCGCGCGGCCTGCCCTTGCCGAGGTCGGCCAGCGTGCGCTGCCGGTGCCAGTAGCCGATGTAGCCGAGCAGCACGAACGCCACGATCTTGACCACGGCGAGCAGGCCGTACTGGGTGGTCCACAGGTCGGACACCGCACCCAGCCGCGCGACCAGGCTGAACACCCCGGACAGCCCCACCCCGGCGTAGCACCACACGGCCATGTCGGAGAACCGGCGCGCGGCCACCTCGAGCTGCGGCTGCTTGCGGACCGCGTGGAGGGCCAGCACGGCGAGCCCGCCCACCCACAGGGCGAGGGCGAGCAGGTGGAGCGACACCGCCGACGTGGCGAGGTCGTGGTTGGGCGAGGAGGAGGTGTGGCCGGTGAGCGGCGCGGGCAGCAGCGTCACCAGCGCGAAGACCAGCAGGCCCGCCGCGGCCCCCGCGGTGATGGCGCCGCGGGAGAACAGCGCGATCGCCACCCCGAACAGCACCACGAGCGTGAGCGCCACGCCCTGCGTGGTCTGGGTGGCGTAGCTGGTGAGGAAGGTGCGGTCGAGGATCTGGGGAACGGTCCTGCCGATGGACTCGGCGGTGCTGAACACGATGGCGACGAAGGCCGACCCGGCCCAGGCGAGGGCCGCCCACGAGGCGGCCTTGACGTACTGGGTGGCGGTCCTGCCGAGCACGCCCTTGTCGTTGGGCAGCAGCGCGGCGGCCATGAGCAGCAGGCCGACGGTGGCCACGCCCGCCATATCCATGAGCAGCTTGGACAGCGGCAGACCCCAGCGGACGACCGCGCCGGAGTCGGGCAGGCCGGGGATGATCCTGGGGAACGCCCTGCCGCCGGCGATCATGCCGATGACCAGGGCGACGACCGCGGCGGCCGCCCCGGCGAGCGCGAGCCGCGCCGCTTTGCTCATGGCTTCTTCTTCCGCGCGCTGAACAGGAAACCGATGCCGATGCCGACGAGCGCGCCGATCACGATGATCAGCCAGACGGGGAACGTCACCGGCTGCGCGGCCGAAGCCCGGTCGGTGGCGGGGTCGGTGGCGGGCGGGGTCTGGGCGGGCTGCGTGGCCGGTGCCGAGGTGGCCAGCGCCGATGCGGCCGGCGCCGCGCTCTCGGAGGCGCTGGAGGTCGGGCTGGGGGACGGGCTGGGGGACGGCGTCTTCGCCCCCTTCACCCGGAACGGGATCTCACCCTCGATCGGATGCCCGTCGGACGAGACGACCCGGTAGGCGATCGTGTACTTCCCGTCGGGCACGGGCTCCTTGACCGCCTGGGTCACCACCTTGCCGTCCGCCTGCGGCTTGCCGCTCTGCAGCTCGGCGCCGCCGGGGCCGCGCACGATGACGAACGGCAGGCGCACACCCGCGGTGAACTCCAGCCGCACCTCGTCAAGGCTCTTGACCTCGGCGTCCTTGGCCGGGGAGCTGCTCTTGAGCGCGTCGTGCGCCAGCGCGGGAGCCGCCATGCCGAACACGAGCACGAGCAGGGCGGCGGCAGTCGCGGCGAGGGCCGCAAGCGGGGATCTCTTCATGGCACCCCCCAGGCTACCGACGCCACCGCCCGGTCCGGACCTCGCTATAGCCCCGCACAGGCAAGCGCCCGCTGGTACGCCTCCACGGCCCCGTCGGCGTCACCCAGCATCTCTATGCTCTCGGCCGCGGCGTACCAGGTGCTGGCCACCTTCCGCGAGTCGGGCAGCGGCGTGAGCCGGTCACGTACGGCATGCGCGTGGGTCTCGGCCTCCGCGAAGTTCCCCAGGGCCCCGTGGGCCCGGCTGAGAAGCAGATCGGCCTCCGCGCCGAGGGCGCGGGCGTTGCCCGGCAGCACGGCCTGCCCGGCCTGGATGTGACCGAGGGCATCGGCGGCCAAGCCGAGGACGATCTCGGCCCGGGCCAGCTCGGTCTGGGTTCGGCCCAGGTCGACCGCACTCGCCGAGGTCTGCGTAAGCTCCCCCGTGGCCCGCGCCAAGATGTCACGGGCCGCCTTCGCCTGATCGGGTCGCACCCGCATCAGCTGCGAGCCGAAGAAGGATCGCACGCGAGCGAGATTGCGCGGGTGGCCGTTCTCCGACTGCACCGCCAGTGCGCGCTCGGCAAAACCGAGCGCCTCCTCACCGTGCCCGGTGCTCTGCGCCACCAGCGAGGCGTTCCAGCAGGCGGCGACGATCGATCGGGGCGTGCCCAGCAGGTCGGCGGCGTTGAGCAGCTCGGCAGCGAACTGGCTGGCGCGGAGCAAGTCGCCGCGGTAGAGGTAGGCCGACAGGAGTGTGGAGCCCAGCTCGACGAGGAGATCCGTCCAGACCGGACGGGTGTGCGCCCCCAGAATTTGCTCTCCGACCCCGACCGCCTCGGTGAGCCTGTCGCGGTCGCGATAAACCCGGCAGAGGGCGATGGCGAGTTCGGTCGCGCGCTCCTCCGTGATTTCCTCGCTCCGCAGCCGAGTGAGGATGGAGATCGCCTCATCGAGGTCGCCGGCCGCCTCCGTGGCCAATGCCAACCCGAATTCCGTATCTTGACGAAGCTTGGTGAGACCTGTCAGGTTGTTGTCCGTCAGTAGCTCAGCGAAGCGGGCCCGAGCCTCGGAGACCTCACCGTTCTCCAGGGCGAGTCGCGCGTAGCCAAGTGCCAGCTCGATGTCCTCCATCTGCTCGGCCGTGACACCGTTGACCAGATAGGAGAGGGAACAGTCGAGCTTCTGAGCCAACAGCTCGAGCACCGCCGGAGTCGGGGTGCGCTTGCCGCTCTCGATCAGAGAGACGTAGCTGTCCGACAGCTCCGGGTGTGCGAGCTGCGCCTGAGACAGGCCTCGTTGACGCCTGACCGTCTTAATACGGAGTCCGACCATGTCAGATGTGGTCACCGCTGCCGCTCCCTGAGATTATTACGTCCGAGCACCACACACAGGCTAGGGAGAGACCCCATGCGCATCCGTGCCGCCCTGTCCGTACTTGTTGCCGTGATTGCGGCCGTTGTGGCCGTTGGAGGTAATGCTACGACCGTGAGTGCCGAATCGTCTCTAGCGATACAAGCCGATGGCGTCCCCTGTTGCTGACCTGTTGCCGAGCAACAGACGACGACATCACGGTCCGGAGCCGACCTGGGCGGCCACGTGTCCCTGGGCGCGAGGAAAAGTCGACCTGGTCCGCCATGCTTGACAGGCTCCTCCCTGTGAGCTCTTCCACTCGCCGGACCCACTAGCGAACCGTGTGCACGTGCACGTGAAGCCGTTTGGCGTAGGCGTTCCACGAGTCGGCGCAGTCGAGAAGTTGCCGAGCGCGCGCACCAGCTCCGGCTGGTGCCTGCGCTCGTAGTCGAGCAGCGGCGACAGCAGCCGACTGACGAAGGGGCGGCGCGCGTCCCCCGGCAGAGTGGCCGACAGCAGCAGGTTCGTCTCTCCAGGTGAAGGCGAAATTCCTGCTTGTTGCCGAGCAGCATAGGGCCGGGGCGGCATGATCGATCTGCCCGCGGCGGGCGGCCCGTGGCGCCCATGGCCGGCGATTCCTCGACCACCTGGCCGCCCAGCGTGGCGGGACGGGACGGCGGGTGCCGGCCGATCTCGGGGCCGCCACATTGACGATCGCGTACGGAACCGCTAGAGAAGCGCATTCGCCAGCCACTGACCGATGCCGCATCCACCCCGCAGGCAATGCCGCCTCAACATGGCCTCCCTTCCGGCGCTGTCGATAGCCTAGCGGCCGGCTCATATATTGGATCTACATCGTCTCCCTCGCTTTACGGGATCGCGAGGGGGTTACGCTGCCTTGTTGACACGGGTTGGAGGCAACAGGGGGTCGGCATGAGCGACGGGATCTTCATCCACCTACTGGGAGCGGTGACCGCCACTCGCGGATCACAGTCGATCGACCTTGGCCCCGCCAGGCAGCGGGCCGTTCTCGCCATCCTCGCCTTGTCCGCCGCCCGTCCGGTTCCGTTGGACCAGCTTGTCGCCGATATCTGGGGCGAGGGTGCGCCGCGTAACGCCGAGCAGAGCGTCTACACCTACATCGCCGGCCTGCGCCGTGCCTTCGAGCCTGATCGCGGGCGTCGCAAGCCCTCGCAGCTGCTGGCCGGGACCCCGGCCGGCTATGTCTTATCCCTGCCGTCTGCACAGGTGGACGGGTCTCTGTTCACGGAGCAGGTCAGCGAGGCCCTCCGGGCGCGGCGCGACGGCGACGACCTCCAGGCGCTGCATCTGCTCGACCAGGCCATGGCCATGTGGCATGGCACCGCGCTGAGCGGCCTGTCCGGGCCGTTCGCAGAGGCGGAACGGGCCCGCCTGGACGACCTGCGACTGACGGCGCAGGAGCACCGCGCGGACAGCCTGCTGCGGCTGGGGCAGCACTCTGAGATCCACTCTGAGATCGCCGACGAGCTCCGGGACCTCACCCGGCGTCACCCGCTACGCGAGCGAATGCGTGAGCTGCTCATGACGGCCCTGCTCCGCGCGGACCGCCGGGCGGAGGCGCTGGAGGTGTACGAGCAGGGCCGGACTCTCCTGGCCGAGGAGCTGGGTCTGTCGCCGGGAGAGGGCCTGCGTCGCTGCCACGAGATGGTGCTACGCGCCGACGCGATCGCCTCCTCGGCCGCCCCTGCCCCGCGCACGCTGGTCGAGACTCCCGTCTCAGGCAGCGCGGTTCCCGGCGCGCAGGCACCACACCAGCTGCCCCGCTCATTGGCGGAGTTCGTCGGCAGGATGCCGGAAATCGTGCGGTTGAAGGAGCGGCTCGCACCCAAGGACGACAGCCCGCCCCTGCCGCTGCTGATCGTCTCGGGGCCGCCTGGCATCGGCAAGTCCGCGCTGGCCGCACATGTCGCCAACCTGATGGTGGAACGCTTCCCCGACGGGCAACTCTACGTGAACTGCCGGGGCGCCACGCCTGATCTTCCCGCGCTCACCGCGCTCGACGTGTTGGGACGATTCTTGCGCGGGCTCGGCGTGCCCTCCCACGCCGTGCCCGCCGACCTTGACGAGGCAGCGGCCATGTGGCGCAGCCGTCTGCACGACCGCCAGGTGCTGGCGCTGCTGGACGACGCCGCTGACTTGGTCCAGATCCGGCCGCTGCTGGCGGTTCCGGTCGGCAGCGCGCTGCTGGTCACGAGCCGCGAGAGCATGACCTGGGGCGAGGATGCCTACCAGCTGGAGCTCGGCAGGTTGTCCGAGGAGGAGGCGGCCGCAATGCTGGCCAAGCTCGCCGGCGTGGGGCGGGTCGCGGCCGATGCGGAAGAGACGGCCAGGCTCGTACGCCTGTGCGAGGGCCTCCCACTGGCGCTGCGCATCGCCGGAGCGCGCCTGGCCGGGCGCCCCGACTGGAGTGTGTCGGCCTTGACGGCCCGCCTGAGCGACGAGAGACAACGCCTGCACGAACTGGCCGTAGGCGACCTGGCCGTCCGTTCCAGCCTGGCCGCCAGCCACGCCGCACTCGAACGCGGCACACGGCCGGTGGACCGGCTGGCCGCGCGCGCCCTGGCGCTGCTCGGTCGGCTGCACGTGCCGGAAGTGACCGCTGAGGTAGCCGGCGCGCTACTCGTGGTCCCGAAGCCGGAGGCCGAGTCGGCGCTGGAACGGCTGGTGGATGCGCACCTGGTAGAGCGCGCCGGGCGTGAGCGCTACCAACTGCACGACCTTGTCCGCCTCTTCGCCGGCGAGCTGCGGCCGGCGGGCGCCCGCGAGGCGCTGATCCGCGTCCTGTCGTACTACGCCGCCTCTACGCGTCTGGCCAGTCAGGTCAGCGACCCACACCGTACGCAGCCGGCGTGGCCAGTCGAGGCGGCCCCCCACGCGGTGGTCACCCCGGAGGAGGCGAGAACGTGGTTGTACGAGGAGGAGGGGGTTCTGTTCGCTGCGGCGGTCCAGGCCCTCAACTCCGCCGACGACACGATCGCCGGGCTCGGCATCAATCTCGCATTCGGCCTGTTCCGGCATCAGGAGCGCGCGTATCACACATCGGAGGCGTACAAGCTGAACACCCTCGCTCTGCGGGTGAGCGAGCGGCTCGGCGACGAGGCGAGCGCCGCGCTGGCGCACGGCCACATCGCCTGGGCCCTGCGCCTGACGGCACGCATCGATGAGGCCGTGGCGCATCTCCAGGCCGAGTTGACGATCGCCAGGCGGCTCGGCGACACCTTCAGGGAGATGTGCACACTGGGCAACCTCGCCAGCGCCTTCGACTCGGGACAACGCTACGAGGAGGCCTTGCCCTGGGCAGAGTGTCAACTCACGCTGGCCAGGCGCATCGGCGCGGGCGTGGGAGCGCGGTACGCGCTGATGATCAAGGGCTATGCCCTCGCGGGCATGGGGGACCCGGACAAGGCGCTCGAGCCGCTGCACGAGGCTCTGGCCGACGCTGCGAAAACGGGAGACGCCAGCCACGAAGCACAGATCCGCACCGCGCTGGGCGAAGCCCACCTCGACATGGACGACCCGCAGCAGGCCCTGTCCTATCTCCTCACGGGCCACGACCTGATTATGGAGAACGGCTACCGGATCGGGCTCGTACGCTGCCTGATCGCGATGTCACGCGCATTTCGGACGCTGGGTGAGCTCGACCGGGCTCTGGCCTGCGTCACCGAGGCCATCGCCGGCGGCGGCGGGCTCGGGCATCCCCGCTGGGAGCAGCGGCTGAGGGAGGAGCAGGCGGCCGTGGCCGAGGCTCGGGCGGCTATCTCGGCGGGCCCGTGTCTCTGAGCGCCAGGAAGAAGTCCACGCGGTCGGCCATCGTGGACAGGTTTCTGCCGGTCAGCTCCTCGACCCTGCGGATCCGGTAGCGGACCGTGTTCACGCGGACGTGCAGCCGCTCCGCGCAGACGTTCCACCAGCCTGAGCAGTCGAGGAAGATCCCGAGCGTGCGCACCAGCTCGGACCGGTGCCGCCGGTCGTAGTCGAGCAGCGGCGACAGCAGCCGGCTCGCGAACGAGCGGCGCACGCCGCCTGACGGGGTGGCCAACATTCGCGCAATTCGTTGATCTCGGCAGTAGCGGCACCGTCTACATTTCCCCTCTCCTCACGCCACAGCGATCTTCACTACGCTGCCTTCTCGACGGGAATCCGGGGACAAGTCGAGGAGGCAGCATCAGCGAAGGAATCCTCATCCGCCTTCTCGGCGAGGTGACCGCCGAGTTCCGCCGTCAGGGCGCCGAAGAACCCATCGATCTCGGACCTGCCAGGCAGCGGACCGCCCTGTCGATCCTGGCCGCGGTGGCCCCGCACCCTGTCCCCATGGATCGGTTGGTCGCCGGCATCTGGGGGGAGAACGCCCCGCGCAATGCCGAGCAGAGCGTCTACACCTATGTCGCCGGCCTGCGCCGCGTCTTCGAGCCCGGTCGCGGGCGGCGCGAGCCGTCGCGGGTGCTGGCGGGAACGCCGGCCGGCTATGTCTTACAGGTGGAGCCCGCCCAGGTGGACGCGCTGCTGTTCGCCGAGGGGATCGAGGAGGCCAGGCGGGTCCAGCGCGCAGGCGACGACCTCCAGGCCGTGCGCCGCCTCGACGAGGCCCTGGGGATGTGGCGCGGCACCGCGCTGAGCGGGCTGTCCGGCCCGTTCGCGGAGGCGGAGCGCGATCGCCTGGAGCAGCTCCGGCTCGCCGCCCTGGAGCTGCGCGCGGAGAGCCTGCTGCGCCTGGGCCGCCACCGGGACATCGTCGAAGAGCTGGGAGACCTCACCCGCCGAAACCCGCTGCGCGAACGGGCCCGCGAGTTGCTCATGACGGCCCTGTTCCGCTCGGGCAACCCGGCGGAGGCACTGAAGGTCTACGAGGAGGGCAGGGTCCTGCTCGCCGAGGAACTCGGCCTGTCACCGGGCGAGGGCTTGCGCCGGTGCTACGAGATGGTGCTGCGAGCCGACGCGGCGCCCGCCCCGAGCGCGCCGACGCCCCATGAGACACCACACCAGCTGCCCCGCCCGCTCGCGGAGTTCGTGGGCAGGTCCGCGGAGACAGGGTGGCTGACGGAGCGGCTCGCGCCGCGGGGCGAGACCTCGTCGAGCCCGTTGGTGATCATCACCGGGCCGCCGGGCGTCGGCAAGTCGGCCCTCGCCGCCCACGTCGCTCACCTGGCCAAGGACCGCTTCCCCGACGGACAGCTCTACGTCAACTGCCGGGGGGCCACGCCCGAGTTGCCCGCGCTCACCCCGCTCGACGTGCTCGGGCGGTTCCTGCGGGCGCTCGGCACGCCGCCCAGCGCCGTGCCCGCCGATCTGGACGAGGCGGCGGCCGCGTGGCGCAGCCGCCTGCACGACCGGCGGGTGCTGGTCCTGCTGGACGACGCCGCCGACCTCGCGCAGATCCGGTCGCTGATGTCGGCCTCGCTCGGCAACACGCTGCTCGTGACCAGCCGGGAGAGCATGAGCTGGGGCGAGGACGCCGTCCAGCTGGAGCTCGCCAGGATGTCCCAGGCGGACTCGGCCACGATGCTGGCCAACCTGGCCGGCACGAGCCGGATCTCGGCCGACGCGGGCGAGACGGCCAGGCTCGCCCGGCTGTGTGACGGCCTCCCGCTGGCGTTGCGCATCGCGGGAGCGCGCCTGGCCGGCCGCCCTGACTGGAGCGTGTCCACGCTGGCTGCCCGCCTGAACGACGAGCGGACCCGGCTGCACGAGCTCGCGGCCGGCGACCTGGCGGTCCGCTCCAGTCTGGCCGGCAGCCACACCGCGCTCGAACGCGGCTCGCGCCCCGTGGACCGGCTGGCCGCGCGCACGCTGGCGCTGCTGGGGCTCCTGCACGTGCCCGAAATGACCGCGGCGGCCGCGGGCGCGCTGGCCGGCATCACGCCCGGCGAGGCGGAAGCGGCCCTGGAGCGGCTGGTGGACGCCCACCTGCTCGATCGCGCCGGCCCCGGCCGCTACCAGTTGCACGATCTCGTCCGCCTCTTCGCCGGCGAGCTGCGTCCCCACGACTCACGCGGGGCGCTGATCCGCGCGCTGTCGTACTACGCCGCCTCCACGCGCCTGGCCAGCCACGTCAGCGACCCACACCGCACTCAACTATCGGCCCCGGTCGACGCGCCCTCGCACGAGATCAGCACCGCGGAGGAGGCGCGGGCATGGCTGCGCGAGGAGGAGGCCATCCTGTCGGCCGCGGCCGTGCAGGCGCTGAACTCTCCTGACGACACGATCGCCCGGCTGGGCGTCAACCTCACGTTCGGCCTCCTCTGGCACCAGAGTCGCGCCTACCACATGGCGGAGATGAAGGAGCTGAACACGCTGGCGTTGCGGGTGAGCGAGCGCCTCGGGGACGAAGCCAGCGCCCTGCTCGCACACGGCCACATCGCCCTCGCCCTGCAGATGACGGGACACACGGATGAGGCCGTCGCGCACCAACGATCCGAGCTGGAGCTCGCCCGGCGGCTCGGCGACGCCTTCGCCGAGATGCGAACGCTGGGCAACCTGGCCAACACCTACAACTCGGGGCAACACTATGAGGAGGCGCTGTCGTTTGCGGAGCTCCAGCTCGCACGGGCCAGGAGCATCGGCGCGAGCGTGGGGGTCAGGTACGCACTGCTGATGATGGGGGAATCCCACCTGGGGGCGGGAGGTCCGGAGAAGGCGCGCGAGGCGCTGCATGAGGCGCTGGCCGACGCCGAGGAGGCAGGAGACTCCGGCTACGAAGGGCAAATCCGACTCGCACTCGGCGAGGCCTACCTCGACCTGAAAAGCCCGAAGCAGGCTCTGCCACACCTTCTCCGTGCTCTTGAACTGATCTCGGCGAGTGGTTACCGAATCGGGAAGGTACGCTGCCTGATCGGGCTGTCGCGCATGTACCGGATGCTTGAGGACCCCAACCGGGCATTTTCCTTCGTCACCGAGGCGGCCGCATCCGGCGGAGCATTCGGGCACGTCACCTGGGAGCAGCGGCTGAGGGAAGAACAGGCGGCCGTGGCCGAGGCTCGGGCGGCTATCTCGGCGGGCCCGTGTCTCTGAGCGCCAGGAAGAAGTCCACGCGGTCGGCCATCGTGGACAGGTTTCTGCCGGTCAGCTCCTCGACCCTGCTGATCCGGTAGCGGACCGTGTTCACGTGCACGTGCAGCCGCTCCGCGCAGGCGTTCCACGAGCCAGCACAGTCGAGGAAGATCTCAAGCGCGCACACCAGCTCGACTGGCGCCTGACTCCCCCACCACGCTCCTATGGCCGGGGTTCAGGCCCCGAATCGTCGTCGAAAAGGTCGTCGATGTGCGTGGCTTCGAGGGCGCGCCGCAGCCAGATCTCCAGGAGGGCAAGATCGGTGCAGGTGGTGATCTCCCGATGCCGGGCGGGGGGAATGTCGATGCCGCGGACGCGCAGGACGGTGCACAGAGCGGCCACCTCTCCCATGGCGCGGCCTTGTTCACCGCCTTCTTTCCAGCCTTCTTTCCAGCCTTCTTCCCGGCCTTCTTCCCGGCCTGCGGCCTGGCCCTTGCGGTACAGGTTCTGGGCCCAGGGGCTGTGCTCGGGGATGTAGATCGTCACGGTCTCCTCCAGAAGACGGCGGGCCTGCGGCGCGGCCATGTCGATAGTGTAACCAAACAACGACGCCGCGTCATCGTCCGGCAAGTCGCCGAGGAGCTTGATGAATGCCTCGGCGACTTCCGGCAGGTGGCCGTGCGCCATCACCGACAGCGCCGCCACCAGCAGGTCCGCGGCCATTTGCGTCGGGTCGGTCAGGACGGGGATGCGGTCGGGCCCGACGATCACCGGGTCCATGGTGATGGTCAGGCAGCCACTCTGGATCTCCACCGGCTCGGTGAAGCACGCCGCGTCGGGATCGGGCGTGATGAAGATGACGTAGACCGGTTTGCGAGTCTCCAGCCGCAGCATTTCGGCTGCCTCGACGGTCTGCCGCAACTTCTGCTCGGACATTTCGGTCTCAACCTCGACGATGGTGGAAAACCATCGGTCTTGGGGCGGGCCGGCGAACACGACGGTGTCGGCATGCATCTCCCTGGAGATGCGGTCGCGCAGGTCGCCCGGCCCCACCCACAACGGACCGCCAGTCGGCAGTTCGATCCCGCCGACCTCGCGCAGCAGGCGGATCGGCAGGTCAAGATGGTCGCGGATAAGCCGGGTGAGGGCGTCGTGCCGGGGGGAGGGCATGCACGCAACGTTATCATCCGATCACGCATTCGTATGGCTTTCGGCAAACAGCCCGACGCCGGTTCGCGATCAGCCCGGAAAGCAAGCAGGAAGGCCCGCGGAAAGATCGGCTTACCTGGGCGGGCCCGTGTCTCTGAGCGCGAGGAAGAAGTCCACGCGGTCGGCCATCGTGGACAGGTTTCTGCCGGTCAGCTCCTCGATCCTGCGGATCCGGTAGCGGGCCGTGTTCACGTGCACGTGCAGCCGCTCCGCGCAGGCGTTCCACGAACCGGCGCAGTCGAGGAAGATCCCGAGCGTGCGCACCAGCTCGGACTGGTGCCGCCGGTCGTAGTCGAGCAGCGGCGACAGCAGCCGGGCCGTGAACGAGCGGCGCACGTCCCCCGGCACCGTGGCCAGCAGCAGCGCGTGCGTGTAGATCTCGTCGCTGGTCACCACGCCCCCGGCGCGGGCCTCGGCCAGCCGCCGGGCGTGCCCGGCCTCCTCCACGCCTCCCTTGACGGCGGCGGCCCCGGTCAGCGCGCCGCTCACGCCGACGCACAGGCGGGTGTCGGGCAGGGCGGCCAGCACCCCGGCGCCGGCGCGCAGCCGGTCGGCCAGCTCGGCGGTGGTGCGCTCGCGCAGCGGCACCACGGCGACCGCGCCGTCCGCGCCCGCCGCCGCCACGACCTCGCGGCCGAGCAACTCCTCCACGACCTGGCCGCCGAGCGCGGCGGGGTCGGGGCCGCGGGTGGCGCCCGGCCTGGGCGCGGTGGCGTTCACGACGGCGTACGGCTCCGCCGCGTCGATCCCGCAGGTCCGCAGCCTGGCGTTGAGCTCGGCCGCGTCGGACTCGGCCAGCGCGGCCACGAGCAGCTGCTCGGTCAGGCGGCGCTCGACGCGGCGGCCCTCCTCCATGCGACTGCGTTCGAGGCCGACGCAGGACGCCAGCTCGTAGCCCAGGTCGGCGCGCCCCATCAGGTCGCCGTCGCAGGCCAGCGCCCAGCCCGCGGCCCGATGGCCGCGCCCGACCGCGAAGATCGTGTGGTCGCCGACGCGCGCGGGCAGCCGCGACGCGGTCAGGTACGCCTTCGCCAGCCGTACGGGATCCTCGGCCGCGCCCACGATCACCTCGCCCGAAGCGGACAGCACGGCGCCGGTGACGCCCAGCTCGGCGGCGGTCAGCTCGAACAGCTCGCGCAGGTCCACGCCCTCGGCGATGGCCGCGACCAGCCTGCGGTGGCGGCCGAGCGCGTCGCGCACGTCGCCCGCCAGCTGCGGCACGACCAGCTCCGCCAGCGTCCGGAACGACACCTCCGTCGGAACCTCGACCAGCGGCAGGCCGGCGGCCTCGCACGCGGCCACCAGGTCGGCCGGGACGTGCCCCAGCCGCGCCTGCCCCGCGCCCAGCGCGGCGACCCCGGCCTCCACCAGCGCCGCCACGAACCCGGCCGAGTCGCCCGGCTCGTGCCACCACATCAGCCCCGACAGCACCAGCTCGCCGCCGCCCAGGTAGCGTCCGGGCTCGGGCAGGTCGGTGATGTGCACGGCGTGGAACTCGTGGGAGGGGTCGCCGACGAGCAGGGTCAGGCGCAGTTCCTCGATGGCCAGCAGGTCAGAGATGCGCACTTGGAGGAATATACAAGGTTCTGAGGCCAACCGCTGACCGGGATTTCACGCGACGCGCATATGATGCGGCCCGGCGGCGGTGCTCTACTCGGAGGATGACGGAGACCGCGTACCCGACCACCGTTCATGGCACCAGGGAGGGGGTCGGCCAGAGCGCGCGGCGGCCCGACGCGACGTTGAAGGTGACGGGCGAGTTCGCCTATGCCTCCGACCTGTGGCTGGACGGCATGGTGTGGGGAGCGACGCTGCGCAGCCCGCACCCGTCGGCCTGGATCCGCTCGATCGACGTGGGGCCCGCGCTGCGGATCCCGGGCGTGCTGACCGTGCTGACGCACGAGGACGTGCCGGGCGAGAAGTTCTACGGCCTCGACCACAAGGACCAGCCGGTGCTGGCCGTCGACCAGGTCCGCTACCAGGGCGAGCCGGTGGCGGTGGTGGCCGCCGACCACCCCGAGACCGCGCGCAGGGCGGCCGCGGCCATCGTGGTCGAGTACGAGGTCCGCGAGGCCGTGACCGACCCCCGCAAGGCCCGGCGTTTCGTGCGGCACCAGCCGGTGCGGCGGGGCGACACGTTCGAGGCCGAGGTCGTGGTCACCGGCGAGTACGAGGTCGGCATGCAGGACCAGGCCTTCCTCGGCCCCGAGTCCGGCCTGGCGGTCCCCGCCGAGGACGGCGGCGTCGACCTCTACATCGCCACCCAGTGGCTGCACGTGGACCGCGACCAGCTCGCCCCCTGCCTCGGCCTGCCCCCGGACAAGGTGCGCCTGACGCTGTCGGGCGTCGGCGGCGCGTTCGGCGCCCGCGAGGACCTGTCGATGCAGGTGCACGCCTGCATGCTGGCGCTGCGGCTGAACCGGCCGGTGAAGATCGTGTACGGCCGGGAGGAGTCGTTCTTCGGCCACGTGCACCGCCATCCGGCCCGGATGCGCTACGAGCACGGCGCGACCCGCGACGGCAAGCTGGTCTACGTCAAGGCCGACATCCTGCTGGACGGCGGCGCGTACTGCTCCTCCTCCCCCGCCGTGGTCGGCAACGCCGCCTCGCTCGGCGTGGGCCCGTACGAGGTGGAGAACGTCCAGGTGGACGCCACCGGCGTCTACACCAACAACCCGCCCTGCGGCGCGATGCGCGGCTTCGGCGCGGTCCAGGCGTGCTACGCGTACGAGTCGCAGATGGACCGGCTGGCCGAGGCGTGCGGCCTGTCGCCCGTGGAGATCCGCGTGCGCAACGCCGTCTCCCAGGGCTCCCATCTCATCACCGGCCAGGTGATCGACTCCCCGGCCCCGCTCGCGGAGATGCTGCGCGACCTGGAAGCGATGCCGCTTCCTTCAGAAGCCCTCAGTGACCTGCGGTCGATGCCCGGCGGCGTCTCGCAGACCACGCACGGCGAGTCCGTGCGCCGCGGCGTCGGCTACGGCGTCGGCATCAAGAACATCTGCTTCTCCGAGGGCTTCGACGACTTCTCCACGGCCAGGGTGCGCGCCGAGCTGGTGGGCGGCGAGCCGCACGTCACCGTGCACACGGCCGCCGCCGAGGTCGGCCAGGGCCTGGTGACGATCCAGGCCCAGATCGCCCGCACCGAGCTGGGCATCGCGAACGTGACCGTGGCCACCGCCGACACCTCCGTCGGCTCGGCCGGCTCGTCGTCGGCCTCGCGCCAGTCGTACGTGACCGGCGGGGCGGTGCGGGCCGCCTGCGAGGCGGTGCGCGAGCGCTTCGGCGGGCTGACGCCGGAGGAGGCCCTGGAGAAGTTCGGGCCGATCGAGGAGACACGCGAGTACCGGCACCGCCCCACGTACCCGATGGACCCGATCACCGGGCAGGGCAGCTCGCACACCCAGCTCGCCCTGTGCGTGCACCGAGCCGTCGTGGACGTGGACGTGGAGCTGGGCCTGGTCAAGGTGGTCGAGCTGGCGGCCGTCCAGGACGTCGGCCGCGTCCTGAACCCCCAGGCGCTTGAAGGCCAGATCCAGGGCGGGTCCGCGCAGGGGCTCGGGCTGGCGCTCATGGAGGAGATCCAGATCCGCGACGGCCGGGTGCTGAACCCGTCGTTCACGGACTACCTCATCCCCACCATCCTCGACATGCCGCCGATGCAGATGAAGATCCTGGAAAATCCGGATCCGGCGGCGCCGTACGGGTTGCGCGGCGCCGGCGAGCCCCCGACGCTGTCCTCCACCCCCGCCGTCGCCGCCGCGGTGCGCGCGGCGACCGGACTGCGGTTGACTCGGGTTCCGATCAGGCCGGAAGATATCGCGTTGTTTGATAGCGGATCGACTATGGGGGTAACCGATGGCAAGCGCTCGTGAAGCGGCCGAGGCGGAGTTCAGGCGCTTCGACACCGACGGCGACGGGTTGCTGACCGCCGACGAGATCCGCCGGGCCAACGAGGCGCTGGGCGGCCAGGGCGCGTCCGAGAGCGAGATCGAGGCGTTCATCACGTCGGCCGACGACGACGGCGACGGGACGATCGGGCTCGAGGAGTTCGTGGGACTCGTGGGTCACGGGCGCCACGAGAAGGCGTGATCTCGTCACCTGCCGGGTAGCAATGCGCCATCCCCCTTGACCATTCGAAGGGGGATGGCGGGTGCTCGGCCGATTCTTCGAGCTCACCGGGCGAGGCACGACCGTCGGCCGCGAGGTGCGTGGCGGGATCACCACGTTCGTGGCCATGGCCTACATCATCCTGCTCAACCCGATCATCCTGGCCGGCGCCAAGGACGTCACGGGCGCCCGGCTCTCCATCGCCCAGCTGACCACCTCCACCGCGCTGGCGGCGGCCGTCTCCACGCTGCTGATGGCCTTCATCGGCAACGCCCCCTTCGGCCTGGCCGCCAGGCTCGGCCTCAACGCGGTGGTCGCCTACCAGGCCGCCCCGCACATGACGTGGGCCCAGGCCATGGGCCTGGTGGTGCTGGAGGGCTTCGTCATCATCGTGCTGGCCGTGACGGGCCTGCGCACGCTGATCATGAACGCCATCCCGCTCCCGCTCAAACATGCCATCAGCGTGGGGATCGGGCTGTTCATCGCCCTGATCGGCCTGGTGGACGCCGGGTTCGTGACGCGGGGCACCGGCACGCCCGTGCAGCTCGGCACCACGGGCCACCTCACGGGCTGGCCGGTCGTGGTGTTCTGCTTCGGCCTGCTCCTGATGATCGCCCTGTTCGTACGCAGGACCCCGGCCGCGATCCTGATCAGCATCGTCGTGACGGCGGCCCTGGCGGTCCTGGTCAACTCGGTCGCCACGGTCCCGCCCGGGTCGTGGGGCGTGGTGACGCCGCGGGTGCCGGAGCGCCTGATCGCGGCGCCGGACTTCGGGCTGGTGGGCGCGTTCGACCTGTTCGGCGGGTTCGCCAGGGCGGGGGCGCTGACGGCGGCGGTGGTGCTGTTCACGCTGGTACTGTCGGGGTTCTTCGACGCGATGGGCACGATCATCGGCGTGAGCGACGAGGCCGGGATGGTGGACGAGCGGGGCCAGGTGCCCCGGCTGGGCCGGGTCCTGACCGTGGACGGCGTGGCGGGCATGGTGGGCGGCTCGATGAGCGCCTCGGCGAACACCGTCTTCGTCGAGTCCGCCGCCGGCGTCGGCGAGGGCGCGCGGACCGGCCTGGCCAGCGTGGTGACCGGCGCGCTGCTGGGGCTGACGCTGCTGTTCACGCCGCTGGCCACGGTGGTGCCCGCCGCGGCTGCCGCGCCCGCGCTGGTGCTGGTCGGGGCGCTGATGATGACGCAGAGCAGGAACGTGCCCTGGGACGACCTGGACGTGGCCGTGCCGGCGTTCCTGACGATCGCGTTCATGCCGTTCACGTACTCGATCACGAACGGGGTGGGCGCGGGCGTGATCGCCTACACCCTCGTCAAGGCCGCCAGGGGGCGCTTCTCCGAGATCCCGTGGCTGCTCTGGATCGTCTCGCTGATCTTCCTGGCCTTCTTCGCGATCGACTGGTTGGAGGAGCTGTTCGGTTAGCGGATGTCGCCGCTGTTGCAGGCCACGCCGTTGCCGTCGACGTCCACGTACCAGGAGTATTCCTCGTGGGTGCCCTTGAAGTAGGGGCCGTCTCCGGCGGCCACGGCCTCCTTGCAGCCGGCGTAGCGCTTGTCGGGGGTGCGGCGGGGGCCCGACGCGGGGCTCGTGCCGGCGGGGTTGGTGGTGCCGGGGTTGGTGGTGCCGGGGTTGGTGGTGCCGGGATTGGTGGTGCCGGGATTGGTGGTGCCGGGGTTGGTGCTGCCCGGGTTGGTCGTGGTGCCGGGGTTGGGGTTCTGCTGGGCCGGAGGGGTCTGCGGCGGGGTGCCGCCGGGCTGCTGCGGCTGCGTGGCCGGGCCCGTGGGCTGTGCGGACGCGCCCGGCGTGGCGCCCAGCAGGCGGGTCACCAGCGCGTCGGCCTCCTCCTTCTCGAAGCCCGCGATGCTCATGCTGTCGCCGTCCATGTACTGGGTGACGATGGGCGCGGCAACCACGACCTTGGGCGCGTCGGGCTGCACCGGCGCGAGCACGATGGCCACCTGCCGCTGGTCGGGCACCAGCTCGTCGATGAGCTGCACGAGGCGCTCCTTGAAGCGCGGGGCTATCGCGATGCGCACGGAGTATTGGCCGTCCTTCTCGCGCACCGGCTCGATCCGCTGCACGGAGTCGACGGTGACGCCGTCCTCCAGGAGGTAGCAGTTCTTCTGCTCCTCGTCGAGCACGGCCGCGGCGCCGGGGCACGGCGCGGCCTTGGTCTCCCGGACGGGGGCGAAGTGGACGGGCACGGCCAGTTGCTGCGCCGGCGCGGCGCCTAACAGCGGCGTGTCGGGATTCTTGGTCATCAGGACGGCGATCGAGCCGACCACGCCCGCGACCAGCACCACGAGCACGAGCGAGACGATCAGCAAGATGGTGGTGGCCTTGCTGGCCCTCGCCTCCCCCGGGTCCGCGGGTGGCGGCTCTTCCGGCTTGTCCATCTCTATGAAGATCCCATCCTGACGTTCGGACTGCCGGTGAGCCTACCGAGGTACCGCGACACCCGGGTAATCAGCCCGATAATCGTCGCCTATTCGGGGGAGAGGGGAAGAACGGAGGTCCAAACGCATCAGAGCGAGAAGAGTTCGCCCATGAAAGTCGGTGTTCCGAAAGAGCTCAAGAACAGCGAATATCGGGTGGCCCTTACCCCGGCCGGAGTGCACGAGTTCGCGCGTCACGGCCATCGAGTCTTCGTGGAGGAGGGGGCGGGCGTCGGCTCCGCGATCCCCGACGACGACTTCGCCGCGGCCGGGGCCGTCATGGTCCCCGACGCCGACGAGGTCTGGGCGACCAGCGACATGATCATGAAGGTGAAGGAGCCGGTGCCGGAGGAGTACCACCGGCTGCGCAAGAGGCAGGTGCTGTTCACGTACCTGCATCTGGCCGCCTCCAGGCCCTGCACGCAGGCCCTGCTCGACTCGGGCTGCACCGCCGTCGCCTACGAGACCGTCCAGACGGCGAACGGGGCGCTGCCCCTGCTGGCGCCCATGTCCGAGGTGGCGGGCCGGCTGGCGCCGCAGGTGGGCGCGTACCACCTGATGCGCTCGGGGGGCGGCAGGGGCGTGCTGATGGGCGGCGTCTCCGGCGTGCGCGCGGCGCAGGTCGTGGTCATCGGGGCCGGCGTGTCCGGCATGAACGCCGCCGCCATCGCCCTCGGGATGCAGGCCGAGGTGCTGCTGCTGGACAACAACATCGACAAGCTGCGCCAGGCCGACCTGATCTACCAGGGCCACTGCCAGACCGTCGCCTCCAACATGCTGGAGATCGAGCAGGCGGTGACGGAGGCCGACCTGGTCATCGGCGCGGTGCTGGTGCCCGGCGCCAAGGCGCCGACGCTGGTGAGCAACACCCTGGTGAGCCGCATGAAGCCGGGCTCGGTACTGGTGGACATCGCGATCGACCAGGGCGGCTGCTTCGAGGACTCCCGGCCGACCACGCACGAGCGGCCCACGTACCGGGTGCACGACTCGATCTTCTACTGCGTGGCCAACATGCCCGGCGCGGTGCCGCACACCTCGACGTTCGCGCTGACGAACGTGACGCTGCCGTACGCGCTGGCCATCGCCGGCCTGGGCTGGAAGCGGGCGATGCGCGAGGACCCGGCGCTCGCGCTGGGCCTGAGCACCCACGACGGCCACCTGACCAGCCGCCCGGTGGCCGAGGCGCACGGTCTGGAGTGGACGGCCCTCGAACACGCTCTTTCGTGAGCCTTCTGTCCATCACACCCGACGCGAGTTACGCTAAGTAGCAATAGACTACTTAATGTAATCAATCGGAGTCACGATGGCGCAGATGAGCAGCTTCCGCGAGAGCGCGGAGCGCAACTTCCAGGACCTGGACGCCGACGGCGACGGCTTCCTGACCAGATACGACTACCTGGCGCTGGCCCAGCGGCGGCTGGAGCAGACCGGCGTGCGCGCCGACTCGCCCGAGGCCGAGGCCGTCGTCAACGCGTTCCTGAACGCCTGGGACACCCACGCCCGGGCCCTCGACACCGACCGCGACGGGCGGATCAGCAAGGAGGAGTACGTCAAGTCCTTCGAGTCGCTGGTACGCACGGGCGCGCTCGAAGCGGTGCTCGCGCCGATCACCCGGGCCACCTTCGCCGTCGCCGACCGCGACAAGGACGGGTGGATCACCATGGAGGACTTCCGCACGGTCTGGAACCGCGCGGACACCGACCTCGCCGCGGCCTTCTCCCGCGTGGACGCCGACGGCGACGGCCGCATCTCGTTCGAGGAGTATGCCCGCGCCCGCCAGGGCCTGCTCATCGACGGGATCTGACGTCTCTGGCCGGAGAGCGGGGTGCGTGCCGCCGAAAGGGCCACACGCGCGCCGCTCCTCGCGTCCGGCTACTTCTGCGACTGGGTGGGCGCCGGCGAGATGGTCTCCATCGGCGGCTGCTGCTGGTTGCCCGTCGGCTCCGGCGGCAGCGGCGCCTGGTCGGACGTCGTCGTGATGGCGTCCTCGCCGCCACACGTCGCGCCGGGCTCCGGCGTGTCACTCCCGTTCTGGAACTTCTTGATGAACGCCCCCAGCTTCGGGTCGGCGGGGTCGTTCAGCTTGAGCTGGTGCCCCCACGACGACGCGACCACCGGCGCGGGCAGGTTGGGGTACGGGCTGACCAGCATGTAGTCCTGCTGCCCCGTGGACGACGCCACTTCCTTCAGCTTGTCGACCTGCGCCTTGGGCAGGTCGGGCCGGTAGGTGAGCCAGACGGCCCCATGCTCCAGGGAGTGCACGGCGTGCTCGTTGTGGATGGGCTTGTCGTAGATCGAGCACGCCTGCCAGTAGTTGTTGTGCTGACCGCCGACCGGCGGGTTCTCCTTGTACGTGACGGCGTTCCACACGTGCTGCCCGGCCTCGTACTTGTAATTGGACACAGCGTCCAGCGAGGTCTCCTGGGCCTGCTTGACCAGGTAAAAGCCGACCACACCGACGAGCACCACGATGATCAGGCCGCCCGATCCCCACATGAGCAGCGCGGCGCGGCGTTGTTTGCGCTGCTGCTCGGCCCGCATCTTCGCAAGATGCTCGCGCCTCGCCTGCGCCTTCTCCTTCGTCATCGTTCCTCCATCGGCGTGCCAACTCCGGTCACCCTATTGCCTCCTGGGGTATGCGGAGAATAAGGCGCTCATAAGCGTCCGATCACGACGCCCTGGGTGGGTACGCTGGACGCGCCATGGAAAAACCCGTGAGGAAACCCATCCTGATCGTCTGCGGCGTGCTCGTGCTCGCCCTGGCCGCATTCTTCCTGTTCGGCCGCGACGGCACGCCCGGCGACACCTCGCCCGAGGCCGGATTCGCCCGTGACATGGCCACGCACCACGCCCAGGCCGTGGACATGGCGTTCATCGTCCGGGACAAGGGCCCGGCCAAGGAGATCAGAAACCTGGCCTTCGACATCATCAACACCCAGGCCAACCAGCGCGGCATGTTCCTGGGCTGGCTGCAGCAGTGGGGTCTCGACCAGGCGACCGACCAGCGGCCGATGGCCTGGATGAGCGGCCACGGCCACTCCGGCACCACCACGGCGACGCCCGGCACCATGCCCGGCATGGCCACGCCGCAGGAGCTGACCCAGCTCAAGCAGGCGCAGGGCACGCAGGCCGAGGTGCTGTTCCTGCAGCTGATGATCCGGCACCACGAGGGCGGCGTGCAGATGTCCGAAGGGCTGCTGAAGCTGTCCACGCGCGCCGAGGTCGTCAGCATGGCGCAGAAGATCGTCCAGGGGCAGAGCGGGGAGATCAAGCTCATGACGGAGCTGCTCGAGCAGCGGAGCGCGCAGCCGTTCCCGTCGATCCTCAAGCCCCAGTAAGGCCGTGGACGCCGACGCGATCGTGGTCGGCTCCGGGCCCAACGGGCTCGTCGCCGCCGTCACGCTGGCCCGCGCCGGGCGCAGGGTGCTGCTGCTGGAGGCCGCCGACCGGTTCGGCGGCGGGCTGCGCTCCGGGGAGCTGACACTGCCCGGGCGGGTACACGACCTGTGCGCGACGGTGATGGCGATGGCCGTGGCGTCTCCCGCGTTCCGGGCGCTGGAGCTGCCGGGCGTGGAGTTCGTCCATCCGCCGGTGCCCGTGGCCCATCCGCTCGACGACCGTCCCGCCGTACTCGTGCACCGCGACGCCCACCGCACCGCCCAGGGCCTGGGACGCGACGCGGGCGCGTGGCTGGCGACCGTGGGGGCGGCGGCCCGCGCCGGGTTCCCGCTGGTGGACCTGCTCCTCAAGCCCCTCGGCCCGTGGCGGCCGACGGCGGCGGCGCCGCGCGAGTTGGCGCGGGCGGCCGGGTTCGGGATGGCCGCGGCCCTGCCCGCGACGACGTTCGCCCGGCGGGCGTTCAGGACCGTGGAGAGCCGGGCGCTCATCGCGGGCATGGCCGCGCACTCCGTACGGGACCTGCGCGCGCCGATCACCGCCGGGTACGGGCTGATGCTGGCCTCCCTGGCCCACCTGGTGGGCTGGCCGCTGGTACGGGGCGGGTCACAGGTGCTGGCCGACGCGCTGGTGGCCGAGCTCAGGTCGCTGGGCGGGGAGGCGGTCACCGGCCACCGCGTGCGCCGGCTGTCGGAGCTGTCCGCGCCGACGGTGGTGCTGGACGTGTCGCCCCGGCAGTTCCTCGCGATGGCGGACCTCCCGGCGGGCTACCGGCGGCGGCTCGCCCGCTTCCGCTACGGCCCCGGCGTCTTCAAGGTGGACTGGGCCCTGGACGGGCCGGTGCCGTGGCGGGACCCGGCGGTGGCGGACGCGGGCACCGTGCATCTGGGCGGGACGCTGGAGGAGATCACGCTGAGCGAGGCGGAGACGACCGCCGGCCGGCACTCGCCCAGGCCGTACGTGCTGGCGGTCCAGCCGTACGCGGCGGACCCGGCGAGGGGCGGGCACACGTTCTGGGCGTACTGCCATGTGCCCAGCGGTTCGACCGTGGACATGACGGACGTCATCGAGACCCAGATCGAGCGGTACGCGCCCGGCTTCCGCGACCGTGTCCTGGCCCGCCACGTCATGGGCCCCGCCGCCCTGGAGGCCGCCAACCCGAACCTGGTGGGGGGCGACGTCACCGGGGGCGTCACCAGCCTCGTCCAGTTCCTCCGCCGCCCCGTCTGGTCCCCGGCGCCGTGGCGCACCCCGCTGCCGGGCGTCTTCCTGTGCTCGGCCTCCACCCCACCGGGCCCGTCGGTCCACGGGATGGGCGGCTGGCAGGCGGCCCGCCTGGCCCTGAAGCCCGGCCCGGGGATGGGCGGTGGCTGAAATGTCCTGGTGGCGTCAGGGGTGGGCGGTGCGCATTTCCTCGGCCAGCGCGGCGGCGAAGGCGTCCACGTCGGCCTCCGTCGTGTCGAAGGCGCACATCCACCGCACCTCCCCCGTCGCCTCGTTCCACGTGTAGAACCGGAACCGCTTGGCCAGCCGCTCCGTCACGTCCCGGGGCAGGATCGCGAAGACGGCGTTCGCCTCCACCGGGCGCGACAGCCTCACCCCGGGGATGCCGCCGACCGCCTCGGCCAGGCGCCGGCCCATGGCGTTGGCCTGGCGGGCGTTGCGCAGCCACAGGTCCCCCGACAGCAGCGCATCGAACTGCGCCGACACGAAGCGCATCTTGGACGACAGCTGCATGAACGTCTTGCGGATGTAGTCGATCCCACTGGCGGCGGCGGGGTTGAGGACGACGATCGCCTCCCCGTACAGCAGTCCGATCTTGGTGCCGCCGAAGGAGAGCACGTCCACCCCCACGTCCGTCGTGAGGGCGCGCAGCGGGACGTCGAGGGCGGCGGCGGCGTTGGTGAGGCGGGAGCCGTCGAGGTGGACGAGCAGCCCCAGGTCGTGGGCGTGCGAGCAGATCGCCGCGATCTCCTCGACCGTGTAGAGGGTGCCCAGCTCGGTGGTGTTGGAGATGGACACCACGCGCGGCTGCGCCCGGTGCACGTCGCCGAACCCCCACGCCTGCCGGTCGATCAGCTCCGGCGTGAGCTTGCCGTCGGGCGTGGGCACGGTGAGCAGCTTGATGCCGCCCGCCACCTCGGGCGCGCCGCCCTCGTCGGTGTTGATGTGGGCGCTTTCCGCGCAGATGACCGCCTCCCAGTGGGCGGTCATCGAACGGAGGGAGACGACGTTCGCGGCCGTGCCGTTGAAGACCGGCCAGACCTGCGCCTGGTCGCCGAAGTGCCGTTTGAAGACCTCCCCCATGGCCTCGGTGTAGACGTCTTCGCCGTAGGCGATCTGATGGCCGCCGTTGGCGGCGGCGATGGCCTGGAGGATCTCGGGGTGCACCCCGGCGTAGTTGTCGCTGGCGAACGCCTTGAGCCGGGGGTCGTGCCGGGAAGTCACGCAGTAAGGTCCAATCGGGTGCCGTTGATCTCGGCGGCGGGGCGGTCGTAGAGGCCGCCGATCGCCTTCGCGAGGTCGTGTACGTCGGTGAAGCCGGCGAACTTCGCGCCGGGCTTCTCGGCCCGCATGGCGTCGTTCACCAGTGCCTTGACCACCAGGATGGTGGCGGCGTTGCCGGTGCCGGAGAAGGAGTCGGCGAGGGAGAGCGTCCACGCCTCCGCCGCCGCCTTGGCCGCCGCGTAGGCGGCGCCTCCGGCGGAGGGCCGCTCGGCCGCCTTGGCCGAGACGATCACGAAGCGGCCGTTGTCGCTGTGCCGCAGCAGTGGCTCGAAGGCCAGCGACACGTGCTGGAGCGTGCGGATCAGCAGGTCGTGCAGGAGGTCCCAGTCGTCGAGGCTGGTCTCGGCGAAGGAGTCGGAGCCGCGCCAGCCGCCGACCAGGTGCACCACGCCGTCCACGCGGCCGTGCTCGCGCTCGATCCAGTCCGCCAGGCCCTGTACGGCGACGCGGTCGAGCAGGTCGACGTGTTCCTTGTCGACCCCGATCACCGTGTGGCCATTTTCCCGGAAATATCCGGACACGGCCTCACCCGTCGGCCCCCCGGCACCCGTAACCAGAATGATCATGCGCGCAGTCCCTTAGTCGATTCGACCACTTCGGTCAGCTTACGGCGCAGTGCCTCGTAGAACATGCTCAGCGGGAACTCGTCCGGCAGCACCGCGTCCACCTTGGCCTTCTGCTCCTCCGGCAGCGCCTGGACGCCCTTGGCCCAGACGGAGCCGGGGTGCGGCGCCACGTACGCGCTCACCAGCTCGTACGCCGCCAGCCAGTGCGCCAGCTTGGACCGGTCGATGCTGTCGCGATACAGCTTCTCGACCTCGCCCCGCAGATCGGCGACCCCGTCCGCGACCCGCTCCCAGTCGATCGTGAGCCGGTTGTCCGTCCAGCGCACGATGTCGTTGCGGTGCAGGTACGCGAAGAGCAACTGCCCGCCGAGCCCGTCGTAGTTCCGCACCCGCTCCCCGGTGATCGGGAACCTGAACAGCCGGTCGAACAGGATCGCCACCTGTACGTACCGCGCGTGCGGCACACCCCGCGCCTCCAGCTTGACGGCCTCGCCGAACGCGGTCAGGTCGCAGCGCAGCTCCTCCAGCGAGTACAGCCAGTACGGCATCCGCTGCTTGATCATGAACGGGTCGAACGGCAGGTCGCCGTGGCTGTGGGTGCGGTCGTGGACCAGGTCCCAGAGCACGAACGTGTCCTGCGCGAGCCGCTGCGAGGCCAGCAGCCTGGCCGCGTCCGGCGGCAGGTCGAGCTTGAGCGTCTCGGCCGCGGCCCGCGACACCCGCCTGAACCTGGCGGCCTCACGGTCGGCGAAGATCCCGCCCCAGGTGAAGCGCGCCGGAGCCTGCCGCACCGCGACCGTCTCGGGGAACAGCACGGCGGAGTGGGTGTCGTAGCCGGAGGTGAAGTCCTCGAACGCGATCGGCACGAACATCGGGTTGTCGTAGCCGCCCGCCTCCAGCTCGGCCAGCCAGTCCGGCCAGATCGTCCGGATCCAGACGGCCTCCAGGTTGCGGCCGGGGTTGCCGTTCTGGGTGTACATGGGGAACACCACGACGTGCTCCAGCCCGTCCTCGCGCTGGGTGTCGGGGTGGAAGAGGTCGAGCGAGTCGAGGAAGTCGGGCACGCCGAGGTCCTGCTCGGCCCACTTCGCCAGGTCGTCCCGGACGGCCTGGAGGTACGCGGCGTCATGCGGGAAATATGGCGATATTTCGCCCAGGCGCGCCCCGATCCCGGCCACCAGCGCCTTCGCCCGCTCCTTCTCCTCCGGCACCGAGCCGTCCTTGACCTGGAGCGGCCGCAGCTCCTCGACGGCCGCCTTGAGCCGGGTGAACAGGGCCGCCTTGGCCTCGTCGCGCGGCCCGGCGGCGCCGTCGGCGTCGGGGACGCGGGCGGCCCAGGTGATCACGTTCCCCCAGAGGCGGCGGTGGTCGTAGTCCTCGATGGAGTCGTCGCCGAAGAGGTCGGAGTCGGCGAACGCGATCACGCGCCCCCTGCCGTACCGGACGGCGACGGCCAGCGGCGCTCCCGCCGGGTCGGCGGCCGGCGAGGTCGCGAACAGCACCTCGCCCTCGCCCTCGACGGTGAGGACGCCGGTGCGGTAGAAGCAGGCCGTGCGGACCCCGGCGACCAGGCCGGAGGCGGTCGCGGGCTCGGCGAGCACCCAGGTGGCCACGTCCCGGTGGGCGTGCCTCGGGTCGCGCACGGTGGCGTGCCTCACGCCCACCCCGAACCGCCCGAGCAGCTCACGCAGGTTGTTGCCGTACTTGTCCTGCTCCTCCTCGGCCAGCACCACCAGCCCGCCGCCGTCGGCGACGAACGACTCGATCGCGTCCAGCTCGGCGGTGGTGAAGACGGGGCTGCCCTGCCCGATGGTGCGTTCCCACCGCTCCCCCGACGGGTGCGCGATCACCAGGACGTCCCGCTCGGCGAGCGCCTCGGGCGTGAGCGCGCCGGACGTGTGGACGCCGACCGTGTGACCCAGGTGCCGCAGCAGCCCGGCCGCGCGGGCGTAGCTGTTGTCGTCGGGATGGGCGGGGTTGATGGCCTCGGCCACCTCGCGCCGGACGGTCCACGACTCGCTGTGAGCCTCGTCGAACAGCACCCGAGGGAACGCTTGCATGAAATATCTCCTGTTTCTACCGCCTTCTGACGGAAAATATACACAAGGGCACCGCGTGCCCGCCAAACCCTCAGGCGGCGCCCGGCCGGACCACTCCGGTCTCATACGCGAACACCACGGCCTGCGCCCGATCGCGCAAGGACAGCTTCATCAGCACCCGCGCCACGTGGGTCTTGACCGTGGCCTCCCCCACGTACAGCTCCCCGGCGATCTCCGCGTTGGTGAGGCCGCGTGCCAGCAGCCGCAGCACCTCCAACTCGCGCGGCGTCAGGTCGGCCAGCCGGGGCGAGGGCGTCGGCTCGGCCCGGCCCGCGAACGTGGCGATCACCCGGCGCGTCACGGCCGGGTCGAGCAGCGCGTCACCGGAGTGCACCACCTTGATCGCCTCCAGGAGCTGCTCCGGCGGCGACACCTTTAGCAGGAACCCGCTGGTCCCGGCGCGCAGGGCGGCGTAGAGGTTCTCGTCGGTGTCGAACGTGGTCAGCGTGATGACCTTGGGCGGCGACGGGTCGCCGAGCAGTTCCCCGGCCGCGGCCAGCCCGTCGAGCCGGGGCATCGAGATGTCCATGAGCACGATGTCCGGCCGCGTACGCCTGGCCACGGCGACGGCCTCGCGCCCGTCGGACGCCTCGCCGACCACCTCCATGCCGGGGTCGCTGTCGACGACCATGCGCAGCCCGGCCCTGACCATCGCCTGGTCGTCGGCGATGACTATGCGAATGCTCACAAGCCGGAGGGTAGACGCCGGGCCCCTCCTTGAACACCGCTCGAACACCCAGGCCAAGCCGCACGCAAGTGAGTCACAAGTCACGACACGCGGACGCTCTGCCGGATGCGGGTCTGGGTGGCGTCGTCGCAGGTGGTCTTGGCGCAGAAGTACATCACGAGCATGGTCTTGGGCTGGCGGTCGATCACGTAGCTGACGAAGCCCAGCCTGGTGCCGGTCGCGGGGTCGTGCAGGGAGCCGTCGAAGCGGGTGGCGGGGCTGCTGCCCGCCTGGTCCTGCACGGGTTTGCCGACGTCGACCTGGCCGGGCAGCAGGGCCTCCATCTTGGCCTTCATCTGCTCGGAGTTGCCGCCGGCGTCGAGGGTGTCGGAGACCTGGACGTAGACGCCCGAGGCCGAGTCGGGGTCGTCCTCGACGACCTGGGAGATCGCCGTCCAGTCCGCGCCGGGGCCGGCCACGAACAGCGACTCGAACTCCTGGGCGTGCGGCGAGGCCACCGCGAACAGGTCCTGGTGGGTGCGTATGGTCCAGTCACCCGGGTACTCGAACGTGAGCGGCGCGGCGGCGCTGGTCTTGTAGCGGGCCCAGGTGTCGCCGCGGTGGTTCATGATGATCATGGCGACGAGCGCGAGTGCCGCGACGGCGGCGACCAGCGTGGCGGCCACGATCGGGACGCGCCCGGGGCGTTTCTTCAGGACGGACGGTTGCGTGGGCGGCGCGGGCGCCCGGTCCGAGCCGACCGGCGCGAACACGGGTGCGGGATGAGGCCCGGACGTGGGGCCCGTCCCAGGGCCTGTCGTAGGACCCGGACCTGTCGTGGGCGCGGGGTACGGCGCCGGGTAGGGCGCGGGGTGCGGGCCGGAGTGGGGGCCCTGGCGGGGCACCAGGTGGGGGCCGCTGACGGGGTCGGCCTGATACCCGCTGATCGCGTCGCGCAGCGCGGTCACGAACTCCGTGCAGGTGGCGTAGCGCTGCTCGGGCGCCTTGGCCAGCGCCCGCAGCATCACGGCGTCGATCTGCGGGGGCAGCTCGGGCCGCAGCTGCGACAGCGGCGTCGGCTGCTCGGCCAGGTGGGCCCAGAGCAGCGCGATGTCGTTCTCGCGCTGGAACGGCAGCCGCGCCGACAGCCCCTCGTAGATCACGCAGGCCAGCGCGTACTGGTCGCAGCGGCCGTCGATGTGCTCCTTGTTGATCTGCTCGGGCGCCATGTAGCGGGGCGTGCCGATGAACTGGTCGGTCTGGGTCAGCCCAGAGATCGACGAGCGGTGCTTGGTGATGCCGAAGTCGGTGAGGTAGACGTGCTCGCCGGCCAGCAGGATGTTGGCCGGTTTGACGTCGCGGTGGATCAGGTCGTGCGCGTGCGCGGCGTCGAGGGCGGCGGCGACCTGGGCGAAGATCTGGTTCGCCTGGCCGATCGGCAGCGGTCCGCGGTCGTAGATGAGACGGCGCAGGTCGAGCCCGTCGACGTAGCGCATGGCGATGTAGAGGACGCCGTCGGCGTCGGCGTTGGCCTCGTAGATCGGGATGATGTTGGGGTGCTCGATGCTGGCGACCGTTCTGGACTCCAGGATGAACCGCTGCCTGAACCGGTCGTCGACGCTGAGCACCGGGTTGAGGATCTTCAGCGCCACCCGGCGGCTCAACCTGGGGTCGAGCGCAAGGTAGACGACGGCCATGCCGCCCTTGCCGACGATGTCCTCGATGTAGTACCCGGCCACCTCCTGGCCGATGAGCGATCTTTCGTTCAATGGCATCACGTCTCGATGGGGTGGCCGCAGTAGCCGCAGAAGCGATGGGCGGGCCCGAGTCGCATGCCGCACGAGGTGCAGTACTTGATCGCCGGGTTCGGCGCGGTCATCACCTGCTGCTGTTGCTGCGGGACCATGGGGAACGACTGCGACCGCCGTACGACCACGGTCTGGTTGGCCCCGTCGTCGAGCGGTGGTGCGGCCGCCGCCAGCGGCTCTGGCAGCTCTGTCACCTTTTCAGGAGCACGGCGGCGCCAGAGCAGATACGCTCCGCCCCCGGCCGCGATGAAAAGGACTCCGGCGGCCACGATGAACGGCCACAGCGGCGTCGACCGGGTGGTCGGGCCGGCCGGCTGTTTCGTGCCCTGGTCCTCCGGCCCGCCCCGTTTCTCCAGCGAGGTCTTCAGCAGCTTGGCGGCCACCACGTCGCCCGGATAGAGCTCCAGCACGCGCTGGAAGCCGGGCGCGGCCTCCGTGTAGTACTTGGTGTGATAGCGGGTCAGCGCCGCCTCGAACGCCGTGTCGATCGCGCCTCTGCGCGGCACCACCTTGGCGGCGGCCAGGATGGCGGTGATCTCCCTGACGCCGATCATCCTGCCCTCTTTGCCGCCGCCCACCAGCAGGCCGATGACGTGACCGTTCTTGTCGCCGATCACGGGGGCCCCGACGAGTCCCTTGTCCGCGAGCCCGCCCAGCTTGACCGGCTCGTCCACCTTCTTCTCCGGGTCGGCGAACGGCCTGCCGGCGTCTCCGCCCGCGCCGCCCTTGCCCAGGTGGGCGATCTCGACGGTCTCCAGGACCTTCGGGCCCGGCCGGCCGAGGAAGCCCGCCACGTTGGTGGGCGCGCCCTCCTGGTCGGGCACCTTGTCGGCGAGCGGCGCGGTGGGCATGCCGACGCTTCCGGCCGTGGGGGTCACCGGCACCAGCACGGCGGGGCTGTCGGGCGTCGGGCCGGCCTTGATGCACTTGACCTTGATGCCGTCGGGGCTCGGCGGCGACACGTTGGGGAAGGCCGTGATCTCGGTGGTCACGTTGATGATGCAGGTGGCCGTGGAGGTCTTCGGCGGGTAGCACTCCTCCAGGTGGTGGTTGAGCAGGTCGTCCTTGAGCTTGTGCTTCTTGTAGTCGAGGGGGATCTTCACCTTGTGGTGCTCGGCGAAGACCTTGTTCGCCGCGTAGATCGCGACGTCGTTCGGGTTCACCGCCAGGCGCCTGAGCGCGACGATCGTGCCGTCGGGGTTGACGACGGTCCCGGTGCCCGTGGCGAACGGGATGTCGTAGGACCGCTCCACATGTTTGAGCTCGCCGACATGGTCGAGCAGGGTGATCTCCACGTGGGACACGGCTTCCAACCGCACCACGGCGGGGGTCACCAGGTCGGTGATGCCGCTCGGGTGTTCGTGGGCCGCGACCGGCATCGCGATCAGCGCCAGGGCTGCCACGATGCCACCGGCAAAAGCTGTGAAGCGTGCCATCTCCGCTCCAAACGCAGGTCTAAAACCAGGGTCCCAATCACATGCGGTAAGTCAATAGACCACCACGTAGACAAGCGCTTGCTAGGGGGCATAACGTACCTGGGTGGGCTACACGATCGGCGTAGATGTCGGTGGCACCTTCACCGATGTGGTCCTTGGAGGCACGTCCGGCGCGATTGCCGTGGCCAAATGTTTGAGCACCCACTACGACCCCATCGCGGGCATCGTGGCCGGCGTTACGCGCGCGCTCGGCGACCGCGACCCCGCGCAGGTCACGCGGGTGGTCCACGCGACGACGCTGGCCACCAACGCGGTGCTCGAACGCAAGGGGGTCCGGGTCGCTTTTGTCACGACTCAGGGCTTTCGCGCCTCCATCCCGCTCGGCCGTTACGCGCGGGTCGAGGAGGACCGCTACGACCTGCGCTTCTCGCCGCCGCCTCCGCCGGTGGCCGCGGGCGACTGTTTCGAGGTGGTGGAACGCGTCTCGGCGCGCGGCGACGTGCTGACGCCGCTGGACCTCGATTCCGTACGCCGGGCCGCCGCGTCGATCGCCGCCCGCGGGATCACGTCGGCGGCGGTCTGCCTGCTGCACTCCTACGCCAACCCGGCCCATGAGCGGCAGGTCGCCGAGATCCTGCGCGAGTCGGTCCCGGACGTGGTGACGTCATCGGAGGTCTGGCCGGAGATCCGCGAGTACGAGCGCGCCACCACCACCATCATGTCCGCATATATCGGTCCGTTGATGGCTTCGTACCTTTCGCAGCTCCGCGAGCGCCTGGCCGAGATCGGGGTCCGCGCGCCCGTCCACGTCATGGAGTCCAGCGGCGGCGTGATCTCCGCCGAGCTGGCCGCCCGGCGCGCGGTGGCCACGATCGAGTCGGGCCCGGCGGCGGGGGTGCTGGCGGCGGCGGGGACCGGGTTCCCGAACGTGATCTCGTTCGACATGGGCGGGACCACGGCCAAGGCGTGCGTGGTGCGCGGCGGGGCGCCCGAGATCACGCACGAGTTCCACGTCGGCGGCAAGGGCAGCTTCGGCGGGCGGCGGGCGGGCACCGGCGTGCCCATCAAGACCCCGGCCATCGACCTGGCGGAGGTGGGGGCGGGCGGGGGCAGCGTCGCCTGGCTCGACGCGGTGGGCGCGCTCCGCGTCGGCCCCCACTCCGCGGGCTCCTCCCCCGGGCCCGCCTGTTACGGCCTGGGCGGCTCCGAGCCCACCGTCACGGACGCGAACCTGGTGCTCGGCTACCTCTCCTCGGCCTCGCTCCCCCTGACGCCGGACCTGGCCGCCAAGGCCCTCGACCGGCTGGCCTCGCCGCTCGAGGTCTCCCGGGAGGAGGCCGCGTACGCCGTGCACGAGATCGTCAGCGCCTCGATGGCCTCGGCCGTCCACGTGGTGACGGTGCAGCGCGGCATCGACCCGCGCGGCTTCGCCCTGGTCGCCTTCGGCGGCGCCGGGCCCATGCACGCGGCCCGGGTGGCGGAGCGCTTCGGGATCGGGACGGTGGTCGTGCCCGCGCACTGCGGCGTCGCCTCGGCGGCCGGCCTCCTCGCCGGCGCCCTCTCCACGGACCGCGTCCTGTCCCGCCTGGACGCCCCCGACCCCTCCGCCGTCTTCACCTCCCTGACCGAGGAGGCCGCCGCCGACCTGGGCATCTCGCCTTCGGCCCCCGGGGTGCTGGTGTCGCGGTCGGTGGACGTCCGCTTCAAGGGCCAGTCGCACGATCTGACCGTGGAGTGGACGCCTTCGCGCGAGGTGCTGGCGTCCCGGTTCTTCGCGCGGTACGAGGAGGTGTACGGGATCGCGCAACGGGGCGAGATCGAACTGGTCAGCTACCGCATCCGCCTCACCGCCCCCGCCGTCACCCCGTCTCCCCATACCCCCACCCCAGCCCCTCCCGGCGCCGGTGCGGCGAGGCGCGGCACGGCGGAGCCAGGCGCAACGGAGGCCGGGCATGGGATGGCCGGGGGCGAGTCACCCCAGGGCGGGGCGGTGGCGGATGTGCCGCGAGCAAGGCAGGCGTACTTCCCCGAGACGGCCGGGTACGCCGACGTCCCCGTCCACACCAGGGACACCATGCCCGGCGCCCCGCTCCCCGGCCCCGCGATCATCGAGGACGCCGAGTCCACGATCGTCGTCCCGCCCGGCTGGACCGCCGCACTCGCCGCGACCCGCGCCGTCCACCTCACCAGGAGCACCGCATGCCAGACCCCCTGACCGCCGAGGTGCTCAGGAACGCGCTGGTCGTCGCCGCGGAGGAGGCCAGCATCGTGGTGGTCCGCTCCGCGTACTCGACGTTCATCGTGGAGGGCTCCGACGCCTCGGCCGCCGTCCTCGACGCCGGGGGCCGCCTGATCGCCCAGTCCATGGCCACCACGCTCATGAACAGCATGGCCCTCAAGGTAGCGCTGCCCGAGCTCCTCAAGGACATCCCCGCGGACCGGATGAGCCCGGGCGAGGTGTACGTGCTCAACGACGCCTACCGGGGCGGCGTGCACACCAACGACCTGCTCGTCTACCGCCCGGTCTTCGTCGGCGGGACCCCGGCGTACTTCACCGCCACCATGATCCATGTCTCCGACCTGGGCGGCCTGTCGGCGGGCGGCATGGCCCCGCTGGCCACGGACATCTTCCTTGAGGGCCTCCAGCTCCCGCCGGTGCGCCTGGCCACCGAGGAGGGCCTGGATCCGACCGTGGAGGCCATCCTCCGGGCCAACAGCCGTACCCCCGACAAGGTCATGGGCGACGTGCGGGCGCTGGTGGCCGGGACGGCGGTGGCCGCCACCCGCCTGGAGACCCTGGTCGGCGAGTACGGCGCGGAGGGCCTGGGCGCGGGCGTCGACGACTATCTCGGCTACACCGAGGCCAGGACCCGCGCGGCGCTGGCCGAGCTGCCGGCGGGCAGGTTCGAGGCGGCGTACCCGATCGACGATGACGGCATAAATCCTGAAAAATCGCATGAAATCCGTGTCGCCGTCACCCTCGGCGACGAACGAGTCGTGCTCGACTTCGCGGGCACCGGCCCCCAGGTCCCGGCCGCGATCAACGCCTCGGCCTCGCAGTCCCTGGCCGCCGCCGTCTTCGCCGTCCGCTGCTTCCTGGACCCCACGATCCCCATGAACGACGGCTGCCTGCGGGCCATCGACGTGCGCCTCCCCGAGGGCTCCCTGCTCAACGCCCGCTCCCCCTACCCGTGCGGCGGCCGGTACGTCCCGATCTACGCCGCCATGGAGGCCGTCTTCCAGGCCATGTCCGACGCCGTCCCCGAGCGCGCCATCGCCCCCAGCGGGATCCTGCAGCCGTTCTCGATCGCCGCCGTCGGGGCGCCGTACTGGATCCACCTTTCCTACGACTTCGGCGGCGTGGGCGCCCGCCGGGGCCTGGACGGCCCGGACGCCACGGGCGTGCACTTCGGCATCGGCCGCAACTCGGTGCCGCAGGCGGAGCCGGTGGAGAGCCGCTGCCCGCTGATCGTCGAGTCCGTCGAGACCATCCCCGACTCGGGCGGCCCCGGCCGGTTCCGCGGCGGGCTGGGCTCGCGCACGGTCTACCGCTTCCTCGCCGACTGCCACGTCACGACCCGCGGCGACCGCCTCCGTCTCCCGCCCCCGGGCCGTGACGGCGGACTGCCGGGGCGGCTCGGCGGCTTCTTCAAGCGCCACCTGGACGGGACCGTGGAGCGGCTGGCGTCCAAGGTCAACAATGTACGGTTCGCGGCCGGAGAGGCGTTCGTCGTGGAGACGACGGGCGGCGCGGGGCTCGGCCCGCCCGCCGAACGCGACCCCGAAGCGATCCTGGCCGACATCGAGGCCGGGCGCGTCACGGCCCGAGCAGCAGCCGAAGATTACGGGTTCCAGCCGCGGAGGCGCATCAAGTCGGCGGGGTCGAAGCTCACAGGGAAGGGCGACGACAAGGCGACCGTGGTTCCTGCCTTGTAGGCCACAGGTCCTGCGTAGGTGCGACCGTCGAGCTCGTAGACGTAGACGGTCGGCCCCTCCATGGGCTCGACGCGCCAGTAGAGGGGGATACCCGCCTCTGCGTACGCCGCCACTTTGGTCGCTCTGTCATGCGCCTTGCTGCTCGGGCTGACCACCTCCACGGCCAAGAGTAGGTCGCTGGGCGCGTACATGAGGTCAACCGCCTCAGACACCTGCTCGGGCACGACGACAAGGTCGGGGATGTAGAGATCCTCGTTGCTCGGGCTGACGTTGACGGTTGTCAAGCACTCCAGCTCAGGCGGTGCCGCAGCTTGGAGTATGGTCAGCAACCGGGTGATGACCCGCTGGTGCCGGGGGGTGGGGGCAGGGCTCACTACTAGGCTCCCGTTGAAGAGCTCGTAACGATTCCCGTCGTCGGGGAACTTGAACAGGTCGTCGACGGTGAACGGCGCGACAGGAAATGCCGTGCCCGCCGCCGGGTCGATCGTCGCCATTGCGGTCACCCACCCAGTATCGGGAATCTCGCCCTCGCCCACATGTTACTTGCCCAAATTCCGTCACTTAAAGTCACGAGGTCGCCACGCCTCGGCGCCCTGGCGGACGGCTGCGTGGACGGCACGGGCCGCGCGGGCGCCCCACTCCGAGCGCGGCCCGCCGAACAGTTCGGCGGGCCCGTCCGCCGGCGCGGCCACGCAGACCGCGTCCGACGCCGTCCCCGTGCAGGGGAAGCCCGCCTCGATCAGGGCCTGGGACTTCGCCTCCGTGACCGTCATCACCGCGTTGACCAGGGCCGCGTCCGTCATGGCGACCGGCAGCACGGTCACGATGTTGACGGTCCCCACCCGCAGCGGCGCCAGCTCCGGGTCCGCGGTCCCTTCCGGGGCGGCGGCCCAGGTCGGGACGCGGAGCCCGACGGTCGCGTACGCCTCCACGCCTCCGTCCGAGGCCCGGACGCAGCGGTCGACGGAGGCGGCGGTCAGCATGCCGACGCCGTCCCCCTCCGGGCCTAACGACAGCAGGTGGTCGACCGGGTCCATCCGCGAGTATCCGGCCACCACCTGCGCGTTCAGCACCCACTCGCGGGCGCCGATCCCGCCGCCGAGCAGCGCGGAGGAGATCATCCGCCACCCCGGCCCGAACTCCCACAGCAGCGCCCCCAGGCGCGCCCCGTCCTCCACCCGATATGTGAGCTTCACGGCCCTCCCCTGACCAGGTGCACGACGGGCCGGCCGTCCGGCCCCGGCTCGATCTTGACATGGGCGTCGAAGTGCCGTCCCACCAACGACTCGGTGAGCACCTGGTCGGGCTTGCCGGAGGCCACCGCGCGGCCGTCGGCCAGCAGGAGCAGGGAGTCGGCGTAGAGGCCGGCGACGGTCAGGTCGTGCAGGGTGGTGACGACGGTCAGGCCGTCCGCCCGCCGCAGCCGGTCCACCAACTCCAGCACCTGCTGCTGGTGCCCGAGGTCCAGCGCGGTCGTGGGCTCGTCCAGCAGCAGCACGGGCGCCTCCTGGGCGAGCGCCCTGGCCAGCACCACCCGCTGGCGCTCCCCGCCGGACAACTCCCCCACCCGCCGCCTGGCCAGCGCGGTCAGGTCGAGCCGTTCGAGCACGCCGGCGGCGACCTCCCTGTCGTGCGCGCTCTCCCTGCCCAGATAGGGGATGTACGGCGTGCGCCCGAGCAGCGCGTAGTCGAAGACCGTCATGTCGGGCGGCAGGGCGGGGGTCTGGGGCGCGTAGGCCAGCAGGCGGGCCCGTTCGCGGGGCTTGAGCCGGGCCGCCGGCCGGGAGTCCAGCGTGACCTCGCCCCGGTGCGCGACCAGGCCCATAACGGCCTTGAGCAGGGTCGACTTGCCCGCCCCGTTGGGCCCGATGATCGCCAGCCACTCGCCGCCGCGCACCTGGAGGGTGACGTCGGACACGACCTCGCGCCCACCGAGCCGTACCGACAGCGCCTGAGTGCTGATCACGTGGCCGTCCGCCTGGTCATGCGCAGGACCCCGACGAAGAACGGCGCCCCCACGAACATGGTCACCACCCCGATCGGCAGCTCGGCGGGCGCGATCACCGTGCGCGCGATGAGGTCGGCCAGCACCAGGAACGCCCCGCCGCCGATCAGCGACAGCGGCAGCACGATCCGGTACGAGCCGCCCGCCAGCCGGCGCACCACGTGCGGGATGACGATGCCGACGAACCCGATCAGCCCGCTCACCGCCACGGCCGCCGCGGTGGCCAGGGAGGCGGCCAGCAGCACGGCGAGGCGCACCCTGGCCGCCCGCACACCGAGGCTGGTGGCCTCCTCGTCGCCCACGGACAGCACGTCGAGCATGCGCCCGTGCAGCAAAAGCAGCACCGCCGAGACGGCCGCGTACGGCAGCACCAGCCAGAACTGGTCCCACCCGCCGCCGACGTCGCCGAGGATCCACGAGTAGATGCGCTGCAGCTCCTCGACCTTGAACTGCTGGAGGAACGTCTGGATCGCGGTCAGGAACGAGGTGACCGCGACCCCGGCCAGCACCAGCGTCGCGGTGCCGCCGGAGCGCCCGGCGGTGTTGCCGAGCGTGTACGCGAGGAACACCCCGCCCACGGCCCCGGCGAAGGCCGCGACGGGGATGCTCGCGCCCGACTCCGGCAGCAGCACGATGGCCACGGTCGTCGCCAGTCCGGCCCCGGCCGCGGCGCCCAGCAGGTACGGGTCGGCGAGCGGGTTGCGGAACACGCCCTGGTACCCCGCCCCCGCCATGGCCAGCAGCCCCCCGACCACCGCGGCCACCAGCACCCGGGGCAGCCGCAGCTCGAACAGCAGCCCCTGCTCGACCGGCGCGAGCCCGGAGTCCACGTGCACGAACGGCAGCCAGTCCACGGCCTGGAGCACCACCCGCCAGGGCGAGATGTCGGCCGCTCCGTCCAGCAGCCCGGCGATCATGGAGATGGCCAGCACGCCCAATGCGCACACGATCCAGAGTGGTCTGGCCTTGGACGGACCGGCCTGCGCCGCCATGGTCAGCCCTTGGCCCCGGCCTTGGCGACCGCGGCGCCGATGGACTCGGCGAGCTGGACGACGCGCGGCCCCCAGCGGGAGGCGAGGTCGTCGTCGAGCTGGATCACCTGGTCGTTCTTGATGGCCGACAGGCCCTTCCAGCCCGGCCGCTTGGCCAGGGTGTCCTTGCTCTGCTGACAGCACTTGACGTCGCCGAGGAAGATCATGTCGGGGTCGGCCTGGGCGACGAACTCGGCCGACAGCTTGGGATAGCCGCCCGCCTGGTCGGGGGCCTTGTCGGCGATGTTGGTGAGGCCGAACAGGCTGTAGATCTGGCCGATGAAGGTGTTGGACGTGGCCGCGTACGGCGTCTGGTCGAGCTCGTGGTAGTACGTGAGCTTCTTGTCCTTGGGCGCCTCGGCGGCCAGTTTGTCCATGGCCGTCTTCATGCCGGAGACGACCTCGTCGGCCTTGGCCTTGTTGCCGGTGGCCGCGCCGATCTCGGCGATCTCCTCGTACGCCTCGTCGAGCTTGGTGGCGGCGGGTTCGAGCAGGACGGGCACGTTCACCTTGCCCAGCTCGGCGACGATCTTGTCGATGTCGTTCGAGACGATGACCAGGTCGGGCTTCTGGGCGACGATGGCCTCGACGTTCGGCTTGAACCCGGACAGGTCGGTCTTGGGGGCCTCCGGCGGGTAGTTCGACTGGTCGTCCACCGCGACGACCTGGGCGCCCGCGCCGATGGCGAAGAGCGTCTCGGTGTGGGTGGCCGAGAGGGAGACGATCCGCTCGGGCTTCTTGGCGAGGGTGACCTTGCCGTTGCCCGCCTCGACGGTGACGGGGAAACCCTCCCCGGAGACGGGTGCGGAGGCGGGGGCGGAGGAAGCGCTCGGGGCGGCGGAGGGGGTGGCCGTGGTGCCGGTCTGGCCGCATCCGGCCAGGATCAGCGTTCCCAGCAGCGCGCCCGCGAGGGCCGTACGTCGGGGCCTCACGAGTAGTCCTTTCACTGTCGGAACCGAGAGACCCGCGTTGAGCGACGGATCACCCTTTTCCACGAGGGTTGATGACGTCAGCGCAGAGGCAGGCGACCTGGCTATGACAGTTGCGGGACAGCGCCGGACTCACACCGGACTTCGCTGCGACCCTGCGCATCGGACAAACGCTATCAATCCTCCGGATGCCCGCGCCGTCAAGGGGTGAGTTGGGACTCGGCCTCGGCAATGATCTCCTGGAGCCTGAGCCCGCGGGCGGCGTCGAGGGGGTGACCGCCGCCGTTCCGCACGGTCTCGGCGAACTCCGCCACGAGCGTGGCCTTGGGGTCGTCGTCGCCCCGCGTCAGCACGGCGCTGCCCGCGCGGCCGTACACGGCGAACATGGCCGGGGGCAGGTCTCCGACGGCGGCCATGCACATGGACGCCTCGCTGACCGCGCCGCCCTCGTGCTCCAGCAGCAGCCCGGTCCAGCCGAGCGGGTCTCCGTGCGCGCGCACGCCGGTCACCGGGCCGAGGGCGGCGTCGAGCAGGTCGATCACGTGCGGCCCGACGTCGAGCAGGGCGCCCTTCTTCAGCCGCCACGGCGTGGCGAAGGGGTGGTCGCCGAGGAGGACGCCGGAGATGTTCGCGGCGTGGCCGCCGAACGGCTGGATCTCGCGGCACCGGGCCAGGAAGGCGCGGGTCCGGGCGGCGTAGCGCAGGGAGAGCACCATCTGGGAGGCGACGCCCGCCTCCTCGACGGCCTCGGCCAGGCGGCGCGCGCCGTCCAGCGTGTCCGCGAGCGGCTTCTCCAGCAGCAGCGCCTTGCCCGCGCGGGCGGCTCGGATGCCGAGCTCGGCCTGTACGTCGGGCGGCACGCAGAACGCCACGGCCTCGCAGGCGTCGAACAGCTCCTCGATCCGCTCGAACACCGGCGCCCCGAGCCGGGCGGCGGCCTCGGGACGGCGGGCCCACACCCCGGCCAGCCGCGTGTGCGGCCCCCTGGACAACATCGGCGCGTGCGCCCGCTCTGCCCACGGTCCCGCTCCGACCAGCCCGACCGCCACCGGCTCCATGAAACCTCCCCTGTTCACCGCACTTAGGGAAGGATCTTCCCATATCCCAACATGACGGTCGGTTGGCTCGATGGGCGGGTGCCCCGCGCGGCGCCCGCCCATCGGCGTCAATGAGCCCCGTCGTTCAACTCGTCGTCCAGGTCGCGCCGGCGCTGTACGGCGTGCTGCGGGCGGTGGGCCAGGGTGCCGGAGTCGATGGTCAAGGTCTGGCCGGTGATGCAGCGGGCCTCGTCGGAGGCGAGGAAGCACACCAGGTTGGCGACGTCGTCCGGGGTGCACGGCCACGGGAGGAGCCGTTCGGCGGCCTTGTCGGCGAGCTGGGCCTGGCTCAGGGCCCGCCGGGCGAGCCGGGTGAGGACGAGGGCGGGGGCGACGGCGTTGCAGCGGATGCCGCGCGAGCCGTACATCGTGGCCACGTACCGCGTGAAGCCGATCAGGGCCGCCTTCGAGGCCCCGTACGCGGCGTGGACCTCGTCCCCGACCAGGGCGGACACCGACGACATGAGGACGATGGCGCCGCCGTCCGGCATGGCGGGCACGGTGTGCTTGACCATGAGCATGGCGCCGCGCAGGTTGACCTCCATCGTGCGGTCCCAGACGCCGACGTCGAGCGAGTCCAGGTCCCGGTCGCGGCCGTAGACGTCGGCGTCGAACACGGCGGCGTTGGAGTGCAGGACGTCCACCCGGCCGAACGACGCCACCAGAGCCGCGACCGCCTCCTCCACCTGCTTCTCGTCGGAGACGTCGCAGGTCAGGGCCATGGCCGTGCCGCCGTGGCCGCGGATGGCGGCGGCGGTGGCCTTCGCCCCTGCCGCGCGCAGGTCCAGGACGCCGACGAAGGCGCCCTCGGCGGCCAGCCGCGCCGCGCAGGCCGCGCCGATGCCCGAGCCCGCGCCCGTCACCATCGCGACCCGCCCGTCGAACCGGCCGGTGGGGCTGCCAGTGGGGCTGCCAATGGGGCTGCCGGTGGGGCTGTCGTTCACCACTCCACCGCCAGGGACGGCAGGCCGCGGCCCACGATCGACTTGCGGTAGGCGATCGGCGCGCCCGGCACCAGCCGCAGTCCGGGCAGGCGGCGGCCGAGCACGTCGAGCGCGGTGCGCAGTTGCAGGCGGCCGAGCGCGGCGCCGACGCAGAAGTGGATGCCGTAGCCGAAGACCATGTGCTCGGCGGCGTTCGGCCGGTCGATCAGGAAACGCTCCGGCTCCGGGAAGACGCTCTCGTCGTGGGCGGCGGAGTCGGTGGAGAGCAGGACGAGGGCTCCCGCCGGGATCGTCACGCCGTGCAGGGATATGTCGGTCACGGCGTAGCGGAACGAGCCCAGCGACGCGCCGTCGATGCGCATGCACTCCTCGGCGGCGTTCGCGGCCAGTTCGGGCGGCACCGGCCAGACACCCTCCCTGAGCAGGCGCAGGACGGTGTTGCCGAGCTGGTTGGGCACGGTGTCGTTGCCGCCGAGCAGGATCGTGGAGATCAACTCGACGACCTCGCGATGGGTCAGCTCCTCGCCGATCAGGGAAGTCATCAGGGAGGTGAAGTCGTCCCGCGGGTCCTTGGCCCGGGAGGCGACCAGGCGGTCCACGTAGTCGAGGTAGGTCAGGAAGCTGTCGGCGAGTTCGAGCTGGCGCTCCGGCGGCTGCGGCGACAGGAAGAGCTGGAACCAGTCCTTGACGTGCGCCTGCACGAACGCCTCGTCGGACTCGGGCACGCCGATGAAGCGGGCGGTCAGCTTGATCGACGGCTCGTGACCGATCTCGCCGACGAAGTCGGCGCTCCCGTGCGGCCCCAGGCGGTCGAGCAGGTCCTCGTTGAGCCGCCTGAACGCCTGTTCCATGGCCGCCACGGCGCGCGGCGTGAACGCCTTCGACACCGATCGGCGCAGGCGGGTGTGGTCGGGCGGGTCGACGTTCGCCACGAAGCTGGACAGGAACGAGCCGTGCTCGCCCAGCTTCTCCCTGGTCTCGCCGGTCAGGCTGCGGGAGATCGTCAGCGAGCCCTTGGAGGAGAAGCGCCGTGGGTCGCCGTAGGCCGCGCGCACGTCGGGGTAGCGGGTCAGGACGTACGCGCCGAGGTGCTCGCTGCGGAAGACCGGCCGCTCCGCGCGCAGCCGCCGCAGGAAGTCGTACGGGGCGGCGACGTGCCAGTCCGCGCTGACGTCGAAGTCCTCGATGTCATCAGTCATGCGAAGATCCTCCGCGGGTTGTCGACGAGCATCTGGTGGACCTGGTCGTCCGTGACGCCCCTTTTGCGGAGCTCGGGCACGACGTCGCGGGGGACGTGGAGGAGGTGGTAGTTGGGGTGGCGCCGCCGTACGACGTCGGCGTCGAAACGGTCGTTGAAGCAGTACGAGTCGTGACTTAAGACCATTTTTCCTGCGTGTCCGCGCTCGCACATTTTCGCCACGATCTCCACGCGGTCCTCGAACGGGCTGATCGTCTCGATGCCGAAGCGGTCCATGCCGAGGTAGGAGCCGTTCGCGATCAGCTCTTCCAGGTAGGCGACGTCCGTGGAGTCCCCGGCGTGCCCGATGACCACCTTGCCCAGGTCCACGCCCAGCTCGCCGAGCAGGCGCTGCTGTTCGAGGCCGCCCCTGGAGGCGCTGTGGGAGTGCGTGGTGATCGGCGTGCCGGTCTCCAGGTGCGCCATCGCGACCGCCCGGAACACCCGCTCGCATCCCTTGGTCATCCCCAGGTGGTCGGAGGCGCACTTGAGCATGGCCGCCTTGACGCCGGTCCGGCCGATCCCCTCGACGATGTCCCTTACGAAGAACTCGGCCAGCCGGTCCGGCCCCCCGAACAACGATCCCGGGCCCCGGTTGGCGAAGTACGGCGGCAGCGCGTCGTAGGTGTAGAGGCCGGTGGCGGCCACGATGTTCACGCCGGTCAGCTCGGCCACCCGCTGGACGGCGGGGACGTACCTGCCCAGGCCCACCACGGTCAGGTCCACGATCGTGTCGATGCCCTCGGCCTTGAGCGCGTCGAGCTTGCCCGCCGCCTCGCGCGCCCGCGTCTCGAGGTCCCATCCCTCGGGGATGTCCGGCCAGCTCCACAGGATCTCGGGGCTCAGGCCGAAGACGTGCTCGTGCATGAGCGTCGCCCCCAGCTCCGCCACCGGCCCCCGCACGGTCTCAGGCATCCGGGCCCTCCAGGCTCACGCACGGGAACCTCTCGTGCTCGAACGGCCGGTTGACCTCCAGCCCGAGCCCGTCGGTCTGCCGGTAGGGCAGGCCGGTGTAGAGGGCGTCGGCGTCGAAGTACGTGACGGTGAACGACAGGCGCGGGCTGTCGCGGCGGTTGGCGGGCGCGCCGTGCACGGTCAGGGCGTGGTGCACGGTGGCGTCCCCCGCCTTGAGGTCGAGCGGCGGCGACAGCTCCAGCTCCTTGAGCCACGGGTGCTGGGTGAGCTGGTCGTCCCCCGGCCGGGTGAAGCTGCGGCCGAGCAGCCCGTACCGGTGCGAGCGGTCGTAGAAGCGCAGCGACCCCATGTCGGCGGGCACGTCGGCCAGGGCCAGCCAGACGGTCAGCATGGCCGAGCGGTCCATCGGCATCCAGGGGAAGTCCTGGTGGAACTCGGTCGCGCCGTGCTCCCCCGCCTCCTTGACCAGGAGGTTGGTGACCTGCACGCGCACGGCCCGGATGCCGCGCAGCAGCCGTACGGCGTTGCGCCCCATCTCTGGGCTCGACGTCAGCGTGCCGAACATCTCGTCGCTCGCCGCGATGTCCCTCGACTGCCCGAACGCCTCGTCGACCAGCGTCGCGTGGCTCCTGGACCGGCCGTTCAGAAAGCCGAGGGCGCGTTCGCGCAGGGCCGCGGCGGTGCCCGGATCGACCAGCCGGCCGAGCCGCACCCAGCCGTGCTCGCCGAAGAACGCCGCCTCGTCTTCCGTCACCTGGCGCACCGGGATCTCCATGCCCCTTAGTCTGGCACCTGAGCAAGCGCTTGGTAAACCCGCGATTTGAGTAGCCCTTACTCATGCGCGCCCCGCCCCGCGGGCCCACCCTCGGAGCATGACCGCAGTTGAGACAACCCCCTCCACCACCGGCTTCACCCGCAACGCGATGATCGCCTGCGCCGCGATCTCGCCGCTCACCATCGCCGCGACGCTCCTGCTCGCCCCGTTCGTCACCACGGCCGAGGGCGAGCCGTACATCCGCGCCCTCGTCGCCAACCTCGACGCCTACGCCCTCTGGAGCTGGGTCGGCGCCCTCGGCACCGTCACCCTCATCCCCGCGATCTTCGCGGTGAGCAAGGTGGCCCGGTCGGGGCGGCCCGTGCTGGGCCTCGTGGGCATGATCCTGGCCTTCGCCATGGCCCTCCCCTACGGCCTGACCTCCGACGACACCATCTACGCGGCCGCCAAGGCCGGGCTCGACGTGCCCACCACGAACCGGCTCGTCACGCAGCTGAGCGAGGGGACGCCGACCTCGATACTCGGGTTCACGTTCTTCCTGAGCCTGCTCGGGTTCGTGCTGCTGGGGGTCGCCGCCCTGCGCGGCGCCGCGCCGAAGTGGGCGGCCATCGCCATGATCGTGGCGCCGGTCCTCATCCCGGTCCCCTGGTTCGCCGGGCTCCCGGCCGCGGCGGGCGGCGTCGCCTGGCTCGTCTTCACCGCCGCCACCACGGGCATCGCCCTCGCCCTGCTCTCCCGATGACCCGCCCGGCTCCCGCGACGGGGGGCGTCCCCCGCGGCGTCGAGGGAGCACGACGCCGCCGAGCGGGAGCGGGCGTTCGCGCGTACAGTGTCGCCCAAGCGCTTGCTCAAGGTGATGGGAGGCATCGTGCGGCGGTTCAGGTTCGGGGCGGTGGTGCGGGAGGCCGAGTCGGGTGAGGCGTGGGCGGAGAAGGCACGGCGGCTCGAAGGGCAGGGGTACGACGTGCTCCTCGTGCCCGACCATCTCGTCGGCCCCAGGTTCGCGCCCGTCGCCGCGCTGACGGCGGCCGCCTGCGCCACCACCAGGCTGCAGGTCGGCACGCTGGTGTTCGCCAACGACTTCCGGCATCCGGCCGTGCTGGCCAAGGAGACGGCCACGCTCGACCTGCTGTCCGGCGGGCGGCTGGAGGTCGGGATCGGGACCGGGTGGATGGCGCGCGACTACGAGGGGGCCGGGCTGACGCTGGAGCCGCCGGGGGTGCGGGTGGAGCGGCTGCGCGAGGCCGTGACCGTGCTCAAAGGGCTCTGGGGGGACGGGCCGTTCAGCTTCCAGGGCAAGCACTACCGCATCGACGGGCTCGACCAGCGGCCCAAGCCCGTACGGAGGCCGCGCCCGCCGATCGTGCTCGGCGGGGGCGGGCCGCGGATGCTGCGGCTGGCGGCCGAGGAGGCGGACGTCGTGAACCTCGGGATGCGGGTCCGGCCGGACGGGAGCGGGCCCGACGAGAAGGACGGCGGGACGGCGGCGTTCCTCCGCAAGCTCGCGATCGTGCGCGAGGCCGCGGGCGAGCGGTACGAGGCGCTGGAGCTGGGGACGAGCGTGGTGCAGGTGGGCGAGCGGAAGGCGGAGGAGGCGTGGAGCGCGGCCGACAGCTCCTCGCTCGACGAGACGCCGCAGGTCCTGCTCGGGACACGCGCCGACATAATCGACAAGCTCCGCTATTGGCGGGATGAGCACGATATTTCGTACTTCGTGGTGCATCACGAGCGTGACCTGGACGCCTTCGCCCCCGTCGTCGAGGAGCTCGCCACCTGACGCCGGGCCGGAACCGGGCATACCGGATGATGGACACCATGGATGAGATGCTGCTGCTCCGGCACGGCGAGACCGAGTGGAGCAAGGCGGGCCGGCACACCGGACGTACGGACCTGCCTTTGACGGAGCACGGCGAGGACCAGGCCAGGGCGCTGGCGCCGCTGGTCAAGGCGCAGTCGTTCGACCTGGCGCTGGTCTCCCCCGCCCAGCGCGCACGGCGTACGGCGGAGCTGGCCGGACTGACCGACTACGAGGTGGACCCCGACCTGTGGGAGTGGGACTACGGCGGCTACGAGGGGATCACCACGCCCGAGATCCGCGAGAGCCACCCCGGCTGGTACCTGTGGCGGGACGGCGTGATCCCCGGCGACGCCGAGCACCCGGGCGAGAGCGCGGAGCAGGTGGCCGCCCGCGCCGACCGGGCCATCGCGCGGGCCAGGAGGGCCGGCGGGCGGGTGGTCCTGGTGGCGCACGGACACTTCCTGCGCGTGCTGGCGGCCCGCTGGCTGGGCCTCGGGCCCGCGGAGGGCAGGCTGCTGAAGCTGGACACGGGCACGTACTCGCGGCTCGGCCACGAGCACGCCGAGCCCGTGCTCGTGGCCTGGAACGCCCCGCTGAGCTGAGCGGTCAGCCGACCTTCGAGCGCACGGCCGACTCGTGCAGGGCCCGGCTGACCAGCCAGCCGCGCAGCGATCCCAGCGCGGGGTCATAGGAGAGCGGCTGCTCCCACAGGGCCGTGAACACGTTCTGGGTGATCTCCTCGGCGTGCGCCTGGCTCCCGGTGACCTTGACCGCGACCCCGTACACGTACGATCCGTGCTCGTCGTACGCGTCAGCGAGCGCGTCGAGGTCACCGGCCGTCAGCCGTGCGCAAAGCTCCATGTCGCTCATCAATCGCACCCCAGCGTCGCGGCGGCGGCGATCATGTCGCGGGCGAGGGCGGGGTCGCCCTCGGCGGCGTACGGGAAGGAGCCGGGCGGCCATCGGCTGGCCAGCAGCCGGCAGAAGTCCACCGCGCCGGCCGACAGCAGCACGGCGACGTGGTCGGAGGCGGGCGAGAGCGGGATCGTCCAGGTGCCGCCGCCCGGCCCGGTCAGCACGACGGTGGCCGAGACGTCGCGGCGCGGCTCCCGCATCGCCCGCGGCAGCAGCGCCAGCCCGAACTCGGCGATCATGTGCACGTGCTCGGGACGCGGCGGCGCCTGGGAGCGGTCGATGGCGGCCCTGATGTCGTCGGCGTGCGTCCACGTCTCGAACGTGCGCTGGATCAGCGCCTGGCGCAGCGGCGCGCGGGCCGGCCGCGCCCCCGCCAGCGCGACCTCGACGCCGAGCAGCACCTCGCTGCCGGCGGAGACCCGTTCGAGGAGGTTGCCGGCCTGCTCGCGCCAGCGCCGGTGCACGGGCAGGCCGGTCATGCCGCGCACCCCCATGAATCCGGCCACGGTCGCGTCGTTGTCCGCCAGGTGCTCCATCAGCCCCCTGACCGTGCCGTGCTTGGCGATCGGGACGTCCCACTGCGGCACGCTCAGCTCGGCGAGCAGGTCATCCATGAGCGCCACCTGCTCGGCGTACGGGACCACCACGGACGACACGCCCAGCACGGCCGGGCTGCGGCGGCGGCGCGCCTTGGACAGCACCGCCTCGCGCAGGGTGGGCGGCGGCTCGGCGGCCGGGTCGGGATGGTCGAGCAGCGCGATGGCGGCGCGGCAGTCGGGGCACGCGGCGACGTGGTCGTCGGGGCTCTGCCCGTTGTAGAGGTACGAGTCCGTCATGGCCACCTCCGCAGCCGACGCTAACCCGGCTGGACCTCCGGCGCCAGGCGGCAACCGGGGAACGGTGCCAGAAGCGTCTCACGCCACGGGCCTTCCAGGTAGTCGCGAGCCCGTTTGCTCCAGTCCAGAAGGCGGGAATCGGGCGGGACCTCGTCGTCGAGGCCCAGGGCGGCGTCGCGGGCGCGCTGGGTGGCCAGGTGGTCGTCGAGGGAGACGGCCCAGACGGTGACGGCCTCGGTGTCGCAGAACAGCACCTCGTACAGCCCGACCAGGGTGTGGCCGTGTTCGGCGAGCAGCGGCGCCCGCTCGGTGCGCACCGCGTGCAGGTAGTCGAGCGCGGCCCCGGGGCGCACCCGGGCACTCTCGAAGAGGAAGAGCTCGGCGGCGGGCGCCTCGGACAGCGGCGGGCAGCCGGGCGCGGCGCCGAGGGGCCGGGAGAACGCGGAGAAGCGCAGGTCGTCGATGTCGGACAGGAAGAGCCGCTCGTCGACGCCCTGGTAGATCTCCATCATCTGCCGCCAGCCGCCGTCCCATCCGCCGTGGCAGTCCCACAGCGTGACGGCCTTGAACTGCGGATGGCCGGTGATGCCGACGGCGTAGAAGGCGCCCACGAGATCGATCTCGCGGGACCTGATGGACATGCCGGAGGTGAGCGAGGGCGCGCCACGGCTCTCGTCCTCGCGCTTGTAGCGGGTCAGCCAGGTGAGGTACTCCAGGGGCCGCCTGGAGTTCATCGGCCGGAAGTCGACCTCCTCGATCAGGTGGATCGCGCGCCGCACCACGCCTCCTCTACCAAGCGGTTGCTTGGCACGAGGATAGCGATCAGGTCAGCGCTTGGGAAGGTTGCGGCCCCCGCCCCGTGAGCCACTCCAGGACCCTCCGGTGCCCGGAGGTGGCGTCCTCGAAGTGGCCCCAGTGCCAGTACCGCGGCTGGTCGCGGATGCCGGTCACCCAGGTCCGGTAGGAGACGGAGGCGCCCCCGGCGGCGGGCGCCACTCCGTACGTGCGGATCACGACCTTGCCGCCCGGCGCGAGGAGCACGTCGTCGGCGATCGGATACAGGGTCATCTGATCGAGCATGCCCCTGATCCTCCCGGCCGCAGAAAGCCGGGCTGTTAAGCCTCCGGCGCGCCCCCGTTAAGCGAGCGCGCCGGAGGTTACAAGGCCGTTAAACGAGCAGGCCGTCGAACTCTCCGTCCTTCACCCCGAGCACCAGGGCCCGGATCTCGTCGCGGGTATAGATGAGGGCGGGGCCGTCGGGGAAGCGGGAGTTGCGGACCGCGATCCCCCCGTCAGGAAGCTCTGCGAGCTCCACGCAGTTGCCCTGCGAGTTGCTGTAGCGGCTCTTGCGCCAGGCGACCTGCTTCAGGTTCGCCGCCGGCATGCCGTTGTAGGTCTGGTTCATCTACATCTTTCTGAGAAGACCGCCGATGAGCTCGACGGTGCCCCCTGGCGTGGTGCTCTCCACGCACAACTGCTCCATGGCCGTGAGGTACGGGTCGATGTCCTCGCGTTTGTCCAGGTACAGGGCACCCCATAGCTGTTCGACGTAGACAACGTCCGACAAGTCGGACTCGGGAAACCGCAAGATGCTGAACGCGCCCCCTTCAGCGGCGTGCTTGCCGAACCTGAAGGGCATCACCTGGATCGTGATGTTGGGAAGGGCAGCCACTTCCAGCAGATGCTGGAGCTGCTCCGACATGACCTCCCGCCCGCCGATGGTCCGCTTGAGCGCCGCCTCGTCGATGACGGCCCACAGACGGGGTCCGTCTTTCTGGGTGAAGCGCTCCTGGCGCTGCATGCGCATATGCACACGACGTTCGATTTTGTCCGGACTCAGACCGGGGTTGCCAAGCTGGAATACCGATCGCGCATACGAGGCCGTCTGCAGCAGGCCCGGCACGAACTGCACCTCATAGGTGCGAATCAGCTCGGCGGCTTCCTCCAGGCCCACGTAGGTGGTGAACCACGAAGGCAGCTCGGCCGAGTACTTGTGCCACCACCCGGGGGTGTTGGCCTCGCGAACCATCTCCAGCAGGGCACGGCGCTCGGCATCGTCGACGACGCCGTACAGGGTGAGCAGGTCTTCCACGTCACGTGTCTTGAAGCCGACCCGGCCGAGCTCCATCCGGCTGATCTTGGACTCGGACGCCCGGATGTGGAATCCGGCCTGTCCACGGTCGAGCCCACTGGCCTCACGCAGGCGCCTGAGGCTCGCCCCCAGCATGATGCGCCGTACGGTCGAGCCTGAACCGGGCGGATCAATGGACACGTGCTGCTCCTTGTTTCGTTTCCTTGCGACGCGGTAGCTGCGTTAAGTAGCGGAGTATGCACTTACGGCGAGCCGCGCTCGGCGACCCACCGCATGTAGCGGGGTATGCACGTATGGTGGGCCGCGCTCGGCGGACCGCCATAAGTAGCGGAGTATGCACGTACAGTCTGTCACTTCACGGCCGAAAGATCATGGGCCGCGGACAAGATCCCCTTTCCCCCATATTGACCATTTGAGGGCAACCGTAGCGTGTGCACGGGCTGTCTGCACGTGCATTCGCTCTTGCACCTGCACGAGGATTTGTCGCAGAATGATCAACGTGCAATCCACCACGGCGCACGGCCAGTGGACCACGTTCGATTGGTGGCCTCCGGTCGGCTGGTGGCCGGAGGCGGCCCGCGATCTGCTGGTCCCCGGCCCGTCCGCGAGCGCCACGTTCGTGCTCCCGCCCAGCCCCGCCTCGGTCCACTCGGCCCGCAGCTTCACCGCCGGCACGCTGTCGGGATGGGGGCTGGCCGAGCTGATCGAGAACATGGAGCTGGTGGTCTCCGAGCTCGCCACCAACGCGCTGCGCCACGGCCTGCATCTGGACGAGGCCCACTGCCAGCGCCCCGTCCACATGTCCCTCGTCCGCCGGGGCCCCCTCGTGACCAGCGCTTTCACCGATCCCGGCTCATCGGTGCCGGTGCTGCGATACCCTGGCCCCCTTGACACCGGCGGCCTCGGACTCCACATCGTCGAATCACTCAGCCTCCGCTGGGGCTGGTCCGCACTTGCACCTCACGGGAAGATCGTCTGGGCAGTCCTCTCCTGACCGGGGGTGATCTGCATTACCGTGGATGCTCATGGCTCACGGTGAGTCCCGCGTGCGACCCCATGAGAGTTGCTGACAGATGGAAGATCACCTGCTCGGCTGGCTGCGAAAACTGAACGAAGACCGGCTGGGGCGCATCCTGGCCAACCGGCCCGACGCCATCGCCGCTCCCTGGCCGCGCCGGCTCGACACCCTGGGCCAGCGGCTGAGCAACGGCTTCGCCGTGATGGAGACCCTGCGGGCCCTGCCGCTGCCCTGCCTGCAGCTCGCCGAGGCCGCCCTGGCCATGACCCGCCCCACGGCCGAGGGGCTGGCCGCGTTCGTCGACGCGCCGGTCGAAGAGGTGACCCCCTGGCTGGAGCACCTCTACGACCACGCGCTGGCCTGGCCGGGCGACGACGGCGTCATCCACCTCGCGGAGGGCGTCACCCGCTGGTGGTCCGCCCCGCTCAGCCTGGGCGAGCCGCTCGACCACTACCTCAACTCCTGGTCGATCGGCAACGACGCGCTGCACGCGCTGACCCGCAACCTCGGCCTGTCCTCCCACGGCAACAAGCGCCGCGTCGTCACCCGCGTCACCGAGGCGCTCGCCGACCGCGAGCGCGTCAGCGCGATGCTGCGCGGCGCTCCCGACGGCACGATCCCGCTGCTCGACCGGTTCGCCTGGCAGGGCCCGGCGCTCAACGTCGACGGCGGCCGGTTCGTCACCCCCGGCACTGCGGAGAAGTGGTGCGCCGACCACGGCCTGCTCTTCCGGCCGAGCTGGCACGTCGCGGAGATCCCCCGCGAGGTGGCGATCAGCCTGCGCGGCCCCGGCTACCACCCGGCCTACCGGCCCGAGGCGCCCGAGGTGGCCACGATCCCGGTCGACCCCGAAGAGGTCGACCACCTGATGACGCTGGCCGCGCCGCACGTCGTCGAGCGCTGCGCGGCCCTGCTCGACAACACCGCCAAGACGCCGCTTCCCCTGCTCAAGACCGGTGGCGTGGGCGTGCGCGAAGTCCGCAGGGTGGCCAAGGAGACCGGCTGCGACGAGGACGAGACGCGGCTGCTCCTGGAGGTCTGCGCCGTGGCCAGGCTGCTGGCCTGGGACGAGCAGTCGGGCGGCATGATCCCCACCGAGCGCTTCGACCGCTGGCGGCTCGACGAGGGCTCGGCGCGGCTGCGGGTGCTGCTGGCGGCCTGGTGGCGCATGGAGCGCTCGTCGCTGCGCAAGGTCGACGGCAAGTACGGCACCGTGCTCGGCGACGACCCATCGGGCAGCGCGGTCGCCAGGATCCGCCGGGCCGTGCTGTCGGTCCTGGCCGGCCTGCCCGCGGGCACCGCATTCGCCGACCGCGAAAGCCTCGTGGCCAACGTCCACTGGCACGCGCCGCTGCTCGACCTGGAGCTGCTGCTGGCCTGCGCGCCCGCCGTGCTCGCCGAGGCCACGCTGCTGGGCCTGCTGGCCAACAACGCCGGCACCGATCTCGGCCGGGCGCTGGCCGGGCTCACCGCCGGGCCGGGCGACGAGAACGACGACGCCGTGCCCATGGTCGAGCACGACCCCGTGCTGGCCGAGGCGGCCACCAGGGCGCTGGCGAGCGTGCGCAGGAGCGCGCTGTTCGGCCCCGACCTGACCGCGGTCGTCACCGGCCCGCCGTCGGCGGAGCTGGCGGCGCTGCTCGACCGGGCCGCCGACCGCGAGTCGCGGGGCGCGGCCTCGGTGTGGCGGTTCACGACCGAGAGCGTGCGCCGCGCGCTCGACCACGGCTACGACGCCGACGCGCTGCTCGACGAGCTGGCCGGGGTCGGCACGATCCCGCAGCCGCTCGAATACCTGGTACGCGACACCGGTCGCAGACATGGCGAGGTCACCGTCAGCACCGTCGGATGCGTCGTCCAGGCCGGCGACCCCACGCTGCTGGCCGAGATCGCCGCGCACCGGCGGCTGGGCCGGCTCGGCCTGCGGCTGCTCGCGCCCACGGTGCTGGTGAGCTCCGCGCCGGCCGACCGCACGCTCGCCGCGCTGCGCGAGGTCGGCTACTCCCCCGTGCCCGTCGCCGACACCGGCCAGATCACCATCCATCGGGCCAGGCCCGAGGAGCCGCCGAGCGGCAAGCTGATCCTGCTGCCCGGGGGGCAGGTGGCCGAGCTGTCGGAGTTCCCCGGCCTCGCCGAGCTCGACGTGCCCTACATGCTCGCCGAGCCGACGCCCGACCCGTACGAGCACGCCCGCCGCCTGGTCATGGCCGACCGGACCGACGCCGACAGGAACGGCCGCACGTGGGCGATCATCGGCAGGATGGCGACCAGGCTGCCGACGGCCCAGCAGTCGCTGCTCGGGTTCGTGGTCGACCGGGGCGTGCGCGCCGGCATCACGCTCACCGACGGGCTGACCGCGACGATCAGCCACGGCGAGCTCAAGGGCGGCGCGCTGGACGCGTGGTGCGAGGAGGCGGGCGACTACCTCGAGTTCCCCCTCGCCGAGATCGTCGAGGTCAGGGGAGCTCTTTAGCCTTCTTCAGGTTGGCCACCAGCCCTTCGAGGAAGGCCGCGTAGCCCTGGTAGCTGTAGGGCGCCTCGGCGTTCCACGGATAGAGCTGGCCGGCCTTGACCGCGGGGAGCTTGGCGAAGGTGGGCTTCTTCAGCATCTCCTCGGGCTTGAGCGACTGGGTGCGGGTGTCGTAGAGGATCACGTCGGCGTCGTACTCGTCCGCGTTCTCCCAGCTCAGCGTCTGGAAGAAGCCGCCCTCGTCCACCTTCGCGGGCTTGACGACGTCCAGGCCCGCGTCCATCAGGTGCACGATGTCCGGGTACTCCGGCGGGTTGACCACCCACATCGCGTCGGGGCCGCCGGACATCATGAGGATCTTGAGGTTCTTGAACTGGGCGAGCTCCTTGGTGGCGGCCTCCATGCGGGCCTTGGCCTCGGGCACGCCCTGCATGTCGGCGCCGAGGGTCTTGGCCAGCTCCTCGTACTTGCCGATCACCTGGGTGGCGCTGCGGCCGGTGAGCATGACGCCCGCGGTGGGGGCGACCTGCTCGATGGTGTCCTTGGACTTCTCGGGCACGTACCAGAGGGTGCCCTTGATGTACATGCTGCTGACCAGGAGGTCGGGCTGGAGCGCGATGTACTGCTCGACGTTGAACTCGTCCCACACGTTGCCGAGGCCCTGGACCTTGGTGATGTCGACGTTGCCGACCTGCGGGTCCTTGGAGCCGTCCTTGAGCTTGTGCGGGCCGAAGACGGCGACCGGGCGCACGCCGAAGTCCCACAGCGCGGCGGCGGCGCCGACCTGGGCGACGATCCTGGACGGGGTCTTGGGCTGCTCGATCTTCTTGCCGCGGTCGTCGGTGAACGTCCAGCTCTGTGCGGCGCCCGAAGTGGCGGCGGCCGAACCGGTGGGGGCGGCGGACCCGCCGGGAGCCGCCGTCTCGCCGCCGCAGGCCGCCAGTGTCAGGGCTGCCGCGAGGCCCGCGGCGGCCGCCAGAAAGCCCCGGCGAGGCAGAACCGGTCCTGACATGTACATCTCCTAAGGTTAGGCTTGCCTGATTACCAGGCGATTAGATTAGCCTTGCCTAAGTTTGACCGTTACGAGAGGGGGTCGGGTGCGCCCGGCTGAAGACACGACCCCGCCGCATTGGGGGGCCGCGGTGGGCGATCCACCCGACACCGGCCGCCCCGCTCCCGCAGCGGGTTCGAAGGGGCCGGCCTTCGCGCTGAGCGCCGGACTCGTCGTCACGGTGGCCGTGCTGGCGCTGGTGGCGATGGCGAGCGTGGCGCTGGGGGCGCGGTCCGTGTCGTTCTCGACGGTGATCGACGCCTTCCTCGCCCCGAACGGCTCCAACGACCACACGGTCATCCGCGAGCTGCGCGTTCCGCGTACGCTGCTGGGCCTCGGCGTCGGCGCGACGCTCGGCCTGGCGGGGGCGCTCATGCAGAGCCTGACCCGCAACCCGCTGGCCGACCCCGGCCTGCTGGGCATCAACGAGGGGGCCGCCCTGGGCGTGACGCTGGCGCTCGGCCTGTTCGGGCTGTCCGATCCGGCGATCTACGTCTGGTTCGCGTTCGGCGGCGCCGCGCTGGCCTCCGTGGTCGTCTACGCCCTGGCCTCGGCGGGCCGCTCGGGCTCCAGCCCGGTACGCCTCACGCTCGCCGGCGTCGCCTTCGGCATGGTGTGCACGGCGGTGGCCTCGGCCATCCTGCGCATGGACACGCAGACGTTCGACCGGATGCGGTTCTGGCTGACCGGGTCGCTGGCCGGGCAGACCGCCGACACGCTGGTGCGGCTGGCGCCGTTCATGGCGGTGGGGCTGGTGCTCGGGCTGCTGCTGGCCAGGCCGCTCAACATGCTCGCCCTCGGCGACGACGCGGGCCGGGCGCTCGGCGTGGCCGTGAACCGTACCAGGGTCCTCACCGGGGTGGCCGTCACGCTGCTGTGCGGCGCGGCCACCGCCGCCGCAGGGCCGCTGTGGTTCGTGGGGCTCATCGTGCCGCACGCCGTGCGCGCGGTGGTGGGGCCCGACCAGCGGTGGGTGCTCCCCTACTCGGCGCTGGCCGCGCCGGTGCTGCTGCTGGCCGCCGACGTGGTGGGCCGGGTCATCGCCCGGCCAGGAGAGGTGCAGGTGGGGATCGTGTGGGCGGTGATCGGCGCGCCGATCTTCATCATGCTGGCCAGGCGGAGGCGGGTGGCGGCGCTGTGACCGTCCGCGTCGGCCCCTGGTCCGTACGGCTCGCGCCCCGCGCCCTGCTCGTCGGCGCGGTCCTCGTCGTGGTCGCCTGCGCGGTGACCGTGGCGGCCATCTCGACGGGCGAGTTCACTGTGCCCGTGCCCGACATCGTCTCCGCGCTCTTCGGCCAGGGCACGCCGGTCGCCGAGCTGATCGTCAACAAGCTCCGCGCCCCTCGCGTGGTGACCGGGCTGCTGGTCGGCGCGGCGTTCGGGCTGAGCGGCGCCATCTTCCAGAGCCTCACCAGGAACCCCCTGGGCAGCCCCGACTTCATCGGCTTCACCGCCGGCGCCTCGACGGGCGGCATCATCGCCGTCGTGGCGGGCGGCTCCGCGATGGCGATCTCCGGTGGCGCGCTGGCCGGGTGCGTGGTCACGGCCGTGCTCGTGTACGCGCTGGCGTTCCGGGGCGGCGTGCAGGGCTACCGGCTGGTCCTGGTCGGCATCGGGGCGAACGCGCTGCTGCTGGCGGTCAACTCGTACCTGCTGACCAGGGCGAACATCAACGACGCGGCCACCGCGGGCGCCTGGCTCACCGGCAGCCTCAGCGGGCGCGGCTGGAACCACGCGATTCCCGTGGCGCTGGCCCTGGCCGTGCTGCTGCCGGTGTGCGCGTTCGTCGCGCGCCCGATGCGGATGATCGAGATGGGCGACGACGCGGCCAAGGCCATGGGGATCCGGGTGGAGGTCGTGCGCGCGGTGGCGATCACGGCCGGCGTGCTGCTGTCCGGGGTGGCCACGGCCGCCGCGGGGCCCGTCGTCTTCGTCGCGCTCGCCGCGCCGCAGCTCGCCCGGCGGCTCACGCGTTCGGCCGGGGTGACGATGGGGGCCTCGGCGCTCATGGGCGCCGTGCTGCTGACCGGCGCCGACCTGGCCGCCCAGCGCGTGCTCGCCCCCACCCAGCTGCCCGTCGGCGTGCTGACCGCCGCCATCGGCGGCACGTACCTCGCCCTGCTCCTGCGAAAGGACCGCCACTGATGGCCCGTTTGTCAGGCACCGATCTCACGCTCGCCTACGACCAGCGCGTCGTGGCGGCCGACCTGAGCGTGGCGATCCCCGACGAGTCCTTCACCGTGATCATCGGCCCGAACGCCTGCGGCAAGTCCACCCTGCTGCGCGCCCTGGCCCGGATGCTCAAGCCCAGGTCCGGCGCCGTCCACCTGGACGGGAGCCTGATCACGTCGCTGCCGTCGAAGGAGGTGGCGAGGCGGCTGGGCCTGCTCCCGCAGAGCTCGATCGTGCCCGACGGGATCACCGTGGCCGACCTGGTGGCCCGCGGCCGCTACCCGCACCAGCGGCTCATGCGGCAGTGGTCGCACGCCGACGAGGCGGCGGTGTCCGAGGCCATGCGCGCCACCGACGTGGCGGAACTGGCCGACCGGATCGTGGACGAGCTGTCGGGCGGGCAGCGGCAGCGGGTGTGGCTGGCCATGGCGCTGGCCCAGGAGACGCCGATCCTGCTGCTGGACGAGCCGACCACGTTCCTGGACATCTCCCACCAGATCGAGGTGCTGGACCTCTGCGCCGACCTGCACGAGGCCGGGCGCACCATGGTGGCCGTCCTGCACGACCTGAACCAGGCCTGCCGGTACGCGACCCACCTGATCGTGATGCGGGGCGGCGAGGTCGTGGCGGAGGGGGATCCGACGGAGATCGTCACGCCCGAGCTGGTGCACCGGGTGTTCGACCTGCGCTGCGAGATCATCCCTGACCCGCAGTCCGGCACCCCGCTCATCGTCCCCGAGTCCCGCCGGCGCATCTCCACCACCGCCTGACCCTGCGTTGTCCGGCGGGTGTGGTCAGGTGGTGAGGGCGGTGGCGAGGGTGGTGGCGAGGGTGGTGATGGTCGCGGCGGCGCGGGCCGGGCCGTAGGCGTCCTTCAGAACCGCCGCCGCCTCCGCGCCCATCGCGGCCAGCAGCGCGTGGGACAGGGCGTCGGCGTCGCACCCCGCGCGGGACTCGGCCAGGAGGATCGCCACGTGCCGGTGCCAGAAGCGGTAGGCCCCGATCCGGTAGCGGGCCCCCGGGCTGGCGGTCTCCGACATGCGGACCAGGTCCAGGTGGGCGAAGAGGTAGTCGAGGTAGGCGGCCACGAAGGCGGTGAGGCGCTCGGGCGCGGGACCGCCGGGCCCGAGGGGCGGCGGGCCGGACAGGATGCGCTGCTGCAGGTCGCGCTCGCGCGAGTCCAGCAGCGCCACGGCGAGCCCGGACTTGTCGCCGAACCGCCGGAAGAGCGTGCCCTTGCCCACCCCGGCCTCCGCCGCGACGGCGTCCATCGAGACGGCCTCCACGCCCTTCTCCGCGAACAGCCGGGCGGCCGCGGCCAGCACCTTCTCCCGGTTGCGCGCCGCGTCCGCCCGCTCCTTCACCGGGCGGCCGACCAGAAGCTCCAGGGACTCCGACATGATTCGGACTCTAGTCCATTTCAGTGCCGCCGACATCCGCGGCGCGGGACGCCGTTCAGAGCACTCCGCACCGGCGTACGACCAGCAGCGCCAGGGCCCGCGTGACCTCGCGCAGCTCCCTCAGCTCGACCTGCTCCCTGGGCGCGTGCGCGTACCGCACGTCCCCGGGGCCGTAGTGCAACGTCGGGATCCCGCCGGCCGCGTACAGCCGCAGGTCGCTCCCGTACGGCGCCGCCGCCTCGGCGGGCCGCGCGCCCGTGACGTCGGCGACCGCGCGGCCGACCTCGTCCAGCAGCGCGTGTCCCGCGGGCAACCGGCCGCTGGCGAACTGGCCGCCGGGCCACGTCACCACCGGTGGGTTGTCGCGCAGCCAGGGATGGGCGACGGCCGCGACCGCCTCCTCGAACGCGGCCCGCGCCGCCGCCGGGTCCTCCTCCAGCCGCACCCCGAGCCGCCCCTCGGCGACCAGCAGGTCGGGCACGGTGCTGGCCCAGTCGCCCGCGCGCACGGTGCCGATCTCGATCGGGTACGGCGCCCCGTCACCCCGGAAGAGGCCGGGAACGTCGTGGTTGCGCTCGGTCTCCAGCCGCCTGATCGCCTCGAACACCGGCCAGAACGCCTCGACCGCGCTGACCCCCTCGTGCCGCGTGGCCCCGTGCGCGGCCCGCCCGGCGATCTCCAGCCGGAACGTCAGCGCGCCCGCGTTGGCCGTGATGACCGCGCCGCTGGTGGGCTCGGTGATGACCGCGGCCTCCGCCGTGTGGCCCCTGGCCAGCGTGGCGAACGCGCCGAGCCCGCCGTCCTCCTCGCTGATCACGCAGTGCACCGCCAGCGGCCGGGCCAGCCTGACCCCGGCCTTCTTGATCGCCCGCGCCACGGCCAGGTTCGCGACCAGACCCGCCTTCATGTCGCAGGCGCCCCTGCCGTGCAGCACGTCGCCGGTGATCCGGGCGGCGAACGGGTCGTGCCCCTCCCACTTGGCCAGGTCGCCGGTGGGGACCACGTCCACGTGACCTTGGAGCGCCAGCGCGGGCGTGCTGTCGCCAGGGTCGGCGCCGCCGGTCACGGCCACCACGCCGTACCCCTCGCTCCTGGGCGCCTCGGTGCCGGGGAAGCCGGGGCGGGCGGCCAGGCCGGGGAGGTCGAGTTTCCAGACGTCCACGTCCATGCCGGCCTCGGTGAGCAGGCGGGCGAACCGGTGCTGCAGCTCGGACTCGGCGCCGGTGCCCGTGACGCTGGGGACGCCGACGGTCTCGGCCAGCAGGTTCACGGTCTCGGCCTCGTCGATGGCGTTCAGGACGCCGGCCTCCACGTCGCGCATGGTGCACACCCTACTCATGAACCCCGATCGCGTTTCGCGGCAATACAGGGCGTGCGGACATGGGTGAGTTGGATCGTGGTGGTGCCGTTCGCGGGGTGGGCGGTCGTGCGGTTGAGCGGGTTCGAGCCGGACTGGCCGTGGGTGCCGGTGGTGGCGTACACGCCGTACGCGGTGTGCGCGGCGCTGGCGGGCCTGGCGCTGGTCTGCCTGCTGAGGCGGTGGGCGGCGGGCACGGTCGCGCTCGTCACGGTGCTGGCGTTGACGCCGGCCGTGCTCCCCCGGGCCCTGTCCGACGGCAACCCCGACGCCGGCGGGCCGGTGCTGCGGGTGCTCGCGGCGAACCTGCTGGTGGGGCGGGCCGACACGGCGGAGCTGATGGCGCTGATCACCAGGTTGAGGCCGGACGTGCTGACGTTGCAGGAGTTCACGCCGGACGCCATGCGGCGGCTGGACCGGGCGGGGGTGCGCGCGAGGTTGCCGTACGCCGTCACGCGGCCGCGGGAGGGCGTCGGCGGGTCGGCCGTGTACGCGCGGCACCCGCTCGCGGCCGGCCGGATCATCAGTTACGGCGGGTTCGGGCAGGCCAGGGCCTGGCTCACGCATCCCGGCGGGGCCCGCGTGGAGATCGTGTCGGTGCACCCGTGCGCTCCCAAGCGGATCGGGCGGCAGCCGTGCTGGCAGTCGGGTCTGGCGGCGCTGCCGCCCGCGGGCAAGGAGCCGCGGGTGCTGGCGGGCGACTTCAACGCCACGCTCGACCATCTCCCGGTACGCCACCTGCTGGCGAGCGGCTACCGGGACGCGGCCGACGTCATGGGGCGGGGGTTCGTGGCGACCTGGCCGCAGGAGGGCTCGGACGTGGACCTGCCCGGCGTGGCGATCGACCACGTGCTGGCGGACTCGCGGATGGCGGTGCGGGAGTTCGAGGTGCTGTCGCTGGAGGGCACCGACCATCGGCCGGTGTTCGCCGAGCTCAGGCTGCCTTGATCGCGCTTCCGGAGTCTCGGGGCTGTCATGACTCGTAAACTTGGGGCCGTGGTAGAGCCCAAGTTCGAAATTCAGATGCTGCACGACCGGGTCATGATCAGGCTGGAGCCGGAGGCCGAGGAGCGGCGCAGCGGCTCCGGGATCGTCATCCCCGCGACGGTCAAGATGGCCAACCGGCTGGCCTGGGGCGAGGTGTGCGGCGTCGGTACGAACGTGCGCTCGGTCAAGGTGGGCGACAAGGTGCTCTTCAACCCGGAAGACCAGTTCGAGGTCGAGGTGCACGCGCGGACCTATCTGGTGATGCGCGAGCGCGACCTGCACGCGGTGGCCACCACGGAGACCGACCACGGCACCGGTCTCTACCTATGACCCGCGGGTGAAGGAGAGCCAGAGGTCGGCGGCCCACGTCGTACGGGGCAGGTCCGCGAGCACGCGCGTCGTTCTGCCGGTCAGATCGAGCAGCACCAGCCGGTAGGCCGTGCCGCGCGCCACGACGGCGATGACGTGGCTGTCGTCCCACCAGCCGAACAGCGCCTCCGGCCGGGCGTTCACGCGCTGGACGATCTTGCCTTTGGCCGGGTCCACCAGGCAGAGCTGTTCCTTGAAGCGTGACGGGCACCAGGTCGTCAGCCGGGTGCCCGTCGGCGAGAACGAGTCCTCGGGGCCGGTCGGCAGGCCGACCCCGGCGTAGGTGCGCAGGACCGCGCCGTCCACGGCCCGGTAGACGCGCAGGCCGGTCCCGTACATCGAGACGAGGTTGCCGTCGGGGCTCCACCAGAAGCCCGCCTTCGCGCTCAGGCCGGTGACCCTGACCGTGCGCGCGGCCTTGGCCGCCACGTCCACGACGGTGAAGCCGATCACGCGCCATTTCCCGCCGGTCTTCTGCTCGACCGTGAGCGCGACCTGTTTCCCGTCGCGGGACCAGGACGCGTAGGAGGCGGTCAGCGGCTTCTTGACCGTGCGGATCCGGCCGGCCGCGCCCGTGGTGCGATCGGTGACGATCAGGGAGTCGTAGCCCGACCGGTACGCCTTGGGCACGCCCGCCGTCAGCCGCCCGCCGGGCGCGACGGACACTTCGGACAGCGCCTGCTCCAAGGTGAACCTACCGCCGGTCGTGGACCTGAGGTAGGTGCGTTCGGTGCCGAGGCCGTAGGCGCTCAGGCGTACCGGATCACCTGCTGTCTCGCGATATTTCACGCCCCCGGTCCCGGGGAGCGCGAGGTCCGCCCGGGCGGCGGCCGGCAGCGTCGTGGGACCCGTAAGTCCCGCGGACGCGTGGCCGGAAAGCGTTAAGGACAGCGCGATGGCGATTTTGGCGAGCACGCCCGCAGAATAGGCAGGAAAGCGCGAAATTTCGGTCCGCTATGCCGGACCGATCTATATGTGACCCCGGACGAACTCGATCGCGTCGAAGCCGAGCGTGAGCAGGCCGAAGTAGATGATCACCCCGGCGGCGGCCACGGTCACGACGAGCACGACGATGCGCACCAGCCAGCCCTGCCGCTTGTACCACTCCATCCAGGCGTGCAGCGTGCGCTTGCCGAACTCCAGCACGCGGCGGGCCCAGTGGAACTCCACGGCCAGCACCGCCAGCCCCGCGAACACGACCGCCCACCCCGGCCCGGGGAACGGCACCATGATCAGCCCGGCCGCCACCATAAGGGTCCCGACCACGCCGAACACGATCTTCAGCGTGAGCGCGCCCGTGCGCGTGGACCTGATCCCGTCCAGCCACCCGTGGAGGCCGGTACGGCGTTCGGGCATGCTCGAATGCCCGGCGGCTTCACCCTTGATCACGTCGGCGTCGCCGGTGTCGGAGTTCTGAACCTGCACAATTCCCCCCGGCAGTCGGTGTGCCACCCAGGATACGGGCCTTCACTAGGTGCCGACTTGCAGGCCGCTAGCAAAACGCGGAACCCCGCGCACGGTAAAATTTCCCGCCAGAAGAGGCTACTTCCGGCAAACATCGGTTAATGTCTGCTATGCCCGAGGTCTTGCTTCGTACCGTCACCGGTCCCGTACGCGCGGCGGCCATCACCGGCCCCGTACTCCCGCACGAGCACCTGCGCACCGACATGCGCTGGGCCGTCGGCATCGACTCGGACCCGCACCGGTGGCTCGACGAGGAGCAGGCCGTCACCGCCGAGCTCCGCGAGCTGCGCCAGGCAGACGGCCTCGGCCTGGTGGTCGACCTGACCTGCATGGGGATGGGCCGCGACGCCTCCGCCCTGGCCCGCATGGCGGCCGGCAGCCGGGTGCCGGTGATCGCCTCGACCGGCCTGTTCGCCGAGCCGTTCACCGAGGTCGGCGACGCGGACGTGGACACGCTCACCGCCCGGCTCATGGACGAGATCCTCAGCGGCGTGGACGACATGGGCGTCTTCCCCGGCGTGATCGGCGAGGTCGGCACCTGGGGCGCCGAACCGACGCCGCGCGAGGAGCGCTGCCTGGTCGCCGCCGCCCGCGCCTCCCTGAAGTCGCGCCTGCCCGTCGCCACGCACGGCGCGCACGCCCCCGCGCTCCTGGAGATCCTGCTCGGCCAGGGCCTGCCGGGCTCCCGGGTGGCCGTCGGCTACGCGGGCACCGACCTGGGCGCGGCCAGGAAGATCGCCGAGGCCGGCGCGTACGTGAGCCTGGGCGTGCTCGGCCTGGGCCCCGACCAGGCGGCCAGGATCGCGCTCGGCCTCATCGAGGACGGCCACGCCGAACGCCTGCTCATCAGCACGGGGCTGAGCCGGGTGGCGCAGCTGCGCAAGTACGACGGGCCGGGCTACGCGCACCTCCTCCGCGTCCTGCTGCCGCGCCTGCGCGAAGCCGGCGTCGGCGAGGACACGATCGGCCTCATCACCAGCGCGAACCCTGTGCGCTGGCTCACAGGCGGAATGGCTTGACCTCAACCAATGTCAAGGTTGCAGACTCGGCCGCATGACCTTCACAGCAGCGGAGCTTGACTACCTGTCCTCGCAGCACCTCGGCCGGCTGGCCTCGGTGTCACCCGGCGGGCAGGTGCAGAACAACCCGGTCGGCTTCTTCGTCGACTCCGGAACCGGCACGATCACCATCGGCGGGCACGCCATGGGCGCGTCCAAGAAGTTCAGGAATGTCGAGAAGGGCAGCACCGTCGCGCTCGTCGTGGACGACCTGGCCTCGGTCGATCCGTGGGTGGTGCGCGGCATCGAGATCAGGGGCACGGCGGTGGCGCTGAGCGACGTCGACCCGCCCGTGCCGTTCTTCTCGCGAGAGATCATCAGGATCACCCCGAAGAAGATCACCTCGTGGGGGCTGGAGGGCCCGCGCCAGACCCGGAACGTGTGAAAGCTCGCTAGGATCGGGGCAACACGAGCCTTGGCCGGGTGGGGATGGTGACGGAGCAGACGCACAGGGCCGGCCGCCGGCGCCGGTCGCTCGCCGCCCTGTCACGCCTGGTCCGGCTCGGCGACGTCCCCGTCGTCATCATGCTGGCGTGGGCGGGCTGGCTGGCCGTCCCGTGGTCGTTCAGCGGCCTGGCCCAGGCCCGCGCCGCGGCCGCTGCCGCCGCCGCGGAGGCCGAGCCGCCGCCGTTCGCCGCCGAGTCCGTACGCGCCGAGTCGGCGCCGCAGGCCGCATGGGGCATCCCGGCGGCCCAGCACCACCGGCTCACCACGGTGCGTTCCACCGCGGACGCCGCGCCGGACGTGGTGATGCCTGACCTGGTGACGCCGGACGTGATGAGGCCGGGCCTGGCGACGCCGGGCCTGATGGCGCCGGACTCCCTGGCGGCGGAGCGGGCCAGGATCGCCGGAGCGGTGCACGACGCGGCCGGGCACGGGCTGGCCGCCATCGCCATGCAGGCCGGGATCGCGCTCGTCACCCTCGACGACGACCCCGAGCAGACGCGCGCCTCGCTGCGAGCCATCAGGGAGACCAGCGCGACGGCGCTCGCGCAGCTGCGGGCGGCGCTCGACGGCATCGACCCGCCGGGCGCCGACCTCGCCGGGCTCGCGGGGCTGATCGACGGCGTCCGGGCGGCGGGCGTGCCGGTGGACGTCGAGCCCGCGGACTTCGCCGTGCCCAGCCGGCTCCGGGCCGCGGTCTACGGGGTGGTGCGCGAGTCGCTGACCAACGTCCTGCGGCACGCGGGGCCCACCAGGGCGCTCGTGCGGGTGGGCGGAGGTCCGGGCGAGTTCGTGCTGGAGGTGGCCGATCGGGGCGCGGGCCGTGCGAGCGCGGGCGAGGGCCGCGGGCTGGCCGGGATGCGCGCCCGGGTCACCGAGGCGGGCGGCCACTTCGCCGCCGGGCCGCGCGAAGGCGGCGGCTTCCAGGTGATCGCCCGGTTCCCCCGGGTCTCGGCGTGACCACCCCGGGCCGCGCGACCTCTCCGGACGGCGCGACCTCTCCGGACGGCGTGATCAGGGTGGCCGTCGCCGACGATCAGGCGGTGGTGCGGATGGGGCTGCGGGCCCTGCTGGAGCGCGCGCCCGGCATGGAGTGCGTGGGCGAGGCCGCCGACGGGGCCGCCGCGCTGGCGCTGATCCGCCGCGCCCGCCCCGACGTCCTGCTGCTCGACATCCGCATGCCCGGCATGGACGGGCTGGCCGTGCTGCGGGCCATCGCCGACGACCCCGGCCTGCGCGCCACCAGGATCGTCGTGGTGACGACCTTCGCCGTCGACGAGTACGTCTTCGCCGCCCTCCAGGCCGGGGCCAGCGGCTTCCTGCTCAAGGACAGCGCCCCGGAGGAGCTGGTCAACGCCGTGCGCGTGGTGGCCGCCGGGGAGGCGCTGCTGTCACCGGCGATCACCAAGAAGGTCATCGGGCTGTTCGGGCGGCACGGCACCGAGCCGGTCGAAGGGCTGGAGACGCTCACGCCCCGGGAGCGGGAGCTGGTGGCCTGGGTGGCCACCGGCAGGTCCAATGAGGAGATCGCCAAGGAGCTGGTGATCAGCCCCGACACCGTCCGCACCCACGTCAGCCGTGCCATGGTCAAGCTGCGCGCCAGGGACCGGGCCCAGCTCGTGGTCTTCGCCATGCGAGCCGGGCTCGGCGTGTGACTCACCGCCGGAGGAAGCCCTCGTAGTTGCGCTGCTGGAGCTGCGACTCGATCTGCTTCACCGTGTCCAGCCCGACGCCGACCATGATCAGCACGCTCGTCCCCCCGAACGGGAAGTTCTGCTGCGTGCCCGGATCCCGGAGGATCGCGAACGCCACCAGCGGCAGCAGCGCCAGCACCCCCAGGTAGAGCGCCCCGGGCGCGGTCAGCCGGGAGAGCACGTACGCCAGATAGCGCGCCGTGGGCCCGCCCGGCCGGATCCCGGGAACGAATCCCCCGTAGCGCCGCATGTTGTCCGCCACCTCCACGGGATTGAAGGTGATGGAGACGTAGAAGTACGCGAAGGCGACGATGAGCAGCACGTACACGCTCATGTAGAGGGGATGCGTCCCCGAGGTCAGGTTGAGCTCCACCCACGTCCGCGCCGAGTCCCCCAGCAGCGGCGCCGCCAGCGTCGGCATGTACAGCAGCGAGGAGGTGAAGATCACCGGCACGATTCCCGCCTGATTCACCTTCAGCGGAATGTACGAGTTGCCGCCTCCGTACATGCGCCGCCCCACCATCCGCTTCGCGTACTGCACCGGGATCCGCCGCTGCGCCTGCTCCACGAACACCACGGCCGCCACCAGGCACAGCCCGGCCGCCATCATCACCACGAAGCTCACCGGGCTCAGCACGAAGATCTTCGCCATGTATCCCGGGAAGACGGCCACGACCTGCGTGAACATCAGGATGGACATGCCGTTCCCGATGCCCCGGTCCGTGATCAGCTCGCCGAGCCACATGACCACGCAGGCCCCGGCCACCATGGTCAGGACGATCACGATCACGGGCAGCAGCCCGTCGTCGCGCAGCAGCGGCTTCGCGCACCCGGGCAGCAGCTGGCGGGAGCGGGCGAGCGCGACGATCGTGCCGGCGTTCAGCACGGCGAGCCCGACGGTCAGGTAGCGCGTGTACTGGGTGATCTTCGCCTGGCCCCGCTGCCCCTCCTTGCGCAGGGCCTCCAGCCGGGGCACCAGCACGGCGAAGAGCTGCATGATGATGCTGGCCGTGATGTAGGGCATGACGCCCAGCGCGAACACCGACAGCTGCAGCATCGCGCCCCCGCTGAGCATCTGCACCATGTCGAACAAGCCGCCCTTGGCCGACCCCACGCACTCCCGCACGGCCACCACGTCCACCCCCGGGGAGGGCAGGAGTTGCCCGAGGCGGAACAACGCGATCAGTCCCAGCGTGAACAGCAGCTTCTTTCGCAGCTCCGGCACCCGGAACGCCCTGGTCAAGACGGTCAACATGGTCAAGGAGTCTGACCTGGGCGGCGCCCGGGGTCGTCCGCCGAGACGAGGCACCCGCGTACGCAGATCCGCGTACGCCACCATCAGGACTCCACCCGGTCAGGACGGCACGCGATCAGGACGAGCCGCCGTCACGACAAGCCGCCGTCACGACTCCACGCGGTCAGGACGGCACGTGGTAGTCGTCGTCGCGGGCGTCCAGGATCGCCATGTGCCCCGGCAGGTGGCCGATCGCGTACTCGACGCCGCTGGCCATGACCGCCGCCTGCGGCGTCACCCCGCACGCCCAGAACAGCGGCACCTCCCCCTCCCGCACCTCGACCGGATCGCCGAAGTCCGGCCGGGCCAGGTCGCGGATCCCGATCGCCGCGGGGTCGCCGACGTGCACCGGCGCCCCGTGCACCAGCGGGTACTGCCCGCTCACCTCGACCGCGGTCTTCACCAGCTCGTCCGGCACCGGCCGCATCGACACCACCAGCGGCCCCGACAGGCTCCCCGCGGCCGCGCAGGCGACGTCCGTGACGTACATCGGCACATTCGTCCCCAGCTCCAGGTGCCGCACCGGCACCCCGGCCGCCAGCAGCGCGCGCTCGAAGGTGAAGCTGCACCCGATGAGGAACGGCACCAGGTCGTCCCGCCAGCGCTCCACCACGTCGCCGAGGTCCGCGACCGGCTCGCCGTCGCGGAAGAGCCGGTATCCGGGCAGGTCGGTACGCAGATCGCCGGGGAACAGCGGCGTGGACCAGGCGCCCGGCTCCCCCACGTCCAGCACGGGGCACGCCTGCGGGTTGAGGTGGGCGAACAGCAGCAGCTCGTACCGCAGCCGCCGCGGCACGGCGATCAGGTTGGCCTGCGTCCACCCCCGGCACCACCCCGCCGTGGGCACGCGCTCGCCCGCTCGGAAGCGCTCCCGCGCCTGCGCCGGGCTGAGATCGGCGACGTCCACACCCCCGACAGTACGCCCGCGTGGCAGGTCCGCGTGATGCCGGGCGCTTGCGGGGCAGCGGGCTTGCCGTGCGTCTCGGCCGACCTGGGCGCGATCCTCGGCATGGTGGCCAACGGCATGCAGTACGGCGCCATGACCGTGCACTACTACTGGATCGGCGCCGTGCCGGCCATGGTGTCCCTCGGCATCGTGATGATGCCCTTCTACCACCACTCGAAGGCCCGCAGCGTGCCCGAGTTCCTAGGCAGGCGCTTCAACGGCGCCACGCAGCTGCTGAACGCGATCACGTTCGCGGTCGTGCAGATCCTCATCGCGGGCGTGAACCTCCACGCGCCGACCCCGGTCATGGAACCGCTGCCGGGCTGGCCGCTGTGACGTACGGGGTGATCCTGCGAGCGACATCCGGACGGTGATCGGCGGGTTGTTCCTGGTGTACGGCGTGATCCTCGTCGTCGCCGGCGCGCTCGGGAACGCGGTCGACCTGTGGACCGGCCTGGCCATAGCCGTCTTCGGCGGCGCGTTCGTGGCATGGGCCCAAGTCAGACGCCTCTGACCGACGCCCACCTCAGTGGCGGCGGGTTCGTGGCGTGGGCCCGGGTCAGACGGCTCGGACCGGCGCCACTCTCAACACTCGCTCAGTACTCACTCAGTACTCGACCTCGAACGTGTGGGGCCCGAGCACGTACCCACCCTGCCCTGGCACCACGTACCCGTGCTCGATCAGGTGCGCGAGGCTCTCCCGCACCTGCTCCTCGGTGAGCCCGGACGTCCGGACCACCGCGGCCGGCTCCGCCAGGCCGTGCTCCACCGCCAGGGACGCCACCGCCTCGTAGACGTAGACGTCGACGTCCGACAGAGCCTGAACATCGTGGACCTCGATCATGATCGCTGTCTCGCCCCCTCCCTCAGCCGGTTCGGGTCGACCTCGCGGTCCGGGTAGCGGCGAAGGTATTCGCTCTCCAGTTCGTTCATGCGGGACGTGTGCACCGCCAGAGCGTCGTCCGACCCGTGGAAGAAGGTGTCGCTCCGGGTGATGTGCAATTGCCGCAGCTCGCGGAGCAGATCCTTGTCGCTGAGCTGCACCGGATCTATTCCCATCGTCGTCATGGACTCCCTCTACCCCAGAGTCCTCCGACAATATCTGTCACATTTCCTGACATTTGGGCATTGTCTGTAAGAGATCGTCGCCTTACGGTCCCCTTATGGACCTCGAGCTCAGGCACCTCAGGATCGTCCGTGCGGTCGCGGACGCGGGAAGTGTGAGCAAGGCCGCATCCCAGCTCGGGCTGGCACAGCCGGCCCTGACCGCCCAGCTCAAGCGCATAGAGCGGGTGCTCGGGGGCACGCTGTTCGAGCGCGACCGGCATGGCGCGAGACCCACCAGGCTGGGCGAGCTCGTGCTCTCCAGGGCACGGGTGCTGCTTCCCGCGGCGCAGGAGCTGCAGGAGGAAGCGGTGCGTTTCGCCGCCGCCCCCTCCCCCGGATTCCGCATCGGCGCCACCAACGGCCCCGTACTGGGCGGCCTGGTCCACCGGCTCGCCGCGGAACGCGCGGTCAGCACGTACACCTCCTGGTCGGCCCACGAACTGACCAGCATGGTCGAGCTCGGCCGCCTCGACTACGTGCTGACCGGCGCCTGCGGCGACTCCGGCGCCCCCACCGGCACGCTCGTATGGGAGACGATCAGCCTCGACCCCGTGTTCTGCCTGGTCGGCGAGGAGCACCCGGCCGCCAAGGAGAAGGAGGTGGAGCTCGCCGATCTCGCCGGCGAACAGTGGGCGGTCACGCCCGGCGACGGCTGCTTCGCCGACTGCTTCGCCACGGCGTGCGCGCGGGCCGGGTTCACGCCGGGCACGATCTACGAGACCGACGTGTCGACCTGCGCCCACCTCGCCCAGGTCGGTCGCGCGGTCGTGCTCTGCCAGGCCACCCACCAGCCCGCCCAGGGCCTGTCGATGGTGCCGCTGGCCGGCGCCCCGCTGCGCTGGCGCCAACTCCTCGGCCACCACCCCACCGCGTCCGAGGCCGACTGGGTGGTGTCACAGGCCAAGCAGGCCCACATGGACGCGGTCCGCCGCAGCCCCGTCTACCACGATTGGCTGGTACGGAACCCCGGCTACGGCACCGCCCCGTGAGCCGTACGAACCGGGGAGGGCCCGGACTCCCTCCCCGGTTCACCGTGACGTATCACGCCAGGCTGTACTCCCACCCGGGCCGCCATTCGAACGGCGCGTCGACCAACTCCTCCAGCGGAGTCCCGTGCAGCAGATTCTGCAGCGCCCACCGATTGGCGGAGTGCGACACCAGGAGCACCACCCGCCCCTGCCACTCCTTCATCACGTCCCGCAGGAACCCCGCCATCTCCGCCACGACCTGCCGATAACTCTGCCCACCCGGCCACGGCGTGTCGATGTACCTGCTCCGCAGCGCCGCCACCTCACTGACCGGCCGCCCGTTGTAGATCCCGTAGTCGCACTCCCTGAGCCGGCGATCGAGCCTGATCTCCTTGCCGTCCCCCGCAAAGGCGATCTCCGCCGTCTGCACGGCCCGCCGCAGATCGGAGGCGTAAACAACATCCACCGCCGCCCGCCGCACCCCCAGCTCCGCCGCCAGAACCCGCCCACGCTCGGACAACTCACCAGGCAACCACCCGGTGGCGATGCCCGTCTCGTTGTCCACGGTGATGGAGTGAGTCTCGTAAACCAGCTTCACGGCCACGCCCAGACGCTACCGCCCCAGGGATCCCCCGAGACTCAGCTTGGAGCGAAGACCCCGAATATGATCGAGTCAGGCTCCAACAACACTGCCGGGCATGGAATGATATCCGCGGAGACCCGTCTCCCGTTCGGCCGGACGCCACGACCGGAGCCGATGCTCTAGCCTTAGCATGCGCAGGGGCTCAGCATGGTCTCCCGACGTCCCACCGCACGCCACACAACTTCATCCAGGGGCGGTAGCTCAGCCGGTCAGAGCATCGGACTCATAATCCGTGGGTCGTGGGTTCAAGTCCCACCCGCCCTACTCTCAAATACGGCGTTCGACCTGGGCTTTCTCGGTCCTCGCCGGCCTCGGATCTCGTTGTTGATCATGGTTGGTTGCTCGGCGGTTGCTCGGCCGCGGGGGTTGCGTAACGCGGTAGATCATTTAGGCCGCCATCGTCACGACAGACCCCAGCGACGATCAAGAGAAGATCAAGCCGGAACGCCTGCACGGTCCACTCCCCCAAGCCACAGCACCGGGGTGGTCAACTGCTGGTTCCTGAGCATGCCCCCCCGCCCTCGCCTCGCGGCCAAGCGCACTTTTCATCCGCTGGAGCATACGCGGCCAGTCGACCGCACTGCGGTTCCAGCATCGCGCTCAAGACAACGCGACACGCCCGAGCTTTGCGGCTCTTGGGGCGTGAACTGGCATTTCTCAGATAATCACCAACTGTGATTGCATGCCAGCAGCTGGACTCCTAGCCTCTAACCACTACATGTAGTAGGTCCTTCTGGGTCGGTCCTCTACAAGTTGTGGTTGGCATGCCTGCGGACGCCGCCCTTCCGAGCATCGCGTTCCTCGCCTGCCGTTACGCGTCCTGAGGTACGGGTTCGCAGATCTACGACGATTGGCGAGGCGACGATGGCGTCTGGCGAGCTGGACACCGGCACGATCTCTGAAGCTGCCCTGAGGGAGCTGCATGAGGGCCAGCCAGGTCCGGCGACCATAGCGCTCCTGCAGCAGATGGGGCGGCAATGTACACGATCTGCCCGTACCAACTTCCCGCCACCGGAGGGCTACCCCTACTGGAGTGACGACGCCGTCGATCACCTGCTCGCTGACATGTTCGACCGTGAAGATCACGACAACCCCGGACAGGAACACAAGTGGCTCCTCAACTGCTACCTCCGAGCTACAGACGGGGCATCCCTGGAGCGGCTGCTGCTGACCACCATCGAGAACTTCCTCAAGGACCAGGCCAAAGGCACACTTCGGGGTCAACTTCGGCGAAGACTGCAGACGCTCTTCGAGGCCGACGACCGGTTCGAGCCCGTGGAAGGAGATCGCTGGACCCTGGCTGACGAGCCGGTTCGCATCTGGCAAGGTGACCTCACCGAATTGGAGCGAGCTGCCCTCGACGTGCGCGGCGTGGAGATCACCCGCTGGAACCACGCCGGCAAGACGCCGCGTGACAGCAGGGAGGCCCTGCTGACAGTGGCCGAGGCGGTCCTTACCTCGGCCCGGGGGGCGGTTCGCGCCGAGGACCTTGCCCGTGTCCTGCAGCAGCGCTTCCGGATGCTTAACGAACCGAGTTTCGTGTCCTTCGACGATCAGCTTGATCAGCCGGACGAAGTAGCAGCGGTCGATGTTGACGTGCGGGCGCGTGAGCTGTTCGCGCTGCTGTCGCCGGGGGAGCGCCGTTTGGTACCTCTGCTGGGCGAACGGAGTCGTTGGAAGGAGGTACTGGGCACGGGCCGGGCGCGAGCTGGTGTGATGGGTGACGCGCTCATCGAACTGTTGCGTCTGGCCACGGTGGATGACGCCGACCATGACAGGGTGGTGCTGGCGCTGGTGGAATTGTGCGGCGGGCTCGATGACCCGGGTTAGGTCGTCTGTCGATAGAGACGGAAGTGACGCCAGGTCGAGCGGAGGAGCATCATGTCGTCGGTGGGACGAGATGGAGAGCAGGGGCTGGGTCGGCTCATGGCTGCGGTCGGCGCGGTTCGAATACCCAACGAGGTTCGCGCAGTGGTGCAGGCTGAACCACATGATCCGGTTCCCGCCCAGTTGTGGCGTGCGCGCTGGGCTGAGGTCATCGAGCTGTTGCTGATCACGGAAGTGAACGATTCGGTCGTCGCCATGCCGATCACGCTCGAGGACCATCACGCCGACGCGCGAACGCTCGTGCTGGCGCCTGGCCAGAGCTCCCTCGCCGTGACGCTGGTGGTGTGGACGGACCTGGCGCACCGGGTGCCCATGTGCGTTCTTGACCGTCAGATCGGGACCGTGGCGGTCGACGTTTCGCGGCCGGGGTGGGAAGCCGCTGCAATCGCCGGGGGTGCCCAATGCGCCGGCGACCCGGTGAGCGCGGCCGATTCCCGGCATCAGGTACGGGCCAGGTTGCAGGACGCCATGGATGCGTTCGTGGAGGCGGCGTGGGCTCCATCAGGCACCGGGGATCTCGCCCGACTGCTGGCGGCGGCATCTCTCAGTCCGCAACGGTTGATCGACGCGCTGGGCGTCACGCCGCAGCGGGCGCTGGCGCTACGGCGGGGGCAAGCCGCGGTGTCCGATGTGGAGGCGGCAGCGCTGGCTCCACTGCTGGGCATTACCGAGGAGGCGGTGTTAGCCGCCAACGCCCCACCGCCTGCGGGACTGGTGGCGCACATGAGCAAGCCACACCGCCGGGCACAAGTCATGAGACTCGCACGGAAACGCGGCGTCAGCGAGTACCGCGCCCGGCTTGCAGCGACGTACGGAGTGAACGCGCAAGCTGCGCGCCAAACCGGCCAGTCCCACGAGCCGGCGTGGGAGGAACGGATCGATCGCTACTTTCAGGTGACCCTGGAGGACTGATGCCGCTCGTGCTCCGTGAGATGGTCGCCGCTCAAGTGGCGGCGATGCTGCAAGTGCTGGAGCAGCTCTCGCCAGGAGCAGTCGTGCGGCTCGGCACCGACCCTTTCACCACCTTGTCGACGTTCCCCGATCTCGAGGTGCGCCTGGTACCGGAGAGCGGAACAGGTGACCGTGTGGAAACCTCGGGATGCAGCGTGGCCGGGGTGTACATCTCTGACGCGGTGCCGCCCATCCTGGCCGTGGCGACCTCCACCAGCGCCGGCCGCAGAGCCTTCACCGTGTTGCACGAGCTCGGCCACCATCTGCAGCAGCACGAGACGACGCTCACCGACCTGCTGCTAGAGCAGCCCGATGACGGGCTCGCGCTGGAAGACGCGGCATGCGACGCCTTCGCCACCGAAATCCTGCTGCCTGTCTCGCTGGTCGACCGGTCCATCGGGGCACGCGGCCCGACCGCCGTGCAAGTCTTGGACCTCTGGCAGGCATCAGTGGCCTCGCGAGCGGCCGCGTGTGTGCGTGCCGCACAACGCCTTTCGAGCCCGGGCCATATCGTGCTCTTGGAGGCGGACGGCAAGGTGTCCTTCGCGACCAGCGTCGGTCTCCCTCCGATCGCCCGCGGCAGCGTACAGGCCGACATCAGCACCGTCCGCGAGGCCCTGGCCGGTTCCGGGCGCGCCTCTGGACACACCCGATTGCGTTACCGCGACGGTATCCACGGCGATGAATTGCATGCTCAAGTCGTACCGATGGGCGGCCTTCTCCTGCTGGTGGCCGTCACCGACCGCGCGCCTTGGCTGAAATTCGCGCCTCCCTCGCCCGCGTCTGGCCCGGTTGCCCCCACCTGGGTGTGCGAACACACCGAATGCGGCCACGAGTTCACCTCTTTCGACGCTCGTTGCCGGGGGTGCGGCCGTCCGCCATGTCCCGAGTGTCAGCGATGCCAGTGTCCACTCAGAGTCAGCGAGCAAACCTGTTCCCGCTGCTTCCAGCGCTTGCCCGCCTCGGTGTTCACAGCGGGGTCCGCGGCCTGCTCCGAGTGCTCCTGAAGAACTTTTGTCTGTTGGGGCGTCAGAGGCGCAATAGGTCGTCTGTTCCTGCTGTGAGGCCCCATCGCAGAGGACTCACCGGGTGCCGCGAACGCCGACGACGCTCACCTCGCACCATCGGTCGGCGGAACAGGAAAAGTACAACCTCCATGAATCGCACAACGATCCCGGCGGCCTTTGGGATCTTCGACACAGAGCTCAACCTCGATCCCGCGGAGCGGGAGAAGGCGATGAAGCGTCACCAGGACATCACCGACGTGCTCACCAAGGCGGGCATCGCGGCCTCCACCTTCCTGCAGGGCAGTTTCGCCCGCAAGACCATGCCCAAGCCGTTGAAGGACGTCGACATGGTGATCGTCCTGAGCGAGGAATTCCGTCAGGCGTGGTTCGGGGCGGGCAAGGGCGGGCCTGCGGGGGCGATGGCGCGGCTTCGCCGTGAGATCGAGAAGCACTGGCCGGATGCCCGTTTCGATGTCACCGACGCGCCTGCCCACGCCTTGCAGATCACCTTCCCCGACTGCACCTTCACCGTCGATTTGGTCCCGGCCTTCGCCGACGTCAACGGTGGCGAGGACGTGTTCATCGCCGATCGTGAACTCGACCGCTGGGAGTGGTCCAACACCCGCACCCTGCGCCGGGTGGTGGCTGAGAGGAACCAGGCGACAGACGGTGTGTTCGTTCACCAGGTGCGCATGGGCAAGGCGTTCAAGAGCGACAAGCCCGAGCTGCAGGGCCTGTGTGGGCTGGTCATCGAGTCGCTGTGCTACGACGCGATCACCAGGAGGATGGCGCACGCGAGCGCCATGGTGGCCTTCTTTGAGCACGCGGCCAGTGCGGTGATGGGCAAGGTGATGGACCCCACGGGGGTCGACGACCTGGCCGCGGAGTGGACGTTGTCCGACCGGACGATCTACAGCAAGGCCTTCACCACGGCAGCGGCGCGCGGCCGGGAGGCCCTCGATCTGGCTACTGACGGCGAGCACGAGGCCGCCATCGAGATCTGGCACTCGGTGCTCGGCGACCCGTTCCCGGCGCCACCACCGCAGACGTCCGCCCAGGCGCTGACCGGACTGACGGCCGGCAGCATCACCTCGACCGGTCGCGCCGTCTCCTCCCGGCGCGGGACCCAGCCGAACAGGCCGGCGAGGTCATGGCGTACTCGGTAACCGAGGCGCTCGCCAATCCCGCCGAGGCGGCCGAATACCTCCTCCGCCACGCCGATTTGTACGGCGTGGCGGAGGCCACCGGCCACAGCGGTTGGCGAGGCGCCGCCTTGTTCAACCTGACCCTGTTGCCCCTGCCCTCACTCACCCGCGACGGCTATCCGGCCGAGCACGTGCGGCTGGTGATCATGCCGCCTGGCGATCGGATCCACGTCTACCCGCGATCGAGCTCCGGACGCCGCTTCAAGCACCGCAACTCACAGCCCGCCGACCTGTGCCTCCAGTACGACCGAGACGATCCGGCACTTCGGTGGCTTCCTGAGGACGGCCTAGAGCCGCTCATCACACTGATCCACCGGCACCTGATGTTCGAGGAGGCGTGGCGACGCACCGGCGTCTGGCCGTGCGAAGATGCCCCGCACGGTGACGGCACTGATCAGCCCCACCGTATTCGCTCACCCCAGATGCGGAGGGAACAACACCGATGGGTCCGACGCTGCTGATCACACACTTAGCCCCCAGCCAGGCCAGCGAACAGTCAACCTTGCTCTCGGTCGGCCTGGCCATTCTCGGATCAAGCGTACTCGCCGGAGTGCTCGGCACCCTCCTGGGCAACGCCAGGGCCAACGCCGCCCTCCGGCGCGACCGCTACGCCCAAGCAGTCCGGTGCCTGGTCGCCTGGGCGGAATACCCCTACCGGATCCGCCGGCGCACCGATGACGAGCCCGGCACTCTCGCGGCACTCGCCAACCACGGGCATACCCTGCAAGAGCAGCTTGCCGAATCCAAGGCCTGGGTCGCCGCCGAAAGCCAAGCCGTCAGCAAGGTCTTCGACTCCTGCCTGGCAGAGCTCAGCGCTCGCGTCTCACCGGCATGCGTATCCGCCTGGCAAGCACCGCCCGTTACGACAGCTGCCGGAATGGTTCTCGGCTATACCGACCCACAAGGCGTTGACCAGATTGTCGCCCGGGTGGAATTCGCAGTCATCTACCGATTCGGATACCGCCGCCTCATGTGGCGGCGATGGGCATTGTGGCGTCTACGACGTCGTGGCTGCCTGGAGAGCTTCGACGCGATCGTGATTGATCCGGCGCTGTCGAAGCAACGTGAAGTTGGACCTGTCGGGGACGGTGAACAGTGAGACATCAGGAAGGATAATGGGCTGTGAAACCCAACAAGCGGCGCCGTAGAACGCTGCGAGGGACGCCGCCTCCTGGCAGAAGCCCTACAAGTGGTTAAGGTAATACTCGCGAGTCAAACTAGCGTTCGACCCATTGCTCAGTCCCGGCCCGAGACCACAAGACCATGGCTGCGCTGCCGTTAGCAAGAAGGCTCCAGCCCGCGTCCCTTTGACCACCACTCCAGCCTAACATCACAGGATGGAACGGATGAGAAGACGAGTTTCAATTCCCAAGTTACGCGAGGATGACGAGACGAAGGTTTCCTCCCTATGCGAGGAACGGGTTGAGGTTCGCCGCGATATAGGCGACCTGTATCCGATGATTATCGGGCTGTGCAGGATCTGCGGTCGACGTCGGATGTATAACACTGCAATCGCAGGGCCGCCCGCACGCTGCTCCTGCACCCAGGAGGAAGCAAGCGAGAAGAAAAAGGAAATGCTCTTCATCGACAAGCTGGAGCCACTACTCGCGACTCTACCATACATAGATCCCGTTCTCGATGCACAGCGAGGCGCAAAGTACTTGCCATACTACGCATGCGGCATTGACGCTCAGCATGGAGAACGTGTTTTCATAAATCTAGGCAGACTGCCTCTTGGAGACGAAAGTCCAACATACATTTACCTAATCGATTTCCCGGATTGGCACGGCGAAGCTTTCATCAAGGTAGGAATCGGCCTAGCTGAGAGACTGCGAGCCCACGAACGGTACGGCGGAGTCGTTCTTCAGGCGATTGAGGTGCCTCGCTGGCAAGCGTATGCGATCGAGCGGAGGATACTTGCGGAATGGCCTAGCTTCTATCCGGCCACGCCTCTCCCTCAGAACGGGGATACGGAATGTCTCGTTCGCGCCATAGCAAGCCAAATACAGCTGAGTCGATATGTCAGCTTGTTCTCCGAAGGCATGACAGAGTAGACGCGACATAAGGTGAGCCTTTTGGGATAGAGCCGATAGAACTGCGGATCGACCGTTCTTGACCCGACTCTAGGAAATGATTCAAAAAGCGTCGAGCCAAGCCAACATGACGATATAGATAATCTCAATCTCGGCGATACAGAACAACCGTCCAATGACGCAGAGTAGCAGTAATCGAGGCGATTTTTAGTCCGCTGGATCACCCCCCCCCCCCAAACGAGGCGAGCCCGCGACAGATGCCGCGGGCTCGCCTGAGCTGCTACGTAAGGTTAGGTGCGGACGGGCAAGGTGAGCAGGCGAGCCTGCCGGACATCCGGAGCCGCGCTGATGAGGGCTGCGGTGGATTCAGCGGCGGCGCGAGCGACCTCCGGATAGACGCTGGTGTAAGTATCCCGTGTAAACGTGGACGACACATGCCCAAGAGTCTCCTGCACGATCTTCAGGTCCACTCCAGCGGCCAGCATCAGCGACGCCGCACCGTGCCGGAGATCGTGCAACCTCACCGGTGGCAGGCCTGCCTCGTAGGACAGGAGATAGAACTGGTCACTGACATGCTGCGGATGTAGCGACCGCCCGAACTCGTCGGTGAAGACGAACCCGCTGTCCACCCACGTCTCCCCCGCGGCCAGGCGCTCGGCCGCCTGCGCTTTGCGGTGCCCCCGGAGGGCGGTAACGGTGTCGCCGTCCAGGGCGATGGTACGGTCGCTGGCCTCGGTCTTGGGCTTGCCTTGGATGGTCTCCCAGCCCAGCTGGGTGATCTGCCAGTGCACCCCGGCCGTTCCGGCGTCCAAGTCGATGTCCTTCCAGCGCAGCCCGACGGCCTCGCCGCGCCGTAGCCCCCGTAGAGCGATCAACCTGTACAACACGACCAGCCGGTGGCCGACCGCCCGGGTGAGAAAGGCCGAGGTGTGAACTGGGGTCCACACCATCACCGGCGAAGGACGCGGGGTGGAGATGTAGACATTGATCGGATTGACCCGGCCGCCGCGTCGCTGCGGCTCGGCGGCCAGCCGTTGGTGCAGGTCCCGGTTCCAGACAGTGACCCGCTCGTCGGTCCACACCAGCGCCCTCGGCTTGTCGGCATCCGGCAACTCGACCACCGCGGCGGGGTTGAAATCGATCAGCCGATCCTGCTTGATCGCGATGTTCAGGGCGTGCCGGAGGGTGGCGCGGATGCGGTGCATGGTGCTCGGGCCGACGGGCCTCCGGTAGCGCACCTTCGCCCGCTGTTCCGGATCGTTGCTGGCGCGGGCGGTGGTGATGACGTCGTTGAACTCCTCGATCGCGTCGAACATGCCGGCTATATCGGAGACCCGCAGCCGATCCAGTCGGATATCGCCCAGGTACGGGGTGAAATAGAGCCGGATGTGCGCCTCATAGGAGCGGCGTGTGGTCTGGTCGATCTTGCGCTTGCGGCGCAGGAACTCGGTCATCCATTCGGCGACCGTGATGGTCGGGTTCAGGTCCTGGTGGGTGCGCACCTTACGCCGCACCTCCTCCACCGGCGGCAGCGCGCGGGTGTCCTTGAGTACAGCGAGCATCAGCTCAGTGATCTTTCGCCGCACCTGCGGGTCCTCATCCAACGCCAGCAGCGCACGAGCCTGCTCCAGCTCGGTCTCCGCCTCTTCCACCGTGGTAAAGCCCCGGCGGCGCAGCGGATTACGCCGCTGCCCGTCTGCGTGTGCGGGCAATTCCAGTTGGTAGGCCCATCGACCGTGCGTGGTGCTCCACCGCTCCCCCTTACCTCCGGAGCGGCGCAGTTGCGGGCAGCTCTTGCCGAGCTTCTTTCCGCTGGCCTGGTCCCGGCAGGAACAGGTCTTGTAGATGGTGCCGTTCATCGTCGCGGCTGGCCTTTCTCGTGCGACTGTCGCCTTTGTTCGTCACCCGCCCACCCGCACAGGACGCTGGCTGCCGCACATCTGGCGTGATCCCGGTGCGCAGGCACCAGCCACGGCAGAGGCCGTTGGACAACCCCAGCGGACTACCGGGTGGCCGGGCAGCCGTATCGACGCCCACCTTCACGGCCCGCGTCAAGCAATGTCCGCTGGTCACATCTACGGCGCTACGCCGGCGGCCGATTCGTTCCTGTCACTCATGTAAATACCGGCTCGAAGGCACGAGTTAGGACAGCGTCGCAGATCAAGACCTGGTCAAAATCCAGAGACAAACCACTGGGCCAAGGACGCCGTTCCGCCACCTTGACGACCTGAGCGTAAGGCGAGGTCGGGTGCCGGACAGCCTCGCGCCAATGACGCAGCGACGAGATCCCCGTCCTCATGAGCCCCGGCCACCATGAGCACGGAGGCGTGTCGACGGACCCACTCATCCACCTCTCCCGGGCCCCTGAAGAGGGCTCACCAAAGGCCCCCTCGTCTTTGCCTCATAGCCGAGCGTAAAGATCACCAGCTACAACATCCGGACCTTGTGAGTGCCTCAGAATTCGATGCCATAAGAGGCTGGTTAAAGGTTGATCAAGCCATGGCACCATGACTCTGGCCTGCGAGCTTCAGGTAGCTGAGAGGGATCACAGTGGCACCGTTCTGCCCACTCACAGGAACGGATTGCTCATGTTCGCTCGTACCGGGGTGGCGGCCGCCGCTCTGGCCGTCATGTTGGCTTCCTCTCCGGCCGCTGCCCAGCCCCTCGATGGATGGGGTGATGATGCCGGCTGGGGGTCGGTCACCGTTTCCGCCGATCGCAAGCACATCACCGTTTGCGATCTGTCCCGTGACGGCCAAGCGGTGCGGGTCGAGTACGCCACCACGTACCTGCAGGAGTGGACGGTAGTTGATGCCAACGGCCCTCGCTGGGGCTGCGGCACCGACTCGGCGTTCTTGAGCCGTATCACTGTCTTCAAGCTTTGTGAGGGGGCCAAGTACGGCTCTTGCCGACCTTCGGTCTGGGTCTCACGGGCCGGAACCCTGGGGTAGAGCTGCATGTCACCAGTGCGGTGTCCGGCTGCCTGCCGCCGGTGTCTTTGCATTCAGACGGGGCGCCAGGTAGCCGGTGTTCCTTCGACAAGGCTGGTCAGGCGGCGCTGGAGTTCGACATGGACTTCTGGTTGGTGGGATGCGCGGAGGTACGCCGCCAGGGAGCGCAGTTCGCGGGCGGCGCGGAGAGTGGCAGCGGCAGGATGATCTTCCACATCCGAATCGATGCCGTAGTCGCGACAGAAGCTGATCCAGTAGGCGCGTGAGTGACCGAAGCGGCGGTGTTGCATCATGGCCGGGACGAGGTCGGACAACACCGGACCGTGAGCGATTGAGTCCCAGTCCCCGAAGACCCAGCGGTCACGATCGCGGAAGAGATTGCCGGTGTGGGCGTCACCATGCAGGAGTCCTTCGCCGAGCGGTGGGGTCAGCTGCCGATAGTCCTGTTCGATCTCGACGCAGCGCCGCAGGAGCCAGCGGTGGTGCTCCTCTGGCAGTTCGGTGGCGTGCTGTGTGAGGTCAGCACGTAGAGTGCCCAGGGGCTGCAGGGCGGGCACGTCGATCGGAGCCCGGCGGGTATGAAGATCGCGTAACAGCACAGCCAGATCATGCGGCGCCGATGCGCTTCTGGCCGTGCCGGAGACATACCGCCAGGCGGTGGCGATCCAGCCGTGCACGGTGACGGGCTGGTCGACGGGCAAGGGTTCGATGGTGGCGAACCCCTCGCCGGCCAGCCAACGGGTCATCCGGATGGCGCTGTCCAGCCGCTGGAGTGCTTGCCGGTTTCCGGGAGCGTGTCGCATGCGCAGGACGGCGTTCGGGCCAGGCAGGTGGTAGACGGCGTTGGCGCGTAGGTGCAGCAACCGAGCGCCGTCGGACTTCAGGCCGAGCCGCGCGCTGGCGGCACTGAGCGGCGGACTGGTCATGGGACAGGTCAACCGATCCGTGCACTGTGCCGATAGTCCTTGAACTCTCGCACCCGACGATCGGAGGAGTGCGGCTGGAGACGTTGAGCAAAATCGTCCATCAGCGCGCGGCCACGAACCGAAGCAAGCTGCTTGGTCGCCGGAACAGCTCTCCGGGCATAGTGCAGCGATTGCTCAAGTTCGCCCAGTTCGAGGTAGGAGCGGGCGGCGTGGAGCTGGTTGAAGTGGGTGGAGCGCGGAAAGTCTGAGCCGAACCCCTTGAGGGCTTGCTCGGCGCACGCGGCGGCGCGCTGGTGTTGGCCGGCGAGTTGCCAGCAGTAGCCGATCTCGGCGGCCAGTTCGGCTTCGGTGAAGGTCGCGCTCCAAGTCGCGTCCCGACCGTTGCTGTCGCGGTCGAACGCGGTCTCGGCCTGTGCCAGCAGCTTGGCGACCTCTCCTACGGTGTGCGCGTCGTGGTGTTCGCGGTCGTCGTCAGCGACGGCCAGTGCGCGAGCTTGGCGGATCAGCAGCTCGGCCGTCACCCGGGAGGGTGCTCCTGCTTTGCGGGCCGCTTCCACGGCGGCGCCTGCCAGCCGGATGGCCCAGCGCCGCTGCTTGAGGTCGCAGGCCTGCTGTGCGAGGGTGGCCAGCGCCCAGGCGCCAGTCAGACCGTCTCCCGCCTGTTTGGCCAGCTTCAACGCCTGGCCGAGGTGCTGCTGAGCTTGACCGTGCTGGGCCAGGTCGTAGGCCATCCATCCGGCCAGTCGACTCATTTGCGAGGCGACGGTGAACAGCTGCGCGCGGACGTCCTCGCTGGCGCTGCCCTGCAGCAGCGGCGCCACCTTCGAGTTCAGGAAGTCCATCACCGCGGGACGTACGAGCCCGGCACCGTACTGGTGGTCCATCCGCGTGAACGCCTGATGGGCCTCCTGGATGGCTTGCACCTCTGTCATACCGACCCTGACTGACCCTGGGCCCGGCGAGGAGGTTGTGGTCGGTGGATCGAAGCTCCACGAAAGCAGCCACTCGCCAAGAACCGCCGGAGTGAACGGTAGGGCTGTCAGTAGATGACGTCGTGTTGTGTCGATCTCCCACCTCCACAAACGGCACGCCGACTCCCTACAACACCCTGCTCCGTCATCGCGCTTGTCCAGTGCGGACACGGGCTCGATATGGAGCTGTTCGACGGCCAACCAGCCCTCGACTTCCTCCACCGGCACCTGCCACGCCCGGGCGATGCGGACACGGTAGACAGGGCGCATGCTTTGCTCGGCGCGCTCCCAGCGAGCCCAGGTGGTCGCCGAGACGCCGATCAGCTCCGCGGCTTCCTCCTGGGTGAGGCTTTTGCGTTCACGTGCGCGGACCAAGCCGGGACGGCTCTTGCCGGATTGCCGTTTGGGCTGGTCCACCGCGCCACGCTCCCTCACCGTCTAGGGGACCACACAGTGTGCGACACCAACACCCATCAAGCCAGTCCCCGGCCGAAACGACCAGCAAACGACCACCGCATTGGCATGGAGCGTGACCGGGCGCGGCGAACGACCACATCACGCCGTTCACAACCCCGCGTCGCCCCGATTGCATGGACGTCGTCACAGCGCGTGACCGTTCGGGCTCACACCGACCGCGCTGGGGACCAACGGGGAGTCCTCGCCCGGCCGTGCCTGCCAGCCGCCGACGGCCGGGCGAGTCCCCTGTGAAGGAATGAGAGAGAAAGGTGGCACCGTGCTCCGTGGGGACACCGCACGAGACGAGCACATGATGCCACCGCCGGCTGGTCAGATGCGGGAGAGGCAGGGCTTTGCCTTCCTCGCCACCAGCCTCACCGCGGTGTGGCCGGGATTGGCTCTTCCCGGTGAAGCGCCCCGGCGAACACCGTACTGCCACCGTCGGCCCTGGCCAGTACCGCCTCAAGGGGTGGCCCATGACCGGCATATCTCCGGATTCGGGCCGCCCATTCCCCTAGCAGTCTCCTGCGCGCCGTCCAAGCCTGCTTGCTCGACGCGGTTCGCGGCGGCCGGGCCGGGGAGGGCAGATGCCCCCGAAAGCGTAACCGTCTGCCCTCCCTCTCAGCCGGTCCACACTCATCACAGCCCGGAATCCGAGCTGCCGAGTGCGTTAACGCTGCCGGTGTCGCTCTCGCCCGTGTCTATGGCCGTGGCGCGCCACCGGCAATCAAGGCAGTCCATTCCCCTGTCGGCCCGTATGCCGGACCGCAGGGGGCCTATCCACGCTTGGAAAGAGCAGACAAGTGGTTCACGACGGACGTGGCCTCAAGACGGACAACCGTCGACATGCTGAGCAAGCCGACGAGCTCGTACGTCATCACGGAGCAGCCATCAGAATCCGGTGCAGCTGCAGTCTCCTGAGCAGTGGAGGCCGGGCTCCGTGCTGAGGTGGGATCCGTATCAGCGTTCGGAACGCGACCCGGTCCGAGTCAGGGAAATCTCATGCTGCGACGTCTACGAGTACGTCTGTCAGGGCGGGGAATATGTGATCTTTCGCCGCAACGATGAGGGCCGCCGTGAGGAGACGGCACGCGGGCCTCGTCTCCGAGCCCTCAAGGTGTGGCAACAACTTCTCGCCGAGCACGACCGGACCTGCCACCAGGCCGAGGACTCGCCATCGCGGCAAACCACTCCGGCAACCGACCCCGCGCCACAGGCCAGGAGGCGGGTCCGCTGAGACGATCTGGTCGGCCCACCTCTTCGAGCGGGATGCTCGTAGAGGTGGGCTCCAGGTGGATGGGCCCGTGGCACCCTGCGGGCACGCCGGGTGCCACCTGATGTCACGACGTCGGCCCTGCGCACCGCCTCAGCCGCTAAGGCTCCGTTGGGACGGCTTCGGCGTTCTGGCCGACGTCAGCCTCGCCTGATGTGGACCCGAACCGCTCGTCGTCTCCATTCCCCAAGAACGCATGTACGCCGCGAAGCGGCACCGTGTAACGGCCGCCGATTCTCAGAATGGGGCAGGGGAACTGGCCGACTCGAGCAAGCCGGTATGCCTTGGTACGACCCATCCCCAGCATCCGCCCGGCTTCAACGACACCCACCACCAAAGACGGCTTCGACACCGCGGACGCCTCGGAGGCATGTTGCTCTGCAGAAGCATTCTGTTCGGCAACGATCTGAGAGGTCTGATCCTTCATTGATCAACACCCCCCAAAGAGGAGCCCGGCGGCTTACGGAACACCACCAGGTCCTCGTGCGCGACCGCGTGGATCGGTATGCCGCGCGCCCAGCCTTTGCGTGCCTCATGGAGTTGGAAGAATGACGCCCGGTTGAGGAGTTGGCCGTCGCCGAGCCCGCACAGCAGGCACACGATCCGATCGGCGAACACCAGCCCGGCCTTCTCGGCTAGGTGGTGGACGTGGCCGGGTAGGTCGACCAGCTCGCCGCGTACCCGGTATGGCCGCACCGTGATCGCCACCACGCCGCCCGGCCGCAGCAGTGTCACGCATCCGGCCAGGATGCGGCCGAACCCGTCGAGGAGTTGCGGGAGCTGCTGGTGGGCGAGGTTGTCGCGGTCGGCCGAGTAGCGCTGGTTCCACTTGCGCACGCCCGGCTCGCCGGTGTCGCGGGTGGAGCGGATGTGCCCGTGCGTGGCCGCTCCGTACGGGGGCGAGGTGAGCACCAGTGCCGCCCGGCCGGCCAGGTCAGGCAGCAGCCGGGCGATGTGCCGGGAATCTCCGGCCACCACCTGCCCAAACCCCGCCGCCCCCTGCTTGCGGGCGTGACCGAGGTTGGCGACCGCCAAGCGTGCCCACCTTTCCTCGTACTCCACGCCCGCGGCGTGCCTGCCGAGATGCGCGGCTTCGACGAGGGTGGTGCCGATCCCGCACATCGGATCGACCACCAGTTCACCCGGACGGGTGTAGGTCTCGATCGCCCGGGCGGCGATCGAGGGCAGCATTTTGCCTGGATGCCTCATCGACTCCGGCACGTACCGGTCCTTACGTTGAATCCGCGACGGCTTTTGCCCCGTCGCCCATACCGACGTGGTCACCTCCACCATCAACGCTCACCCCCGGTCTGAACCGAACCCTCGGCGCCGTTTGGCTCGACGGCACCTTCCGAGGCCAGGGCCGTCGATCCGTCAGGGCCCGAGGGCGTCCTGGGTTTCGTGAAGATGAGCAGGTCGCTGTGCGCGCGAGCGCTCGCCGGCAGCCCGGGGCATTCCGGCGGCTCCTGGATCGCGGCCAGGGCACAGTGGGAGAGGTCCGGGTCGATGTGCTCACCGCGAGCGGGATGCCGCAGGGCGATGATGTGCTGCAGGTACACCAGCCCCGCCTCGCGGGCCTGGGTGATGATCTGCGGCATCGGGTCGACCACACCGGCTTCGCGGTGCAAGCCGGTGACCACGGCCAGGTGCCCGCCCGGCTTCACCAGCCCTGCTGCGCAGGTGACGTCGAAATCCTCGGCTTCACCCTCGGTGCCCAGCCGGTCAGTGGGCTTGGACCGGCTCAGGGGCTGTTGGCAGGTCTGCTCGGTCACCACCAACCCTGCACCGCCCGCGAGATCGGCCAGCGCCGAGGACTCATCGCGAGGATCGATGACGCGCAGTTCGGTGACCTCCAGGTCATAGTCGGGGTGTGTGCGCGCGAGGCAGGTCCAGGACACACCCGCGCGAGCCACGTCGGCGAAGACGGCCACCGGCAGGCAGCCCGCCGTCAGCGCGGCCGAGACCAACTGGTGATCGCTCGCGCCGAGGTGAACCACCGTCTCGCCGGGCCGGGTGCACGCGGCGACGAGGTGACGGGCCAACCGGCCGCTGACCGGATGGCAGCAACCCGCCGGACAGGTCGCGATCGATTCGGTGTCGGCTTCCGCCAGCCACACCGACAGCGGCAGATGTCCCCGAACCGCATCCCGAACCTCCCCAACCAGGCGAAAGCCTGGCTCACCGAGCCGAGCGTCCGGTTCGGATGCGAGGAACGAGGAGCCGGTCGTGGCAGGCGCGATGAGAGGGCAGGAACTCGCGGTTGTGGAAGCGGTTGAGGTGGTGGGTTCGGTCATGTGGGTGTGGCCCGAGTACCGGGCCACCGATCCCTGTCACTGTTCCAAATACCTGCCGCAGGACCCGAGTTAGGACAGCCCATCAAGCAAAGGTTCGACAATGCCAGCGGTGTCGTGCCCTCGCCGGATGCGCCGAGCGGGCCCGGGCTTCCTATCAACAGCCTGGGGCCGGATCGTGTGGTCAGGCACTCACCTGATCATTGAGGCTGTCTCGCACCTGGAAGGACGCATTTCGCATCCCACCTGTACCTTCACCCTCCGCAACCAGCCGACCACGCAGATAATGGCACGGTGCGGGTCGGACGCTGAGGGGGTCCGGCCTGTACGGTGTGCTGGTCCGGCGTACCACCCGTCCAGGTCAGCGCCCATGTTCCCGCATCTCCTTCCTCCGACATCTCGCCAAGGACGCCGTTTTCGCAGGTCACAGCGCTTTCGTGCAGGTTCCGGGCAGCGTCCGTCACCGGCTCTGCCACGGTTGCCCGGTGTTGATCTTTTGCAGCGAAAGTTGAGCATTATCACTGAAGGCTGGTGACTGCCAGGTTTCTCACCGATGGTTAAGCGCGCAGGTCAGAGCGCTGTGTCGAACGTCGGGACGAGGGAACCGCTGCGGCCCCAGGCACATGCGCGGCCGTGCCGCCACGTCTCGAAGGCGCTGCGCAGCCCTCTCACCTGCGGTGTTCCCCTCACTCAAACTTCGATGACAACGCTCAACCTTCGCTGCGAGAGGTCAGGTGTCCCCGGACACGGGACCTTGAGCGCGTACCACCGAAGTGTGGGTGATCGCTACTCTGGCCATCATGCACACGCGACTGAACCAGATCGTGGTGGATTGCCAGGATCCGCAGAGCCTGGTGCGCTTCTGGGCCACCCTCCTCGGCGGTGACCCGGTGGATCACGCCCGGGGCTGGTCCCATGTCGAGCTACCGGGGGGCGTACGGCTGGCGTTCCAGCCGGTTGCCGAGGACAAGGCCGTGAAGAACCGACTGCACCTGGACATCGAGGTCGACACAATCGAGGAGGCTGCCACCCACGCGCTGCGGCTGGGCGCCACGCGGATCGGCGAGACCGTCACTGACGATCAAGGCTCGTTCCAGGTTATGGCCGACCCGGAAGGCAACGAGTTCTGCTTCGTCTGTCATCGAGCCGCCGCTGCGTGATCTGCCTTCCCGGGATCGCTCAGACTTCGGCGGCATGCGCTCAAGGTCTCCTGTCAAAGGCGACCCGGCACCGTGGACGGGTGCGACCTACCCTGGGACGACGGCACAGCACGACGTGCCAGAGGGAGGCGATCTGCATGCCGAGCCAGAGGAACGAACTGGCCGAACGCCGCTTCGCCAAGCTCGTCAACCAGGTCAAGGCGATGATGTCCGCCTGTCTCAAGCCGGAGTACCGCGGCTTCTACGGCCAGCTCGTACTCGCCCGCGAAGCGGTGACCGAGCTGGGCGAGGTGGCCGAGGTGCGACGGGCCGCACGGGCGGCGGGACGCCAGCTCGGCTGGCGGGTCCGAACCCATGTCTCCGACGACGGGACCGTCATCATCATCGACGACCGCGACCCGCCCCAGGAGGTCCATGAGCTGGCGGCCCGCCGTTCCGCCGAGGCCGTATCGGCCCTCATCACCCGAGCGCAAGCCGAGGCCCGCATGCGCCGCACCAGCGCGCCCCCAATCCGCCCACGCGGCCCAGGCGAGGACCTCTGAGCGATCGCACTGCAGGCCAAATCCCGTAGCGGCGCCCCAGAGCCCGCCAGGGGCCGGGCCTTGGTCCACTGCGTTGACGCAACTTTGACCCGAGGCTTTCGGCCTCATCCCATTACCGCAGGTCACGGCAGCTTTCCGGGCGCGACGTCATGGATCCCACCTTCTTGCTACCCCACGGGCGCACGCCCCGATTCCAGCGTTTTCGCAGGTCACTCATAATTCCGGAGGCTGATCCAAGCTTGGCGCGATCTTTGCCGTGCCCGATGTCTGATCGTTTTCTGCCCGGTTGCTGTCCGGGCGCTGTGGCGGCATAGCGACGTCCGAACCGAACACGCCTTTTCGGGAGCGTCGCTATGTCCCACCCGGTCCGTCTCTCCACCGACACCACCGATGCGGCCATCACCAGCACGACCATCACCGGCCCGACCGATCGTCCGGCCGTTACCGGTCCGTCCACGGCCCACCCGGCCCCAGCCGAAACGTTGCCCACTGGCGACCTCGAAGCGGAGAACGCGCAACCCGGCCAGGCGTCCGATGGCGTCGGCGGCAGCCCGTGCCGTCTGGCCGGCTCGCTGCCGCTGGATGTGGCCGAGCATGCCTTCGCCCTGCTCATGCGAGGCCCTGCCCCACTGTCGGTCGATGGCGCGCAGCTCGGGCACGGGCTTCCGGCCCGGCCGATCCCGCTGAACGAGCTGCGGGAGATCCTGCTGCATCCGTCCTGCTCACGCACCACCCGTGACCACGTGTGGCGGCAACTCATCGACCAGGCCCGCACCCATCGAGGAGCGTGGATGGTCGCCGCCGTCACCATGGCGATCCCGATGCTGCGCCGCCTCATCAGCACCCTCGCCAGCAAGATCCCGGCCGAGCGGATCGACCGCGAGGACCTGGAAGCCGAGGTCCTGACGGCCTACATGGAAGCCATGTGCCGGGTGAATCTGGCCTGGTCACACCCGCTGCTACGGCTGTCGCGGCTGACCCACATCGCCGTCATCCGCGCCCACGCCACCGACCAGCCCGCTCTGCTGGCCGACCCAGATCTCACCGACCGAGCCGACAGCGGACACCAGACGCTCGCCTACCCAGCCGGCCACCCTGACCTGCTCCTGGCCCGGGCCGTCGCCCAACAGATCATCACCGATGAGGAGGCTGAGCTGATCGCCTTCACCCGGCTGGAGGGCGTCCCGCTCAGCTCCTACTGCCGCCGCCGTGGCCTGCTCTACTGCACCGCGATCAAGCGCCGCCAGCGCGCCGAAACAGCCCTCTACCAGGCACTCCAGGCTGGCGACGTGCCCAGCGACCTGTAGCGATCGCACAGGGGCCGACGCAGTTCAGCCAGCAAAGACTGCACAAAATCCGCTGGCCCCGATGTCCTAACTCGGCTCTTCACCCAGGTCTTTTACCAGGTGAGAAGGCAGCGCGGAGGGTGCCGAGCCCGGTAGCGGGACCGTACCTGGTCACCGGTCCCTGTCACCCGGCCCAGCCCACCCACTCCGCCCGCTGAAGGAGGACGCCCACCCGGCCCCGCAGCCGGGCCCGGCACCTCCGCGCCGCCCTCACCCGCATCGCATCCAGCACGACCGTTCCGGGAGACAGAACATGACATCCGGCCCGCGCCGCACCACCGCCTCGTCCCAGTCCCACAGCCTCAAAGTCCTGCTCATCGCCTTGGTGATCCTCGGCGGCATCGTCCTGGGCGCCCTGCTCGAATACGCCATCGCCCACGCCACCACCGCAGCCACGCCCGTTTCTGGCCCTGTCTCAGCCCCTCTGTCTGCCGCTGTCTCTGTCTCCGGCGAGGTTCTGGCCGCACCGGCCTCGCTGAATGCGGTGATCGACAATCTGCGCAACGTCATCGTCGGCCTGCTGGTGGCCCTGGCCACGCTCTTCCTCACCGTCGGAGGAGTCCGCTACATCCTCGCAGGCGGCGATCCCGGCGAAGTCGAAGCAGCCAAAAAGACCCTGCGCTACGCCGCCCTCGGCTACGGCATCGCCGTCCTCGCTCCCCTGCTCGTCACCATCCTCAAAGGCATCGTGGGCGCCTGATGCCCCGCCACCAACACGGCCATATCAGGCGAAGGCTGAGCTGGCTGGTTCGCACCTGTCTCGTCGTCACGCTGGCCACCACCGCAAACGGGTTCGCCGCTGCTGCACCCGCGTACGCCGATCCGACGCCCACGCCCACGCCATCGTCCATCTCCAGCCCGGTTCCGTCGCCGCAGGTGAGCTGGATTCCCCCCGCCCAGCAGGCGCCGTCCTCGCCATCCGCAGGTGTGCAGGAGTGCGGGTGGATGGACGTCGGCTGCAAGATCAACCATGCGATGAACGGCTGGTTCACCCGCCTGGTGGTCGAGGCCATCAATCCCGCCTTCGTCCTCGTGGGCAGCGTCCTGCTCTCCGCGCCGCCGCCCATGATGCTGGAGCGGGTCCGGGAGCTGTCGGGTCACGTGCGGCTGGTCGCCAACGCCTTGTTGGTGCTGATGGTGCTCGCCGGGGGCGTCATCGTGATGGCGTACGGCAGCGTCCAAACTTCCACCACTCCGGCTGAGGTCATCCTGCGCGTGGTCGTCGCGGTGGTGGCGTTGAATGCCTCGCTCACCATCTGCCAGTACGCCATCGAGCTGGCCAACGCTCTGGTTGCCGCGCTGCTCGGTGATGGAGTCGATGGGCAGCGGGCCGGGAACCTCATCGCCGCCAAAGTCGACGGCCTGATCAAGGACCCGGAAGGCACCGCGCTGTTCCTGGTACTGCTGATCGGCGCTGCGGTGCTGATGGGGCTCCTGCTTGCCTTCATCGGCCTCATCCGCGTCACCCTGCTGCTGTTTCTCATCATCGCCGCACCGCTCGCCCTGCTGTTTCACGCCCTCCCGCAGACCGAAGGCGTCGCCCGGCTGTGGTGGCGGTGCTTGTTCGGGCTACTCGCCATCCAAATCTTGCAAGCCCTCGGCTTGATCCTGGCGTTCAAGTTGTTCCTGACCGACTCACCCGCCACCTACCCGCTCAAGCCCGCTGGCCCCAGTCTCGGGGACGCCGCCGAGACGACATTGCGGCCCACGGTCAACCGCGTGCTGGACGCGCTCATCGTCATCGGCATCCTGTTCGTCCTGATCAAGATCCCAGGCTGGGTCGCGCGCACCATCTGGCAGCAAGGCCAGCCTCACATGTTGAAACGGCTACTCAAAGCCGTAGTCGTCTACAAGACCCTAGGCGCCGCCCGCGCCCTCGGCAAAGCCGGACAACGCGCGACCCACCGCAAAGCCGCCACCATCAACCGGCATCGCCGACGTCCTCCTGGCAGCAGCCCGCAGAGCGGCCCCCGTGGACCACGGCGCGCCCCCAATGGCCCCCGCCCATCCACCACAGCTCCAGGAGCCTCACCCATGCCCAGCAGCGCACCCGCCTGGCAGCAACTCCCGCTACCCCTCGGCCTGCCACCCAATGCCACCACCTCGGCACCCGCTCCCGCAGCATCTCCCGCCGCCGCGCGGCGAATTCGACAGGGCAAGCAACTGACGTTGCCGTTCCCGGTCACCCGCGTCCCACGCCCACCCGCACCACGAACAGCGCCCGCGCCCACCACCGGACCGTGGATCCGTCCACGCCCGCCCTGGATTCAAGATCGGCTTCCGGGCATGCCCACCCGCGCCCCCCGACCGGGCCAGCTCCGCCTCCGGCTGGACCCGCCGCCCCGCCGTATCCCGCGCTCCCAGCGTCAACCCAGGAATGAGGGCCGGTGAACCACAACCACTTTGAACCGCCGCCTCTGCTGGCCCGCATCCCCGCCGACATCAACCAGCCGGACAAGATCGCCTATGGGCTCACCTTCCGCCAGATCCTGATCATCATCCTGACCGGCGGCATCGCCGCCGCCATCTACTACCTGTGTCACCAGCATCTGCCCGTCATCATCCTCGCCGCCATCCTGCTCCCGCTCCTCGCGCTCGGCCTCACGGTGGCACTCGGGCAACGCGACGGGCTGAGTCTGGACCGCTTCTCCCTCGCAGCCCTGCTGTTCGCCCGGACCCCTAAAAGGCTGATCTCCGCCCCTGAGGGGGTTACGGGCCCGCCGAGGTGGTGCCGCCTGCGCGGCAAGCTGCCCGCCCCGCTGCGGCTGCCGGTGCGGACGATCCGCACCGACGGAGCACTCGAACTCACCGACGGAGGCGTCGCGGTCCTGGTGGAGACCAGCACCCTGTCTTTCCACCTGCGCACCACCAGCGAGCAGGCCGCACTCGTCGGGGCGTTCGGGCGGTGGCTGAACTCTCTTGAAGCACCCGTGCAGATCCTCGCCCGTGCCCGCCCTGCCGACCTCACCGGCCTGGCCGAGATCGTTGAGCAACAGGCAGCGAGTCTGCCCCACCCGGCACTCGCTGCAGCCGCCCGCGAGCACGCCGACTACCTGGTTGAGCTCAACGCTTCTCGCGAACTACTGACCCGGCAGGTGCTCATCGTGCTGCGCGACCAGCCCACCACCAGTAGAGGTCGCCGCTCGGTGCGGCGAGACGCCGCCGCGGCCGTCGTCCTGCGGCGGGCCGCCGAAGCAGAACGCAGCCTAGCCGCGCTCGGCGTCACCACTCGCATCCTCGACGCCGAGGCCGCCAACCAGGAGCTGACCGAGTGCCTCGACCCCGGCGGCCGGCAGCCGCTCGGCCAGGCCCTCCCCGGCGAGCTGATCACCTCGACCAGGAGCACCACGTGAAACTACGCCGCCGTACCCGCGACCACGGACCCGGCACGCTGACCCATCCAGCCGCTGTCCAGGTCGGCGTCCGGACTGTCACCTTGCCCAACGCTGTCTGCGCGTCGTTCGTGGTGACCGGTTACCCGCGCGAGGTCGGCGCGGGATGGCTGGAGCCGCTGCTCACCTACCCGGGGCACCTCGACGTGTCCCTGCATGTCGAACCAATCCCGCAGCAGGTGGCGGCCATGCGGCTGCGTCGCCAGCTCGCCCGCCTGGAATCGGCCAGCCGCTCCGACGCCCAACACAGCAGACTCCCCGACTTCGCCACCGAGGCCGCCGCTGATGACGCCACCGACCTGGCCGACAGCCTGGCTCGAGGGCACGGCCGCCTGTTCAAGGTCGGCCTCTACCTCACCGTCACTGCCGCTTCGGAGCCGGAGCTGGCGGCAGAGGTGGAGCGGGTCCGGGCGCTCGCGTCGTCGCTCCTGCTCGATGCCCAACCGGCGACTTTTCGCGCCTTGCAGGGGTGGACGACTAGCCTCCCGCTCGGAGTCGATTCCCTTCGGGCGACGCGCACCTTCGACACGATCGCGCTGGCGGCGGCCTTCCCGTTCACCTCGCCCGACCTCGCTACGGCAGTCGGAGAGAGCGGGGTCTTGTATGGGTTGAGCGCCACCAGCTCCGGTGTCGTCTTGTGGGACCGCTACGCCCAGGACAACCACAACTCCGTCGTCCTGGCACGATCCGGCGCGGGCAAGAGCTTCTTCACCAAACTCGAAACCCTCCGCCTCCTCTACCAAGGCGTTGAGGTCGCCGTCGTCGACCCCGAAGACGAATACGCACGCCTCGCCCAAGCGGTCGGCGGCACCTGCCTGCACCTCGGCGCAGCAGGCGTCCGGTGGAACCCCTTCGACCTGCCCGCCAGCCACGGCCCCCGCGACGACGTCCTGTCACGCCGGGCCATGTTCCTGCAGACCTTGATCGCCACCATGCTCGGCGGCACACAGCTCTCCCCGCAGTCACGCGCCGTTCTCGACGCGGCGATCATCGACACCTATCAGGCGGCCGGGATCACCCGCGATCCGGCCACATGGACACGGCCCGCGCCACTCCTCGCCGATCTGGTCACCACTCTTACCAGAAACGCCGCCGGTCCCTTGGGGACAGAATTGGCCGCACAGCTCGCCCCCTACGTCACCGGCTCTTACCGCGAACTGTTCGACGGCCCCACCACCACCCATCCCTCCGGGCACTTGACCGTCTTCTCTCTGCGGGATCTGCCCGAGGAGATGAAAGCTGTCGGCACTCTGCTGGCGCTGGACGCTATCTGGCGGCGGGTGGCCAACCCGCGCGACCGCAAGAAGCGCCTCGTCGTCGTGGACGAAGCCTGGCTGCTCATGAAGGAACCCGAGGGCGCTCGTTTTCTCTTTCGGATGGCCAAGGCAGCCAGGAAGCACTGGGCCGGGCTCGCCGTCGTCACCCAGGACGCCGCCGACCTGCTCGGCACCGAACTGGGGCAGGCGATCGTCGCCAACGCGGCCAATCAGATCCTTCTCCGACAGGCGCCGCAGGCTATCTGCGCGGTCGGGGACGCCTTCGACCTGACCGATGGCGAACGCCAGTTCCTACTCACCGCCGAGCGAGGCGAGGCGCTCCTGGTCGCCGGCCCTGCCAGCCGAGCCGCCTTCCACGTCATCGCCTCACCCCGCGAAGTCGAACTGATCACTACAGACCCGCAGTTCCTCAACCAACTCGACCAGCACCATCAACACGGCCCGCTCCAAGCCCAAGCCGCGCAACCACCCAGCCCGGCCGACTTCACCGAGATCACCACCGACAGCCAAGACGAGGATGAGGAAGGCGACCCGCTATGACCATCCAGGAGTCGCCCCGACAGGATGGGCCGTGCCTGCTGTGCGGCATCGACGATCACGACGTCCAGACCGCCCTCGACTTCCTGGCCGAGCTACCTGCCCGCCTGCCTGAACTCGCCCTTGCCCACGGACCCCGGCTTTCTGCGGTCATGGGGGTGATATGGGCTGTGGCTGCTGTGGTGCGTTACCTGCTCGGCTGGCTTCGTCACGCCGACATGACACCCGAAGCCCGGCTCATCGAGATCTCCTCCCCGCCGCGCAGTGATCCCGAGGGCGCCGTGGTGCTGTGGCGGCAACTCGTCGGCCTCCTCCGCCCTGCATGGAAACGCGCCTTCACCGGGCAACCGCATCTGGTGTGGGAATACCACGGCAGCGACGCCGGAGTCCGCATCCGGCTGTGGGTGCCCGGCACCATCCCGCCCGGCATCGTGGAGAAGGCTGTCCAAGCCGCGTGGCCGGGCGCGACCACCACCACAAGCCCCGCCACCTCACCGCTCCCGGACGATGCCGAGGTTGCCGGTGGGCAGCTTGTGCTGGCTGCACCCGAGCACTTTCCACTCAAGACGGACCACGACCACGACCCTGTCCGCTCCTTTCTGGAGGCCATGAGCGGACTGCGCGAAGGCGAACACGCCGTCGTGCAGATCCTGGCCCGTCCCACCACGGGCAGGCGCCTGCGGCACGCCTACCGAGCAGCCGCCCACTTGCGCGGAGGAGGCAGCCGCCACAGCCTCGGCCGCGTCTTCGACGAGATCCTCCCTCTGCCCGGTGCCAGCCGCGACCGCCGCCACAACGGCGAGCTTGCCCGCGACTTCCCCGAACGCACCGAGCAAGTCCGCACCATCCTGGCCAAGGCCGGTCAGCCGCGCTATACCGTCGCCATCCGCTACGCCGTCGCTACCAGCCGCGAACCCACCTCCACCCCGACTCGCACTCCGATGAGCAGTCGCCAAGATGGTGTGGGCTCCTCTGATCTGGTTCGCGGGTGGCTGCGAGGCCACGCCCACACCCTGGCCGGCATCTTCGCCCTCTTCACCGGAAGCCACCAGTACCTGCGCCGAGCCCGCCTCTTGCGCCCCAGCCGCACGATCAGCTCACGCCGCCTCGACGGCGGCTACCTGCTGTCCGTCACCGAGCTGGCCACGCTCGCCCACCTGCCCTGGGACATCGACGCCCCCGGCATCACCCGCGCCGGAGCCCGCCCCGTCGCCCCGTCACCAGCCGTGCCCCGCACCACGGCGGGTGGAACCGCCCGCATCCTGGGCGACGCCGACAGCGGCCCACACCGGCCCGTGGCATTGCCCGTGGCCGACGGCCGCCACCACACCCACGTGCTCGGCGGCACCGGCGTCGGCAAATCCACCCTGCTCGCCAACCTGGTCCTGGCCGACGCGGCAGCAGGCCGGGGCGCCCTGGTCATCGACCCGAAGGGCGACTTGATCACCGACATCCTCAACCGCCTGCCCAAGCGGGCGATCGGCAAAACCGTGGTGTTCGACCCGCAAGACCCCGCGCCACCACCGTCGATCAACATCCTCGCCGGGCACGACCCCACCTTCGCCGTCGACTCCGTCGTCACCATCTTCCACCGCTGCTTCTCCACAGCCTGGGGGCCACGCGTGGATGACCTACTCCGCTCCGCCTGCCTCACCCTGACCAGCGTCCTCGGCCGCAAAGCCACCCTCGCCGACGTCCCCCGGCTGCTCACCGACCAGGCTTTCCGCACCAAGATCACCGCCCGACTGGACGACAGCCTGCTGGCCGGGTTCTGGAGCGCCTACGAAGCCCTCACCCCCGCCGGGCAAGCAACCGTCATCGGCCCCGTGATGAACAAACTCCGCGCCGTCCTGCTCCGCCCCTTCGTACGGCAAGCGCTGGCCAGCCCAGACACCACCGTCCCCATCGGCCGACTCCTCGACCGGGGCGGGCTCGTCCTAGCCCGACTGCCGAAAGGCATCCTCGGTGACGATGCCGCCCGGCTATTCGGCTCCATCCTGCTCGCCCACACCTGGCAAGCCACCACCCGCCGCACCAACGTCGCCGAGGCCGACCGGCCCGACGCCTCGCTGGTCATCGATGAGTGTCACAACTTCTTGAACTTGCCTGGCCACATCAACGACGTCCTCGCCGAAGCGCGCGGCTACCGACTCTCCCTCGTCCTGGCCCACCAGCACCTCGACCAACTCCCAGCCGACCTGCGCGAAGCCCTGTCCGCCGACGCCCGCAACAAGATCTACTTCAACGCCTCGCCCAAAGACGCGAACGACCTCAAACACCACACCGCGCCGCTGATCAGCCCGCACGACCTCACCCACCTCGGCGCCTACCAAGCCACCGCCCGCCTCGTCATCCATGGCCAGCAGACCTCCGCGTTCACCCTGCGCACCCGCCCGTTGCCGTCAGCGATCGAGGGCCGGGCAGACGAGATCCGCCAGGCATCACGCGAGCAGTTCACCCAGCCGGACACCGCACTCCAGCCGCCCGCCCCCAAGCCGCGCGGCCACAACAGCGTCGAACACGACCTGCGCACTGACCTCCGCAACGGGCTCCTCGGCCACGATCACGAGCCCATCTAAACCCGCCAACGCAGCCCGCCAACCGGATCGCCGCCGCGCATCCACTCAGCACCCTTTGCCTTCAGGAGAGTCCGCTATGCCCGCAGCTCGTATCCCACGTGGCCTGCCCCGCTTCGACGCCGCCGCCATGGCCAGCATCGTCGCCCGGCTCACCCCCCGCGACTACCAGGTCCTGGAACACCTCCTTCATCACCGCGTGCTGACCACCCACCAGCTTCAGCGGCTGTTCTTCACCAAGCCGCAACCCACCCGCCGCCGCCTGGGCATCTTGCACAAGCTCCACACCATCACCCGCTACCGGCCCTGGACTCCCTACGGCGGCTCCGCCCCCTGCCACTGGGTCCTCGGCCGTGCCGGGGCCGAACTCCTCGCCCTGCGCAGCCACACCACCGTCAAAGAGCTCGGCTACCACCCCGACCTGGCCATGTCGATCTCCGTCTCGGCCAAGAGCGGCCACCAGATCGGCGTCAACGACTTCTTCGTCCACCTGTGCCATCTGGCCCGCCACACTCCTGAAGCTCACCTGCGCGCGTGGCTATCGGAAAAGCAGTGCGCCACGATCTGGGGCGGCCTGGCCCGGCCCGACGCCTTCGGCTGCTGGCACGAAAACGGCCGCCAGATCGACTTCTTCCTCGAACACGACACCGGCAGCATGACCCTGGCCAAAGTCGCGGACAAACTCGCCGCCTACACCGACCTCGCCGACACCACCCAGATCACCACCCCGGTGTTGTTCTGGCTGCCCAGTCGCGCCCGCGAAACCAACCTCCGCACCCTCATCGCCACCACCGAGATACCCATAGCCACCGCCGTCCAGACCGACCTCGACGACGGCCCCGCCGGACCCTGCTGGCTCCCCATCCCGAACCGGCCGAGTCAGCCTCGGATGAGGCTGACCGACCTCGCCAACGCGTGGCCGCATCTCACCCTCGGCCGAAGCCCCGAACAGCCCACCACCACCACCAACGACTCCTACGACGACTACCTCGACAGCCTGTTCCCCAAGGAGGACGAGAGCAGGTGAAGGCCGCCGCGGCCGGCGCCGCCCTCCTGCTGCTCATCGTCTTGGCCTTCATCGCAGCCGCCACCAGCATCCTGACCACGTCCGGAACACCCGGTGGCACCGTCTGCGTGATCACACCCAGCATGGCGAGCAACCTGGCAGGCAGCCCGGTCGCGGCCCCGGCCTCAACGCGGACAGCACCGATACTGGACTTGGACGCCGAGCAGCAGGCCCACGCCGCCCTCATCGTCCAGGTCGCCATGGAACGTGAGCTGCCCGCGCGGGCAGCGGTGATCGCGGTCGCCACCTCGCTGCAAGAGTCCCAACTGCGTAACCTGCGTTACGGTCATCTCGACAGTCTTGGGCTGTTTCAGCAGCGCCCGTCGCAGGGCTGGGGAACACCTGAGCAGGTCCTCGACCCCCGCTACGCCTCCGGCGCCTTCTATGATCGCCTGGTCACCGTGCCGCACTGGGAGCAACTGCCACTCACCCAGGCCGCTCAAGCCGTCCAGCGTTCCGGCCGCCCCGACGCCTACGCGCAGTGGGAGCCGCTCGCCCAGCGCACCGTCGACGCCCTCGCCGGGACGTGCGTCCCGATCATCCCGGGCGAGCAGGTCGCTGCCGTGCTCGCGTATGCGCATGCCCAACTCGGCAAGCCGTACCTGTGGGGAGCCGAAGGACCGGCTGCCTTCGACTGCTCCGGGCTGACCATGCGCGCCTACCAAGCAGCCGGAATCACTATCCCACGAGTGGCAGCCGACCAATGGCGCCACGGACCGCCCATTCCGCAAGGGCAGGAGCAGCCTGGCGACCTCGCCTTCTTCCGCATGGAGCCAGACGGGCCCGGGCACGTCGGCCTCATCATCGGCAACGGACAGATGATCCACGCCCCCAACCGCCGCACCGTCGTCAAAATCGACACATACCAGCGCGGGGACTTGATCGGGTTCACCCGGCCATCCGCCCACCCCGCCACCGGTCAGCCCGACCCACGCTGACCGTACGCCGCAGCGGCAGCGTGGCCGCGCGACGGCACCCGACGGCACGCCCTCCCGGCCGCCGTACGGCTACCACGGGCCGTGGACGGGCCCGCCACACCCCCGCTACAAGCACGGCGACCGCGCGGGATGACGCCCCAACAGGGGCCGTACCAGCATCCGGCATAGTGTGGCCCGACACCAGACGGATTCCTACCTGGTGAGGTGAGCTGCACTTTCTTCCCGAAACTCGTGGTTACGAAGAGCAATGTGTCCGATACTGTTCGGGAGAATCTCCGGCGGCACCGTGAAGGAGACGCCACGTGTGTGCGATGCGGTTCGCCCCGTCCCAGCTCGTCGTCAGCCTCTCCTACGACCTCAACAACCCGATGAAGATCCGAGCCAAGCACAAGGTCGCCGGCATGCTCCTGCTCGACCGCGACCACGCCAACCGCCTCGAGAAAGGCTGGAACGTCCCCGGCGTCTACCTCCTGCTCGACCGGCCGAACGCCGAGGGCCGGTGGGGAGCCTACGTCGGCAAGGCCACCACCCCCGGGCTACGCCACCGCGTCCTGCAGCAGCTCAAGGAGCGCGCCCACTGGTATCGGGCGCTGCTCATCCGCTACGAATCCAATGAGGATGAGACGCTCAACAGCAGCGAGGCCGGGTGGCTGGAGGGGCGCCTCTACGACCACCTCGCCAAGGCCGGGCAGGTCGACCTTCACAACCGCAACCGGCCCCAGGACCCCACCCTGTCCGACGATGACGAGACCAGCCTCATCGACTACCTGCTGCCCATCGAGTCCGTGCTCCGGCTCATCGGTCACACCCTCTACCCGCGTCCAGTCGACGCCCCCGACGGCGGCGGGCCCCTCATCAAAATGAGAGAACCTGCGCCTAAGCCGGACAAGCCCGCACCCTACGTGAGTCCACTCGGTCTAGGACCGAATCCGTACCTGCTTCAAAACCCCACGCCCGAAGCGGTGCGGGAGAAGATCGCGCTCATCATGGCGGGCAAACATCCTCGGGTTATGGGGAAAGATCCGGGCAGACGGACCTGATCCGGTGGTGCAGGAGGTATGCCCCGGCCAGCACACTGTGATTGTGCTGGGCGGGGCATGCCACCTACGCCACCGGATCAGGCGCTACCAGGCGCATCATCCTCTACCGTCTCTTCTCCGCCGAAGATCCGGCAGGCGCGTTCCTCCTCGGCCGTGAGCACCACGGCGAGCAACTCCGGAAGGCCGATGGTCACGGCCTTGCAGAGGCGGTGCCAGCCGTCGATGATCAGCACACCGCCGTTCGGGACCGTGGCCACGATCAGCGGCTCGGACAGATCCACCTGGGCCGCGTGCTCGGCATTGATGGCGACCAGTTGGAGCATGGCCGCCCACCACTCGGTCACGATCCGCCCGTCCGGGGCCCGGCCCTGGGTGAGCTGCTTGGCGGCGGTGATGTCCCAGCACCAGCCAAGCATCCGGAAGACCTCCACACGCGAGCTGTCCGCCCGCTCTGATCCCTGCCGGTTGGAGGGCGGAGAGTCTGGGGAGACGGCCTCGGGTTCGCCGGTGGCGGTGTGGTGGGTCATGCCGTGGCCTCCTGCCCGGTCGAGGCGCTCGGAGACTGCTCTGCGGAGCGGGCCGGCGCGAGTGTCTCGGCTTGGGTGAGGAAGATACGGGCGGCGCCTTGACGGATGAGCGCGAGGCTGCGGTCAAGGTGGGCCAGGGCGAGCTCGTGCTCGCTGCTCAAGCCGAGGGCCCGTTGGGCGATCCCAGGGTCGGATGAGATTGGGTCGTCGAGGTAGGGGGTGATCCAGGAGACGAACCTGGCGACAGCCTGCGCCGGAAGCAAACGTCCGCCGTCGGCGTGCTCGATGTACCGGGCCACCAGCAACCACCACGTGCACAGGGTCTGCGCGCACAGGGTGTCGTAGATCTGCTCGGCGGTCAGCCGCTCGCCACGGCCGAGGCGCCGGACGATGTCGTCGAGGTGATGCTGGCGGGTGCGTCGGGCCTGGTCGATGATCGCCTCCAGGGAAGCCGGAACCCCTTCGGGCAGTGCGCCCGTGGCGGGATGCTGCGGGGAGTTGCTCATGACGTTGGTGTCCTTTCTTCAGGGGAGTCGCCAGCGCCCGGATGCGCTAGCGCGGTCGGTTGACCGGTCATGGCCCCGCCACCGTGGAGGGTCGCGTGTCGGGGCTGGCCGCTCGGGGATGGTCATGTTCCACGGGCGCGGCCGTGGAAGGGTTGCCTGCCTGGTCGATCAGGTGCTGGGTGAGAAGGTGGCCGCTGTCGTTGAGGAAGTCACGGGTGGCGATGCGCGCGGCGTGGGCGAGGGCGTGATCGAACAACGTGCCCGGCCGGGCGGCCGGAGGCTCCCCGGTGAGGTAGTGGCGGGCCCAGGAGCGCACCCGCCGTAGCGCGTGATCGGAGGTCAGCTTCTTACCGGTGATCTCCTCGTCCACCAGATCCCACCAGGCGCGTGACGCCTGGGCGTGGGCGGCGGCGAACGACTGCTCGCCGGAGAGCCGTTGCCCGTTCTGCAAGACGAAGATCGCCTCGGCCGACGCTGCGTAGAACGCGTGGCGGACTGCAGCGATCTTGTCGGCGGTCAGCTGATCGAACGAGCGCCGCGCCTGCTCGGCCTGGTTCGCGCTGACGTGCCGGGCGGGGATGATGCTGCTCGGCTCCCCGGGCGGGTGGAGGGGGGTGGGCTGGCTGAGGTCATCCATCGTGCGCATTCCTTTCGTCGAGTGACGGGGATCGGTGAGAGGTGAGGGTCGTGAGGGTGGCCGCTCGACCAGCCGCTGTGACCTCATCCGTGCCGGAGTGGGACGGGTGAAGCGGACAGGGGGAAGAGGGGGCCGGACGGTAGGCGGTGCGTGATGGCCGCCCTGGTACGGCACGCGCGCTCGTCGGCCCGCGCCCGTGAGGCGCCGGTCAGCCGCGTCGTCGGCTCGGCCTTGTCCCTTTCGCCCGCCCGAGGTGGGGATGGGGGAGCCCAACCCCGCCCACCGGGCGACGGCGAGGCGGGCAGCCTGCTTCGTGGCGGCCGTGGACCTCGCGATCGCAAGGTCCCATTCCCAGCCCATCAGCTCGAACCGGGAACCGCCCGTGCACGGCGTCACGGCCGGTAGCCCTCGGCCGAGGCCCGCTCGTTCGCGGGGGTGGCTGGCATGCCCGTGTCGGCCGGAGGAGTGTCTTGATCGGTGGGGAGGGCGAGCTCCTCGGCGAGCTTCTCGGTCGCGTCCAGGAAGGCACGCGCGCCACCCCGCCGGGACTCGGCCATCGCCAGGGCGAACAAGCCACCGTTGTTCACCGGGCGGGCGTTGATCAGCGACTCCCGTGCCCGTTGCCGCACGGTCATCAGCGCGGTTGCGCCGTCGACCGTCTTCTCGAGGCCGTGGGTGAGGTCGGTGACCTGCTGCCACCACGACATCCGTTGGTAGGCGTAGGCGATACGCCCCAGGTCCTTGTCACGCAACGTGCCTTCATCGTCGAGGGAAGCGATGCGGGCGAGTGCCTCGCCGAGTTCCCAGCGGGCGGCGGTGGCGTAGTGGACCGCCAGGTCTTCGAGTCGTCCCATGATGATCTCCTTTTGCTCGTGGGTGCGGTGTTGTGAGGGGTGGGTGCCCTGTGCCTGGGGTGGGCCGGTCGGGTGGCCGGGTGCGGCAGGAAGTACGGGACCGTGGGTTCTACCGACGCGGGCTACGGTGCGGAATGGTCCATAGGCGCGGGTTTCCGTAGCGCCCCACGTAAGGCCGTGGTGTCGGGTACGGCCCCCGGGCGGGGCCGTACCCGACAGGCCGCTCAGGCGGTGGCCAGGAGCCGGAACGCGCGAGCCTTGAGTTTGGCGTTGTCGTGGTCATCCAGCAGGGCCCGCTCCGCCCGTACGGTCGCCCCGTCGCGGCTGCCGAACACCGGGCTCTTGTGGTCCAGCCGCTCGGTCACCGCGTTGTACGCGGCCCACCGCGTGTTACGGATCGGCTCCTGGGTCGGAGCCTGCGCGAACAGGTACTCCAGATCCCGCATGGTCAGGTCGTGATTACGCTTGCCCAGCTCTTTGGCGTCGGCCGGGAGGGGGTGCAGGCGGGCGGCGAACTGCCGGAACTCCTTCACATCCATCGGCATGGCGAGGAGCTTCTCGGCCTCGGCGGCGAACGCTTCGCCGTGCTTCCAGGTGAGTTTCAGCGCCTCACGCGCCTCGGCGATGCGCCCGGCCACGTTGCCGGTGTGCCGGACGGTGAACTTCGAGGCGTGGTTGGCGAGCGCGGCCCGTTCGGTGTTCGCGCACACCACCCGGACCGGGGTGGCAACCGTGACGAACGCCCCCCACCCGTCATGCCGGGAGAACGCCGCGAGGTACAGGTCGATTTGATCGAACCCGCCGACCATGAGCGGCTCGGGCAGCCGCATCGTGACGAACACCCGCCGTCCGCCGTTCAGCGAGCCGCCCGTGTCGAAGATCGCCCCCGACTCGTCCACCAACGTCTGCAGGAAGCCGGTCACGTCCTCGTTCTGCAGAACCTGGTAGTCCCTGCCGACACGGCCGAGCCGTTCGGGCTGGCCGCTTGCCGGGTTGGTGCGCACCACGAGGAAGTCCTCGTCCGTGACGACCGGCAGGCCGGTGACCGGGTCGGTAACCTGACCGACCGGCACCTTGCGCACGTTCCACCCGGCGAGCTGGGCGTTGGACAGAAGCTCCTCGGCGGTCATCGGACCGGGCGCGGTATAGCCGAGCCCGTGCCAGCCCGGCTTACCTGCGGCGGCGAACCCGGCCGAACCATTGGCGAAGATCTCGATCTCGTGAGCCATGACAGTGCCTTTCTGATGTGTGGGCATGCGAAACAGACGAGGTGGCGGATGGGGCGGTCCGGTCTGGCCCCTCAGCGTCGGGGCCGGTGGACCGGTGATCGGTGGTGGCCAGGGCGGGCCGGGCGGTGTTGCCGCCCGGCGGGAGAGCCGGGGGCCGTAGACGGTGGGGGCGTCGGTGGGGTGACCGGCCGGGCTAGGAGTCCGGGCGGGCCGTTGTGGGGTGGCCCGCCCGGACCCCGGGCTTCAGCCGTTGTAGGTGTCCGCCTCGGCGGGCGTGCCAGGCTCAGCCGTGACCTCGATCGGGGCCTCTGTGGGGTTGGCGGTGGGGGCGAGGGCGAACCGTCGGGGCCGCTCACAAGTCAGCACCGCTTCCCCGAGGTTGACGAGGCGGTCCAACGCGTTGGCCACCGCACCGGACGAGGCGTCCAGCACCTTCCCGATCTCGTACGGGGTGAAGTCCTTGTCCGGGAACTCGATCAGGTGCGCGTGCACCCGATCCCGCAACGCCCCCGGCCGCACCCCGCTCCCCACGCCGCCGCTGACAGTGCCCGGCCGCGCGGCCGACGCGGGGCGGGCCGGGGCGGCGGCGGTACCGGTCAGCGCCGCCCGCGCGTTACGGTGCACCGAGGCGACCCTCGCCATCGCCATCTCCAGGCACCCCAACGCCATCACGGCGTTACCGTCGTCTTTTGCCAGGGCGACCCCGCCGAACAGGTCGGTCAGTTCCGCCAGCTCGGCCCGTACGCGCGCCCATTCCGGGTCATCCGCCGTCTCAACAGCGGGCTCGTCGGTGTGGGTATCGACGGGCTCTCCGCCACCCGTCAGGGCATCCGGGTGACCGTGCGTCTCCCCGGTCGGGTCCTCGTCGGTCCGCTCGTCCTCGGTCCCCATCTCAGATGCTTCCCCTAGGGTGACATCGGCCGTTTCGGTGATGGCGGGAAGCGTCTCCTCCTGCGGTGTGGGCGCTTCCGCAGCGTCGGCAGGTCCGGCCTCGGTGCCCGAGGTTCCACTGTCCGGGTCGGTGATGTCGCCGGTGTTGGTGGTGATCGGGTACCACCGGTCAGCGGCGCGGCCCCGCGTCTGGCCGTCGTTCGTGCCCGGCTCGCGGCGGGCGCGCCCGTCGGCTTCGAGCTGGTTGAGGATCTTGCCCGCCACCATCCGGCTCAGACCGGCCGCCGCCCCGATCAGCGTGGCGGATGCGCCGGGCTCGGCGTTCAGCGCCGCCCACACCGCCTCCACACGCGCGTCCCCGCCCGCCGTGGGGTCGGCGTCCGGGGCGGCAGTGCCGGGGCCCTCAGGGCCGGTCAGGGACGCGGCGTCGGCGGGGACGATGACGGCGGATTCCGCGTCAGCGGCGATGTTGTCAGTGGCGGTCATTTCCGGAGTGTTGATAGCCATTGCGTGATGCCCTTTCCGGTCGCATTTCCCGGCCCCGTTCGGGCCCGGTGTTTTTCGTTTGCGTGACGACCATCCCTCGCATACAACGCGGACGGCAAGTCGACCGGGCCACATTTTTTGTCACTCCAACGGCTGGAGAGGCTAACCAAACAAACCAACCGCTGATCTGCAGAAATATCTCATGAGAAGCTCGCCGCAGCGGCTTGACATTCGCGGCCGGCCCAGCTCTTCCCGCATTCCACCGAACGACGGCAAACGACGCCACTTTACCCGATTCTCGATGAGTGTAATCTCGCAGATAAACACGCGGCCGGGTTGACATTCATACGCGATCGAACGTCCATGGAATTAGGCGATGAACCGCCGCCGACAAACCGCACCCGGGAATAACGCGCCGGGGAAACGAAAGGGAAAATCGCATGGCACGCACGATCACCGCCACCGACGAGCTCACAGTGGACACCGCCCACGCCGACGTAGCCGACCACGGGGCCGTCTTCGAGATCAACGACTACGACGACCTCACCGCCATGCACGAGGCACACGCCCAGCGCGGCCAACCGGCCGACCCCGCTACCATCGCCGCCGAGGTCACCGGCCAGGCCCGCACCCACCTCAGCCAATGGCGGCACACCCTCACGATGATGGCCGCCACCAGCTCCTACACCACCGTTCTACGCCCCCACGGCATCTACCGCCGCCACCGCCTAACCCCGCCCCACCACCCGCGACCGGCCCTGTGACTGGCCCCGGCACCGCCCCTCACGCCGGACCGGGGCCCACTCATGCCCAATCCCGGGCCGCACACCCGCCGAGCATCGGCCGTGCCCGACAGGGGAACCTCGGCGATCACGCGAACGGCCCCGCCCCATGACGGGAGATGGCCGAGCCGTCCCATCTGACAAGGGCAAACCAGACAATGTCGGCGAATCCGCACCCGGGCGACCGGTACGGGGCGGCGGCCCGGGCTCGGCACGCGAGGTTCCGATCCCATGCTCAGGGACGAGCCTCCTGAAAGGCCGGCACGTGCGAAGCAGAAGAGCCAGCAGAGAGGGAGGGCAAGCAGCTGACCAAGGTCAACCACAACCAGATGCAACAGAATTGACAGCCGCATGAGAACACGCCTGCGCACATATTCAGGGAATCGCCTTAAGGCGATTCGGGGCGGCCACCGCAACAGACGAAACCCACACGGCCTGAGGAAACGGCACGCCAGGGGGTGAGGCGCTCTCAGCGGCAACACCGAACGCGACAATAAAACGCGACACCGAAGACAACACCGAACAACGCCCCGCGCGTGAACCCGCAACAGCGAACGCCACACCCCAAGCGGACTCAGCTGTGAGCGATTTCCAGCCTCCGGCGGTGGGTTCGCCCCTCCCCCACCAGAAGCGAACCCATACCGGCCCGGTCCGCCCGCCCGACGCTTCTCCACGGCGGGCGGGCGAATAGGTATCGACGCCCACCTGCACCCCAGGTGTCAAGCCCGCACCCCGACCATCACGCGCGGCCCGTTCCGTCAATCAGGCGGCAACAGCGGCAGCCACTGCGGTGAGCTTCGGCTGAACCCGGCGATGACGAGGCGCGCCCCCGCCCGAAGGCCGGTCCCGGCCCATCGGATGGCCGCCTTCCTCGACTCGTGAGCCTGGCCACGAGCGGTCCCGCCGCTTGCCCCACGTCCACCACGCCCACCCCTGCTGCCTCCACACCACCCGAGCCCGGTCAGCGGCAGCTACCGCCCATGTGCGCGTCCCCAACTGTTCGTCGGCCAACACCGCCAACGGCGGCGCAACGGCGGTCAGCATGTCGCTCAACCCCGCTCCCGCGCCATCACCCCCGCGGGCCCAACCCGCGCCCGTCCCTAATGCTGAGGCCGGTGGCGGCGACGCGCTCAGCCTTGTACGACCCTCATCCAGGTCCGTCGCCGGCAGCTCGGCCAAGGTTGACAGCGCCGGTCCGATCTCCGTCGCGCCGCGCTCGATCGGGCCAGATGCAGACGAGGCGGGCACGGCCGAGGCTGGCTCTGTCGGGATGGGCTTGACCGGGATCGGTGGCAAAGCCTGACGCAGTTCCTCCGGGCCGGTGGCGCTGATCATGACCTGCTTGCCGCGCATCGCGAGCCACCGGTACCGCACTACCAGGAAGGCCCAATCGGGCCAGTCCCGGCGTAGCCTGGCCAGCGCCTGCTGCGCCCACGGCTCCTGGCCGTACGCGGACACCTGGTCCGCCCTCTGTCTCAACATGGCCTCCACAGATCCGTGGAAGGGTCCAGATCAACAGCCCCCTCCCCTCCGTCCGAGCCCGGTCTCCTCATCGGCACCATCAAGACGCCCGGCACGCCGCCGGGCCGACTGTCCGGCACATCGCCGGCAGTCTCCTCGTGCCTTGAGACTGCAGCGTCGTGGCAGGCAGTAGCGCTCGCCACCGGCGCGCTCAGCCCAGCAGACGCCGGCTCGAACTCCCGCGCAGAAGCCACTTCCGGCTCCCGCCCGGCAACGTCGACCGCACCAGCTGCCGGGCGCAGGCGAACCTCGTCGGCGTTTCGGGCCGCTCGGGCAGTCCCGCTTGTAAAGGCGAGCTCGGCCCAGACCGCGTGCCCAGTGATCGCATCACCCGCCGCCCCGATCCGGACTGCCAGTTCAGCTACCCCGGCCAAGCCGCGCCCGTGCTCGGCCAGCTCAGGTGGCGAGCCGGGCGTTCGGGAGAAGTCCGGGGCCGGACCGCCTCCCAGGTCATAGACGACGATCCGGGCCACGTCCGCGCCGCGCAGCACCTCCACCACGAAGAACCCCCGCTCCCGGCCCGAGCACGTGTGCCGCAGCGCGTTGCTGACCAGCTCAGCCGTCACCCACTGCGCGTCCTCCGCCCGGCCGGTGTCGGCCAGCAGTTGGCCCACCATCCGACGCGCGGGAGCCGACTGATCTCCCCGCCCCGCGAACGCCCGCCGCCAGGCCATCCCACGCCACAACTGCCGCGAACGGAACGTCGACATCACCAACCCCGGCGCCAGGTCCGGGAACTCCTCCCCACGCGACGGCTGGTGCGCCCGCGCGGCGATGTCACGGATCGGCTTGCTCGAAAGCGTGTACTGGGTGCGGTTGTCCATGCTGGGTCGTCCCTTTCCGGTCACGCCCCCGCCCGTCCGGGAGCAGCCAGCACGATCGCTCACCTCGCCGCCCGAATCACACCCCCAACCCGCATGCCCACCCCACACCCTGTCCCGACCCGCACCAACGCCGCCCGCGCGCCCACCGCACACACCCACCAACCCCCGACGATCACCCCGCGCAGATGCTTGAGCCTCTCGGCAGGGCCCGCCTACCGTCGCCCAACCCCATGCGCACGGGGGTACCACGTGCGGCCACGACCTGAACGGGAGAAGGGGGACCTCGCCTATGTCCGGGACCGGCTACCAGACGCTGCTCGACTGCCGTCGCCGCAGCCGATACCTGCGCCAGCACGGCTTCACCATTGACCAGATCGCCATCATCCTCAACCTTGACCACCCCGCCACACCTCTACGTCTCTACCGCCACGCCGCCGGACTCACCGCGGCCCAAACGGTGGCCACCTATCACAGACTCGCCGACACCACCGGCGCAGGACTGCGCGAATCTCGTCTCTACGACTACGAGAGCTGGCCTGAGGCAGGCCGGCGCCCCTCTGTCTTCACACTTCGCCTGCTGGCCCGCGTCTACGGCACCCGCCCCATCCACCTACTTACCTCGGCGGTCCTGGCCACCTACTCGGTGCGCGACCAACACGCCCTCCGCCAAGACGGCTGAGGCCCCTGGCCGCCGCAGGCTGGGGGTTCACATCGTCTGCTCCCGGCCTGCGGCGCCCGAACTAGCGAACGAGCCGCTCGTACAGCTGACGAGCATGCGCACTCGGCACCGCGTCAATCTCCGTCAGCCGCTCTCGCAGCAGCTCGAAGGAGCGCCGTACAGCAAGCTGACGCCCCAGCTCGCCCTGAATCGACATCAGCAGACACCACAACATTTCGCTGTGCGGGTCGATGCGCTCCACCGCCAGCCGCAACACATCCAACGCCCGATCCGGATCGCTCACACGCACCAGCTCGGCCAGCCGCTCAGCCGCATCAACTGCCTGTCGCTGAGCGGCCTGCCGCAGCGGAAGCACCCACAGGTCCTCACGCCCAGCCAGCAACGGCCCCCGATACAAAGCCAGCATCTCGTGCAACGCAGCAACCCGAGCCGGCTCCTCCTTCGCGGTGCCCGCTCGAACGAAGGCATCCTCGAACCGCCAATAGTCCACATCGAAGTACGCAGCCGCCAACTGCCGCCGCTGCCGCGCCTTCACCACGAACTTCACCCCCACCGCCAGACCAGACGCCTGCCGCATCACCTGGTTGAGCTGCCGAACCGCCGACTCCAGCAGGCGACCACCTCGCTCACCATCGCCCGGCCACAAAGTGTCGATGATGCCCTCCGTCGACATCCCCTCCCGTGACGTCGACAACAACGCAAACAGATCGGACGCCTCCGCACGACCGAAAGAGACCTCTACCCCGCCATACGACAACCGCGGCACTCCCAGCACCTCGGCCTTCGCCTTCCCCGGCACCGCCACGAACCCGGACGCCATCAGCGCCGCGGAAGAAGAGGCTACTGCAGCGCCCTCCGGCTCAACGACGCCCGTCTTATCGGCGTCTCCCTCAGTGCTGCCCGACCGAGGCACATCGACTTCGGCCTCCTCTTCTGCTTCCTCTGCGCGGCAGTCACCAGCAACAAACCCCGTCACAACGGGGCCGATCACCGGCGCCTCCGCGGAGACAGCAGTCACCAAACCGCTGTCTCCCCTGCCCTCAGAGCGCCCTCCAGAAGGGCCTCCCGGCGAGCCCGCAACCGCCAAACCAGCCCGAAAGCGCCGACGGACGATCAGCACAGCGCCCAGCAGCATGACGAGCAGCCCGAACACCAGCGCAGCGCCAAGAGGCTGTCCCACCTCAGACGAAGCCCCCACGCGCTGCCCCGTCGCCGCGCCTTCACCACCAGTCGCCGTAGGCGACGGAGATGATCGAAATACCGAAGGTGACGGGGAGGGCAACGGCGGAGCGGTCGGACTCGGTCGGTCATCACGCCGCGGCGAGCGTGAGCCGTTGTCCTGACCTTGCCGACGATCGACGCGCCTGACGTTCTCACCTCGGCGCGAGACGGATTTCGACGGCCGATCCGGCCGCGACAGCGCCTCCCGCTGCCCGCGCGGCCCGCCTCCCCCTCGGTCCATGCTCGCCACAGGCACAGGAGCTGGCGCTGGCGTGGACGGCTTCTCCCTGGAGAGCGAGCCCTTCGGCATCGAACGCACCCGCGGCCTCGGAGACGACGCCGTCTCCGCTGGCACACGCCGAGCCTCCGCAATCCGCTTTTCGAGATCAACTGCTCGGCCCTCTGCCAGGTCCCCGTGTACCAGCGCGCACAGCTTCTCGATGTCGAACATCTGGTGCCCCTGCTCCGGGACCGACTCCGAGGGACAATACGGATCCACACGCGCCACAGCCACGCTTGGACCACCGAGCAAAACGACCATCAACGCGCCCGCGATGATAAATCGGCCCAAAAACCCGGAACCTTCGCACTTCCAGTGGCTTGGAAGGCATTCCCGAATCACCAGGCTCCTCCAGAGGGGTTGACTACATCATCCCGATCTACCACCACATCCTTCGCACCACGCCACGGAAATAGAATGCAATTCACAAAGACTTGAAATCGCGGTGCGCCCCGCGCTCGCGGCCCCGTTCCAGCACGGCGGGCTCAGCCCTGACGACAATGGCATAGGGGCCGACGAGCTTCGCCACGGGCAAGGCGATCACGCCGGTACTGATGATCAGGTCCAGGACCCGCTACCTGCCGTCAAGGCCAGAGACTGAAGCAGTCGGCGAGCGCGTCATAGAAAGCGGACGGCAGCCGGACAGGTATTTCGCGTTTCACGCGGCGGTGGAGGCGAATACGCTCGTCGAGCGTGCCGGGCCTTACTTCATATCATCACTCAAGGTGTCGCTGATGTCGTGCAGGCCGGAACTCCTCCACGATCCGGGGGCGGGGTCGTCGAATGCGCCGAGCCAGCGATAGCCGCACTGCACCATTGCCGCCAAGCGAGCACAACCGGAGGCGTTCAGACCACCCAGGCGCCAGACGCGTTTCTCGAGCAAGCATCACATCGATGGGCCCGATGCCAGCAGTGACGGCACCCGCGCATCGATCTCGCCGATCGCGGACGCTGACCAGCCCCGTGCCCAGGAGACTGCCGGGCGCAGGGCCCGCCGCCGGCCTCGACCTGCGCGCCGCCCACCTGCTGCTTCACCACGACCTGGACGCCATGCAGGGACCAGTCTTTCCAGCCCTGGCCGTCCTGGCGGAACAACGCGCCACCATCGGGAATCAAGCGCCTCGACCACTCCTTGATGAGTGGATCCGTGAGCAGCAGCCCAACCGGCCAGCACATGTTGGCTGAGTCGGGGCCCCGTCAAAAGCGGAAGACTGGGCCCGTCTTGGCGTAGAGCTCACAGGCGTTAGGAAAGGTCTTCCGCCAGCCGATCGTCCGGTTCCGCCACATACCGTCCATCGTCGCTGTGACTGGGGCATCCTCTTCGGCGCACCGGCGGCGTGGGTTGCTAGGAAGACGGTCGAAGTCTCCGTCCGCCGCATCGATTGCGGCGCATGCAGCCCCGCCGTACGGGTGTCCCTGCGTCAGACCTGGGCACTGCATGAAAACCGCCTTCAGAGTGGTGCCTCCATGAGCTGTGACGGAGAGGAAGACCGCGTCCGGCCGGGCAGCACCGTAGGCCGGGATGGCTGCGAGAACGAGGCTGGCGCAGAGACCGGCACTGGCGATCAGCAGGGGCGGGCGCATCGGCACTCCAAGCAATCTGTGACTTAAAGTAGTCATAACGCTACCTTAAGCTGCGCTCCTCTGCTTGGTATCCAACCAGTAAGCCTCCTGAGACAAGACCGCCCCTCTTTCGAGGCGCCAATTCCATACAGCCGACGCAAATCCCGTCCCCGCACCGATCCCACGCGATACGAAACCCCTGCTGGACGCATCCGCACACGAACAAGCCCAGCCTCAGCCCCGACAGTCACCAGGGAAGCGACCTTCCCAACAGGGGTTGGAAGGTGCAGCCACCCGGCGAACGGCCCAGGATTCCAACGTCATGAATCATCCAGGGAAGATCAAAACCCGCAGTGCGCCCGTAGAGTCGCAGCTACTCTACGCTCCGTATCGATCAAGAGCATCGGGGAGCAGAACATGCCCGACAATGGTCCGCTACCGCGTGGACGAGTGCGCACCAGGACTCTGCTACTGGGGGGCGGAGCCGTCGCCGTCATAGCCGCCGCGATAGCACTCGGCGGCGCTGGAACATCTCGGCCCGGCAGCCAGCAGGACTCTTCACCTCGAACCGCGGACGCCCTGCGAGACGTCACTGGCCATGATGTCGCTACGTCTTCTCCGCCGTGGCACAAGTCGAGCATCTCAGCCACGTCCCCCGCACCGGTGTCGCTGATCCTCCTCCACGGGAGGACTGGAGAACGAGACGAGGTCAGGGGCGGTGCCAAGCAGATGGGCGCGGCCAGAAACCGGGCACACATCAATGAGCCGCACGACCGCCATCAACGCCTACGCCCACGGCCGCCGGCCGGTCCCGCAACCGACCGCCACGCTCCCCAGCCGGGCCCCCGAGCAAAGCGCACGCCGAGCGATCCACGCCCGCCCTCGCCGGGCACCTCCACAAGCGATAGAAGCCCATCACTGATCGCCATGAAGTGCGACGAGTTGTTCCCACCTCACAAACGAGAGTTTCAGCTGCGCAACATCGCATGCCATCGCCTCCTCGGCTGATCCACCACGCCTATCGACCCAGTCCAACCCCCATGACGACAACAACTCCCCGACAAGAGTGAGCAGCCTGCCGCATCTGGGCGTCTTCGTCCACACCCCGGTACCGAGCACCCGTACTGTTTGGCTGATCCGCCTGAAAGAGAAGGGCGGGGAGGGCACGATGGGTCTCTCACCCGCTGGTCAACTCGTGGAGGAGAAGGTGCAGGACGCCTTGTTCAGCGGCCCGTCCGCCGAGCCGGAACCGATCGTGATGACCCTGTACGCCGAGTATTACGAGCTGATGTGGCAGGGGCTCAAGACGCACGAATTCCGGCGCAGGTTCCTGCGTGACCAGCCGGCGAGGTGGTGGGTGTACCTTAACGCGCCCGTCTCCCGGTTGATGGCAGTCATCGACCTGGGTCCGGCAATCGTGGGCAGCCCGCAGGAGATTGCCGCGATCGCCGAGCGAGTGCGGCCCGGCAACGGGGCCAGCGTGTTGGAGTACGTCCAGGACTTGGAACAGGCGTACGCGATTCCGATTCTGCAGGTGCGCGAGTTCGAGGGCCTGTCGGCGGAGGAGTTGCGCGCACATCTCGGCTCGTGGCACCCGCCGCAGGGCTATCTGCGGCTGCGCAACCCGGGAAACCTGGACATGTTGCGCATCTGCGAGAAGATCGCAGGTGGGGAGCCGATCCGGCAGATGACCGTGCACCATCCGTAAGCTGCCGCACCGCGGCCAGGAGGTGAAGGGCCGATGGCCCGCCGTACGGAAGCACAGGCAGAGCCGTCGCCGCTGCGCCGGGCGCGCCTGGCGCGTAACTGGACGCTGGAAGACGTCGTCGAGCAGATGGACCGGCGCAGCCCAGACGGCCACTCGGGAGTGACACCGAGCATGGTCAGCAGCTGGGAGCTGGGCCGCCACACCACGAGTATCGGCCACCGCAAGACGCTGTGCGAGATCTACCGGCTGCCACCCGAGACATTGTTCGCCCACCAGGACGCCGGGCTGGGCCAGCGGGCGGCACTCCGGCTGCTGGCCGACTACCGCGACCTGCAGCAGGCAATGTTGGCTACCGTCGCAGGAGCGCGCGAGTGCCTGGTGGTGATGGGCTCCAGGTCGCGTGATGTGGACTATCTGCGAGCGATCGAGACGGCGCTGGAGCAGCACCCGGCGCTGATCTACTACCGGGTGCTGTACGGGCCGCCACATCACCAGGTGCTCACCGCACATCTGCTGCGGCTGCTGGAGCTGCGTGATCCCGAAGACCGTAGTCTGGGGGTCAAACGGCTGCATCTGGGGGTTGTGGAGGACCCGATGGCACCCGAACGGTTTTTCGTGGCCAGCGAACGCCAGGCGGTCGTGCCCATCCCCAGCCTGACCTCGCATGAGGCGTTCGACTCCGGCGTGGAGCTGGGTGCGGCCGAGGCACGACGGCTGTTGGACCACGGTCGGCAGGCGTACGCGGCTTCCCGCCGGGTCGAGACACGCCAGCAGGTGAATGACCTGCCGGTGCTGCGAATGCGAGAGGACCGCCCATGAACGCCACCATTCACACGATCGCGCTCCACGGCGCCCACGACGATCATCGGGCGGTGGTGAAGCTGACCCGCGAGCTGGTGCGCATCCCGAGCCGCGGTGGCGTTGACTCCTACGATCCGGTACTGGACTACACCGCGGCGTGGCTGGCCGAACACAACCTGCACCCGCGCCGGCTGACCGAGTCCGGGGCGACGGTCGCGTTGATATGCGAGGTTGCGGGTGCCCACCCTGGCCCCCGCTACGTGCTGGACGCGTGCTTGGACACCGCGCCGTACGGTGACGAGGCGGCCTGGTCGTACCCGCCGGCCTCCGGCGAGATCACCGGTGGGTGGTTGCATGGGCGAGGCAGCGCCGATTCCAAAGCGGGTGCGGCGATCTTCGCGCATGTTCTGGCGAGGCTCCAGCAGGCACGACACGATCTGCATGGCAGTGTGGTGCTGCTGCTGGACGTGGACGAGCACACCGGCAGATTCGGCGGCGCGAAAACCTACTTCGAGGGACCGGCCGCGCCCGACCGTGTAGACGGCGTCATGATCGGTTACCCGGGCATCGACCACCTGGTGATCGGCGGGCGGGGAGTACTGCGCGCCCGCGTGCACGTGCACGGGGTGGCGAGCCATTCCGGTGGCAGCAGGACCACTCCGTCAGCCATCGCCAAGGCCGCCGAACTGGTCAGCGCGCTTGGCCAGGTCCACCTGCCCGCTGGAGACGGGGAAGGATTCCCGCCGGCTGCGAAGCTGACGGTGACTGCGATCCGCGGCGGTGAGGGCTATTCGGTCACGCCGGACCTGTGCACACTCAGTGTCGATATCCGGCTCACCCCGTCCCTGGACGACAGCGCCGCAGAGGATCTGCTGCGCGGCTGCGTGACCCGGGTGGACGCCGGGTGGTCGGGCACCCAGCCGTCCCACGTGGAGATCACCACCCGCTGGCCGCCGTATCGGCTGAACGACGCGTCGCGGCTGAAGGCGGCGATGCTGGAGGCGGCCTCGGCCGCCGGGCTGGCCACCGAAGCGAAGGTGGCCGGCCCATCGAACATCGGCAACTACCTGGCAGGCCTCGGGATCGAGGCTACTGCTGGGTTCGGCGTCGACTACATCGGGCTGCACGGCACCGACGAACGGGTCCGCCTCGACTCAATCCCGCCGGTGCAAGCCGCCTACCATCACGCGCTGCTCACCCTTCTGCGTCCCGCCTGAACTGGGACGACGCGCTCCGCGTCGACAGCTGGCCGACAAGTGGAAGACAAGCGGCCACCAACCGGTGCGCTGGTCGGCCGCCAGGCTCCGGGCGATGGTGCAAGCAACACCACCATCACCTGGGAGGTCGCGTGGAGCATCGTCCCCTTGATCTGACGATCGGGTTCCCGCGTGAAACGGGACCTGAACGTCGCACCATCTGCACGCCCGCGCTCGCCGCCGACCTGGCGGGCGCCGGATTCGGTCTCATCGCCGAGCCCGGTATCGGAGCGGGTGTCGGCATCACCGATGACGCCTACACCGCGGCTGGGGTCCGGCTGGTCGGAGCCGACCGGGTGTGGTCGGCGCCGCTGGTGCTGCGTTACAAGTCGCCCGATCCTGCCGATCTGGCTCGTCTCAGTCCGGGGCAGCACATCGGCGCGCTCTTCCACGCCGAGGGTGACGCCGGCCTGCTGGCCGCTCTGCAGTCGCGCAAGGTGACCGCGTGGAGCTACGAGTTCATGGCCGAGGGCGGCCGCTTCCCGCTCGGCAAGGCTGGCGGGCAGATCGCCGGTATCCAGGCGGTGCTGGCCAGCGCCCAGGCGCTGCAGCACCCGGCCGGGCGCGGCGTCTTGCTCGGTGGCGTGGACGGCGCCGAGGCGGCCCGCGTCGTCGTTATCGGCAGCGGCAACGTGGGTGCTGCCGCTGCTCGCACCGCGGCCGCGCTCGGCGCTCAGGTCGTTGTGCTGGCCAGATGCGAAGCCTCACGCGCCGACTACGAGCGGAGGGCCCCGGCCGGGGTCCGGGTGCTGGTCAACTGCCGTGACGTGCTGCTGGAGCAGTTGAAGGACGCCGACCTGCTGGTGGGCGCGGTCCTGGTCTCCACCTACGACACCTCGCCCATGATCACTGAAGCGGATTTGGGGGTGATGCGGCCCGGCGCGGTCATCGTCGACGCCACCTGCGGCTACGGGCCCGGCTACCTGCCGACCGCAGGGCCGGTCCAGCAACCTGGCGATGAACCCCGCCTGGTGAGAGGCATCCTCCACATCAAGGTCGACACGTGGCCGGCGCTGGTGCCGGCGACTGCAACGGCCGCCTACACCAGCAACGCTGCCCCATACCTGATGAGGCTCGCCCGCGTTGTGCTCCTGGGGAAGGAGGACCCGGTCGTCCAGGCCGCGCAGATCTCCCGCGCCGGGCAGCTGACGCACCCGGTGCTCCTCCAGCACGCCCGCTTCTACGGGATGCAGCCATGACCGCCACCAGCACCGCCCCCACCGTTACGGCCGGTCAGGCGCTGGCCGAGAGGGGTTATGAGGAACGGGCCGCCACCTACGCGGCGGAGATTGCGTCGCTAGCGCCGCCGCGCCTGCTGGACGGGCTCCTGCATACGGGGACGACGGTGGCTGAGATGCCGTCCGGCACAGGCCACTTCCTGCGCGCCTACGCCGCCGCGGGCGCGCGATGCACGGTCCTTGTCGACTCCAACCGGGCCATGCTGGCCACTGCCCGGCCCGCGGTGCGCGGGCAGCACCTGCACACCGTGTGCTCCCCCATCCAGAACGTGCAGCAGGCCCAGACGGGGCCGGTCGGGCTGGTGGTGATCCCGAACGGTGCGCTCAACCAGCTGGCCGCCGACCTCGGGTGTGAAGGCGTGCTGGCCGGGATGAGCCGGGTGCTGGCGCCCGGCGGACTGCTCCTGGCCCAGCTGGTCGACGAGGTGGGCGGCTGCGGCTTCTACGATCCACGGCTGCCGGACGGGAAGTGGACGATCGACCGGCGCATGCGCGGCCTGCACGGAGAAGAGCTCGTGCGGATGCGTCGACAGCGCCGCCACGGCGACCTGGTCAGCATCGACCTCACTCTGACCGCCGCCACCGGAAGCGTGCGATACGACCACCAGGTGCGCATCCGGCTTCTGGGCGCGGACGGGCTGCGCGAGCTGCTGGCCGCCGCCCGCCTCGAGGTCGTACATGAGCTGGATGGCGACGACGACCACCTCACCGAGCTGCTGATGCGTCCCGCCGGGGACGTGCGGTGAACTCGACCGTCGCAGAAGCCAGCCGGTATTGGGACCGCTACTACAACCAGGCGTTCGTGCCAGGTCAGGGCCTGGAAGAGATCCTCGACACCCTGCAAGCTCTGCCACCGGTTCGGACGTGGCTGGACGCCGGCGCGGGGTCGGAGTCGCTGCTGTGGTCGATACCGCTTCGCGCCGAACGGCTCGTCGCCGTCGACATCGACGCCGACCGGCTGGCGCTGCTGCGCGCCTACGCCGCCACCGGCCGGCCCCGCCCCGCCTATCAGACCGTGCTCGACCTCTGCGCCCGCAGCCAGCGGGACTTCGCCGTACGCTGCCAGTCGCTGGCCGCCACCGTGCGCGCCGACTGCCTGACCGGGCCGCTGCCGGTCGCCGACAACAGCGCGGACCTGCTCACTCAGGTTGGGCTGCTCGGCCTGACCTCCACCCCGGCGGCGTTCACGACGGCGTGGAAGCACCTGCACCGAGCGGTCGCGCCGGGCGGCTGGTGCGCGGGCGCCAACTGGGTCGCCGCCGACCCCGCTCCCGGCCGCGTCCTCCTCACCGCCAGCCTCTACCAGCGGGCCTGCACCGCCAGCGGGATCACCCCGCATCTGCTCACCAGGGTCCCCATCAGCGGCGACCCGGACTTCACCGCCGTCTGGATCTACGCAGGGAGGGCATCATGACACGCCAGCACCCCAGCGACAGTCTGATCTTCGCCCCCGTCGGCATCGCGCATCTGACCGGAGACAATACTGACCTTCTGCGCTCGGCCGCCGCCAGCCGCTCGCAGCTGCGCATCACCACCGCCGCCCAGCTCAATGGCGTCCCCCACTTTGGCACCGTCGTGACGATGCTGACCGTGTTCGCCGTCGCCGCCCACGCTTCGCAGGCCCTCAACCTCCCCGCCATAGTGATCTTCGACGCTTTGGAGAACGCCCCGGCGGAGCACATCACCATCGACGATGAGGACTACACCCGCAACGTCGGCGACCTCATCGACGCCGGCCGCCTCGACGCCGGCGACCGCACCGCCGCATTCGAGCGGCTGCTGGCCTGGGCCGCCGATCGATCCGGCATCAGCTACGAGGTCCGCCCCTACGACGCCTACCAGGGACTGCGACCTGTGCGCGAATGCCTGCACCACATCGCCTCCCGTCTGGAGGACTTCCGGCCGATCGTCGCCCCCGCAGACGGGATCGTGCGGATCCGGCCCCGCTGCCCCACCTGCAGGCTGATGCGCAAGTCCGCGAAAGACCTGCAGATCACCGCCCTGTCAGGCGCGGTCCGCCTCGACAGCACCTGCCCGCTCCACGGCCCCTACAGCGAGACCGTGCACCTCGACGGCGGGGGCTGGTACGACGCCAACACGCCCGTCCGCTCCATCCAGAAGGGCTACCTCCTGGCCGCCGAACGCGACATGTACGAGGCGTGCTCGGTATCGGTGGACGGTGCCGACTGGGGCGGCGCCTGGCACGCCCACGTCCTAGCACCTGGCCTGGCCGCGCTCGGCGTCCCACCACCCGCCTGGCCGGTATCGATCTTCACACCGCTCATCGTGGACCGCACCGGCGGAAAACTATCCAAGAGCCTGTACGTAGCGCGCGGAGCCTACGCCGACCTGCCAGCACAGTTCCTGGACCTGAACGTGCTCCTCGACACCCACGGCGAGGACGTCTTCGACGTGGTGTGGACCGAGGTCACCCGGTGGGCCGCCGAACCCCAGCGGCTGCACCGCTCCTACACCGTCGACTACCTGCGCGCGCTGCTGGAAACGGGCTTGTCCGTCCCCTTCGAGCAGACCGGGCAGGCTTCCCGCAGCGCCTGAAACGAGCGCCTCATGACCATGACTCATGTCGTCTACGACATCACCGGCTGCCCTGGACTCGATCAGTTGTCCGGCGACGAGCTGATCGACGCGATGCGGCAGACCGCGCACCGGCTCGGCTGCACACCCCGCACCTCTCTCATCGACCCGTTCGAACCGTTCGGGCACACGTGCGTGCTGGTGCTATCCGAGTCCCACATCACCGTCTCCACGTGGCCCGAGAGCGGCCTGGCGCACGTCGACGTGTTCACCTGCCGGGCACAGGTAGAGCCTGGCGAGGCGATCGGCCCGCTGTTGCGGCTGCTCGGCGGGCAGATCGCCAACACCCGGCAGGTCCCGCGCCTGCCCCCCGACAACGCGCTGCACGCTGCGCAAGCAGGCGAGGCGATCCGATGAGCGTGATAACCGGCGCAGGCATCCTGCGCGAGATCAGCGCCCGTCTGCAGAACACACGCCGTGACAGCGAAGCTGGCGGCTCACCGCCGCTGCTGCCGCCGCTGCTGATGCTCGGCTGCATGGAACGGGTCGGCTCGAACTGGCTGTCCGACAGCCTGCGCCCCCTCATGAGCCAGCACAACGAGCCGCTGCGACAACAGCTCGGACCAGATCACCCGCTGTCGGCGCTCAACACGCACCCGGTCGGGTTAGATACAGCCGATCAGATGCTTACACCGTACGCGCGACACTGGTTGACAGCATTCGCCGTCACCAAGTACACCTCCACCCGTCAGGTGATCAAGGAGACCAATCTGTTCGCTGCGGTTGAGCACGTCCTGACGCTATTCCCCGACGCGCCCGCCGTAGTGCTCACTCGCAACCCGCTCGGCGTCGCTAGCTCCTTCCGGCGCGGCGATCTGTTCACACGCTGGCGCTACCCAGACCGCTATCGGCAGATCGCCGCCGCGGCGGCGGGTACCGGCCTGGCCCACCTTGTGCCTGACGACGATCCGCCCGAGGCGGTGGCCCTCACGCGCCTGCACGTGCTGAACACGCTCTATCTGGCCGCCGCCCTCGACCGCCGCCGCGACGGCCGGCCACTCGCCGTGATCTCCTACGAGGAGGCAGTCCTCGACCCACCGGCGTCCTGGGCCCGGCTGGCTCACATCGTGCCCGAGCTGGACGGCGTACCACGCCGCAACACGACGCCGCCGGGCAGCTGCCAGCCTGTCAGCGACAACACCTTCGCCACCACCACGGCGAAGACCAGCCTCGTCGCCCACCTCGACAGCCGATCCGCCAAACTGGTGGGCGAGACCACAGACCAGACACTCCTCGCGGCCCGGAACGTCTTTTGTGCACCGGTCACAGCGCTGGCCACACGGTGGCTGACGGGAGAAAACCTGTACACGCTGGCCCCACCGCCTGCCCGCCGCCCGCCCGCACCGCGCCCCGGCATCAGCCCGTCCAACACCCCGACTACATACGTAGCTCGTTACGGTCTGTACTGGCGCAACCTGCTGGTATCGAACAGCGAGTTCGCCGCATTCCTCAACGAGCTCGCCGACCACGGCCTCCACAACACCTCCGGCGGCTCCTACCTGCTGTGCTGCGAGATGCCGCACGAGCGCGGCGGCCGCCTGCACCGCGACCCCGTCAGCGGCCGGTGGATGGTCAGCCCCGGTTTCGAGAACCACCCGGCGTACTGGGTGACATGGATCGGCGCCGCCACGTTCGCGGCCCGCCACGGCGCCCGCCTGCCGCAGTTGGCCGAGATGGCTGACCTGATGGCCGGCGCGCAGGCCACCAACACCGACTATGCCGTGGGCGACACCGTGGCGGTCGTTCAGGACGACGTACCGGCTGGTGCCATCCACCACCTGCTCGGCAACGTGCAGGTGTGGTGCGCCAACGGGCCCGATCCGGCCGACGGGCCCATGGGTAGGTGGCTGACCGGGGCCGCGTGGAACACCCCGTCGACGTGGGAGGAGGTTATCCGGTCGCGGCACCGCCACCTTGCGGGCAGCTCTCGCGGCGTCGGCATCCGCCTCATCGCCGATGATCCGGACCGTCCGATGCCGGTCGGCCTGGTGTCCAGGCTGCTGGGCGAATGGATGAACGGGCTGGCCGAGCGCAGCCTGCCCTTGAGCGTGCTCGACGGTCGCCTGGTGGCGGCGTTCACACAGTCACAGGCCGATATTGGACTTGGCGCCCATGTAGGAGCCAGCACCGGGCCATTCAGCCCGAGCCAGCTCGACGAACCGCGGGGAGAAGCCGATCGCCGACAGGTCGGCCAGTGGCACGAACTGGACGCCGCGGATCGGTGTCGTGTCGGCGCCCTCGGCGACCGCGCCCACGCTGCCGCCGACCCGGGTGGCCTCGAACGTCAGGTGCACGACGTGTGTTCCGCCACCGGGCAGGTGGTCGCACACGTACAGGAGCCGGCCGACCTCCACGTCGATGCCGGTCTCCTCGCGCATCTCCCGCACCAGGGCGTCGCCGATGGGCTCGCCCGGCTCGACCTTTCCGCCGGGCAGCGACCAGGAGCGGCCGGTGTCGGTGTCCTGGTCCAGGAGCAGAATCTGGCCGTCCTCGATGACGACGCCCGTGACACGTACCTTCACCCGGGCACCGTACCCCGGCAGGCTGCTGCAGGGGTGGGGAATGGGCGGTCACAGGTGGTGATCGCCGCTGGAGGGCTGGGCACGAGAGTCCACGGATGGGCCCGGTACCTGCCTAAGGAATGGCAGCCAGTGGACGGCCGGCCCGGCATCGTCCACATCCTGAAAGAAATCGCCGACCTCGGCCCTGCCCACGTCGTCATCGTCTACCACCCCTACTACGAGCCGTTCGTCGCCTGGGCCAGCCAGGCCCTGAGCCTCGACGGGCACGATCGCTACCTGCGGTCTGCCGGCCGCGCTATGCGCGGCGACGCCCTGCCCCATGAGGTGATTCTCGAGTGGGTGCCGCAACGTGGTCGTTACGGCGACCTCACGTCCGTCCTCAACGGCGCCGATCACTTCGCCGGTCGGCGGGCATCCAGCGCTGGCGAGCTGTGGGTGGCGTTCGGTGACAATCTGTACCTGGCGTTCAACCCGCTGGCCGCGCTGCGGCAACCCACGGCCGGTGCAGTCGTCCTTGCGCGCCCGTATCAGTCCGAACTGGCCCAGGACCGCGGCGTGATCGCCACCGAGCGCTGTGCCGGCGGCGCCCTGATGGTGGAACTCGTGGAAAAGCCGGGACGGTGCGCCGCGCGAGCGCTGGAAGAACGCTACGGCCCGGACAACCTGATGCTGCTGGAGGGCCGGGCTCGCGTCGACGGCGACTTCATCGACTACGCCCGCATGTACCTGTCCGAACCCAGCGGCGAGCCGAGGCTGTCGCTGGCCCTTGCGGCATACGCCCACAAGCGTCCTGTCCACGTCGTATGCACGACCAGCGAGGTCGTGGACCTCGGCACCCCTACGGCTTGAAGCGGCCGCGGGAAGCAGGACTGCCCGCCGTGGTGGTTTCCGGATTCGAGATCGACAGGCACGCTGGCCAGGACGCCGCGATCGGCGGCGGCGTCCTGCGCCTGCTCCCGACTCAACCCGGCCTACCGACAACAGAGCAGACCAAGGAGGATAGCTGTGACTCCATCACCCGCCGTTTTGCCGCAGCGCATTCTCGGCCGGTGCAGGGTGGATCGTCCAACCATGTACCGCTCGAATATTGAGTTACGCACACTGAGCTGCGGTTAAGCGGCGTGGTGGTATTCGCTGATCGTGCCTGCGGCGACGGGTTTTCGGCGGATGGATCGCAGGTCGCTAAGGTCGGTCACGTCCCAGGCGGGCTTCGCTGCGATGTCCGGAGGACGTTGGTGCCGGAACTGGTGCGGCCGTCCCGATGCTCCCGCGGAGTCAGCAGCCGCAAGGCAAGATCGACCACCGACTGCCGGTTGTGAATCCCGTCGAAGGGTGACCAGACCGTCGCGCGTCAACATCACGGCGGCTCGTACCGGCCCGTCGCTGCGCGTCAGGCTCACGTAGTGGCTGGCGAAAGCCTCGTGGGTTCACCATCATCACCTCCGATACCTGCCGGGCGGGGACTTCGGCTTCAGCGTCCGATAGACCCTCTGGATTGGACAAGTGACAGATTGTCAACTCCCGGAAGCCCGGTTAGCGGCGAGCGACCGTGTTAGGTTCCAGGCACAGCCATCAACGGAGAGAGGTCGCTGCTGATGAATTACCGCCCGCACACGTTTCCTGTGTCGGTGAAGGGCGTGATCGTCCGCGATGGCAAGGTGCTGCTCCTGCGCAACGAACGCGACGAATGGGAACTGCCCGGAGGCAAACTGGAACTCGGCGAAGATCCGCCGGCCCGCCTGGAGCGCGAGATCACCGAGGAAACCGGCTGGGACGCGCGGATCGGGCCAATCTTGGACTCCTGGCAGTACCACATCCGTGACGGCGTCGACGTGCTGATCGTGACGTACGGCGCCACGGTGTCCACCGACAAGCCGCCCGTGCTCAGCCACGAGCACAAACAGGTCGGCCTATTTGCTGAGCATGAGGTGGAGGACCTGCGGATGCCGCAAGGCTACAAGCGGTCGATCGCCGATTGGTTCTCCAGGCTGCGTGATCCAGTGAGGTAGCCCTGATGCTGTGTGCGGCATGCGCGACCGTCGTCAATGACGGATGGGATGCCTCCCGCCTGTGTCCTGCCTGTCACGTCATCAGCGGAGCCCCGCTGCCCAGTCTCGCCTCCGCCGGTTCACCGCTCTGGCTGTGGACATCGCCGTCCGCGAGTCCAGCGCTGGCTTCAGGCAACCTTGCGGTGATCATCAAGGCGTACCGACACGCCGCGCGGATCACTCAGTCCGCTCTGGCTTCGGCGCTGGGCTACGACACGACCTACATCTCGATGCTCGAAAATGGGCGGCGAGTCATCACGGACGTGCCCACCCTTCGACGGGTGGCTCAACATCTGGGACTGCCCCCACATGTGCTCGGCGTTACCGACCCTGCGGATGCCGACTTCATCTCCATGATCAAGTTTGGAGAATCCACTATTCGCCTGGCTTCCGTGGCGCGCGAGTCCGGACATAGCGCTGAGGCCATCAACGAACTGTGGCCTCTCGTATGGCGACTCGAAGCACGGCTCGCCGAAGGACGCGCCGACCGCGCCGCCGCGCAACTCCTCGGACAAGCTCGCGCTATGCTCGGCGTCGCCCTCGGTGACGTTCTTCCTGAGGAAAGCCTCGCAGCCGCTGCGCGCTGGACCGGACGCGCACTCCTCATCGCCCATCGCCTCGACGATGTCGCACTTCTTGCCCGCGCTCTACGCGTCCACGGCAACGAACTACGCAAGATCGGAAAGAAGCCGGCGGCCGCCGCTCGACTGCAACGAGCCGCCGACATCGCTCCGGCCTTCGAACGCGGCGCAGTCCTCATCCCCCTCGCTCGTACGCTCGGCGAACTCGGCAACGTCGAGCAGTTCGACACCGCGATCATTGACCTGCAACGCTTCGTGGACTCCCATCACGGCACGCCACTGGTCAATCCCTTCGTTGTACGGGAAGTGCACCTGCGGGGTTTGCTCGCCACAGGTCGTCTGCACGAGGCGACACGACTTGCCGAAGCAGATATACCAGACGCCTCTGGTGTCGCCCCGCAATGGCAGACGATCGAACGCGTCACCGTCGCCGAAATCTTCCGCGCCACGGGCGACGAAGCCGCGGCCTCCCAAGCACTCATGCAGTCGATTACGACCGCGGAGAACACGCGCCTTCCCCACCAAATCCAGCGCGCCATGCGAGCCGCAAGAGGAGCTCTGCCAGAAATCGAGGAGGCTGGCGCCGCTGCTCTCCAACGCCTGCACCTAACGTTGTCGACGGCCTAACCCCTCTCTCCGGGCCGTCACGGGCCACGCCGGAAATCACCGATGGGCCTGAGCAGCGTCGCCACCGAACAAGCCCCATCTCCCTCGAAGAGCGCTCGCTATTCTTGCGCCAGAAGATCGGCAATCTTAATGGCGCAGCCTCGGACGTCGCGCACGATCTCCCCGCCCCAGAAGGAGATGACGGTCCAGCCGTCGGCGCGCATGGCCTCGCGCTTGACTCGATCGGAAGCCTGACGTTCAGCTGAGTGATGGTGCTTCCAGCCATCGCAGAACACCGCGACCTTGTGTTGGGGCCACGCGAAGTCGGCCACAGTGACCGGCCGCGGCATCCCATCGGAAGATCCTCGGTCCCCCCAAGAGTACTGCGCGTGCCCACGCGGAATTCCGAGCGTCATTAGCGCGATCGCGAGCTGCCGTTCGATCGCCGACCGTGGCCGCCCGAAGAAGCCGTCCGCGTATGTTGGGACCTTCCGGCCCTCCACATCCTCTGCGCCTACGAATCTTCTGAGGAAGTCTGCAGCTACGCTCCGGTTGAGCAAGTCGACTTCGAGCTGGTTGCCATAAGAGCGTAGACAGGCATAACACGAGCGCTCGCAGCCGCAGCCATCAAGTACCGGAACGAGGGCGGCAGCCACCTCGCCGAAGCGCTCGGCAAGCTGTCGGAGATATCCAGCACCACCTGGGACTTCTTCGTAGAGGACTGCCAGTCGCAGGGCTGCGTCCTCGCTCTCTGGGTCGGGCCGGGGCCAGTCGAAGCCAGCCACCTCGTCCTCGCCAGCCTGGAGAACCACCCGGCAGCCGAGGTCTAGGGCTGCTCGCACGCTGGCGAGGAACTCCTCAAGTTGATCCGCCCGGATGTCGAAAACTTCAAGGTCAGGAAGGATCTGCAGGCAGTCGACCCGGCGCTTGACCTGCAACACGCTGGTTTCGAGCTGCGGTCGATTACAGATCGCGTCGTGCAGTTTCGCCCGCTTCTTCTGTGCTTCGGTGGGTTTCGGCCCGGGGAAATCATCGAACCAGAGGCCGCAACTGGTGCAGATGACGAAGCGCTCGTTGTCTCGGTGGTCCTTGGCCACTCGGCCTCGGTTGAGGATCGTCAGGTCCGCACCACGTTCCCAGTGCAGGACCAGACCGGCACGTTCGAACAACCACGTCTCATTGGTGTTCGGTGCGCCAAGGTGATGGGTGACGTCGAAAGGCGTGCGAGAGCGGTGCTCCTCGTCGGCTGTAATGCGCTGGCGGCGGGTCGCCCGCATGGCCCGCATGGGAACGCTCAGATGCGGGTTCAGCTCATCGCTGTTGCATGACTGGCAGTGCGCGTCGACTGAGTCGTTAATTGTGTCGCAGCGTGTGCAGATGTTCACCTGCGGCAGCGCTCCGAGGCCGTCGGCGTTGAGCAGGTTGGACCGGCGGAAGTCCACCTGGTCCACGTGCCAGCGGGCGCCTCGTGCGTAGACCATCTGCCCGGGGGCATAGTCCTTGATCGCCTGTACGGAGTCCTGAGCAAGTTCGGTAGTCTCGCGCTCCAGGAGAAGCGCGGTGGTGTCGGTTGGGAACGCGTACGAGGGCAGGAAGCCCACATTGCCGAGGTAGGAGAGCACATACGCTCGGTTACGGTCACCACGCCGCATGGCATCGAGGCTTGCGCCGATAGTAGCAACGGCCTTTGCCGCCTCGCTGCTGACCTTCGCCGTAGCCTGGATCCACTCCTCCATCAAGCTCTTCTGCTTGACCCGGTACGGTTCCACCGCCTTGTCCAGGTCCGCGACAAAGCCTTCGACGACCGTCCGAGCCCACTCCATCGTCAGCCATGACAGATCCGTCTCTTCCAAGCCGAGCCGGAAGGCGCTGTAGATCCGTTCGGTAATCCGATCCGTGTCGGCCGCCAGCGCCGCCTGCACATCTTCGACGTCCTGAAGCGTTCCCGCTTGGTCTCCCGCAACGAGGTCGCCCATCCAAGTAGGCAAGTCGTGGCCACACAGCTCCAGCGCCATTGCACGGGCGTGCCGCTTGAGTACGCGCTCGTTGTCCAACAGGAATGCCGGCGGTCGGATGGCACCGCGGATCATTTCGACAGGCCTGGCGAAGTAGTAGCTGTCGTGCGGCATGCCGCCAGCGAAGGTGACGATGAGCGCAACTCGTTCCTCACGACGTCCCGCACGTCCAGCCCGTTGGGCGTAGTTGCTGGGCCTGGGCGGCACGTTGCGGAGCATCACCGCAAGGAGTTGGCCAAGGTCGACGCCGAGCTCCAGGGTCATCGTGCATACGAGGACGTTGAGGTCCCCGTCCTTGAAACGGTCCTCGATCTTCTCACGCTGCTCCAGCGGGATCTGTCCGGAGTGCTCCTCTGCCTTGATCACGAGGGGAGCATCGCTCGTGACGAGCTGTCCCTCGTAGTCGTCGGGGTCACCGGTCCATGGCTCGACCCGGCCAACGCAGTTGAAGGTCGTGCACCTGTCCCGTGGCGGCTGCTCCGGCTGTACAGCACGGCAGGCCCGGCACCGGAACAGCGGACCGATCACTGGCCGGACCTCAATCGCCTGCGGCTCAACCTGCCGCAGCAGTACCCGAGCTCGTCCCGTACCAATTACGGTGTCCGCGACCAGCCCTCGCGCCGCGAGAAAGTCGATCGCAGTCTTGATCCCACGCTCGACCTCGTCGCTATCTAGTATCCGTGGGAATGCCGTCTTCACCAGCCGGGCGATCGCTCCCTTCACGCCCATGCTGATCGCGCTCGCGCCCGCGACCTTGACCCCGGTGTCGCCGATGCCGGTGACGGTCATTCCACCGTTGAGGGTCGCCCCGGCTTCTGTAAGCTCCATTTCGACCTTGGCGTCGAGCCGCGCTCGCAACAGTTCATGTGCGACGCCCTTGCGCGTCCTGACCAGGTCAAGGATCCGGGCCAGCAACCACTTCGCGGCGGCTGGATCACTTCCGAGACGAGTCAGCAGAGGGTTCAGATCGGCGTCGGTCAGTGAGTCGATCCCCGGGTAGCCAATGGTGATCGCGCCGAGCCGTTCCAGTGTCGGCGGGCGCCGCTCGTCGCTCGCGATCTCTCCCAGAATGTCCCACTCGCAGACCCGCAGCGCCCGTTGGCGAGCGTCGACGCCGGCGGGATTGCCGTACAGGCCGGTCTCCTGGCCACGGCGGAACACATCCTGGACCAGCCCGTTGAAACTGGCCGCTGGCTGGCCATCGCGCTCACGAGCGGTGACACTTTCGACGATCAAACGCCGGACCTGTACAGCCCGTGCCCGGTCCCGCAAGTATCCAGCTTGAAAGGCCGTGTCCTGACGCGAGTCTGCGAAGATCAGCAGGCGGCGCAGCATCTCGTTGCTGTCTTGCTCACCCAGGCCGCTGTGCAGGCTGAACGCGGCGGCAGTGACGGCGGCCGCCGTTCGGGCGGTGAACTCCTGTACGGCACCGCCGCGCGCCCGAAGATAGCCGCAGACTGGGCAGCGGGTGAGCGGCTTGCCTGGATCGGGGACGGCGACGAACACCTCGCGGGTCGGCGCCCCGCATCCGAGACATGTGGCTCCGTGGGCGTCGTTGCCGCAGACGGTGCAGCGCCGGGCCGGGTGCCAGCGTCGATCCCTAGGCTTCGGCTCCTCGACAGGCTCATCGGTGATCAAACGTCGAGCGACATAGCGCACCGTAGGACCACCCGGCTCGTCAGACTCCAGGTCGTAGTCCTGGCCACAGCCAAGGCAGACCCCGAGCGGGGTGGTCGCCTGCGCCAGACAACTGGCGGCGGAACAGGTGGTCGGGCCGTCAAGGAGCAGGTGCTCGGCCTCGCCGCTGCACCGCACTGGGCTCGGCAAGCTGCGCAGGAACAGATGGACCTTAGCCTCCAGCACGGGTGGCCCCTCGGCCGTGTGACTTCCGGCGCCGAGCAGCAGCCAGCCGGCCACCTCGTCGTGCAGCGCCTCCTTCTCAGCTCCCGTACGCTGGGGGAGTTCCGCCAATGCGGTGACCAGTTCTTGAATGGTCTGCGGCTCGGCTAGCTTCGCCCGGAACAGGTTGAGCATCGGGCTGGTCTCCGGATCGCCCAGTAGAGCCCGCAGCTGACCCGGATCTCCTCCTTGAGCAAGGACAGCCCGCAGCTGTTCGGTGTCCGGGGCTGGGCCGATCGCATCGATGTCAGGGGCTGTGAAGGGGACGGCGGTCTCCTCCACGATGCCGTCGATGTTGAACGGGGAAGCGAACAAGCGACTGGCGAACGATGCCGTGCGCCGCAGATCGGCGTCGTGGTCACCGCCCGCGCTGACGGTAGCAGACAGGCCGACGCAGACCAGTCCGTCGGCGTCTACATGATCGCGGAGTCTTCTCACCAGTCCGGCGATCTCTGTACCAAGCGCGCCCTGATAAGTGTGCACCTCGTCGAGGATCAGGTGACGCAGGACCCCCGAGCCGAACAGTTTCCGGTCGTCGCGCCTGGTCAGGATATATTCGAGCATTGAGTAGTTAGTGAGCAGGATGTCGGGCGGGTTGTCCTGCATCCGCGTCCGCTCATTCATGGCGGTGGCACCCGTGTACACGCCGTACGTCAGGCCCAGTGCCTCGCAGGCAGTCCGCACCCGGTCCTGCTGGTCGTTGACCAGGGCATTCATCGGATACAGAGCAATCGCCTTCACACCGGCGCGGCGCCGGTTTTGGAAGGCGTGGGCCACAACCGGGATCAGGAAAGCTTCTGTCTTGCCGGAGCCAGTACCCGTAGCGACCAGGGTGTTCTGCCCGTTATGGATTCGGGTGATCGCCTCAACCTGGTGGGTGAAGAGCCGCTCTACCCTCGGGAACGCCTTGACGATCTGTGTCGGGAGCCCAACCTTCCCGGCGAGGCCGACGAGGGTTTCGTCAAGCTGGAAGCGCGGCTGGACGGACAGGTACGGCCCGCGCCACAGGAGCGCCTCGTGGTCAACCATCCGTTCCAGCTGTTCGCGGAGCCCGGCGTCGGCGATCGGGTAGGTCGTCCAGGTGAAACGCCGATAGTCATCCCGTAGCCGCTCGGCAAGTTCCAACGGGTTCATCCTGGACTCCTCGTGTGGTCGACCTCTCACACTTGCGTGCAGGCGATCAATGTAACGGACGAGACCGACAAAGCGCCCCCACTTGTTGAGGCTGGCTATTGGCCCAGGCGGGTGAAGTGATCCCGGACCATTCGCTTGTACGCATCGTTAGGTCGAACCGGGCTACCTTCGCTGTCTGCACTCTGTTTGAAGTTAGCGAGGATCAGCTCGAGATGATCGAACGAGAGTCCATAGAGGTGCGCAACCCGCGCATCCAGCTCAGCTCGAAGCTCGCGTTCCTCATCCTTCGACAAGGACGCGCAATCCACTCCGAGAACATCGGCCAACTCATCAAACTCACTCGTTCGGCAGGTCAAACGACCCGACAACCGCACAATTTTCGCTCCCAGGCCACGATCCAGAGGCACATCGACGATAGGCAGTGTGGCCATAATCGACTTTGTGACATGGGCACTGGCCTTACGGCGGACCACGAAGTCAAGTACCAAGCTGTTCATCAGACCCACCACGTACATCATTGCAGCGGCAGAAAGAACAGTTTGATAGCCATTCTTAGACTTATCTCCACTTTCATTCATTTCGAATGTAGACCGATAGAAGTAGTGAAGGGCATGAGTGACGATGGTTCCCGGCGGAAGAACTGCCGCGATCAATGTCCTTTCATCGCCTGGCCGAGCAACTTCACGGAAACACACCCGGAAATGGTCGGAGGGCAGCTCAAGAACTCCGGCGCGCGGACCGGACTGCATGAGTGCCTTCTCGCCTCGATTACGGGCCAACCCCTGAACGTTCTTCTTTTTCGCGCGCTTCCGTGCACGGTTCACCAAAGCCGCCTCCCCGACCTCATCCTTCAAGAAATAAGTCGGCTCAGCAAAATCATGCACGAACTGGTGAATGTGCTTGCCTTCGCGCAGTGGAAGACCAGTGCCCGATTCAGAGAAGAAGGCACGGTCATCATGCAGGTGCAACTCGCGACCCCAGTCGATCTGCCAACCGCCGGTCTCCATAGGCTGAAGTAGAAGCGGCTTACCCTTGTAGATTGCGGTGAGGAGATCGAGCAAGGAAAGGTCACGGGCGTCTGGGATGGCGAGCGTGTCGGGGGCGAGAGCTTCGATAGTGGCACGCGGAATCGGCAGAGTGCGCGACTCCAGGGCAAGCAGGTGCTCAAGCTGGGAGACACCACTGGTGAACGGTAGTGGATCTGTCGCCCCTCCGACCTTAGCGACCAAGAGGAGAAACTGTTCCCGGCTATCGATCGGGAAGATCTTATTAACGTTGTCACAGAGCACAAACTGCTCGATCGTGCAGCGTTCCAGCAACTCGCGGCGATGCTCGGCGGTCGCAGCGTCGGAGATCACCCCGGAGTCGATGACTAGACCGAGACGGCCGCCCGGCGCGAGCAGGCTCAGTTCCCGCTCGAGAAACGTGCGGTAGTAGTTGAACGTCGTGCCGTGCGCGTATAGCATCCGATATTCACCAGACGCGCCGATGAAGCTCTTCACCCCTGCGAGATGCGCGTCCGCACGCTTTCGCGCCGCCACGACCTCCGGCCGCTCATCGAGCGTTGCCTGGCGGGCGAACTTCTCATCCTTCTTCCTCAGCAGCGAATACGCCGGATCGAACCGACCGTAGAACTCGGCGGCCTTGAAGGTGATGCCCTCCCACGGCGGATTACCGATCATCGCATCGAATCCAGCATCGGCGCGCCGCCTCCCATCGGCGTCGAAGAACACCTCAGGAAACTCGATCTCCCAATGGAAGGGCCGGATCCCTTCCCGAACCGCAGTGGTCACGCCCTGGTAAAGCTCGGGCAGCGCGTTGCCGTCCTTGAGTTGTTTCCGGAAAGTCCGCCAGCGACTGCTGTTACCGCGCAGTGGCTTGGCCTCCTGTCCGGTTCTTGGATCGCGAAGGTTGGAGTCCGTGAACATCAGTGGCCCTTCGAAGAAGGGTGCCACCCACCAGTCGCCCATGGCCTGAAGCCGGGCGAAGTCACGACCCTCCAGCAGCCGAGTAAAGCGTTGCTCTTTCGCGCGAATCTGAAGCCGGTCATCCGAAGGGCTGACGGCCAAGCTCTTCCGCACTCGGATGACGCTGGTCAGGTCGGGCTCATCGAGATCGAAGAGGCTACCCTGATCCTCGTTCGCCGGCTGGGCGGCCTTGCCCCGGGTCCCCTGTGCAGGGGCGGGGACGCCTTCCCAGGTGCCAACGCTCGCGCCGATGACCGCGTTGCCGCAGCGCAGGTGCGAGTCGAGGAATGACAGTGGCTTGCCAGCCGCGGCGGTCGCCAGCCAGAGCGAGACTTTGGCCAGTTCGACGGCCATCGGGTTGAGGTCGACACCGTAAATGCAGCGTTCGACGATGAGCCGCCGGTATGCGGCGCGCTGCGCGTCGTCAAGCTTGTGGTCGAGTAGTTCACCCTCACGAGCGAGCGCCTCGCCGTAGGCCTCAGTGAGGCGGTGAACCGCAGGGACCAGAAATGCTCCCGAGCCCATCGCTGGGTCACAGATCCGCAAGCTGAGAATCTCATCGGAGCTGGCGTTCTCGGTCAGCGGGCGCAGAGTCTCACCAACAACGAAGTGGGCGAGCGGCCTGGCTGTGTAGTAGGAGCCGGAGCCCTTGCGTTGCCCTGTGGCTTCGAACAGGTAGAACGTGCCGGTGTCGTACCGCTCAAGTTCCTCGGCGCCGTCAGGGAGCTGGTCGGCATCGAGCACCTGAACCACGGCAGCTTGACCCCGGCCGACCCTGGCCAGGGCCTTCGGGGCAGCGGCGATCTGTGGCTCGAACGAAAGCAACCCCTCGTAAATGCTGCCGAGCTGCTCGACGCCAAGTTCCCGGTAGTTGACGGGCCGGCGTCCAACCGTGCCTTTCCCGACCATACTCTTGACCGGCTCGGTGTAGGAGAGTGCGTCGACGACATCCCGGACGAAGCTGTCGCCGATGGTCAGTTCGGGATCGTCCAGCAAGGGGCACTTGGCCGGGTCGAAGAGCCCCCCGTCGAAAGCAGTGATCTGGAGTTCGCCCGCGTCGGCGCCGTCACGGAGCATCGCCCACTGCGCTCGCAGTGAGCTCCACAGGTAACCGCCATCTGGAGTCCACACCGACTGGGGGTCGATGAGCTGCTTGCGAAGTCCGCGAAGTGCGTAGCCATGGTCGTAGGCGGGTGTTCCGACCGGGAGCAACCCACGGTCCTCGGCGTAGGAAACAAAGAGCAGCCGATACGCAATCTTCAAAGCGTCGGCAAAGAGCGCTCTAGGCGCGGGGATCGGTTCGCCGCGTCGTCGCCAGTCAGCCAGCGCGCCATTGGCGATCGCGCTCAATGCCGCGCGCACGCCGCCGGACAAGTTTTCGCTAACAGCGCTGGCGGCATGGGTGCTCGCCGCCTCAAACCGGTCCCACAAGCATTCACCGTTGCTGTCGGCTGTGAACGCTTCTGGGCGGAGCAGAGCCCATAGGACTCGCCATTCGTGCTCGTCGCCGAGTTCTGCGAGGCCATGGAGGTCGACCGACAGGTAGCTCGCTTCGCCTCCCAGGCCGGGATCGCGGCGAATAACACGCAGCTCAAGCCCATTGCTGAGCAAGACAGCAGGCAACTTGCCTTCCCTTGCACACACTTCGGCCTGTCTCTGGGGCCGGAGCTTGCCCGTTCGTCGGCCGCTAGGCGCGGTGTCGAGGTGCTGGCTGGGTGGGGTGACGAGCACCCAGGCCAGATCATCGGGCGAATCCTCGGGATGGGCGGCGACCGCTTCCTCAACGGGGGGCAGCGTGGCTGGGAACCTCCAGCCGAAGCAGGCCAGCCAGCTGAATACACGCTTTCGGGTCTGGCCGGTAGTGCTGGTCTCGTCGATGTCCGCGACAAGGGCGCGAAGGTGCTTGCGGGCCTCCGGGATTCCTGACGCGGCGTCCTCCGCACCGATATGCGCATGCTGCTCGCGGAGGAACAGCCCAGGGTCGGACAAATAGTAGGACGACAGCGTGGTGCCGGCGACGGTGATGTTCAGCATGGTTACGCCTCCACGCGGACGATGCAGCCGACAGGTTCCGCAGAGCCGACCGGGGCGACCTGGAAGCCGCGAGATAGCGAGTTACGGCGCTTGGCGAACTCCTCATCAATGACTGCCTTGGCCTCGTCAAGGCTGTGGAAGGCGCCGTGACCCATGTCGGTGAAGAGCCCGATCTGAACGGAGTCTCCGAAGTGTGCGGCGAACTTGTGCTCGGTCTCGGCCAGCTCAGCCTCGTGCCACCGGTCGAGATCACGCCGTACACGCGCGGCCTCGGTATTCAACTGCGCCTGGAGCTTCTCTGCGCGAGCGGTCAGCCTACGGGTGGCCTCCTGCTGCGCGTGCTCGGCGGCGCTGTCGAACCCTGCCGCGAGACGCGCGCGCGCTTTGCCCACGGCGTCAACGGCGTTGGCAACAGCACGTTGACGCAGCAATTGCAAGTCGGCCGTCTCATCATGCGATGAAGCGCCGTCGCGGGGTACGAACACAGGGATGAACGGCTCCTCCAGGACTCGGCCGTCGTCGGAGACGACACGACCGACGAACGTGAACAGGTAGCCCTCCTCCCGCTCGACCGCGCGGACAGCAACCCGGTCGGATGCCTTCTCATCGTAAAGACGAGTCCGTACAAGCTGAAGAACTGCGCGCACCAGGGGATGGACGGGGGTGAGGAACGCAAGACCTCGGTTGGCCGGGTCCAGGGCCACCGAGCGATTGAATGTCGCCTCGAACGGTTCATCAGGCACCTGGGGATACTGGCTGAGCCTCGATCCGGGAAGAATCTCAACGATGTCACCTCTTCCCTTGACCTTGCCTCCGCTCTGCTCAACGACCGAAGTCACCAGGCGACGGAAATCCTCGAAATCGGGCAACAGCCAGCGCGCCTGCTCCCGGGCCGTGTCGGTGTCGGCCTCGGCTTCCTTCTCGTTCCGCATGCCCTGCATGAGCGCGAGTGCACCGGTGCGCTCCAGATAGTCGCGAACCTGCTGAACCGCACGCTCCAACCGCGCTTCCAGCTCCTCATCGGAGACGTCCTCCAGGAGTGCGTCAGCGATATCAGTGCGTCCGGCCACGCCCAGGACGTCACTGCTGGAGCCGAGTTGTTTGGCGATCACTCCCAGCTTCTGGCGAAGGCGCTGAAGGATCTGCTCGTCACGGGTGTCGGCAAGATAGAGGTAGCTGATCTCAACGACTTCCTTCTGCCCGTACCTGTCCACACGGCCGTTGCGCTGCTCCAGTCGATTGGGGTTCCACGGCAGCTCGTAGTGGACGACGACGTGACAGGCATCTTGAAGGTTGAGTCCCTCACCCGCGGCGTCAGTGGCCAGCAGGATGGCGCCCGGTGTCCCGGAGAACGTTTCAAGTAGCTCATGCCGCCTGCCGAGCGGCACTTCTCCATCGATGCGGAAGATTGGCCCAAGTCCGAGATGGTCCTCCAAATATTGCAGAGTGTCCTTGTATTCCGTGAAGATGATCACTCGCTCGCCGCGACGGCCCGCGCGGAAGCCTTCCAGCCAGCCACGTAGCCGCGTCAGCTTGCTGTCGTCTCCTGGGGCCAGCGCTCGGACCTGATCCAAAAGGGTACTGACCAGGCGCTGTTCTTCGACGAGGTCACTGGCTGGGAGGTGCGCGGCGATGCCCTCCAAAGCGAGTTCCTCCGCCGAGATCAGCTCAGCTTCCGGCAACGCCACGTCGCCCCGGTACTGCTGGAGCACTTCCTTCCGCTTCCGCCCAGCGTGTTCGACAGGCGTCCCAACGAGCATGGCCAGACGGCGCTCAAGGCTTTTCATCAGGGCGAACGGGCTGGACAGCGCCCGCTTACGCAGCACCTCAAGCGCGAAGGCGTGGGCATAGTACGAGTCGGTGTCCCGCAGGGCACGTAGAACGCGCTTGCTGTGGCCGCGCAGCCGCTGGTGGATCTCCTTCTCCCGGCCACTCGGTGAGACCTCGATCGGCTTCGGTGGATTGCGTCGGCTGATCGGCTGTGGCGGATTACCGCGTGCGACGTCGTCCTTGAGCCTCCGAACAAGATAAGGCCGGACAAGGTAAGGATCGAGCCGCCCCTCATCAGTGGCTAGGTGTGGAGACAACAGCTGCAGCAGGCTGGCAAACGACTCCGGGTAGCCGTTGTGTGGGGTAGCCGAGAGGAGCAACAGCTCTCGGCTATGGTCAGCAAGGACGCGAGCGAGACGACTGCGATCCGTCCCAGTCGACTTCCCCTCACCGGCGTATGCGCGAGCGACATGATGTGCCTCATCGATGATCACAACGTCGAACTGAGGCGCAGATTGGATAGCCGACAGATTGCTCTTGAGGTAGTCGATGGACGACACCGCGTACGGCACGGCCGTCCACGGACTAACCGTCGTGGGGTTGTCCCGTCGGAGGTTCAGCCACTTTTTGCTGTCGACCTTGGCGAAGTCCAGGTTGAACCGGAAGCGCATTTCATCGACCCACTGGTCCTGCAGTCCTGCGGGGCAGGCGATGAGCACCCGGTCTGCGCGACCGCGCCGAGCAAGTTCAAGCAGGACAAGCCCTGCTTCAATGGTCTTCCCAAGGCCGACGTCGTCGGCGATCATGAGGCGTACGCGCGGTTGACGGATGCCCGCCAGGACCGGGACAAGCTGGTAGGGCTCAACATCGATCCGACCGTGCTCTACCGCCAGCAGGTCACCACGGCCATGGGCCATTGTGAGCGCGAGCGCGTCGTGAAGTTGACCGAGGACGATGGGATTGCCCGGTTCGAACCGGAGCTTGGTCGTCTCCTCCAGCTTCAGCGTGGGCTCCGCCGCTGCCAGCACCCTGAGCCGGCGTGGACCGGATCGATCGTCCGCTCGGCGGAGATCAAGGAAGGTCTCTGCGCCGGCTCCGCGCACGTCCTCGATCTCCCACAACCGGTCACGGAGTCGCACTCGCATCCCACGCTCGTACATAATTCGCGAGCTCTCCCCATGATGTCGTGATACCAGACGCCCTAGGGTACAGCCGAAGCGACCTGTTCGGCCTCCCACATGAACCGGATCGAAACCGACCGGAATGACAGGCCATACCGACCCTGCGTGTCGTGACCGGAGGCGGGCTCAAGGGCTCCGAGATTCACGTGCGCCTCCTTGCTAACTGAACCTCTTGCCATGGCGTTAGCGGTAGGAAGCACAGGCAGGATGCAGTGCGGCACACACTTCGACGGGTTCGCGAGATGAACTGGGTGCGGCTCCTTTTGAGGGACCGAGCTGATCAGGCGATGAGCTCGTAGTCGTGCTGGCCGTGGACGCGCTGATGTTCTTGGCCGAGGTGATGGCGCCAGTATTCGGGCAGATCGTTGTTGGTGATGAGGGCGCGGAGCTTCAGGATGGCTTCGGCTCCAGCAAGGCCCCAGCGGGCGCCGGTGATATCGAGGCGGTCGGCGATGAGGTGGCGACAGGCGCCTTCGATGACGCCGGTCGCAATGGGCCATCCAGCGGTCAGGGCCTGGTCGTAGCGGAGGAACTCGGCGTGGTCGGTCAGGTAGCGGATGCAGGCGTCGATGCCGACTCGCTGGCCGGTGGGCAGTTGCGCGGCCTGGGTGTCGAGATCGGTGATGACCTGGCGTGTGCGTCCGGCCAGGAGAGCCAAGGCGTGGGTGGCGACCCAGTCCTCGGCCGCGGGATCGGCTGGTCGGTGTAGGCACCACGCGCTGGCCCACAGCTTTTCGATGACGTGAATGAAATCGATGACGATGTCGATGACCGCACTGCGGCGGATGGCCTCGGCGCGGATGAGGTCGAGTTGGTGGCGGGCACCGTCGACGAGCACGACCCAGGCCCGAGCATGGCGGGGATCGCGGGCTTCGGCCTGGTCGAACAGGGCGGCAATCACCTCATCCGGGTCGTTGATCACCGAGCCGCACAGCCATTTCCCGCTCGCGTGCGGCCCTGGCCGTGGCCTGCGTTCGCTGGTGCGTCCGCCGGGCAGGGCGATCACATCGTGCGGACGACGCGGCGCGGGCTCGGCATCGTAGAGGGCGGCGAGAGTGGCCATCCGCTTGCGGCACGACTTCTGACCGGCCGCAAGGCGGGTCCGGAACGTGCGGGTGGCTCGGGCAGCCGCTTTCGCGGTGGCCGGGCGAAGCGCCTCGGGCCGCATCACCACGCCCTTGGCGTCACAGCTGAGCACCAGCAGCTCATCACGGGTCCGCGGCACGGGGGTGCGCTGCTGATAGAAGGCGTCGATATCGACGGCGGCGGCCTGGACCAGGCGTTGCAGCTGCCGTTTGCCGAGCACGTTCCCGCACCGAGCGGTGATCGCGGCGTGTGCGGCATCGAACGAACCGCGGACCGCTTCGGCCACCGCCAGGCGGGCCAGGCCGTGGCTGTGCCGACCCGCGGGCAGCGACAACGCCATGTCCGCGGGATAGACGTTCGGCAGGCCGGGAGCACGCCAGGCGCACCGCGTCACGGTCACCGTCCCGAAGACGGTGGCCAGCAGCCGGTGATGCCGCATCTCCACCCGCCGCCGCGGCAGGCCATCAGCTCCCACCACCGCGGCCCCACCGATCCCGGCCTCGGCGACGGCGTCCTGCTCGCGTAGCGCCCGCAGGTCCAGATGGGCCTGTAACAACAGCCGCAGCAGCTCACGGCCCTGCTGCTCGATCACCTCCTCAAGCCGATCATGCGTCCAGGACGCGGTCTGGGGGTCGGCGAGCTGTCCGAGTAGACAGTTGAAGGTTTCGATCGCCGCTGCAAAGACGTCAGCGGCCGCGTCTGCACAGTACGGTTCCACCGCAGGGCTCTTCTCGTGGGCGGTTTCGACTGGTTGGCACCTTCGAACCTCCCTGGCAGGAGAGCCCCGCCGCAATCACTGCGGCGGTGAGGACCCGATGCCATCACCGGAACCAGCCGGCCCCCTCTTCGATGCGCGGCCGGTCACCTGCCCGGTCACCTGCGCGGCTACCTGCTCGGTCACCATGAACAAGCCAGCGCCCACCTCCTCCAGCCAACCGCGCTCGACCAGCCGTTTCAGCTTCGACCGCAGCCCCTCCCGCGTCGAGGCCGCATCCTGTAGGCCCATCGCCACCAGCAGCTGCCCCGCCCGCATCGGCCCGCCCCCATCAACCAAGATCTCAACCGCGTCCCGATACGCCTGCGGCAACACCTTCGTCCCCATCCCCGAACGCCATCGCGGCACCGTCACCACCCCCAACCGCACCACCTCCGGGGGCCCCTCTTCCGCCCCCGCGGCATCAGCCGAGCCGCCCTCCTCTTCGGGCTCCTCGACCTGCGAGGCGGCCTCACCAAGGATCTCCTCAACCGTCTCGCGCGTGACCACCAGACGAGACAACCGGTCCTCCTCGGCCCCCAGCCGCTCGGTCAGCTCGCTGATCTGCTGTCGCAGCCCCTCGATCCGACGCCGAGCTGCAGCCTCCCGCCGCGCCAGCTCCTCCAGCAACGAGCCCATCGCCACCACCGCCTTGCCTCAGACGGTAGGACGCGATCCCTCACACAACCAGGCCCGAACCACGAACCCCCAGCTCAGCCACTCCCTCAGAAGGAGCCGTACCCAGATGAACTTCCGGATGGGCGAGCACACCACAACCATCAGCGGTCTCGCGCAGAGTCCAAATATTCCCAACCCGGCATAATGTCGCTGCCGCCCCAAGTCGGTACCTGGGGCCAACACGCTCATCGAGAACCTCGCCAGATTGCTATGCCCACGCCTCCAGAGCGTCGCTTACCGAAGGAGCGTTCTTCGCCAGTGTCGTCCGCCAGTCAAGGCGACGGCGGTGCTGAAGGTGACCGATGACGACGATGCGCGCCACCCCAAGCCCATCGGCCGCCTGATTGACCCAATGCGCACTGATGCGGGCTGGGATGTCGGGGACGCCGTGCGGAAACACCAAATTCGTGGCCTCCCTGTCCGCGTCCTTCTCCCGCCCTGTTTCGTTACTTTGAGTATCATCGAGCCCTTCGACGATGAGGTGCTCGGCGTCGACATGCTCGAGCAGGATGTGCGCGATCTCGTGAAACAGAGTGAACAGGACTTTATCGAGCCTTTTGCCACGGCCGGACAAGCCAATGACCGGATAGCCGTCGACCCACATCGAGCACCCATCAATCTTGGCGCCCGGAAGCGATTCGACGTATACCAGGCGCACACCGACCGCGCTGAACCGGTCAGGCAGGTCATGGAAGTCGGCGACCGACTTGAGCGTGCTCGAAAGAGTGCTAGCGAGCTCCCTTAGGCGGCTCGCAGAGTACCTCTCCTTCGGGCGAAGCTTGCGGGCCTCCCTCCTGATACACGCGACCCATGCTCGCTGTAGCAAGCTGATGTCTTCGCAACGGTTGGCGCGCCTCGCTGCCGCTGCGAATCCTGGCTCATCGTCAAGAGAGTCCAGCTCGAACAGTTCCTTCACCTCGGCCTCAAGGGCATCCAAGGTCGCGCCGGTAAGGAGGCCGCGCTTCTTCAGCAGCTGGATCGGGCCCTTGTCGTTTAGACGAGCGCGCCGGCGCACCTCATCCAACTTGACTTGGGTGTCCTCGTTCTTAAACTGCTCGGCGAGCAGGTACTGGTCCTGAAGGTTAAGCCAGAACTCGGCCGTGTGGCCCAGCGCGGCGCCGATCTGCGCCGCCGACTCCCTGGTGATCTCCTTCTTGCCCGTGACGATCTCGGAGACGAACTGGGTAGGGCGGTCCAGAACCGCGGCGAAATCAGCTTGAGACCAGTCTCTGGCCTCAAGCTCCCTCCCGAGGAGTTCACCGACCGGCACCTGGGCGATCGGTAGCGGGTCGTGTGGGCGGTTACTCATCGCGAGGTTTCCATCTCTGGAGCCAAGAGCTCGAAGACCACGGCTCCGTGGCTCTCCGCGTTCTTGAACGTCAGGTTGATAGCGCGGCCGGAGCTCAACGTCGCCCGTGCCTTGTGCGGGTCGCGGGTGTCACCGGGCTGGATACGCAGCATGCGGCAGTTCCGCAGGTCGGTGTCGAGGCTCGCTGCCCGCGCGCACTGAACGAGGACTCGAAAGTCCGCGACCTCCCGGGCAGTCCAGCCTCTCGGCCGGAATGCGGGGTCCGTGGCGAGGCGATGCAACTCCTCGTCCAGGTACTCCCGGTCCACGTATCTGCTCTCCATCACCCATCGGCTGATGACGCACTACTTCAAGTGGATGCTACAAGCCCACTCGGGTTGAAGCGCAGACCCCTCGACAGGATAACTCGAATCATTGTCATCACCCAAAGGGTGATGACAATGATGCTACAGTCGCATGTGGGTCCACCGAGCAGCGGTGGGCAGGATGGAAGGGGAGTGCCATGGTTATGGCGCCCATTCACGAGCCGGACGACATCAGGAACAAGACGTTCGAGGTGATCATCAACGGCACGCCGGTCGTCCTCGACCACGACACCGTGACCTACGACGAACTCGGGCAACTCGCGCACCCGGGTCACAATCCGCAGGCGATGTTCACCATCACCTACAAGAACGCCATCGGACCCCACGGCGGGAACGGCGTCCTCGTCGCTGGCGAGTCCGTGAAGGTCAAGAAGAAGGGCACGAGCTTCAATGTCCGGCTCACGACTCGTTCGTAACAGCGCCGACCTGGCGCGCCTGGTGCAGGACGGTTACGCCGTCCGCATCGTGGGCGGGTTCCTCGTCGTCGACGACATCCCATTCGTCAACGACGAAGCCCAGGTGCAGTACGGCTCGTTCCTCTGCCCACTGGATCTAAGCGGTGACACCACCGTCGCCCCGAGCAGCCATGTGATGTGTTTCGTTGGCGGCGTCCCCCGCGACAAGAACGGCCAGCCCATCGACGGCCTCGTCAATGACAGCGTCGAGAAGTGGTCAGCTGACCCTGACCTCACTGCGGTCTGTGGGTTCTCCCAGAAGCCCAACGGCGGCTACCGGGACTACTACGAGAAGGTCACCTACTACGCTGCGATGGTCCTCGGGCCCGCCCAGACCGTCGCCCCCGAGGTGACTCCGCTGACCTTCAAGCCAGTCGAGACCGACGAGGACGACGGCGTCTTCCTCTACCTCGACACCTTCTCAAGCAGGGCCGGCATCACCGAGTTCAATTCCCGTCTCGCCCTGAAGAAGGTCGTGATCGTCGGCCTCGGGGGAACCGGCGCTTATCTGCTCGACCTGCTAGCGAAGACCCCCGTAGTCGCGCTCCATCTCTACGACGGCGACTTCTTCCGCACCCACAACGCCTACCGGGCCCCCGGCGCAGCCGGGATCGAGGACCTTCGAGCTGGCCTGAAGAAGGTCCATTACTACGAGCAGATGTACTCAGCAATGCGTCGCGGCATCAAAGCGCACCCGGTGAATGTCACCTCCGAAAACGTCGACGAGCTCCTCGACTCCGACTTCGTATTCCTCGCGATGGACACCGGCCCGGACAAAAAGATCATCATCGACGCACTCGTCGCCAATAGCGTCCCGTTCATCGACAGCGGCGTTGGGGTCAGCAAAGACGCCGACGGCATCAATGGACAGGTCCGTATCACGGTTTCGTTGCCCGGCCGCATCGAGCACATCCAGCGAGACAGCTTGATCTCCTTCTTCGTTGGCGACGACGCCGAGTACGACACCAACCTGCAGGTCGCCGAGCTCAACTCGCTCACCGCCAACCTAGCTATCTTCCGGTACAAGAAGCACCTCGGGTTCTACGTAGATACCGAAAACGAACTGCACACCGTGTACGCGATCGACTCCAACGAGCTCTACAACCGGTACGGCACCCCTTCAGTCCAAAGCGAGGACATCGAGCCTGACGCTCAGGCCGCGACGGGCTCGGCTGGCACTAACGCGGGCGATAGTTCGGGAGCCGCCGTGTGAAAGCCCAGGCCCTGACGCCGGTATTCACCGAATACATCCCGGCCGAACCCGAGCCGGGCAATCTGTACATCTCAATGCAGTTCGAGACCGCAGTCCACCTGTGCGCGTGCGGATGCCGCTCGAAGGTCGTGACCCCATTCGGACTGCATGACTGGATCCTGACCTTCGACGGCACAGTCTCCCTGCGGCCGTCCGTTGGGAATGGCCAGCAACAATGCCGGTCGCACTACAACGTCCGGAACAACCGCATCGACTGGCTGCCGCAGATCTCGGCAACAGCCACTCGATCCGCTAACTTCCGCGACCGCGCTGTGCATATGGAATCGATATCCCATCCGATGCCGCAGTCGCCTGGGTGGCTGCGAATCTGGACCCGCATACGACGACGCCGATCAACCCGCTGAACACAGAAGATCAAGACTGTGAACATGACGCTGGTCACCGGCGACGGCTGCGCAGCGAGGAGCTTCAATCGTCGCTGCCTAAATTCAGCTCGATACATTCACCGTGGATGTCTCATCGTCTCAAGCCGCCGGAGGGGCAATCGAGCGAGTCGTAGGCCGATCTGCTGCACGATGCCAAGCGGCGAAGCATGCGCGCGCCGGTGCTGGCCATCGGCGACGGCACGGCTCTGGCTATCGTTCCGGGTCTCCTTCGCGGGATTCCAGAGTACGAAGCAGCGGCTCCAATTCCGACTCCCCGCGGTTGAGGATTATGTCGGTCAACCGCTGCTCGAACCATGCGGAGCGAGGATCGAACCCATGGCGCCTGAGCGCCGCACTGTAGGCCGCCGGGATCTCTACGTCAATCGAATTTTCGGTGGCGGATGCGATTTGTCCGATGAGAGTCCGCAAACTTTCAGTTAGGCTGCACCCAAGTTCAACATCGTGGCCCGTTGCCTCGCGGGCAAAGAAGCCGCCCTGCTCAGCGCGCCACCGCAGGAAAACCATCGACTTCCGTGCCTCTGGGGCGATTGTTGAACCTTCGGCATGCCACGGGCAGACCTCATTGATGACGTACGTGCACCACGCGATAAAGGAACGCGGATCGGCCTCTTGGCTTGACCAACCCCAGTCGATAACACATCCGCATGGATGTTCAAACGGCGTCCAGTAGATATCGCCCGTGCTGTTAGGGGATTGGGTCCTTTCCTCAGTTTGGGCCATGCGTTCAGAGACCGATCCGAAGGCATGCTCGATAAGAGGATCGCCAGCCTCATGGGCTCGTTGCGCCCAACTCGTTGCCTCATCGATGTCTCCATGTTCGAGCAGGTGAAGTGCGAACCGGCCCATCGCGTACGGGGCGCCGCCGTCGGCGGCTTTAGCCAGCCATGCCCCTGCCCGTGCCGTGTCGCCGCGGTCGTCCATAATGAGGGCGAGGTAGAACATGGCGTCGTGGTTCCCGGCGTCGGCGGCCGGTTCAAGCCAGCGAACGGCCTCGTCGTATCTGTCGAGATCCCACAGCATCGCCCCAAGTTGAGCCATGGCCTGGATGTTGCCGAACCCCGCGGCTTGGTTCAGCCACGTGTAGGCCGTGTCGGACTCGCCCAAGGCGCGATGTACCTCGCCAAGCCTGGCAGCGGCATCGGCGAAGTTATTGAGATAGGTCTGACGGATCTTTCTTCCCGGCGCGTCTTGGTCGCCGTCACCGGCTAGGAGGTGGGGCAGGACGTAGGCGGCCTCGGCTTGGGCGTGATCGGCTGCCTTTCGGAACCAATCACGCGCGCCTTCCAAGTCTCCGTGGTTCCGCAGGAATGTTCCTAGAAAGAGCGAACCATAGCCGTTTGGATCTTGAGCGGATCGTTCGTACCAGTAACGTGCGGAGTCCAGGTCGCCGTCGTCCTCAAGTTCACTTCCCCAGCCAGCCATCGCACCAGGATCTCCGGCTTCGGCTCCGCGCCGCAGCCATGACCTCGCGCCATCCAGGTCGCCCAGTTCCTTGTGGACGACGGCCAGCATCCCGGCCGCAGCAACATGTCCAACATCGTGTGCCTTCAGGAACCATGTCCGGGCCGACTCCAGGTCACCCTGATCGTAATGCGCCATGGCGAGGGCGAAGGCGAAGAGGGCATCCCCATCCCCAGCATCGGCCACACGCGTCAGAGCAGGGATGACGTACTGCACGAGGCCGTACATCATCGCTCGCATTCCTACTTGGGCGCAGGCGTCCAAGTCCGTCTCGGCGACGAGGATGTCCCATGGAGTGTCCGGCACGCGCCTGGCCGTGCTCCACTTTCTGGATTCGTGGTAGACGAGCACGTCTGAGACAGCGTAGCCATCCAGTTCGCCGACCTTGAGAGCTGACGGAGACATGGGGGCCACCTCGCCGAGTACGGGCCTGCAAGCCCAGCTGATCGCCGAGGCGAACCAGTCTGGTTCCGCAAGCGCGCGCTGAGCTGGCGTCAGATATTCCTCTGCAAGGCGTTGCAGCAAGCTGGGTGGAATCACGTCAGGGTGGCCACAGAATCGGGCCTCCACAGCAGCTGTGATCACTGCCGCTCCCATCGCGTTGCCGGGAGCCGCCCGGCGGCGAAGCAGCTCCGGTGCGCATGCCAACACTGCTGGGGGTGCGCCGTCGCCAACGGCCGCCGCCGCCTCCTTGACGCGTGGATCGACGAGGGCGATCTGGAGAGTTCGGGCAGCTTCCGAGTCTGAGAAACGCTCAGGGAGATCGATAAGCTGCGCCAAGCTGAGAACGGCCCGCGCCTCTCCACTCGTGCTCATCATCCCGCTGGCGCTGGCTAGTTCGTGGAAACGTTCATAGTCAGTGGACCACAGAGTGCCCATCAAAACGATTGGCTCTTGCGTGTTTCCCAGGAGCCTTCGCACCGTGCCGCTTGAGAGACGCCCGGATTCGAGAAAGCCAGCGAGACGGTCAAGCCAGATCACACAACGACCGAGCGGGATCCCAGAGTCGATCAAAGAAACCAGGTCGTCAGGAGACGGCGGCAGGATGAAGCCCCACTCCGGCAGCACTGCGCGAATCGCTTCGAAGGCACTGCGCGTCTTGCCTGCGGTTGCGGCACCGAGTAGGACCGCAAAGCCTCCGCCGCTGCGGGCACCTTCGAGGTACCTGCGCAATTCGGCATCGATGTCTCGTGGGATGTAGGTCGGGAGCTCAGGCGAGAGCTCCTCACTGGCCTGCTTCGGAAGTGGTCTCGCAGCATGGATTCCAAGAACGGCGCGGTTGGTCACGTCGCAGACCCTGGGCAAGGCGTCACCGAGGCGCACGAACCAGTCTAGGTAATCGCTGTCTACGGGTTCGCCGCTGGTGCCGGCTGTGGTGACTGCGTCAATCGCTCCTAGGCGTCGCAGCACTCGCTGCTCGTGTGCCTGTTTCATGGCCAAGAGCCGATCGACTGTCCAGGTCTTCGGCTGGGAGTCGATGAGTTGATGATGGTGGCTGCACAGCAGGATGAGGTTATCGCAGCGGTTGCGTTCCTCAGGGGTGAGAGGCGAGACGCCACGGGGTCCGTTCGGGCTGTCTCCCACGATGTGCGCGATCTCGCCTAGCGAAGCGATCTGATCGACCACGCTTGGCTCGGCGGTTAGTGCCCGGCGACACCCGGGAAACGCGCAAACACCCCCAGAGCGCTGAAGAAGCTTGCGTTGCTCAGCCACTGGAACGGCCATGTTAACCCTCCCTTCAGAGCCACAGCAGCTGCCCTGCGGCGACGCGCGGCCTACGTCCTACCAACAGCCCGCGAGGCGACTGCCCGACCCCTCAGGATTCTCCCGCACATCCAGGTTCCTCAAGGAACTTTGAAACCGCTCGGATCTGATTGTCTGACGAAGGCGTGGCTATGCATCCATCCTGGCCGAAGGTACGCCACAGGCCCAGCGCCCAGAGTGGCCACAGCCGCGCCACGAAAACAGGCGACAACTGGGCCGCGCTTTCGCTGCTGTAATGAAGCGCCGACACCAGAGTCATCCGGCGGAGCACCGGATTACGGCGGAGGCCGCGCAGGGCCGATCCGAGATGCACCAGCACGTTCAATTCCAGCGGGCCGTGCACCCGCGGTTCCCGGACCCGCAAGGCGACGAGCACGCACAGCACCTGCAGCACGACCACCACACGCAGCGACCACGCGCCGACGACCACGCCACCTATGGCTGCCGCCAGCGCGAGCGCGATCCCGAGCAAGGCCATGAGCGGGCAGCTTGAGACCGAGCCCAAAGACGCATTTACAGCACAAATTGAATAGTCAAGGCCATGCAATCAGCATCGGGGTATCGCCACCGACGCCATGGTTACATGCTCGGTGGTTGCTCTTCGGCCCGCGATACGGGCTAGCACCGGGCGGCATTCTTGGACATTTTGAAAGCGACATTTGCGGGCGGAGCGATACAATAAAATACGCCTTTTAATCCGTAGGTTCCGGGTTCGAGCCCCGGGCGCCCTACCACCCCCACCTGCGGTTCCTTCCCCTATGGGAAGGTTTCTTGCTGATCGTAAGACACATGTGGGTCACACCTGGGTCACTTCGTCATGCCGCCGCCTTCCGGAGATTGCGGGCGGTCCTGCGCCTTGCCCAGGACCAGCCGCGCGATCGCCTGGGCTGAGCGGTGATACACCTCTGGCAGCACCGAGGTGTAGATGTCGGAGATCACCATGATGCTGCTGTGTCCGAGCGTGCCTTGCACGACCCGCAGGTCGGAGCCGCAGGCCAAGGCGAGGGTGGCGGTGCCGTGGCGCGGGTCGTGCAATCGGATCGGGGGCAGAACGCTCGCGTGCACGAGGTTACGGAACCGGACGGTGAGACCTGGGGTTTCCCGCGATTCTGTAGTCGAGTCGTTTGATGGTGAGTCATGGTGAGACACTTGTGAGTCACGTGCCGGCGCGTGCGTTGTTCACCTTGCGGGTGCACGAGAGCCTGCGATACACAGCCTCACCAGCCGGGCGAGAATTTCCCAAACGGCGTGCTGTTGCCCGCCACACGGCTACGTCTCTAGCTTCATAGCCCTCGGCATCGTTCGAAGGAGACGGGTTCGGGTGGACGACAAGGTCTGGGTTGTGATCGTGATCGGGCTGTTCTCGATCATTGTGGCGCTGGCCGCCGGTATCCTGCGGAGCATCGGTGGTGACCGGGTTCCCGCGGTGATCCAGGGCGGAGCCGTAGCGTTCGTCACCACGATGACATTGGGGCTGGTCGTGGCAAACGCGCTGGGGGTCGTGTGAGCGGCACGCGTGCCGCTGTGGCCGAGGGTCACCGGCTGACCAAGGTGTGGGATGCGGTCGACGGGCTGACCGGGCTCGTCTCCCCGTTGGTCGCGTATCATCTGGCGCTGCGTGTGTTCTTCCTGCACGGCTTGAGGAAGCTGCAGGAGGCGGACCCGGCACCGTCCTGGCCGACGTGGGAGAGTCTGATCGCCCGTGCAGGCGGCCAAGGTGCCAGACAGCCGCTGGCTCAACTGCTTTCGAAGGTACGGCTACCGGAAGAGAACCTGCAGGGACGTTCCCGCTCGACGGAGGACATCGTCTCGCTCAGCCCGTCCCCCGCGGCAGAGCGGCAGTTGGGGGCGCTCGTTTTGGCGCTGGATTCGGTGGACGAGTCTCATGACCTGTTCGAGGACTGTTTGGAGCGGTTCTCCACCCGGTATGGGGTACGCGGCGAGTACTACACAGCCCGCGCGATCACCGAGCTCATGGCAAGTATGCTCGCGCCGCTGGAAACGGATCGGATTCTCGATCCGGTGTGTGGATCGGGAGGATTCCTCTTCGCAGCGGCACGGCATGTAGCGGCAGGGCCCATCGCAGGACACTCCCCTGTGCTGCATGGCCTGGACGTCAATAACGAAGCCCGCCACATTGCCATGATGCGCTTGGTCCTACACGGCCTCGATGCGGACATCGGCCTCGGCCCCGTGGACACCTTGCACAACGGCCTTGCACCCTCCTCGTTCGACGTAGTGCTCGCCAATCCGCCGTTCAACATGCCCAACTGGGACTACAACGACAAGCTCCGCAACCACCCGTGGGCCTATGGCCCCCCTCCCAAGGGGAACGCCAACTTCGCCTGGCTGCAGCGCATCCTGGAGACACTCAACGCCACGGGACGAGCAGGCGTGTTGCTCGCCGCCGGCGCGGCGACCGGCTCACGTGTTGGTGAACGGCTCATCCGTCAGCGGTTGCTGGAGGACGACGTGGTGGCCGCGATCGTGGCGCTGCCCGGCAAGATCTTCCGACACACCAAGACAGCCGCGTGTGTCTGGCTGCTGAGCAAGGACAAGAGCGCGAACTCGCATTGGGGGCGTAATCCTCGCCAGGAACAGGTTTTGTTCATCGATGCCGGTCGTACGGCCGAACGCGTCGACGGCAGGCAGCACGTGCTGTCCCGAGCCGGAGCGGACCGGATCCATCGCACGGTGTCAGCCTGGCGTGGGATCGGCACCGAGGCGTATGAGGACCAGGAGGGCTGGTGTCGCTCCGTCACGCTGGAGGAGATAGCCGCCCGGAACCATGACCTCCTGCCGACCCGCTACGTCAAGACCATCGCGCCCAAGTCCCCGTCCACGGAGATCGAGGCGCTGACGCGCGAGTTGTACGGGCATTTCGACCAGGCCACCCAGCTCGAACGGCGGCTACGCGAACTTCTGGAGAAGGGCTGAGCGGAGGCCGACATGGACAGAAGGGTCGTGGACGAGCACGGATGCGCCTGGTACCGACTCGGCGCTCTGCCGGGTGTCGCCTCGATCACCTACGGCGTCGACCGTGCCGGGCCGAACCTGCAGGGCGGAGTTCCGCTGTTGCAGGCGGGGCACATCAGCGACGGGCGCATCCGCGTTCACCAGCCTGCCTCCATCAGCCAGGAGGAACACGCGGCGTGCACCCGGTCGTGGCTCCATGCCGGGGACATCGTGATCGTCCTGGTCGGCCGGGTCGGCGATGCCGCCGTCGTCACACCGGGAGAACATGAGTGGAATGCGGCTCGCTCTGTTGGCGTCGTCACCTGCACCGAACAGGGACGCCGCGACGGCATCGGCTCTTGGGTGTCCTTTTGGTTGAGGAGTCCTGTCGCACGAGCCTGGTGCCTCGAACATTCCGCAGGTACGGCTCGGGCTTCGCTCAGCGTGACAGCGCTCAGAGATCTCCCCGTGCCAATGCCGCCGACGGCTGACCGCACCCGGATTCATAGCCTGCTGCGTGTCATCGACGAGAAGAAGGCCGTCAATGAGCGGATCGCGGAGTGCGCGGTGAAGCTGGCCGACGCCTACTTCGCCGACATACCCGCTACGGATCTCAGCCGGGACCGAACACCCCTTGCCGACGTGGCGAAAGTGAGCACCGGCGTGGGCCGCCCGACACAAGATGACCAATCACCAGCAGTGGGATGGGTCACATCGGCCGAGGTCCTGCAGAGCGCCCTCCCCCACCTGGACCAGGTCGCCCGTGTGATCGCTGCGTCATCGAAGCACATCGTTCAGCCAGGATCCCTTTTGATCGCCTCGACACCCGACGGAGTACAGACTGTCGAGACCCTTGTTCCCGTGATTCCCAGCCGCGGCATGCTCGCCGTCAGTCCGTTCCACGAGTCCGATCGCATGTGGCTCCTGCACGATCTGCGGGCCAGAGCTTCTGAGCTCGTGCTGACGGCCCAGGGGCGGCAGGCTCGTGAGCTCAGCAGGGGGATATTTGAGCAGCAAACTGTCCGATGGCCTGATCAAGCGGTGCGAGAGTCGTTCGGGCGCATTGCCGGACCGCTCCATGAGCGGGCGAAGCTGGTGACCGCGGAGAATCGCACCTTGGGCTCCCTCGCCAGAGCGGCATGGCGTGAGATGACTCCCCCAAGCGACTGGCCACCTGGCGACTCATAGCCTCCGACCCCGAAGAAGAGGAACAAGTAAGCGACTGAGAATCCTCAGAATGGGGCATCGGGAAGCGGCTGCGATAAGCGTGGCGATGAGACCTCCGATTCGAGGCCAATTATCGATGGCAAACGGGCTTCCAGGGAGCGCTACTGCGGATACTGCCGGGCTCGACCTGCGATTCCTATACCAACTCCCAAGCGGCTGCTCGTCCGCTGAGCAACTGAAGCTAACAATTCGGGACGATCCGGCTTTCCTCTTGTTTCATCGTCATGCGTCTGGCAGGTTTCGAATGTTCAGGTCGAGAAAGGGTGATGTATGTACGAAGACGTTCGGCCGGTTGCCGAGCCACGAGCGTGGATGATTCGCGGTGGCAGGGAAGGGCAACGCGAGGCGCGGGCGCTGCAAGAGGGGCTGGTCATCGTGGGTTGGCATGAGGCCGGAGACCTCAGCCGCTTGACCTGCCCCGTTGATGCTGGACGGTCATGGCGTGCACCCAATGCACATCGATGAGCTGGTCGAGCACTGGACGATCCTGGACGAGGAACGCGGTCTGATCGCTGGGAAGCGTGGTCCCACGCGACTCGCTTTTGTGATCTTGCTGAAGTTCTACACCCGCTATGGCCTATTCGGACATCGTCCAGCCTGGTCTGCACGGCCCCAGCCGCCCTGACCGTGTGCGCTGCCAGGGCTCAGGGGGACTCCGGGGGCGCGAGGAGGTCGGAGATAAAGGCCCGTACGGTCGCCTGCATGTCAACCTCCTGGGGGTCTAGGAGCCACTGCAGTTGGACGCCGTCGAGCACGCTCAGCAGCAGCGTGGCCAGGGTCCGGGGCGGTATGGAAGGCCGGATCTCGCCGCGTGCGGTGGCCGCCTCGAAGGCGTCGGTCAGCAGTTCCCGGGCCATGCGGTAGCGGTCGCGGAAGTGCTCGTGTGCCGGATGCTCGGCGGAGGTCGCCTCCGCCGAGAGCATGCAGTGCAGTTCGGCCAGTCCCGGGTGCTCGATGTTCTCGGCGAGGATCCGCATCACATGGTCGGTGATGTCGGCGCGCGAGGGGGATGGAGGGATCGCGGTCTCCGCCACCAGAGCCGGACGGTCCCGTTCCTGGAGGACAGCAGCGAGGAGTGCGTCCTTGTCAGGGAAGTAGTAGGTCAGCCCGGCGGCGGTCATGCCGAGTTTTGCCGCCACGTCCTTGAAGGTCGCTCCGCGGTAGCCGGCGGTGCCGAAGAGTTCGGTGGCGGCTTCGATCGCTGCAGCCCTCACCCGGGCGCTCTTCGCATAGGGTCCCCTCGCGCTCGACACTACTGAACCAGCCTCCATCTGTGTGGGGTACTAGTCGGTAAAGAAATCTTACTCCGGTGAGATTTTAGATGCCTCAGGCCACGGCCATGCCGTCTTGACGGTAGCCGTCGCGGCCAATCCTGCCGAGCCAGCGCAGGCTCGGCTTCGGGGTGCGCACGAAGGTTTCGCGGTCTACGGCGATCAGGCCGAACGTGGGCCCCCAGTGCCCCCACTCGTAGTTGTCGAGCGCGGACCAGTGCAGGTAGCCGCGTACGTCGATGCCGTCGTTGACAGCGGCGAACAGGGCGCGTAGGGCCTCGGAGATGTACTGGATGCGGCGCTCGTCGTCGTGGGTGGCGATGCCGTTCTCGGTGACGATGATCGGGGTCCCTCTCGTCACCTGGGCGGCGTTGCGCACGGCGATGCCGAGGGCGTCGGGGCGGTAGGCCCAGCCGGTGAGGGTGTTGTTCGGATGCGCCGGGTGGGGGACGACACCGCTCGCGTCGACGATCTGGCTGGTGTAGGCCTGCACGCCGGTGAAGTCGTCGCCTCGGGAGTGCTCAAGATAGAAGTCCTCCCAGGCGTACTTCACCTCGCCGAACTTCGCTTCGCTGCCGGGAGCGGGGGTGAGCGCCTGGCAGGCGACCGTCCAGCCGGTCTTGGCGTCGGTGCGGGTGTGGAGGATGTCCTGGGCGACGGCGTGGGCCTTGGCCAGGACGGCTCCGATCTCGAGGTCGGGGGTGGGCAGGCCCTTGTTGGCCTCCGACGCGACGGTCATCGAGGTCGCCCGGCCCGAGATGAACCGGTCGACCAGGCGTGTCGACAGGGTCAGGATGTTGGGCTCGTTGATGGTGCACACCCAGGGAACGTCCCGGAGGATCGTGGCCGCCTGCTCCACATAGCGGGCGAAGCGATCGACGCCTCTGTCTCCCTGCCAGCCGCCTTCCTGGATGAACCAGAGCGGGTGGGTGAAGTGCTGGAGGGTGATGACGGGAGTGAGACCCAGGTCGAGCGCTCCGTCGATCATGCGACGGTAGTGGGCCAGGGCGGCGCGGGAGAACTCGCCGGGCTCCGGTTCGATCCGCGCCCATTCCAGGCCGAAGCGGTAGGAGTTGAGTCCGGCGTCGGCGAGCAGGCGCATGTCCTCGGGGTAGCGGTGGTAGCTGTCGACGGCGTCACCGCTGCGCTCCATGGCGCTGTGCTCATGGTTCTCGATCCACCACCAGTCGCTATTGGCGTTGTTCCCCTCGATTTGATGGGCGGATGAGGCAGCGCCCCACAAGAAGTTCGGCATGGGTTCCTTCGGTGACTAACGAGTCGTACAGGTAAATCGGTGGTGGCCGACGCCGCGGTGATGGACGTCGCCGTTGGGCAGGACGATCTCCGCGGTCGCGGTGGGGGGAACATCGACGTCGAGCGCGAAGTGGGCGTCGTCGAGGCGCCAGCTGACGTCGATCGAACCGCGAGGGGTGAGGTGGAGAAACTGAGCCGCCGTGAGTCCGCCGCCCAGGTACGGGTGGACGGTGAAGCGGTGCCAGCCCACTGAGGACGGGTCCTGCCGCAGCCCCGCCACGTACCCGTGGAGGAACTGGATCACCGCGCCCTTGCTGTAGTGGTTCAGGGAGGCGTGGGCAGTGCCGTCGGCATCGATGCCCTCCCACTCCTCCCACATGGTGGTCGCGCCTCGGTCGAGCATCCCCAGCCAGGAGGGGGTACCGCGGCGGAGCAGGAGGGTGTAGGCGAGGTCTGAGTGGCCGGCGTCGGCGAGAGCGGGCAGCAGGAGGCCAGTGGTGAGAAAGCCGGTGCCGAGCCGGTCGTCGTTCTCGTGAATGAGCGTGACGAGGCGATCTGTGGCAGCGTCGCGCAGTTCCTCCGGTAGGAGGCCGAAGGTGAGGGCGCGCACGTATGCGGCCTGGGAGTCCGAGGCGGTGCGTCCGCCGGGCCGCAGGAATTCGGTGCGCCAGGCGTCGCGTACGCGTCCGGCGAGGGCGCCGTAGTGGTCAGCCGCTTCCGGACGTTCGAGGACAGCGGCGATGGAGCTGAACCGGGTCAGTGAGCGGTAGAGGTAGGCGGTGGCAACCTCGCCCTGGTCGGCGGCCATCACGCTCTCAAGGGAGAGCGGCGGGTCGTCGGGACGCCGCGGCTCACACCATTCACCGAAGTGGAACGGGCCGTCCCAGATGTACTGCTCATGAGGCGCGGGTGCGGCGGTGCGGGAGGGATGACGGATCTCCCTGGCGCAGCGCAGGGCGTACTCGATCCAGGCCCACATGCTCTGCCAGCTGTCCGCCAGGATCCCGGTGTCGCCGTACTCGGTGTACAGCGTCCACGGCACGTCGATCAGGGCGTCGCCCCAGCCTGCGGAGCCGCCGCCGACCAGCCCCTGGTGGTCCGGATGGTTCCGCATCCGCTCAGAATCCGGGGAGAACATGGCGGGCAGCCCGTTGTCGAGCTGGTCGTCGCGGACGGAGTGCAGCCACTTCCGGCTGAAGCCGTCGATGTCGTAGAGGCGTGCGGCGACCGGGGCGAACAGGCCGAAGTCCCCGGTCCAGCCGGAGCGTTCACGAGTGGGGCAGTCGGTGGGGATGTCGACAATGTTGCCGCGGAAGCTCCAGTCGGCCGCGTGGTGAAGCCGTTCGAGGTCGAGGTTGCTGCAGGTGAACCAGCCGCGTCGCGGCAGGTCGGTGTGGACCGCGACGACGGTGATGTCGTCGGCGCTCAGGGCGCGGCCGGGGTGGGTGACGCGGATGTAGCGGAAACCGTGGATGGTGTGGCGCGGCTCGAACACCTCGCCTTCCTCGCCACTGGCGGTCACCTCGTCGACCTGGCCGAAGGGCAGGGGCGCGATGTCGAGGTGGGCAGTGGTCAGGTCTCCGTCTGGTGCGAGGTGTTCGCCGAATTCGAGGCGGGTGTGCGCTCCCCGTGCGCCGAGGTTGCGCAGGCGCAGCCAGCCGGAGATGTTCTGGCCCGCGTCCACGATCGACACGTCCGTGCCGAGCAGCGTGACGGAGCGGGGCCACCACTCCTCCACCCGGCGTACGGGCGGCGCGGGGGACCAGCTTGGGGTCGGGGCCGTGACAGCATCGACCAGGACAGGCTCGCAGAGCTCGTCCTCGCCGGGGCGGATTCGCAGGTCGCTCGCCTGTCCGCGCATCAGGTCCGCTCGCGTGATCGGCGACGGCCTGGCGGACCAGTCCGACCCGGTCATGGCGACCGTCGTGGTGGTCCCGGCAGTGTCCTCGGTCTCCACCTGGGCTCGTACGGCAAGCGTTTCGCCCCAGGCGTTCCGCACCTGCCGGCCACCGTTCCGGCCTCGGAACCAGCCGTCCGAGACGGTCAGGACGATCGTGTTGCGGCCAGGTCGCAAAAGGGAAGTCACGTCATACGCCTGGGCATGAAGCGTCGCCTGGTAGCTGGTGAAGCCGGGGGTCAGCTCGATGTCGCCGACCCGGGACCCGTTCACCAAGACCTCGTACACGCCCAGGGATGTCGCGTACAGGCGAGCGCTCGGGGGGAGCTCGGCGAGCTCGAACGAGGTGTCCAGCTCCCAGGCTCCGTGGTCGACGGCGTCGATGTCGCGATCCGGCGGCGAGATCCACCGGCCTGCCCAGTCCTCCTCATGCCAGAGCGCCGAGCGCACCGTCAGCGTGTCCGACCAGGGGGACCCGCTGTCGTCCGCCACCCGCACACGCAGGTCCACGCGTGTGCGGCTCGGTATCGGCGACCAGGGCCAGGCGAGCCGCGGCACGCCGTCGCGGGTCCGGTGGCGTTGCGGAGCACCACCGTCCCAGGACGTCTCGACCTCGTACGCCGAACACTCCGCCCGACCGGCAGGCGGCCGCCAGCTGAGCACGGGCGTGCGCGTCGACAGGACTCCCGTGCCGGGCTGTTCGCAGGCGGACCACCAGGTGGGGGCGGGAGTCTGCTGCATGATGCCGTCTCTCCTTCCGTCAGCGGCCTTCAGCGGACGCCTCGTACGCGGCGCACGAGCAAGCCTCCGGCGATGGCGACGATGCCTCCGGCCAGGTACAGGACTGGATATCCACCCAGAGCCGTCATCCCGCCCAGCGTCATGACGGCTGGTGCGATCATCGGGCCCAGGGAGCGCGGGAGCCCGTCCGCGATGGTGAAGAAGGACATGTACTTGGCGTTGGCCCCGTCGCCGCCCGGCAGCACGCCCATGACCAGCACCCCGTCGGTGGGGATGAGGAAACCGTTCGCGAAGGTGAGGAGTGCGCTGCCGACGAAGAAGACCGGGACCGACGGGGCGAAGGCGATGATGGCGCTTCCCGCGGCCAGCATCAGCGCGGCAACCAGGACCAGCCGCTTGCGGCTTCGCACCTTGTCCGTGACGAAGGAGCCCACGACCGTGCCGACCAGGCCGCTGGCCATGCCGAGCACGCTGTTGATGGAGATCAGCGAGGGCAGTTCCTGCGGGCTCACCTTCAGGTGGTCGGTGAGGAGGTAGATGGTGAACACGCCGGTGAACGCGATGCCAAGGGTGATGAAGAACCGGCTGATCCAGACCCAGGAGAAGTCCGGGGCGCTCTTCGGGTTGAACCGGTATCCGCCCACCACGGTGCGCAGGAGCGATTGCGGCGGCACCTGCGCCGGGTCGAGCCTGCGGTCTCGGTAGAGCGCCATCCCGACCACCAGGCCCAGGAGGTACAGGGGCACACCGCCGGCGGCGAGGACGAACTGGTTGTCGATGAACTGCGGCCCCACGATGCCGGCAAGGAGGGCGGCCAGTACACCCATCATGGACGCGAATCCGACGACGCGTCCCCGCGCATGCTCGGGGATGGTGTCGGGGGTCATAGCCGCGTGGGACGCTCCATAGAGAGCCTGCCCGACGGCGAGGACGACCAGCGCTGCGAAGACGGCGGGCAGACTGTCGGCAAGGCCGAGCAGTACGAGCCCCAGCATCGCGAGCAAGCCGCCGATGACCATGCCAGGCCGGCGCATGCCGAATCGGGATGTGGTGCGATCGCTCAGCGCCCCGAAGAGCGGGCCGAGGATCATTCCGCCGAACGCCGAGATCCCCGTGGCGATGCCGAGCGCCGTCTCCTTATTGTCCGGGGCGATGCGCGCCATGATGATCGGAAGGGCGATCAGGGCGGGCATCATGGCGGCGGCGGTGCTGCCGAAGATCGTGATCAGGATGGCGACCACGGCTCGCTTGGACACCTTCTCGACCGGCGTCTCGTCGGCTACGTCGGTCGCCACGCCACGGATGTCGTCCGGGGCGGGCTCAATGGGGCGGAGCGCAGGTGTTGCCGGGGCCAACTCCGGCTGCGGCTCAGGCTGGGACATCGCAGATCTCCCGTGATCAGCGAAGGAAATCTAGCCGTAGCTAGATATTGACGTGGGGGAAACGTAGCAACAAAATCTGGCTACGCATAGATTTTCGTTTGGCCCAAGTCCGCATGACCCCCGAGGCGCCGGCCCGGAGGGGCCGGGGGACCGGATCGAGCCGCCCCTTCCGACCGGTCGAGATATCGCATCCGCCCGGCTGCCCAGCCCCAGTCCCTGTCAATCGTCGAGAGAGGCGAACCGTTGAGAGCCGACAGTACCCACCTGACCTCCATGCGCGTCCACGTCCAGAAGGCCGTGGACGAGGGAGCCTGGCCGGCCGCGCAGTTCGCCGTCGCCCGCCACGGCGAGGTCCTGGCCTTCGAGTCCTTCGGTGAGGCGCGGGACAGCGACCGCTTCTGCCTGTTCTCCTCCACCAAGCCGATCGTGGCGTCCGTGATGTGGCAGCTCTTCGGCGAGGGGCTCATCACCCTCGACACAAAAGTGGCCGAGGTGTGGCCCGAGTTCGCCGCGCACGGCAAGGACACCGTCACCCTCGAACACGTCCTGCTGCATACCTGTGGGCTTCCCAACGCCGCCGTAGACCCCGCGTCGCTGGCCGACAGGGAGACGCGGACGGCGGCCATGGCCGAGTGGCAGCTCGAGTGGGAGCCGGGGACGCGTTTCGAGTACCACCCCTTCTCGGCGCACTGGGTGCTGGCCGAACTGATCCAGCGGCTGACCGGCCAGGACTACCGCGAGGCACTGCGCACCCGGATCCTCGACCCGCTCGGCCTCGACCGCTTCGAGCTGGGCGTGCCCAAGGAGCGGCAGGGAGACCTCCAGCGTGTGGTGGCGACCGGTGAGTATCCGATGGAGGCGTTGGAGGTTATCCTCGGACGTCCGATCGATGTCCGTGTCCTGGAAGCGAGCGACGCCGCGGCGCGGGCCGTCGCCAACGATCCGGATCTGGTCGCCCTCGGCGTCCCAGGCGCCAACGCCTTTTCCAACGCGGCTGGCGTGGCCCTCTTCTACCAGGAACTGCTCCACAACACCTCCGGTCTGTGGCGGCCGGAGGTGCTGGCGGACGCCACCGGCCGGATCCGGAACACTTTTCCCGCTGACCCCTCGCGGTCGGACGCTCCTGCCAACCGGAGCATCGGCATGATCATCGCTGGTCCGGACAACGGCGCCACCGTGCAGCTCCCGGGATACGACACCCCGCTGCAGGCGCGCCCGTACGGGGGCCGCACCTCACCCCGGGCCTTCGGCCATCCCGGAGCAGGCGGTCAGGCCGCGTGGGCGGACCCCGAGACGGGCCTTTCCTTCTGCCTGCTGACCAGCGGGATGGACCGCGACATGGTGCGCGACTTCCAGCGGCACATCGCGATCGAGTCACTCGTCCCCGAGTGGGCGTGACGGCAGCCGGTCCCCAGCACCACTTCATCACCGAGGAACCCATGACATCCGAACAGCTCAGCCTCACCGAGCAGGCCTCCCTTACCTCCGGCGCCAGCCCATGGACGACCACCGCCGTCCGGGACGTCGTGCGCACCCTGCACGTCTCCGACGGCCCGCATGGGCTACGGCACAGCAAAGAGGAGGAGAACATCGCCTTCCCCGACGCTGTGCCCGCCACCTGCTATCCGCCGGCGGTCACCATGGGCTCCAGCTGGGATCCCGGCCTGTTGCACCGGATCGGGGCCGCCGTCGCCCGGGAGGCGTCCGCGCTCGGCGTCGATGTGGTGCTCGGTCCTGGCCTGAATATCAAGCGCAGCCCGCTGTGCGGACGCAACTTCGAGTACTTCTCCGAGGACCCGCACATCAGCGGTGTCATGGGCGCGGCCCTGGTGAACGGCATCCAATCCCTGGGCATCGGCGCGTGCGTGAAGCACTTCGCCGTCAACAATCAGGAGACGGACCGGATGCGGGTCAGCGCGGATGTCGACGAACGCACCCTGCGGGAGTTGTATCTGCCGGCCTTCGAGCACATCGTGCGGGAGGCGAAGCCGTACACGCTGATGAGTTCCTACAACCGGGTCAACGGCGTGTACGCGAGCGCGAATCCGTGGCTCCTGACGCAGGTGCTGCGTGAGGAGTGGGGCTTCGACGGCCTGGTGATGTCCGACTGGGGAGCCGTCGTCGACCGGGTCGCCTCGCTCGCCGCGGGCTGTGATCTCCAGATGCCGCCCAGCGGCACCGACCACCGGATCGTGGCGGCCGTCGAGGAGGGACGTCTGGACCCGGAGATCGTCGCGACCACGGCACGCCGCTTCCTGAAGCTCCAGGAGCGGGTGGACCGGGCCCAGCGGTTCGAGGACTGGGACGAGGACGCCCATCACGAACTGGCACGTGAAGCGGCCGGCGCGGGCGCAGTGCTGTTGAAGAACGAGGACGGTCTGCTGCCGCTCGACTCGACGGCGCGGCTGAAGGTGGCCGTCATCGGCGAGTTCGCCCGCACTCCGCGCTACCAGGGCCATGGCAGCTCCCGGGTGAATCCCACCCGTCTCGACAACGCCTGGGACGCGTTGCGTGCCGCGGCCGGGCCGGAGCTGGAACTGATCTTCGCCCCCGGCTTCTCCCTGGACAGCACAGCAGATCCAGCACTGTCGGAGGAGGCAGTGGCCCGCGCGGCAGAAGCGGATGTGGTGCTGCTCTTCCTCGGTCTGCCGGACGAGTCGGAGACCGAGGGCGAGGACCGTACCGACATCCTGCTGCCGGCCGACCAGGTCGAGCTGGTGAGCGCTGTGTCCGCGGCATGTTCGCAGGTCGCGGTGGTGCTGTCGAACGGCGCGACGGTCTCGGTGAGCGAGTGGCAGGGCGACGTGCAGGCCGTACTCGAGACCTGGCTCGGCGGCCAGGCGGGCGGCGCGGCCGTGGCTGACGTGCTGTTCGGGGCCGTGAATCCCGCGGGCAAGCTCACCGAGTCCATCCCGCTGCGCCTCCAGGACGTCCCCTCCTACCTGTACTTCCCCGGGCAGGACGGTCACACCGTGCACGGTGAGGGCCGCTACGTCGGCTATCGCCACTACGACACGCTGGACGCGCCCGTCGCCTACCCCTTCGGTCATGGGCTGAGCTACACGACGTTCGCCTACAGCGGCCTGGACGTCGAGCAGACCGGCGACAACGAGTGGATAGTCCGCGCCACCGTCACCAACACCGGCACCCGCGCCGGAGCGGAGGTCGTCCAGCTCTACGTCGCCTTCGACGAGGCGCGCCCCACCCGGCCCCGGCACGAACTGCGCGGTTTCACCAAGCTCGCGCTGCAGCCTGGAGAGTCGGGGCCGGCGGAGTTCCGGCTCACCGGCCGCGACCTGGCCTGGTGGTCGACCCGCCGCGGCGGCTGGCGCATCGACTCCGGCGCCTTCACCGTCGAGATCGGCGCCTCCTCCCGCGACATCCGGCTGAGCATCGAGCTGCACACCCCGGGCGACGGCATCATCGACGAGCTGACCACCCAGTCTCTGTTCGGCGAATGGCTCAGCCACCCCGTCGGCGGCAGGCTGCTACGCGAACGCGTTGCCGCCCACCCCGGCACCGTCCAGCTCGACACGATCGGCCCCATGGCGATGAAGGTGGCCGGTCAGATCCCCTTCGACCGGTTCACCGGCCCGATGCTCGGGCTCGACGAAGAGGCCATCCACGCACTGGCCGCCGCGGCACGAGCCGAGGTCGGTGCCGCACAGCCCACCCCCTCGTCAGAGGAGCCACCCATGACCACGACGCATCCGCGCCACACGTTCCATCCCCAGCTCGCCGACCGGCTCAGGAAGTTCGCCGAGAAGCCGGTCGACAGCCTCACCGCCCGCGACTTCGAGCCGCTCGCCGAGCCGTACGGCCCGCGCGAGGAGTGGGAGTTGGCGATCGACGACCGCGAGATCCCGTCGCCGGAGGCGCCGATCCCGGTGCGCGTCTACCGGCCGGCCAGTCCCACGTCGTCCCCGCGACCATGCCTCGTCTGGCTGCACGGCGGCGCCTGGGTCGGCGGTGACCTCGACATGCCCGAGGCGCACGAGACCGCCCGCGGCGTCGCGGGGCGGGCGGATGCCGTCGTCGTCTCCGTCGACTACCGCCTGTGCGGTGCGGATGTGCACTTCCCCGCCCCACACGACGACGTCGTCGCCGCCTACCGGTGGGTCCGCGCCAACGCCGCGGACCTAGGCGTCGACCCGGCCCGCATCGCCGTCGGCGGAGCAAGCGCCGGCGGCAACCTCGCGGCCGGAGCAGCCCTGCGTTTGCGCGACGAGGGTGAAACCCCCTGGCAGGCGTTGCTCCTCTACCCGCTGGTGCACGCCCCGTTGCCCGAGCCTTCCGACGAACTGGCCGCCGCCCTGGCCGAACTCCCGGCCGCTTTCAACCTGCTCACCAAGCACGCGGACCAGGTGTTCCGCGCCTACCTGGGCGACGAGCCGATCGAGACAGCGTCCCCTTATGCCTTCCCTGGCCTGGCGAAGGACCTGAGCGGTTTCCCGCCCACCTACGTCGACAATGACGAGTTCGACCACCTGCGCAGCAGCGGCGAACTCTTCACCGAGCAGCTCCGTGCCGCCGGGGTGGATGTCGAGCAGGCGCTCTCGGCAGGAGTGCTGCACGGGCACCTGAACCTCGTGGGCCTCGACACCGCGCACGCCACGCTCGACCGGATGGCAGCCCGCCTGCGCAAGCGCTGACGAGCTACCCGCACCCCGACTCCCCGATCAGCGACAAAGGAGCACCACACGTGCTGGAGCACGCAACCATGATCACCGCCGATGCGGACCGCGGCACGGCCGTCGTGCTCGCCGCCACGCTCGTCCTCGATCAGCCGCAGGCACAAGTGGAGCGGGCCCTTCTGCGCGCGACGGCCCACGGGGTGTACGAGGCGCGGATCGGCGGTCAGCCCGTGAGCGAGGCCGTCCTCGCCCCCGGCTGGACCGCCTACGAGTGGCGGCTCCAGGTCCAGGAGTACGACGTAACCCGGTTCATGGCGGACACCGTCGACATCGAGGTGCTGCTCGGCAACGGCTGGTGGCGCGGCGGCCTCGGCTTCAACGGCCTGAATCTGGACTACGGCCCCGAACTCGGCTTCATTGCGGAACTGGAGGTGACCTACCGGGACGGGGCCATCCAGCGGTTCGCGACAGGTCCGTGCTGGCGCGCGCGCCGCTCCCACCTGGTCGAGAACAGCCTGTACCACGGGGTGCGGATCGATGCGGGAGCCGTGGACCGCGGACAGCTCGTCGTCCGCACAAAGGAGTTCGACCGGGCGAGTCTGACCCCTCAGGTGAAGCCGCCCGTCATCCGACAGGAAGTGCTGCGGCCAACGCGGATCTGGACCTCGCCGGGCGGGAAGACCCTCGTAGACTTCGGGCAGAACCTGGTCGGCTGGGTCAGGCTGCGCGCCTCGGGACCTGCGGGGACGGAGATCGTCGTCCGGCACGCCGAGGTCGTCGAACACGGGGAACTCGCCACCCGGCCGCTCCAACGCGCCCGCGCCACCGACACCTTCGTTCTCTCCGGCGGCGACGACACCTTCGGGCCCGCCTTCACCTTCCATGGTTTCCGTTACGCCGAGATCACCGGCTACCCGGGCACGCTCACCGCGGACGTCCTCGAAGCCGTGGTCGTCCACTCCGCCATGCTCCGCACCGGCACGTTCGAGTGCTCCAGCCCACTGGTCAACCGCCTGGTAGAGAACTCCGTGTGGGGGCAGAAGGGCAACTTCCTCGACTTGCCGACCGACTGCCCGCAACGGGACGAACGGCTGGGCTGGACCGGCGACATCGCGGTCTATGCGCCCACCGCCTGCTATCAGTTCGACTGTGCGGACGTGCTGCACGGCTGGCTGCTCGACCTTGCCGCGGAGACCGAGCACGCGGGTTACGTGCCGTTCGTGGTACCCCACGTGCTGAAGTACATGTCGCCGGAGGCCCACGAGCACGTCGCACGCCTGCTCGGCCCGACCGCGATCTGGGGCGATGCCGCCGTGTGGGTGCCCGAGAGCCTGTGGTGGGCCTATGGCGACCGCGCCCGGCTCGCCGAGCATTACCCGGCCATGGTCGGGCATTTGGAGGCGGCCGAGGCTCGGATCTCCCCGACGGGCCTGTGGGACGAGGGTTTCCAGTTCGCCGACTGGCTCGACCCGACGGCCCCCGCCGACGAGCCCTGGGCGTCGAAGGCGGACAACGGCGTCGTCGCGACGGCCTGCCTCTACCGCAGCGCCTCTTTCGCCGCGGACACCGCGCACATCCTCGGAAAGCCGCGGGATGCCCGGCGGTGGCGGGACTTGGCCGACCGTACCCGCGAGGCGTTCCTCAAGCACTACGTTCACGACGACGGCACCATCCAGTCCGACGCTCAGACCGTGTACGCGCTCGCGATCCATTTCGGCCTGCTCGGCGACGCCCAGCGACAGGCGGCCGGCGACCGGTTGGCCGCCCTGGTGGCGGAGGCCGGCTACCGCGTCGCGACCGGGTTCGCGGGAACTCCCTTCATCACCTGGGCACTTGGAGAGACGGGGCACATCGACGCCGCGTACCGACTGCTGCTTCAGGACGAGTGCCCATCCTGGCTGTACGCAGTGACGATGGGTGCCACGACGGTCTGGGAGCGCTGGGACTCGATGCTGCCGGACGGCACGGTCAACCCCGGCGCGATGACCAGCTTCAACCACTACGCGCTGGGCGCGGTCGCCGACTGGCTCTACAAGGTCGTCGCCGGCATCCGCCCCGCCGAACCCGGCTACACCCGACTGCTCCTCCAGCCCACCCCCGGTACCGGCCTCGACTGGGCCCGCGGCGCCCTGGACACCCCGCACGGCCGCGTCGAGTGCGGATGGCGGCGCGTGGATGCAGCCGACGAGAGATTCGAGGTCGACATTCGTGTCCCGGACGGTATCGAGGCGGAAGTCGTCCTACCCGATGGGGCCCGGCACACGGTGATCGGGGGAGCCCACAGCTTCCGCGCCACCGAGCGAGCCTGGGCTGCACCGGCTGCTGTTCGATGCGGTCGAGTGCCACCATTTCCGGCGTGTGAAGGAGATCGGGGTTGATAGCCGTTGGACGGATGCTCTCGCTGAGGGCGATCTTGCTAGGTGCGGGGCTGCGGGTTGTCCTTAAGTCCCTTGAGCGGCCCAGTGCGACCGTTCCTGTGCCCCCGGGGCGTGGCGAGACCGGGGGCGCCAGGTTGTTCTTTCGGGGTCAGGCCGTGACGACGACGGGCTGATCGGCCGGGACGAGGGCGTCCCGGGTTGTGCGGTGGCCGGGGTCCTTGTGGAAGGCGCCTCCCTTCATGATTGCGATGATCTTGTCGCGGTTCTGCAGGATGCTGATGTCCTTGAGCGGGTCGCCGTCGACGAGGATGAGGTCGGCGTAGAAGCCGGGCTTGATCTGCCCGAGCTCGTCCGGCATCCGCATGATCTCCCCGCCCAGCTTCGTCGCGGCCAGCAGCGTCTCCGTCGGGGTGTAGCCGAGCAGCTCGACGAAGTGCTGCAGGTCGCGTGCGTAGGTGCCGTGCGGCGTCCAGGCGAAACCGTAGTCGCCGCCGGGCAGGACGCGGATGCCGCGCCGCCGCATCTCCTGCAAGCCGGCGATGGCGTACTCGAGTTCGCGCTTGTAGCCGGCGGCTTCGGCGGCCTCGGGCGGGTAGCCGAAGGTGGACGCGTCGTTGAGGGTGGCCACCAGCCAGTTCAGTCCGGGGGCGACGAAGACCTCGTCTTTCTTGGCTTCGAGCATGTCCAGGCCCTCTTCGTCGATGAAGCTGGCGTGGTAGATGATGTCGACGTTGTTGCGCAGGGACATCTTCACGCTCTCCGCGGAGCGGGCGTGCGTACACACGCGCAGGCCGCGGCGGTGGGCCTCGGTGGTCACGGCGAGGACCTCCTCGTCGGAGAAGTAGTTGTCCTCGGCGTGCTGGTTGCCGGTGATCTCCTCGCCGGACATGCTCAGCTTGACCAGGTCGGCGCCGTAGGCGACGTTGCGGCGGACCTGCTTGCGCATCTCCTCGGGGCCGTCGGCGAACGCGGTGATGCCCGCCACGAGGGCGCCCCCGGTGACGGCGATCTCCTGGCAGTTGGCCAGGTAGCGCGGGCCGGGGATGAGCCCGTCGTTGATGGCGTTGCGGATGACGACGTCCAGGCGGGGTTTGGCGGCGGCCGCGCCGACGCACATGGTGTACCCGGAGTTGAGGTAGGTCAGCGCGGAACGGGCGGACAGCAGGGTGTGCTCCTCCACGCCCAGGCTGCCCAGGCCCGGCAGGTCGGCGGAGTCGATCCAGCTGAAGTGCGTGTGGGCATCGCACAGGCCGGACATGAGGAACTGCCCGCGGCCGTCGACGACGCGCACGCCGTCGCGGGGCAGGTCGCCGCTTCCGCGGCGGACCTCGGCGATGCGCTCCCCGATGACCAGGACCTCGCCCTCGAACGGCTCGCTGCCGCTGGAGTCGAACACGCGGACGTTGGTGAACAGGATCGAGGTATTCGGTGACATGGTGGTCACCACCCTTTCGTGCGGTGTTGTCAGAACTGGGCGAGGAATTCCTGGAGTCGGCGGGTGACGTCTTCGGGTGCTTCGAGGGTGTGCCAGTGGCCGATGCCCTCGATGACGTGCAGCCTGGCCTTGGGCAGCAGGGCCAAGATGTCGTCGTTGACGGCCACAGGGCTGGTCTTGTCGTCGCTGCCGGTGAGCAGCAGCACCGGGGCCTTGATGCTCGCGAAATCCGGCTCCTCGGCCGAGGCCAGGGCCTCGCAGGCGGAGGCGTAACTGTCCGGGTCCTGGCCGAGCACCAGTTCACGGACCAGGGCTGCGGCCAGGGGCCGCTCGGTGCGGGTCTGCTCGGAGGTGGCGATCGACACGATGGTGTCGGCCACCGCGGACATGCCGTTCTTGCGCACGATGCGGGCGCGGGCGCGGGTGGCTTCCTTGGCTTGCGGGACCTGGGCGCGGACTGGCCCGAGCAGCGCGAGCTTGGTGACCCGGCTGGGATGGGCGACGGCGAAGGTGGACGCGACCAGGGTGCCCATGGAGTGTGCGACGATGGCGATCTCCTCGATGCCTTCCGCGTCCAGCAGGGCAATGAGTTCCTCGACCCAGCCGGTGATGCTGGGGGTGCCGTTCCTGGGGGAGCGGCCGTGGCCGGACAGGTCGTAGCGCAGCACCGTGTGGTGCTCGGCCAGGGCGGAGACCTGGGGATCGTAGACGGTGGTGGCGCCCCCGAGGCCGTGGATGAGGACCACGGGCGAGCCCTGCCCGGTCTTCTCGACGAACAGCTGGGCGCCCGCGGCGGGCCGGAGGTTGTCGCGGACGGGCACGGGGCCGATAGTGTTGGTCAGCTCGCCCAGCCCCGGGGCGGAGACGACGACCTGATCTCCGGTGGTGAGGTACTTGGGCGGGTCGAAGCCGATGCCGACGCCGACGGGGGTGCCGGTGGCGATGACGTCCCCGGGTTCCAGCGTGATGCCGGCCGAGAGGGTCTCGATGATGGTCGCCACGTCGAAGATCAGCTGGGAGGTATTCGTGTCCTGGCGCAGCTCGCCGTTGACGCGGGTCTGCAGCTGCAGATCGTGGATGTCGATCTCGTCGGCGGTCACGGCCCACGGACCCATCGGGCAGAAAGTGTCCAGGGACTTGCCGATGAACCACTGCTTATGGTCACGCTGCAGGTCACGGGCGGTGACGTCGTTGATGAGGGTGTAGCCCCACACGTAGTCCATCGCCTCGTGCCGGCCGACCTTCGAGGCGTGTCGGCCGATGATGACGCCGATCTCGCCCTCGTAGTCGAGCGCGGAGGTGATGTCGGTGTGCGGGTCGACCACGTCACCGGAGGCGATCACGGACGCCGCCGGCTTGGTGAAGACGACCGGGTGCTCCGGCACGTGCCGGCCGTCCGGGGAGCCGGTCGCGTCGAAACCGCTCTTGGCGAACTCCGCCGCGTGCTCGGAGTAGTTGCGTCCCACGCAGAAGATGTTGCGCGCCGGGATCAGGGGGGCCAGCAGGTGCCCGTCGACGGCCCGGCTGCCGATCTCCAGGCGGCGTGCTGCCTCGGGGCCCGCGTCGATGATCTGCCGCAGGTCGCTGACGGGAGCGCCGGTGTCGGCGAAGCGCACCTCGCGGGCCGTTCCGTGTTCGTCGACCGCGCACACCCGTACGCCGTCCTTGCTGTGAATGCTTGCGAAGCGCACCACACCTCCTGAGCCAATATGAACCAATGTCGATAATCGGTTCGCATCGGTCAGCCTAGGTCTGTGTTTCCGGGAGGTCAACACTCGATTTCCTGCGCATTGATCAACCCAAGTGCTAGCATTGGTCCTCATTGGTTCAGGAAGGGAGCAGAGATGGACCAGGCTGTGGGTCCCGCGGCCGCCGTGCTCAAACATGTGGAAGAGATCATCACCACTGGCGGCCTGAAGCCCGGTGACCGCCTGCCCACCGAACGGGACCTGGCGGCAGCCACCGGGGTCGGCCGCGCCGCGGTCCGTGCCGCCCTGCAGGACCTGGAGACCCGCGGACTCGTGCTGCGTCACGTCGGCCGAGGCACGTTCGTGGCTCCAGACGAGACCGCCCTTCCCGACGGCGCCGCCCACCAGCCCAGCCCCGCGGAGATCATGGCTTCACGCCTGGTCCTGGAGCCGGAGCTGATGCCGCTCGCCGTCGCTTCCGCCACCGGGGCGGATCTCGCGGAGATGGAACGCTGCCTGCGCGGTGGCGAGCAGGCGTCCAGCTCGGAGGAGTTCGAACGCTGGGACACCGCCCTGCACCACAGCTTCGCTGTGGCCACCCATAACGCGGTCTTGATCAGCGTCAGCTCCCTGCTCATCAACGCCCGCCGCCAGCCCATATGGGGCGGGCTCAAGCGCCGCAGCTTCAACCCTGAACGCCACCACTGCTACTGCACCGAACACGAGCAGATCGTCGCCGCCGTCCGCGAACGGGACCCGCAAGGCGCCCGTGACGCCATGCGCGAACACCTCCACCACGTACGTCGCGTCCTGCTCGGCGACCACCTCTGACGCCCCGCAGCCCGTCCCGCGTTCCATGGCTCAGGGCGTTGCGATGGGCATGGCGGTCGAGCGGGCGGGTAAGCGGGGTAGCGCCCGCGCCCAGGTGCGAATCCTCCAAGATCGGCTGAGACGGGCGGCAACACCGCGTGAGCCGGGATGTCCGCACCCGAAGTCGCCACCGAGCGAAGTGTCTGTGCGTGACTATCCCGTATCATCCGATCTTGCCAACGGACGACGTCCTTACTGGGACTGGACGCCCTGGAGGCACACGGCATCGGCCGCAAGATCTTCAGCGAGAAGATCTCCCCGGTGAAACGTGTTTAGGCGCATTCCGGAAGTGGCCGCGATACCTGCGGCCATTTCCACCGGGTCAGGGCAGGCGGCCCAGCCGGCGAGCGATGACGACCGCCTCATGCCGGGTGTCGGCGCCGAGCTTGCCCATGAGGGACTTCATGTAGCTCTTGACCGTGAAGGTCGTGAGGCCGAGCGCCGCAGCGATCTGCGCGTTCGTCAGTCCGCCCGCCACCAGGGCGAGCACGTCGTTCTCGCGGGCCGTCAGCATGAGCGCCGACGGCCTCGAGCCCTGATCGGTGAACTGCTCTGCCTTACGCAAGAGCTCCTCGCGGATCACCGAATCGGTGGTCCGGGCGGCGAGCAGACGCAACTGTGTGTAGGTGTCGCGCAGGGTTTCCCGCAGCCGGCGGTTCTCCTCGACGACCGCTGCATCGCCGCCCTGCGGATGCTCGGTCGTCTCGAGTGCGTGAGCGACGACGAGGTCGTGCTCGAGTGTTCTCGTCTCGGCGGCGACGACGTCGTAGATGCGGCCGCCGATGATCTGCGTGTCGCGGAACGCGGCGTAGATGACGGCGACTGTCCGCTTGGCGACCACCACCGGGACCCCCACCATCGCGCGCAGCCCTTCGGCTCGGATGATGCGGTCGTACTGGTGCGTGATGTGCGGTGCGCGGACGTAGTCGTTGACGACGACGGGCCGCTGGATCGTGGCGGCCTTCCCGCCGAGGCCGTGCCCGAAGGGCAGCTTGACCCCGGACAAAGGGCCCACGACAGGGCCGTCGAAGCGTTCGAGGAGCACGCCGTCACGATCGACAGGCCCGGCGAACGCGAGGGACACCCCGGTGAGAGACCTGATTCTGGCCAGCGTAGCCTTCACGCGTTCAGCCTGCGGCTTCCGGATCACCATCGGTACCCTCTTCGGAGGGTACGCGTGTTGAACATCACGGCGCAGAGTATGGCTCATGCCATACGCGAATCACAGGGCCCACCACTCCTCCGTGAAGGCACAGATCGAGTCCTGGCGGGCCGAATTCGGCACGGCCGAGGCCTGTGCGGCGCAATTGTTGTGCGACCGTCACGACCCGTCGGCGGTCGCCTTCACCTTCGTCGAACCCGATCTCAGTGCCCGTGATCTGACCTACGGAGAGCTGGCGGACGCGTCCAGGCGGCTGGCGACGGTGCTGGCGCTGTCCGGCGTCGCCGCCGGGGACAGTGTCGCCGTGCTGATGGGCAAGCGCCGAGAACTGGTGGTGACCCTGCTGGCGATCTGGCGGCTGGGCGCCGTGCACGTGCCCTTGTTCACCGCGTTCGCTACGCCCGCGATCGAGATGCGCGTCCGGGTAAGCGGTGCCCGGCTGGTCGTCACCGAGCCCAGCCAGCAGGACAAGCTCGCACCCCTCAAAGACCTCACGACACTGGTGGCCGGACCTGAGCTGGACGAGCTCATCGCCGGCTGCGAACCCATGGGTGACGCTGTGGCCGTCGGGGGAGCGGGCCTGCTGATCCGGTTGTTCACCAGCGGCACCACCGGCGAGCCAAAGGCCGTTCCGGTCCCGGTCAAGGCGCTGGCCTCCTTTGCCTGCTACATGTACTACGGGCTGGACGTCACCGCCGAGGACGTGTTCTGGAACGCCGCCGACCCTGGCTGGGCCTACGGCCTGTACTACGGCATCCTCGGACCCCTGGCCACGGGTCGGCGCAACCTGCTGCTGAACGGCGGGTTCACCGCCGAATCCACTCTCGCCGTCTTCAAGGCGTTCGGCGTCACGAACTTCGCCGCCGCGCCGACCGTGTACCGCGGCCTACGGAGGAGCGGCGCGGTGGACGGTCTCTCCCTGCGCCGCGCCTCGTCGGCCGGCGAGCCGCTCACGCCCGACATCACGGCCTGGGCTCCCGGTGCGTTTGGCATCGAGGTACGCGACCACTACGGGCAGACCGAGCACGGCATGATGATCGTGAACGCCTGGCACCCCGACCTCGCCGAACCCACCCGCCCCGGCTCGATGGGCAAGCCGCTGCCCGGCTTCGCCGCCGGCATCCTCGACGGCAAGGTGGCGCTCGACGTCGCCGCCAGCCCGCTGATGTGGTTCAGCGGCTACGCCGACGCGCCCGACAGGACCGCCGAACGATTTACGCCCGACAGACACTGGTATCTGACCGGCGACGCGGGGTCCGTGGACGACGACGGGTACTTCTTCTTCTCCGCCCGCGACGACGACCTCATCCTGATGGCCGGCTACCGGATCGCGCCCTTCGACGTCGAAAGCGTACTGGCCACCCACCCGGCCATCGCAGAGGTGGCCGTGACCGGACGGCCCGACGAGCTGCGCGGCGAGGTCGTCGAAGCGTTCATCGTTCTAGCCAACGGGGTTCACGGGACGCCCGAACTGGCCGCCGAGCTGCAGCAACTCGTCCGTACCGGGTACTCCGCCCACGCCTACCCACGCCGCGTGCACTTCGTGGACGCGCTGCCAAAGACCCCCAGCGGAAAGATCCAGCGCTACCTTCTCCGCCAGTCCGGCGCACCCAGCCAACTGTGACACACGCCACCCTGTGGCAGTTTCCCAGAACCCCGGCTTTCTACCACATGGAGAATCGCCATGTTCCAACACGCTTTACGCCCACGCGGTACGCGGCTGCGCCGTACCACCGCCGTGATGGTCACCGCCTGCGCACTTGCCCTGTCGGCTGCGACCCCGGCCACCGCGAGCGGCACGGATCCGAACCAGCCGCTGCCCGGCTACACGGTGGACAATCCCCCGCTGACCCCGCTGACGGTCGGCGGCCGGCCGACCCGTGTCCTGCAGGGAATTCATCAGCACGCGGCCTACACCATCGAGATCCCGCCGAGGTGGAACGGGCAGCTGGCGATGTGGGCGCACGGGCTTCGCGGCGGCACCGTCCTCACCGTTGACACCCCGCCCTTCGGGCTGCGCGAAAGCTGGATCAACCAGGGCTACGCCTGGGCGTCCTCCAGCTTCACCAAGAACGGCTACGACGCCGGTGACGGCGTGACCAGCACCCGCGATCTGGCCCGCCACGCCGCCCGCCTGCTTCCCCACCAGCCCAGCCGCACCTATCTCACCGGCGGCTCGATGGGTGGGCACGTCCTCGGCCGCTCCCTGGAGGAATACCCCGGCTTCTACGCCGGTGGGCTGTCGCTGTGCGGCCAACTGGGCGACAACCGCCTGTTCGACTTCTTCCTCGACGTCAACCTGGCGGCGCAGGCCCTGTCCGGTGTGGACGCCTACCCGGCGCCGGCAGACTACGCGAGCACCGCACTGCCGCAGATCCAGACCAAGCTCGGCCTCACCGGCCTGCCACCCGGCCAGAACCCGACCACCGACCTTGGCCGGCAATTCCAGCAGATCATCACGCAACTGTCCGGCGGTCCCCGGCCGGGCGCCGACGCCGCGGCCTCGCTGTACGCGAACTTCATACTGTCCGTGGCGCCTGCGGGGCCGAGCGTGGCCCAGAACCTGACCACCCGCTACTCCCCGACCACGCCCATCGACGTCAACCCGATCGTCGAGCGCGTCGCCCCGGCCAGCGTCAAGGAGCGCACCAGCATGGCGCTGAACGCCGCCCCGCGGATCCTCGGCAAGCCCCGGGTACCCGTGCTTGCCCTGAACGACGTGGGCGATCTGGTCGTGCCGCTGTCGATGGGGCAGATTTACGCGCAGGCGGTCGCCCGTCACGGCCAGTCCGAGCTGCTCGTGCAGCGCGCGATCCGCGCCACAGGACATTGTGACTTCACTTCTGCCGAGGTGACCACGGCGTGGAACGACCTGCGCACGTGGGTCGAGGCACCCGGCCGCCAGGCGCGTGCTGCGGCCCGCCCGGCCGGAGACGACCTCCTGAACAGGCAGAACGTCGCCTCTCCAACATTCGGCTGCCGCTTCACCGACCCCACCGTGACCCGGCAGTTCTACGAGGCATGCCCCGGCACCTCCCGCTGACCAGAACGGCCGTGCACCAACGGTAAGCACGACCGCCTACCAGGCCCATCCCGCTGCCGTCCACCGTGAAGGAGAAGTAGTCTCCGCCCATCCGATGAATCGCCCCGGCTTCGGTGGAGACTTGATCTCTTGAGAGGATCGAGTCCATGCCAGGCAAGTCCCCCTACCCCCGCCGAGCTGCGCCGACGAGCGGTTCGCATGATCGCCGAGGTGCGACCGGATTACCCGACCAAGTGGGCCGCGATCAACGCGGTCGCGACCAAGCTCGGCATCGGCACCGCCGAGACGCTGCGCACGTGGGTCCGCCAGGCACAGATCGACGAGGGCAGCCGGCCCGGCCGCACCTCTGATGAGTCGGCCGAGCTGAAGCGGCTGCGCCGGGAGAACGCCGAGTTGCGCCGCGCCAACGAGATCCTGTTCGCGCGGCAGGAACGAGCGGCACGGTGGCGGAAGTGATCTCCCTCTTGACTTCACAGCTTCACCGGCGCAGCTTTTTATGAACTACCTAGTCCGTACTTTCAGAAAGGAGCCCGCATGCGCCCTCTTCTGGACTGCCTGTTATCACTGATGATGCTGACCCCACAGCCCCTCTCAGCGATCTCCCCCTTCGACGAGCCCGGCGCTCCGACGGTGATCGGCCCCATCGCCAGCAGTGACGGGCCTCGCAACCACCCGTTCTTCGCCACCGACCAGAATCTCGGCAAGGCCGGCTACGTCGAGGAGGAGTACTTCGTCGAGGGCACCGCCAACCGGTACACCACCCCCGACCAGGCCACCGGAACGATCATCGACACCGGCCACCCCTACAGGACACGCATCGTCGTCCGCCGCCCGATCTCACCGAAAGAGTTCAACGGCACCGCGATCGTCGAGTGGTACAACGTGACCAACAACTTCGACTACGAGGTCATGTGGTCCCGCTCCTTCCGCCACCTGCTCGACGAAGGATACGCGTGGGTGGGCGTCAGCGCCCAGCGCAACGGTGTGCACACCCCGACCGGCCTCAAGGCGTGGAACCCGGCCCGGTACGGCAGCCTCGACCTGACCGCGGATGGCACCGTCACCGACGACGGCCTCGCCTACGACGTCTTCACCCAGGCCGCCAAGGCGCTGACCAGCCCGCGGGGCGCACGTCCCCTCGGCAATCTCAAGGTCAGGACGCTCATCGCGACGGGCCAGTCCCAGTCGGCCTCCCGGCTGGCCACCTACGCCAACTCGGTGCATCCCCTCGCGCCCGTCTACGACGTGATCACCGTCGTGGACGGCGGCGTGCAGATCCGCCCCGACCTGACCACCAGAGTCTTCAAGACGGCCAGCGAGTACGACGTGCTCGCCAACCAGGCCACCCGCCGCCGGCCCGACACCGACCGCTACACCTCCTGGGAGATCGCCGGCGCCTCCCACTCCGACCGGCACGCCTACCTCGTCAACAATCCGATCCGCCTGCGCGACGCAGGCGTGTCGGGCCTGCTCGCCGGGCCCACCGCGCCGTGCGTGGCGCCGGCACGCAGTAACGTCCCCTATGAGTACGTCCTGAACGCGATGTTCGACCACGCCGTGCGCTGGGCGCGAGAGAACCGGCGACCGCCCACCGCCCCCAAGCTGGAGATCACCGACACCACCACCAGCCCCGCCGCGCTCACCAGGGACGCCTACCAGATCGCCCGCGGCGGCATCCGGCTCGCAGCGGTGGACGCCCCGACGGAGCGCAACACCGGCTGGAACATCGGCCTGACCGACGCCACCAACAGCGCCTGCCGCCAGGGCGGCACCTGGATCCCCTTCGACGAAACCACCCTGAACGAGCTGTATCCCAGCCACCGCGACTACGTGACCAAGGTGCGCCAGGCCACCGAAAGGAACCTGCGAGACGGCTTCATCACCCGACGGGACGCCGACAGAACCATTCGCGACGCCGAACGCTCTCAAGTTGGTAGGTGAGAAGGTGTCGCTGTGTCGGCAGGCAGCGGCCGAAACCACTGCGATCCCTTGAACGGTGACCTCTCGCCATGGGCCCCGCACACCTGCGCAGCCGATTCGTCTCGGCGGCGCGGAGCCGCTGTCCGCCACAGCACAGTGGGGCCAAAATGGGCTCGTCATTCTCAACCGTGGGCGTCAGGGTGTGTCACCGCGGGTGCCGGCCGCCGGGCATGCTTCGAGGTCGTCGGGGCTGGAGACCCGATCAGCGGCTCGTCAAGTGTGGGTCGGCTGATCCTTGGGCGGTTGAACGCGCGGGCCGGGCCCTCAATATCCCCGCAGCGCCGGTGACCAAGAGGCAGCACGCGACCGGCACGATCAGAGCGATTCGGAGAGTCGTGACCTCGGCGATGAATCCGATGAGCGAGGGTCCTGCGAGAAACCCGCAGTACCCGAACGCCGCCACCCTCGAAACGTAGGTCGACGAGTGGCGTGGATCCACGTTCCCGGCCGCGGAGAACGTCAGGGGCACGGTGCCCGCGATGCCGAGCCCGGCGAGGGTCCAGCCCAGGATGGCCATAGGCGGATTGTCGCTCAGGATGGCCAGACCGAGTCCGGCTGCGGCGAGAATGGTGGCGGCCCGGCAATACCTGCTGGGGCCGACGTGCGCGACCACCCGGTCCGCGATGAGACGCACGCCCAGCATGCCGACGGAGAAGGCTCCGAAGGCGAGGGCGGCCACGTTGGGTTCGGCTCCGATGACGTTGCGCAGGTGCAGGTTGGACCAGTCGTAGGCCGCCCCCTCGGCGGTGAAGAGTGCGAAGGCGACCAGTCCCAGCACGATGATTCGCCTGTTCCTCAGTGTCGGCTGTCCCGTGGGTTCGTCTTCGGCGGTGGCGTGGTGGGGCACTGTGGGTAGCCAAGGGGCCAGGCACAGGCTGAGGATGGCGGTCGCGGCCGCGGTCCCGACGAGCATCCACCTGACATCGATGCCTGCCCGCAGCACGGCACTGCCCAGGAGGGCCGACAGCAGGCCCCCGGCTGAGAACCAGGCGTGGAAGGAGATGATGATGGGTCGGCCGATCTTGCGTTCGAGCGCCACCGCCAAGGCGTTCTGCGAGGCGTCGAAGATGCCGTTGCAGGCGCCGAGGACCACGGCGGCCGCCAGCAGCTCTGGCCAGGTGCGAGCAGCGGCCGGTCCGAGAGCCGACAGTCCGAAGAGCACACCTCCGCAGATCAGGACTCGACGTTCCCCAAAGCGCGACATCAGTCGTCCCGAGACGGACATGGCCGCGAGGGAGCTCAGCCCGAGCACCAGCAGCGTCAGCCCTACCTGCCCGTAGGAGAGGGCCATCCGATCCTTGATCGACGGGATCGACACGGCCCACACGCCGAGCACGAAACCCAGGATGAGAAAGTTGGGCGTCAAAGCGACTCGCTGCTGCGACAACGACGGCATCGGCTTCTCCCAGAAGAACGGGGCTGGTGCGGGTGGTCAGAGACTTCCGGCGCTTGCGGCGGGGCCGCTCCCGGCGCCCGCGGTACTGAAAGCGGTCGCATGGCGGACCGCCTCGGCGACCGCAGGGGAGACGGTCGGGTCGAAGACGCTGGGGATGATGTGGTCGGCGTTGAGCTCGCCAGGCTCGACCCGGTCGGCGATGGCGTTCGCGGCGGCGGTGAGCATGGTGTCGCTGATGTGGGTGAGCCCGCCGTCGAGGAGCCCCCGGAAGACCCCGGGGAAGGCCAGCACGTTGTTGATCTGGTTGGGGTAGTCGCTGCGGCCGGTGGCCACCACCGCTGCGTGCCGGTGCGCGGCGACCGGGTCGACCTCGGGCACCGGGTTGGCCAGCGCGAACACCACCGCGCCGGGGGCCATGGCGGCGATGTCGGCCTCATCGAGCAGGTTCGGCCCGGAGACGCCGATGAACACGTCGGCGCCGGCCAGCACCTCCTTGAGGGTGCCCCGGCGGCGGTGGGGGTTGGTGTGGTCGACCAGCCAGCGGCGCATGTCGGAGGAGCCGTCGGGGGCGTCGTACACCGCGCCCTTGCGGTCGCAGCCGACGATCTCGGTGGCGCCCTGCTGGAGCAGCAGCCGGATGATGGCCGACCCGGCCGCGCCGACCCCGGAGACGACGATCGAGACGTCCTCGATCCGCTTCCCGACCACCCGCAGCGCGTTGATGAGCGCGGCCAGGACGACGATCGCGGTGCCGTGCTGGTCGTCGTGGAAGACCGGGATGTCCAGCTCGGCCCGCAGCCGCTCCTCGATCTCGAAGCAGCGGGGGGCGGAGATGTCCTCCAGGTTGATCCCGCCGTACACCGGTGCCAGCGCCTTGCACACCGCGACGATCTCGTCGGTGTCCTGGGTGTCCAGGCACACCGGCCAGGCGTCCACCCCGCCGAACTGCTTGAACAACGCCGCCTTGCCCTCCATCACCGGCAGCGCCGCGGCCGGGCCGATGTTGCCCAGACCGAGGACGGCGCTGCCGTCGGTCACCACCGCCACCGTGTTGCGCTTGATGGTCAGGCGGCGGACGTCGGCGGGGTTCTCGGCGATGGCCAGGCACACCCGCGCCACCCCCGGCGTGTACGCGCGGGACAGGTCGTCGCGGTGCCGCAGCGCCACCTTGGGCGTCACCTCGATCTTCCCGCCCAGGTGCAGTTGGAAGGTCCGGTCGGACACCTTGACCACCAAGCAGTCCGGCAGCGCGGCCAGCGCCTTGGTGATCACCTCGCTGTGCCCGGCGTCGCCGGCGTTGCAACTGACGTCGACCACCAGCCGCCCCTCGGCCGACTCGGCCACGTCCAGGGCGGTGATCGCCCCGCCCGCCTCGGCGACCGCCTGCGAGAGGCGGGCGATGTCCATCGGCTCGGTGGTCGTCTCGACCCGGATGGTGATCGCGTAGCCCGGGCTGGTGGCCACTCCCCCACCCGACCGTGCCGGTGCTTGAACAGGGGGCGCGACTGCGGTCGCCGGCGTCGACCGGTCGCTTGCTTGTGGTCCTGCGGCAGCGGCGCTGTCGATCTCGGTACGGGGAGTGGGAGACGTCATTAGATGGTCCTCGGGAGGCAGTCTGATGGGCACTACGCGCGGAGCGGGCCGGCCCCTGCGTCGGGTAAGCGGCATGGCTGGGCGCTCATGTGATCAAGGATTCGCGGTCGGCTGACCCGGCGATGGCGTGGGTGAAACGGCGGACTAGGTGGAGGGCTGGGCAGTTGCCCAGCGGGGCTCGGCCATCCGCAGGTGGGTGCTCGACTCGTACGGCATGCCGGGCTGCCACTGGATGAGCTCCAGGACCAATCCCCAGTCGGTGCGGAAGTAGGTCCACAGCAGACCGTCCAGCGGGGGCCCCACCTCAGGGATGACACCGGACAGCGACTGAACGTCGGGACGCTGCATGAGTTCCTCGGCGGCGGCATGGATGTCATCGACGTGGATGGCCAGATGCCAGCCGCCGGGGTCTGCGGGGCGAGGCGCCCCTCCGGCGGCGTCTACGCTGCGGTCGGTGTATTCCAGGAGCTCGAGGTTGAACGAGTCGCCGAGGACCAGGTTGGCCTGGCGGAGTGTGCCCTTCTCCGGAGCGTCCTCCCCTGGCCACACGTAGCCGAAGTCGTCGTAGGGACCGGCAGTGATGACGACGTCGAATCCCAGCGCGTCGACGAAGAACCCGACCGCCTGGTCCAGGTCCGGTACGGCCATGCCCACGTGATCGAAGGCTCGCTTCACGCTGATCATCGGTTTCTCCGTTCTTCACTGCCGATGGCCGTGGACCCAGACCGATCGGCGCAGGAAGGTCCTCCTCGGACGACCTTCGAAGTGGGCTGATGCATCTATGAGAGACCCGCCCAAGCCGCCACACCTGAGGCGCCCCAGCGAGCTACCGGCACCATAGCCTAACGTACGTTAGTTCGCCAGAGCGGGCTCCGTCAGACGGATCCTCAGAAGTGCCGGCGACCCGTGGACTTGCATCTGAAGACCCATGGCCAGACGGCCTGTTCACCACTTGACCGGAGGCGCTTACCGGCCGACTCGCATCGACAGGAGAGCCTTGCGGCGGCGTTTCGACGGTTCGCTCACGATCGGTTGGAGATGGCTGGTTGGGGCCGCATAGCCCGCCGCCACTCGGAGATGTGCGAGGTCAGCAGCTTTTCGCGGCGCAGCTCGGAGTCCAGGCTCCACCCAGTTGGCCGGCTACAGCGGCAGGTTCAGCAGCGCGTGGGAGATCAGGACTGCTTGGTCGGCGCCGACAGCCAGCTCGGCGTCGGAACTGTCTGGGGCGAACCAGCGGGTCGACCCCTCCAACACGGTCATGACGACCTTGATGCGTCGCTCGGCATCGGGAAAGCCCATGTCGAGCGCCGCGGCTTTGAACAGGGCCTCGTACAGATCGATCCAGTACATCACCTGCTCACTGAGGTCAGTGGGCAGCATGTGCACCATCCGGTCGGTGTCCACCAAGAGGTCCCACAGGTTGCTCTCGGGCAGCCGAACCTGGCGGGTGAAGTGAAGCCTCACCATGGCGTCCCAGAACTCCGGCGCGTCCGCTGCGTCGGTGACGGCCTCACAAAGGGCTCGTCCAAACTGGTGGAAGTGCCACCGCAGGCATTCCGCGACGATCTCATCGCGGCCCTCGGGGAAGTGAGAGTAGATGCTCGGTGGTTTGATGTTGAGCTCTTTGGCCAGCGTCCGCATACTGACCGACTCCATGCCGTGGCGAATGCACAACTGCAGGAAGGCTTCGAGGACGCGCCGCTTCGCTGCGGTCATGCCGGTCCAGTTGTCGGATTCGAGCTTCTGGACGAATTCGTCGAGGGCTTCCTGACGGCGTGAAGTACCTATGCCGGCGGGCAGCTCCGACAGCACGTAAGCCTCCGACCTAACTCGTTGATTGGCCATCGTTGAAAGTCTACGGGAGCCAGGGGGGCGGGCCCGGTCAATAGGCACCATGCCCGGGCCGCGACCGAGACCTCGCCCTGGAGCCTGCCCGGGCGAATGCCCGGTGTGGTGGCCTGTTCGGGCCGAGCCACGGATCGGACCGACGATTCCGCTGCCGTCGTCCGCACCGGGTCGTGTCCGATGTTCGTCTGTCATCCCGAGATCCCTTCTCCTCATCAGTCCGCTGATCGGCTGGCTCAGCGGCGACGGACCCTGTGCGTGGGTGCAAGGGCGTCGATGGCACGCCTCGAATTTCGGCCCGCCGACGCCTTCCGTCAGGAGCTCGCAGACAGGTTGATGCCGACGTACTTGGTCTCCACGTACTCATCGATTCCCTCGGGTCCGCCTTCGCGGCCGAAGCCGGACTGCTTCACACCGCCGAAGGGCGCAGCAGGGTTGGACACGATGCCCTGGTTGATACCGACCATCCCGAACTCCAGGCGCTCGGCGACTCTGACCGTCCGCTCCAGGCCGGCGGTGAAGACGTACGCGACCAGGCCGTACTCGGTGTCGTTGGCGAGCTGCACGGCCTTGTCCTCATCGGAGAAGGTGGTGATCGGGGCGACGGGCCCGAAGATCTCCTCGCGGAAGACGTCGGCTCCCTGAGGCACGTTGGCCAGGACGGTGGGGGTGAAGAAGTAGCCGGGGCCGTTGCCCGGCCGACCGCCGGTGAGCAGGTCGGCGCCGCGGCCGGCGGCGTCGTTGACCAGATCGGCGACCTTGCGCTGCTGCTTGGCGTCGATGAGGGGCCCGACCGTGACTCCCTCATCGGTCCCCGGGCCAACGACCTCGGCCTCCATGCGCGCGGCCAGCCGCCGCCCGAACTCGTCGGAGATCGACTCGTGGACCAGGAAGCGGTTGGCCGCGGTGCACGCCTCGCCCATGTTGCGCATCTTGGCCAGCATCGCGCCGTCGACGGCGGCGTCGAGATCGGCGTCGTCAAAGACCAGGAACGGCGCGTTGCCGCCCAGCTCCATGGAGACTCGCAGCAACTGGCCGGCTGACTCCTTCACCAGTGCCTTCCCCACCGGTGTGGACCCCGTGAACGTGAGTTTCCGCAGGCGCGAGTCTGCGATCAGCGGGGTCATCACTTGGCCGCTGATGCCGGTGGGAATGACGTTGACGACGCCGGCGGGGACCCCGACCTCGGTGAGCAGGTCGGCCAGGGCCAGCATGGTCAACGGCGTCTGGGAGGCAGGCTTGACCACCATGGTGCAGCCGGCGGCGATCGCCGGCCCGATCTTGCGGGTGCCCATCGCCAGGGGGAAGTTCCAGGGCGTGATCATCAACGTCGGGCCGACCGGCTGCCGCATGGTCAGCAACCGCGTCTTGCCGTCCGGCGCGGTCGACCAGCGCCCGTCGATGCGCACGGCCTCCTCGGAGAACCACCGGAAGAACTCCGCACCGTAGGTCACCTCGCCCTTGGCCTGGGCCAGCGGCTTGCCCATCTCCAGGGTCATGAGCATGGCGAAGTAGTCGGAGCGCTCGGTGAGCAACTCGAACGCCGCGCGCAGGATCTCTCCGCGCTGCCGCGGCGGGGTGGCCGCCCACTCGGTTTGGGCCGCGACCGCGGCGTCCAGGGCGGCGGCGCCGTCACCGACGGTCGCCGATGCGACCTCGGTGAGGGTTCGACCGGTTGCCGGGTCTTCCACTGCGATGGTGCGGCCGTCGGAGGCGTCGCGCCACTCGCCATTGATGAAGAGCCCGACGGGCACCTGGCCCAGCGCGGTTTCCCGCAACTGAGCCGTCGTCGCTGCCTCGTTGGGTGCAGATCCGCTGTCCATCGGCGTCCGTTCTGTGTGCGATCAGGGGGCGTTGCAAGGAGGTGCGGCGTCGGCCCGCCAGCGGGTGTGGGCTCCGGGCCGGCCGACGCTGTCGGTCAGTTTTCTGAGACCGAGGTTCGCCGGAGTCAGGTGAGGATGGCCGGCATCTTCTCGAAGGCGACCAGCCGGTCGGTGATCACACGGGTCGGGGGCTCGGGCAGCTCGACCTTGGTGAACCGCTCGGTGGCCATGGTGAAGATGACGTCGACCTCGGCTCGGGCGATCAGTTGCCCCGCGCAGCTGTGGGCTCCGAGACCGAAGGTCAGGTTCCGGCTGGTCTCCATGGGCCGCTCATAGTCGAACTCGTGCGGGTTGTCGAAGACGGCCGGGTCCCGGTTGACCGCACCGATGGGGAACTTGATCATCGACTCGGCCGGGATGATCGTGCCGGCGATCTCGACGTCCTCGGTCGGGAACCGCGTCAGGAGCAGCTCGACAGGGTGGAGCCGGGCGAGCTCGTTGATGATGCGCTCGCGGGCCTCGGGCTTGTCGCGGTAGTCACGCATGATGTCGGGCCGCTCGGCGAACAGCTCGAACCCGACGCCGACCAGGTAGGCGGGGTTGGGGGCGCCGGACATGTAGAACAGCACCATGTTCTCCAGCACCTCGCGCGGGGTGACCTCGCCGCGCTTGCTGGCGGCCAGCAGCTCGTCGGCCAGGCCGTTGCCGGGGTTGGCCTCCTTCTCCTTGAGCAGGGCCTCGGTGGTGTCGAACATGTATTTCAGGTTCTCGATGGACTTCTCCCGGATGCCCTCGCCGGGGTCGGTGGCCTGGACCAGCATGGCGTTCCACAGGGCCCAGAACAGGGGCTCGACCTCGCCGTCGGGCAGGCCCAGGACCTGGGCCATGGTCGTGTGGGTGGGCAGGACCCCAAGGTCGAAGTGGGCGTCGATGACCGCGCCGGGCTGGTAGCCGTCCAGGATCCCCTGCAACGAGGCGCGGGTGGCCTCCACCCACTGCTTGATCAACTTGGGGGTGAACCAGCGCGAGAAGAGCCGACGGGCCCTGGTGTGCTCGGGCGGGTCCAGGGAGAGCACGGTGTGCCCGAAGGCCAGCCAGGGGTTTTCATGGACCCAGCTGGGCTCGCGGATGCTCATCACCGGGGCCTTGACGAACTTCATGGCCTCCTCGTAGCCGAGGACCACGAAGGTGCGCTCGTCGGTCTGGTGGACCGGGCCGAGCTCGCGGGCGCGGTCGTACCAGGGGTGGGGGTTGTTCTGGAACTCCTTGTTACTCCACGGGAACAGGTCGTCCTCGATCGTGGTGGGCGCCATGGTGGTCCTTTCAGCGGCAGGGATGAGGATGGGCAGAGCGTCGTTGTCCGCCCAGTCCGCGGCGACCTGGGCGGGGTCAAGCCCGGAGGTGGCGTCGTGGCGGCCGGTGACGCCGATCTGGGTGGCGCCGAGGTCGACCAGCAGCTGCGACATGGTCTTGATGGCGTTGTTGTAGTTCTCGTAGCTGCTGTCGCCCAGGCCGAAGGCGGCGAAGCGCAGGTGGCGCAGGTCCGGCCGCTGGTCGCTGAGAGCGTCGTAGAGGGGTTCGGTGGTGGCCGGCAGGCCGCCCTCCCCGTAGGTGGAGGTGATGACCACCGCGATCTGGGCATCAGCGACGTCGCCGGCCTCCAGCTCGGTCATCTCGGTCAGCTGGGTCTCGATGCCGGCGTCGGAGAGGGTCTCGACGATCTCGTCGGCCACCATCTCCGCGTTGCCGGACTCGGTGCCGTACCAGACATGGATGAGCGTCATGGGAGCGTTCCTTCGGGTTCCTGGGCTGCGGTGTCTCGTGTTGGGTCTGCTGCTTGGCTACTGCTTGTCCGTCACGCTCACGTGGTCGTGCATCGCGTCGGTCGTTTCGGCGGCCCCAGCCGCCTCAGAGGCGGGGTCGGTCAGGTCAGTCAGGTGGTCGGGCTGGGGGCGGTGGCCCCGCGGTGGCTCTCCACCACGTCAGCCATCTCCTCGCGGGTGGTGAACTTCCACCGCAGCCGGTCGGACCGCGCACGCGCGATCTCGGCGCGGTCGATGGCTTCCCAGTCCTTGAAGGAGACGGCGTCCGGCGGCAGCAGGTCACGGATGCCCTCGAGGCCCGGCCGCCCGGAGGATCGCTTCAACCGGTCAGCCACTTCCTCAGCGGCGATCTTGGCCAGCGTGCGGTTCTCGGCCAGGTTGCCCAGCGCGCCGCTGTGAGCGCCACCGACCCACACCTGACGTTCAGGGTCGGCGTGTGCCACCGGGTTCTGCTCGACGGTCGGTCGGACGAAACCCATGGCCGTCACGACGGTGTCGACGACATAAGCCTCCTCGCCTGCCCCGGCCCACTCCCCCGGCTTCCCGGAGTCTTCAGATCCGGAAGTCGCCCTGGTCCGTCGCGCGCGGACCAGAGTTCGGCCGCCGGCGTACTCGATCGCTGCCGGGGACTCGTTGAAGTGGATGTCGACATGGATGACATCGCGCACGGGCGACGCTCCAACCTCGGCGCCGCCGGACAGGCTGCGTTCCTCAACCTCACCGTCGACGGTGATCACGACGCCGGGCAGGCGGCACAGCTCGGTGAACATCGAGGCGTCCCAGCAGGCGCGTTCGCGGGGGCCGCGGGCCAGCAGGGTCAGCCGACGGAGGTCGGGTGTGGCCAGGCTGAGCCACGCCTCGTCGTCGATGTCGGACCCTGCAAACGCTTCCTCGGTCTTGCACAGCAGCCTGGCTACGTCCATGGCGACGTTGCCGGCGCCGACCAGGAGGAGGTCGGTTCCCAGCGGTCCGTGAGAGCCGGCGAGTGAACGCACGTGACTGTCGGGGTCCCCGTTGAGGAATCGGAGGAGCTGACCGGCGCCGTAGACCCGCGCCTCCGGATCGATCGGTACCTGCAGCGGCCGGTCCTCGGAGAGCCCGGTCGCGATGACGACGACGTCGAAGGCCTGCTCAAGTGTCTTGAGTGAGATGTCGCGACCGATGACGGTGTTGCCGACGAACTCGACGCCATCGGAGTCGAAGAGCCGGTCGAACTGCCGGCTCACGCCCTTCGTGCCCTGGTGGTCTGAGGCTACGCCGTAACGGACCAGGCCGTAGGGGGTGAGGCGACCGTCGAAGACGGTGATCTTCACCTCCGGGGCCAACCGCCGGAGGGCGAGCGCGGTGTAGCAGCCAGAGGGTCCACAGCCGATGATGGCGACCTCTCCGGTCACGCCCGAACTGCCGGCGCCCGCGCGTCCCGCCCGAGCCTCGCGTCGAGCCCGAACATCACGAGCAGGCCGCGCATCACAGACTGGCCGGGCCACGGCAGGGTCGGTGGGACCACCGGTGTCCCCGGACGAGTTTGGCGTCATTTGACAGCCTCCGTGTGGCGTCGGCGTCTCGGCTGATTGCGAGCTTGGATGCCGGGACCATACCTAACGACCGTTCGTAAGTCTAGAGGTATAATGACGAAAAACGCCTCGTCTGCCAACGGACTTGCAACTGCGTCGCAGCACGCCTAGCGGTCGGCCGCGACGGCGGAACCGCAGGTCGGCGAGCTACATAGGGTGTCAGGGACGTATTTCAACGCTGCTCTTCCCATACTGACGAACGTTAGGTAGCGTCCCCTGTCATCCCCCAGCGAGCGCGAGTGACATCGCCGTCAGATCTCCCGTGAGCTTTCCGACTCAATTCCTCAGAGGGATCCACCGTGAGCGAAGCAATCAACAGTCCGGGCTCCGCCGCCGTCGGCGTCACCGAGTCCACGACCCGTCTGTCCGGCAACCTCGGGACCACCTCACTGGTCCTGAGCGTCCTCGCCTTCTCCGCCCCCATCGTCACCGTGTCCGGCTACATCGCCTTCGCAATCGGCTTCGTCGGCGATTCCGCACCCCTGGCCTGGGTCATCGCGACCGCGGGCCTCTTCATCTTCGCGGTCGGCTACACGACCATGACCCGCCACATCCACCGGCCGGGCGCCTTCTACGCCTACATCAGCCTCGGGCTGGGCCGCCTCCTCGGCGTCGGCGGGGCCTACCTCGCCTCGGTCTCGTACATGCTCATCACCGTCGGCATCTACACCTTCTCCGGCGTCATGGTCTCCGCCGCCATCGACCACCTCGGCGGCCCTTCCATCCCCTGGTGGGCGTGCACCGCCGGCTGCTGGGTGCTCATCACCATCCTCGGCCACTTCCAGATCGAGCTGTCGGCCAAGGTGCTGGGCACCGTCATGGTCTTCGAGGTCATCCTCGTCGGCATCTTCAACCTCTTCGTCCTGGCCAAGGGCGGTGAGAGCGGCCTGTCGGCCGAGCCACTGAACCCCGGGGACTTCTTCAACGGCGGAACCGGCCTGGCCCTGCTGTTCGCCTTCGGCAACTTCATCGGCTTCGAGGCCACCGCCCTGTACCGCGACGAGGTGCGCCAGCCCAGCAAGACCATCCCCCGCGCCACCTACCTGGCGGTGTTCCTGATCGGCGCCTTCTACGCCCTGTCCGCCTACTCGCTGATCATCGCCTACGGCTCCGGCGCGGCCGATCGAGCGGTCAACGACCCCACCACCATGTTCGACCACGCCCTGGCCGTCTACGTCAACAGCAACCTGGCCACCATCACGCTCCTGCTGGTCTCCACCTCGGCCCTCGCCTCGGTGCTGTCCACGCACAACGTCGTGGCTCGCTACCTGCAAAACCTGGGCGCCGACCACGCCCTGCCCACCTGGCTCGCCACAGTCCACCCTCAGCACAAGTCGCCCTACCGGTCCTCCCTGGCCAACTCGATCATCGTCGGGACACTCCTCGTCCTGGCCGTCTTCTTCGTGCCCGACGAGAACAAGGTCATCGGCGCCGGCAGCGGTATCGGCACCGCCGGCGTGCTGACCCTGATGGCGCTGGTCAGCCTGGCCGTGTGGCGCTACTTCGCCACCACCGGCCGACCGGCCGGTGAGACCGCCTGGCGTGTCACCATCGCCCCGATCATCGCCTTCGCGATCCTGGCCGCGGTCGTGATCTTCGCGATCATCCGCTTCGACCTCCTCGTCGGCGGCGCACCCGGCCAGAACCTGTGGATGCTCCTGGTGCTGATCGCCTTCCTGGCCGCGGGCTCCGGTGTCGCCTACTACATGAAGCAGAACCGGCCCGATCTGTACGCCCAGCTCGGCCGGGCCGAGGGCGACAACATCGCCACCGACCCCACCGGCGAGGCTCAGATGGAGGCCACCGGCGGCGCCTGACCCGCACCCGCTCCAGCGCCCCGCCGTCAAGCACTCCGTCCAGCGCAGTCAGTGCCGTCCACCGGCCACCGAACGGAAGCCGACGGCGGGGCACCCACCGGGTCGCAACACCCAGCACGTCACCGCTGAGCATCCAGCGAACAAACCGACACAACAGCAGCACACCAGCTGCGTAGAAAGCGGGTTAGCAGTCATGACCGGAGTCAAGATCGGACTGGTCGGCGCCGGGCCGTGGGCCAAGGTGTTCCACGCCCCGATGATCACCGGTGGTCCCGAGACCGAGCTGACCACCGTCTGGGCGCGACGCCCCGAGGCCGCCCAGGAGATCGCCACCGAGTTCGGGGCCACCGTCTCGAACACCTTCAAGGACCTGCTCGACGCCGTCGACGCCGTCGTGTTCGCCGTCCCGCCCTTCGTACAGGCCGAACTCGCCCCCCAGGCCGCGGCCGCCGGCAAGCCGCTGTTGCTGGAGAAGCCCATCGGCCTCGACCTGGCCCAGGCCGAGAAACTCGTCGCCGCGATCGACGCCGCCGGAGTGCCCACCCAGGTGATGTTCACCAACCGATACAGCCCTCGAATCCGCGAGTTCCTCGACCAGGCCGGCGAGCAGACCCCGATCGGCGCCGTGGGCTACTACGTCAACCAGGCCGCTCTCCCGGGTGGGTTCTTCGCCACCCCCTGGCGGGTGGAGAAGGGTGGACTGCTCGACCTGGGACCCCACATCCTGGACACCCTCGACGCCGCCGTCGGTCCCATCGTCGACGTGCAGGGACAGGGCGACCCGCAGCGCTGGTACGTCATCACCGCAACCCACGCCAACGGCGTCATCAGCCAGGCCTTCATGTCCCTGACCAGCCCGGTCGTCCGCGACGTCGCCGGGGTCAAGGTCTACACCGAGCAGGGCGAACTGGAGTGCGAGTTCGTCGGCAAGGACGGCGATCCCGCCGTGCCCGGTGTGATCCGGCGCGAATTCGCCGAGGTCGTCGCCTCGGGGAAGTCCCACGAGGTCGACATCCACCGAGCCCTCTACATCCAGCGGCTGCTCGAGCAGGCCGCTGTCACCAACCCCGACAGCACCGCGCCGCTGAACGCGTGACCCACAACCGATGGCTCACGGCCCCTGCCCCCGTAGGAGGCATGGCCTCACGGGCTGAAACAGGCATCTGACCACAGCCAGACCCGGCTGCCACGGACGACGTACCGACAGCCGGTGACTTCGACAAGGAACGAACCCATGGCCGACAACAACCCGGTAACCACCATCGAGCAACTGCTGGGCCCCGACAGCCCCTCGAACTGGGGCAAGTGGGGCCCCGACGACGAGGTGGGCAGCCTGAACTACCTCGGCCCCGCCGAGATTCTGCGCGCGGTCAGCGCAGTGCGCAGTGGCGAGGTGTTCACCCTCCAAGTGCCCATCGGCGACCCAGACCGGCCCGACCCCGTGTGGCCCGGCCGCACCCCGGCAGTGCGGACTCAGGTCATGGACGAGGGGTTCTTCGCCCGCGGTGAGGAGCCCGAACCCTCCGACGGGCATCACTGGGCCGACGACAAGATCGAGATGTTCACCCAGGGATCTACCCAGTACGACGCCCTCGCGCACTACTGGTACGGCGACCAGGTGTGGAACGGCTACCCGGCCAACACCACCATCGGCGCCTTGACCCGTGCCTCGGTCCTGCCCATCGGCGAACGAGGCGTGGTCGGCCGCGGCGTCCTGATCGACATCGCCCGCGCCCGTGGCAAAGACGTCCTCGACAGCGGAGAGCAGATCTCCCTCGACGACCTGCTCGCAGCCGCCGGCCAGCAGGGAACCTCCATCGAGCCCCGCGACATCCTTATCATCCGCACCGGCTGGATCGGCTCCTACTACCGCACCGCCCGCGAGGACTTCTACCGCGACTGGAACGAGCCCGGCCTGGTCTACAGCCCCGAGCTCGTCAAGTGGTTCCAGACCATGGAGATCCCCAACCTGGTCACCGACACCATCGCCAACGAGCTCAGCTTCTACCCCGGCGGCCTCCAACTGCCCCTCCACTGCGCCCTGATGCGCAACCTCGGCGTCACCTTCACCGAGCTGTGCCAACTCGACGACCTGGCCACGGCCTGCGCCGACGACCAGCGCTGGACCTTCCTCTACGCCGCCGCACCACTGAAGATCGTCGGCGGCAGCGGCGCACCCGTGAACCCGATGGTGATCCGATGACCACCTCCCCCACCCCACCTCCGGGCCCGCACACGACCTCGTCTGCCGACATGGCCGCCGCGATCGACGTCTTCCGTGACTCCCACGGCTTCTTCACCATGGTCGCGGTCGACCAGCGCGAGTCCCTACGGCACATGCTGCGCGAGGGACAACAGCTGGACGAGGTCGACGACGCGACGCTGGCCAACTTCAAGACCGCCGTAGTGGACGCCATCAGCGGAGCCGCCAGCGGCATCCTGCTCGACCAGCAGTACGGCATCGAGGCCGCGCGGCGAGCCCAGTGCCCGGTCATCCTCGCCGCCGACATCCTGTCCTCATCCGAGGCAGGAGGACCGGTTGACATCGCTGCCATCGACGACACCGTCACCGCGGAGACCGTCGACCGGTTCGGTGCCCAAGCCCTCAAGCTGCTCCTGCCGTGGCATCCGCAGCACCGAGGCGAGGCCATCGACCTGGCTCACGCCTTCATGGCCCGCTGCCGCGAGCTGGGGCTCCCGGGAGTGCTCGAGGGCGTCGTACGGCCCCGCGACGGTCGGGCCGCCACCTCCGGCGGATTCGCCGAAGCCCTCATCGCCGCCGCGGTCGACCTCGCCCCCACCCAGCCCGACCTCTACAAGACCGAGGTCGTCTTCGGCTCACCGGCCGACCGGCACCTGGCCACCACCACCGCCCAGGCCATCACCGACGTGATGGCCTGCCCGTGGGTCGTGCTGTCCTCCGGCGTCGCCGCCCACGACTTCGCGGCCGCGGTCGCCGCCTCCGCCGCAGGCGGAGGCAGCGGGTTTCTCGCCGGACGCGCGGTATGGAGCGGAGCCGTCACCGCGCCCAACCCGCACGAGTACCTGCGGTCCTACGCCGCAACCAACCTGCAGGGCCTCACCGACCACATCTGGGATGCCGTCTCATGACTCGAGCCACACTCGCCAACACACCATCCGTCGCCGCACAAGCAAGCGTGGACAGCGCGGACGCCCCAGGCCGCACGAGCGTCCCCGACGTTCTCGTCGTCGGACGGATCTGCATCGACCTGTACCCCGAGCAGGTCGGCGTCGGCCTGGAGCAGGTGCGAACCTTCAGCAAGTCCATCGGCGGCAGCGCCACCAACGTCGCCGTCGCGATCGCCCGGCTCGGCGACACCGCCACCCTGGTCACCCGCATCGGTGACGACCCTTTCGGACGGTTCGCCTGGGACGAGCTCGGCCGGCTCGGGGTCGACAACACCTGGATCACCCCCGTCCCCGACACCCAATCAGTGCTGACCTTCTGCGAGATCCACCCTCCCGACGACTTCCCGCTCTACATCTGGCGCAAGCCCACCGCGCCCGACATGTACGTCGACGAGGACGACCTTCCGCTGGACCTGATCCAGCAGGCGCCCATCTTCTGGGCCACCGCCACAGGCCTGTCCAGCGAACCCACCCGCAGTGCTCACCACGCCGCCTGGCAGGCCCGCGGCCGCCGCCCCAACACCATCCTCGACCTGGACTACCGGCCCATGTTCTGGGACAGCGAGGACCACGCCTACGGCGCCGTCGACACCGCCCTGGACCACGTGACCGTCACCGTCGGCAACCTCGAGGAATGCCGTGTCGCCATCGGCGAGACCGAGCCCGACCGAGCCGCCGAAGCGCTCCTCGAGCGCGGCGTCGAACTGGCCATCGTGAAAATGGGCCCCCGCGGCGTCCTCGCCAGAACCCGCGACGAACGAGTCGTCGCGGCACCCATCCCCGTCGACGTCGTCAACGGGCTCGGCGCCGGCGACGCATTCGGCGGCGCCCTGTGTCACGCCCTTCTGCAAGGTCTCCCGCTCCAGGAGACCCTCGACCTGGCCAACGCTGCCGGGGCACTGGTCGCCACCCGCCGCGAATGCTCCCTGGCCATGCCCACCCTGACCGACCTCACCGAGTTCGCCGCCGCTAACCGGACGTCGAGAAGCGTCACAGCCGGCCGGGCCTCCGCCGGATAGCCATCCGACCGGGACAGCCACCCTGGCAGCACAGCGCGGGACCATCCCGCAACCGACCAGCCCCGCCCCCAGTCCGTTCTTCACCGCTCGAACAGATTCTCTGAAGGAGTACCCGTCATGACCGAGATCCGGGTCGCCATCGTTGGTGGCGCTGGATTCATGGGCTTCGCGCACAGCCTCGGCTGGGCGGTAGCCCCCATCGCCGCCGACCCCGGCGCCGGCATCCGCAAGGTCGTCCTCGTCGAGGCCGACGACGAGCGCGCCGCGACCGCCGCCAAGCGACTCGGCTGGGAGGAGTGGTCCACCGACTGGCGAGAGGTCGTCGCCCGCGACGACATCGACGTCATCGACATCGTCACCCCGCCCGCCTCGCACGCCGAGATCGCCATCGCCGCGATCGAAGCCGGCAAACACGTCCTGGTCGAGAAGCCGATCAGCAACGACCTGGCAGAGGCCGACGCCATGGCCGCCGCCGCGGCGGCCAGCACCGTGGTCAACCAGGTCAGCTTCAACTACCGGCACGCGCCCGCCATCACTTTCGTCAAGCGGATGCTCGAGGACGGCACGCTCGGTCACCCCCTGCAGTTCCGCACCCACTACACCCAAGACGGCAGCATCCTCGGGCGCGTCCTCAGCGGCTGGCGCGCCCAGAAGGGCGCCGGCGGATCCGGGGTCACCGGTGACATCGGATCCCACCTCATCGACATGGCTTCCTACCTGGTCGGCGACATCGAGCAGGTCAACGCCATCCTCGGGGCCAAGAACCCCGCCGAGAACAGCAGTTGGCTCTCCGACAACGACCGCCGCGAGGGTGGCCACCTCGACGACGCCGCTCTGTGGATGGTCACCTTCGACAACGGCGCCATCGGCTCCTTCGCAGCCACCATGTACGCCTCCGGCCGCAAGAACCGCATGTTCTTCGAGCTCGAATGTACCGGTGGCACCGTCCAGTTCGACTGGAACCGCTCCGACGAGATTCAGCTCAGCCTGGTCAACGACCCCCCCGAGCAGCAGGGCTTCCGGACCATCATCGTCAACGAGCACCACCAGGACGTCTGGTGGCCCATCGCCGGCATGGGATCGGGCTACATCGACGACCACGCCCTGCAACTGCAGAAGTTCGTGCGAGCCATCGTCGAGGGTCGACCCGGCTCACCCGACTTCGCGGACGCCACCCGCACCCAGCGCGTCATCGCCGCCGTCATTCAGTCCGCCGACAGCCACCGGTGGGTCACCGTCGACGAGGTGAAGGCATGAGCCTCGACCTGAGCTGGTCCACCGACCTGGTCACCTTCTTCGCCCCCCGCTACTGGGGTCTGCCCGCCGACCTCCCCTACGACGCCTGGGAGCGAGAGGTCGACAACGATCCCCGCCGCTTCTTCGACCGCATGCTCGACGAAGCCGCCCAGGTCGGGCTCGCCGGCATCGAGCTGGCGCCCGCCCCCGGCGGCTGGGTCAACGCCCTGCGCGCCTACGGGACAGCCGCCGCGTTCAAGCGGGAACTCGACCGCCGCGACCTGCGGATGTCGTCCAGCTACGTCCTGCCCGTGCTTCTCAAGGCCGCCCTCGACGCGCCTGACCCCCAGGCCCAGGCCGAGGCGGAGCGGGCACTGGACGAGGACACCGCACGCCACGCCGCGTTCCTCCGCGAGGTCGGCTGCCCCACCCTGGTGACCAGCACCGTCCCCCGCGCCCCGTTCTCCGACATCGAAGGAGTCGAGGCCTCCGCGGCCGCGTTCGACGCCCCCGTCGATGAACACCTCATGGGTGCCGTCGCTGAACAGCTCAACCGCATCGGCCAAGTTGCCGCCGCTGAAGGGCTGCACGTCGCCGTCCACACCGACGCCTACTCCTTGGCGTCCCGAACTGACGACATCGACCTTCTGATGTCGCTGACCGACCCCGCCAGAGTCAAGCTCTGCATAGACGCCGGGCACATCGCGCTCGACGGCGGCGACCCGCTCGCCGTGGTCCAGCGGCACGCCGGCCGAGCCCCCGTCCTGCACTGGAAAGACTGCGCCAGCCATCTTCCCCCGCACACCCTCAGCGGCCCTCCCATGACCCGGCACGACGTGATGATCAAGTACTTCCGCGTCATGGGCCCTGACGGCGTCGTCGACTGGGCCGAGTGGACCCAGATCCTCCGCGACCATGACTGGAAGGGATGGGGCGTCGCAGAAATCGACATGTCCCCTGACCCACAGCGCCAAATCCGAGAAGGCATCGACTACTTCAACCGCGTCCTCGCCACTGACTAGGGTCGGATGACGGCCATGATGCCGGGGCGGATGGGTGCGGTGGCGACTGTCTTTCCGGTGCTGGCTGCGTGCACCATGGCGGTGGCGTTGTCGGCCAGGCCCACGTCGTCGGGACCGAAGCGGGCAGGGCCGGTGTCGTAGAAGATCAGATCTCCGGGTTGGTTCTTCGACCGTAGGATGCGGGTGCCATCGTTGATCTGCTCATAGGTGGTGCCGCCGATCCGGACCCCGGCTCTGGCTCAGGTGTACAGGGTCAGCCCGCTGCGGTCCAAGCCTTTGGTGCCGGCGCCGTGGCTGATACCGGAGCTTGCCCCGTCGACGCCGCCGCCTCCCCAGGCGTATCTCTGGCCACGCATCGCCAGCGCTACCCGGACGGCGATAGATCCGCGCGCGGTAGATCCGGTTTGGTTCGAGGGCCTGCGGGTGTGCCTGCCGAAAATCACGTCCATGCACGTCAGGCAGACCATGCATCGCATCCGAGGTCCGCTGCGAGCCATCCTGCCTGTGGACGCTAATGACCAGGCGATGGCTGCTCGGTGGTTGCTCGCACACGTTCGATCCGCCGTAAAGTTCGAGTTCACCACGCAAGCCTGGTCCCAGACAGCCGCGCCGAGATGGGGGACAAATGGCACATAGCGCCGATGGTCAAGAACGCATGGTTGCTCGGTGGTTGCTCGCGTGTACGCGATACAGCACGGCACACGTCGGCACAGACCGACACGACGACGGGGATAATTCCGGCCACGACAATACAGAACAGCACTCCGTGACACTGAGCGACATCAGCCGAGGATTCTCATAATCCGTGGGTCGTGGGTTCAAGTCCCACCCGCCCTACCACGCCGACCTGCGGCTTTACCCGGGTCTGTAGTCGCGTCATCTGATCGTGAGTCACGGTGAGCCACATGTGAGTCACGTCGAATCCCGGGCCTTGCCGATCTTCCGGTTGGTCGCCCGAACCGCCCTCAGCACCAGCCGCGCGGTCGCCTTGGCGCTGTCGTGATACAGCTGCGGCAGCACCGAAGCGTAGGTGTCGGCGGTCAGCACGATGCTGGCATGCCCAAGCGTCCCCTGCACCACCTTCAACTCCGTGCCCGACGCCAAAGCCAACGTCGCAGCTCCATGGCGCAGGTCGTGCAATCGGACCGGCGGCAGCCCACTGGCGGCGACCAGCTTATGGAAGCGGTGCGTGAGATAGCTCGGCTGCACCGCCGTCCCGCTGCCCAGGGCGAAGACCGGGCCGGTCGGTGACCACCGCTCCCCCGGCCCCCGGCGCTGCGCCCGCTCGTGTCGGCGCAGCAGCCGAACAGTCTCCGGATCGAGTGCCAACGTTCTCCGGCTGGCCGCGCTCTTCGGCTCGCACAAGACCAGCCCCTCGTCGGTGTGCACCAGCTGATGGGCAACGGTCAGCTCACGCCGCTCCAGATCGATATCCACCCAGCGCAGGCCCGCGACCTCCCCGCGCCGCAGCCCGCGCAAGGCCACCAGCCACCACAGCACGAACAACGGATCCTCCCGCGCGAAGCGCAGGAAGGCGGCCAACTGCTCGACCGTCCACACCGCCACCGGCGGACGCTCTCCCCCGCGCCGCCAGGCCGCCTCCCGACGAGCCGTCCACACCACGGGATGCGTCTGCACCGGCGCCGGCAACCGGACGCCCTGCGCCGGATTGCCCGCGATCAAGTCCTCACGCACCGCGTGGTTCAGCGCCGCCCGCAACGTCGCCCGGATCCGCTCCAACGTGGACGCGCTGATCGGCGCACCATACCGAGTCCGCCGCCGCCCCAACGCCACGAACATCCGCGTCACATCCCGCCGCGACAACTCCACCAGCTTCACCCGGCCCAGGTACGGCACCAGATGCAACCGAACGTGATCCCGGTAGGCCCGGTGCGTGGTCGGCCGCAACCGCGACTCCACCACCGACAACCAGTACCGCAACCACTGCCCCACCGTGCACCCAGCAGAAAGCGGCCCATCCGCCTGGGCCGTCAGCAGTTCGCAGCCCGCCGACCGCGCCGCCTCAGCGGTCGCGAACCCCCCGCGCCGAACCCGCTCCCGCCGACCCGACGCCCCCACAACCTGGGCCGCGAAATACCAGTTCCCATGCCCCACTTCGGTCAACCGGGCACAGTGACCGCCCAGCCGCCTGCCACTCGCCCCATCGCTACACCCGCACCGCTTGTACACCACGCAATGTTCGTTGTCGCCCGACATCGCTTACCTCCAGCGTCCGTCTCACGAGCAACGTACGAGCCGAGCAACGACAGACCCGCTACAGACCCAGACAAGAGGAACAATCAGGTAGGCGATCTTGTCTGCAGGGATGAACTTCGCCAACCACAGGTCACAGCTGTCGTGACTGCGTCCTGACGCGATACACGATCTCCAGAACCTCGGTCCGCCGCGGTAACGGGCACCCGGGTCGGAAGGATTCCTCATCGTGGGCATCTATGTGCGCACCAGCCTCAGGGTTGGACCGTTCCGTTTCACCCTCAGCCAGGCTGGGATGGGAGTATCGACCGCAATACCGGGCCTTCGGGCGGGGATGGGCCCCCGCGGCAACGTCGTGCGCATGGGACGCGGAGCGATCTCCTACCGCACCATCGCGCCCGGCCATGACGTGGCCATGCACGATGTCGTCAGCCTGGTCCCGGCCCAGCCGAGTGACATCGTCCAGCAGTTACAGAAAGCCGCCAACCGCCGACCGTACTGGCCGTTCGCCCTGGCCGCGCTCCTCGTCGCGGGACTGGTGACAGGACGCTTTGGCCTGGTCATCGTCGCCGTCGGGCTGCCTTGCGTGATCTGGGTGGCGTTGCGCGACCGGGCGGCTCGCGCGGTGGTCGTCATGTACGACGTGACCGACGAAGCCGCTTCGCGCTTCGATCACCTCGTCAGCTCGATCACCGGCCTCCAGCAAGCCCACGGGTTCTGGCTGATCACCGCATCCGGCGCGATCACCAGCACCTACCAGTTCAAGGTGAACGCCGGCGCCTCCAACCTGCTGCACAGGCTGAACTCCTCGGCCCGGCTGGCGGGACCGCGAATCCTGGTCACCAACGTCGCCGTCCCGACCCTGACCTCAGGCAACCTGTCGGTGCACTTCCTCCCCGACCGCGTCCTGCTCCGCGACGGCCGCCACGTCGCCGACCTCGCCTACCAACACCTCCAAGTCGGCGTAGAACACGCCCGCTTCATCGAAGCAGGCCCGGTCCCACCCGACGGCACGGTCGTGGACTCCACCTGGCGCTACGTCAACGTCAAGGGCGGCCCCGACCGCCGCTTCAAGAACAACGCCCGCCTGCCCATCCTGGTGTACGGCAGGCTCATCCTCCGCAGCCACAGCGGCCTCAACCTCGTCTGGGATGCCTCTCAGGTCCCGCTCGTCCACGCTGTGGCGAACGCACTCCACCGGACCATCGCCACTCGCCCACCTATGATCCACCCCTGAGGAGCTCTCTCGTGGGGCACTACACAGCACGAAGGACGAGATCGCGGAGGTGGCTAGGCCGCTCAGGTGAGCCGCCATACGCATACGTTATCAACGTTAAGGGTGGCACTCAGGGCCCAGCTGAGAGTTACAGTGATTGGCGTGGCTGGCGATGTCATGGCATCCGGCGGTTCGTCCGGCAGCGGGTTCAGCAAGAGAGTCAAAGCGCTATCGCTCACTAAGCCGTTACACGAGCTTGATGAGAGGAAGGGCCTCGTCACCTGGGCGGATGCGCGAGCGTACCCGATGGCCGAGCTGGCCTTGCACACTATTGACATCGTCGCGATCGCTCAGGACTTCGAAACGGGCGCCGGGCACGAATACGTCATCGAACGACTCGCGGAATTCGTCCGGGAGATCGCTCCGGACCGGCCAGCGAGCGAGTGGACGGCCGTGGCGCGCTGGGTGCTGAACGGTCTGCTCAACTCCCAAAATGTCGAGCGGGGCTTCACTTCGACTTATGGCATGACGGATGAAGAGGGGCGTCACCAACGGCTGCTCTTCCGTTTCCGGCTCCTGGAGGAACAGCGGGATGAGCGCGGTGGTCTGGTCCTAAGAGCGTCCAACGAAGCACTCAACGTGCTGGTTGGGGCTCTTGACACAGATGTCGAGAGTGCACAGATCGCTGCCGAGGTTCGGCTCCAGAATCTGATCAAGCGGGGAAGACTCGAAGACGCCAGACTGGTCGCGGAGCAGGCGAGAGTGCGGACGATCCAGTTGGGAGAAGATATCCGGGCGCGTCTCGACGCCACCCGTCGCGACGTGTGGTCGGTCGACTGGATGGAGGCGATGCCCGCGCTGCTCGATGAGGCATTGGAGCACATCGAGGAGCGGGTCGTCATGGAGCGCGGGATCGCCTCACAGGTCACTCAGCTGCGAGACGAGGCCATCGATCCAGACCCCAAGCGAATGGCGGCCGAGCTGGTGGATATCGTCGAAGACTGTATTCGCCGACACACAGTACTGCAGCGATGGTTGATCGGGGCGCGCACGGTCTTCCGGGAGGAGCAGGACCGGCAGGAGTTCTCAGGAAGGTCTGACGGTCTCGGTATCGATTTGTACGGAAGCCTACTCAAACCGCTGATGGGCCTCTCCATCGCCGAGGCCGCTGAACCCGTCGCGCGCTTTTTCGCCGCGTCCAGTGGGCCTGAACCGGACTGCCCGGTCCATCTGGCGACGCTCGTCCCAATGCTGCTCGATCCCCCACCCGAGCGCCCCCGTCACGCCGAGCCCGTTCCCGAGCCCGACCTCGTTGCGCCGATCGAGCGCGGTGGATTCACCGAAGAGGAGTGGCGTGCCGCCGAAAGTCTCCTCAACCTGCCGGGCCGGGTCCGCTACCTGTCGGATCTTCTCGCTGAGGCGTCGGAGTCCGATCTTGAGAATCTTCCGGAACTGGTGGCCTTGCTGGCCCTGCACTCCTTCGGGCCGGAAGCGCTCTCAAGCGTTCGCCGCGGAGACGGCACGATGCGCCTGGCCGTACTCGCGGACGCCCCGCTCGAGGTCCCCGGTTTCGGCGGTGACGACCTTCTGGTGACTTCGGCGCTTGTCGAGGGAGACAACGAAAGGACAGACGGGTAGTGAACGCGGTGCTGAATGACGAGGACGACATCGAGGCCGCCGGCCGTCTCGTCTCCTATGGCTTCCGGCCTCGATTGCGTCCGGCCCGCGATCCTGACTACGCGGCCCTCATCCGGCGTTACTGCGAAGACCCCTACTTCGAGCAGGTCGTCCACCACTATGTGGCGGGGCTTAAGGTGCGCATCGTAGGGATCACCGGCCGTGCCGGTGCCGTTCTCGCACCGTTGCCTGGCTCAGTCTTCGAGACGAAGCTTGAAGCCTATGCTCGGGTGTTCCGTCCAGCCCAACACAAGGAGACCGAACGCGTCCTCCACGGCATCGTCCATCTGGCCACGGCCGCACTCGGCTTTCCCCGGCCCGCCGATCTCGTCGATGACAGCTACGTCGGCCGGGTCTCGATCAAGGAGGTCGACCGGGTCGTCCAAGACGTCTGCAAAGAACTGGACTCTCGTGCCTCGGCGATCGGCGAGAACGGCGATCCCCCGCAGGACGAACCGAAGCTAGAGCGGGTATGGCGGCTGTACGCCCGCCGCCCGGACGCCACGGAGACCCGAGATGATCGGGTGGCGCCCCACACCAACGAGGCGCTCATCTCCAGAGTCGTGAAATACCTCGTCGAAGAGGGCATGCTCACGCCTTACAGCGAGGAGGGCGAGGAGAGCGATCGGGTTTTCCGGACGACCAGCCGATACCAACTGCAGGTCCGGGAGCTCGCAGCTCTCGAACTGTTCAAAGAGCTGACCAGAATCATGGACGGACCTCCCGCTGGGGGCGGCGGTTTGAGTCGGCGGCCGGATTCCTCACCACTCCTCGGAGCCGACTGAGATGTACGAGATCTCGCGGATCTACCTCCGCTCGGTCGGTCCTGCCGGGGCGCGATATGAGAACGTCCTGCTCGACTTCAGCAAGGCGGGGCATCCGGTCACCGAGTATCAGGACAACTTGTTCGCGAGCGTGTCGGAGGTCCTGCGCCCATCTCCGGCGAGCATCATTTTCCTGGAGAACGGAGGGGGCAAGTCCGTCCTTCTGAAACTCGTGTTCTCCGTCCTGCTTCCCGGCGTCCGCAACACCGTCGGCAGTGCCGACGGAAGCACCTTGGCCGACTTCGTGGGCGCCAAAGACATCTCTCACGTCGTCTTGGAGTGGACACACACGGTAACAGGACGACTGCTGATCACCGGGAAGACCATGGCATGGAAGGGGCAGGCGGTTTCCGCGGTCGCCGACAACTTCCTTGAGCAGTGGTATTGCTTCTTTCCCACCGAAACGCTCCACCTCGACAACCTTCCGCTGGTCGAGAATGGCCGCTATCTGACCTTCCAGACGTTCCGGTCCCAGATGAACGCGGGGTTCACCGAGGACTCCCAGCTGGATCTCTACTGGCTCAGGACCCACCGCGACTGGACGGAGCGCTTGGGGAAGCTTGGCATCGACACTGAACTCTTTCGCTACCAGCGGCATATGAACGCGGGAGAGGGCGAAGCGGTTCGGGCGTTCGCTCTCGAGACAGACGATCGGTTCGTCGACTTCCTTTTGGAAGCGGTCCTTCCCGAAAAGGAGCTGATGCCACTCGCCGACCTCGTCGCCGAGCACGTCGACAAGTTGGCTAGGCGCGCGACCACCCTGCTGGAGCGGGACTTCGTTGACGGGGCCTTGGCGTTGCTCGAACCGCTGCGAAGAGACGCAGAACGCGCTGCGGTCTCTCAGAAGAGGTCGGAGCAGGCGCAGGCGTTCATAAGTGCTTTCGCTGGCCGGATCGCCACTCGGCGGGATCGGGAGAAGTCCTCACTGGTAGACCTCGTGGAGAAGGTGAAAGCAGCCGAGAACGACTTCAAGGCCGCCGACACTGCGGTCGCCGACCTACGACGACGCGAAGATGCGCTACGCCTTCAGAAGGCCTCACTGGAACTCCAAGAGGCGGAGCGGCACGCAGACGAGGCAGCTGGTAAAGCCCTCCGAGCCGATACCGAGGTCAAGGCCTGGGAGAGCACTGACAAGGTGCTCGAGCATCTAAAGAACTCGGCCGAGGCGGAACGGCTCCGCATGCTCGTTCAGCTACATGACGTACAGGCACGCCCCGTCCTCGAAGCTCGCACGATCGCTGCCAAGCGCCTCGCCCGCGCTCTTCTCGGTCTCGCGCAGGAGGCCGCCGAGGCCGCGTCTGGCTGGGATGAAAGAGCTGAGGATCATGAGAAGCAAGCAACTTCCGCACGCAAGACCCAGCAGGAGGCGATAGCGGCAGCCGCCACGGCCGAGGCGAACGCGGCTCAGTTCTCCAAGATGATCGCCGGCGTGGACGGGCAACTCAGCGAAGCCGTAAAGGGCAACTTCATCGACTCGGTTGAAGAGCTCCCGATCGTGCTCTCGGCCGCCCAACAGAAACTGGAGGACTCCGTGAAGGAAGTTCTCAGCATCCAGAAGCGGATCGATGAGCTCATTGATAACGGACCAATCCTTGATGCGGATCTGCGCACTGCGGACTCTCAAGCAAAGGATGCCGAGCAGCGAGACAGGACGGCGAGAGCCGCGGTCGAGGCGGCCTATCAGCGGCGCGGTCTTCTTGAGTCCGAGGAACGTCTCGCGGCACTCCTCGACACCGAGGATGTCCGCCTCGAACAAGACGCTCCGGCTCTCGTGAAGCTCCTGACCCAGGCAATCGCGGACTGCACTCGCGACAGTGTGGGTCTCATGGTCGAAGAGACCCGGGATGAACGCGACCGTCTAGCTCTCGCCGAAGGCGACCTACTGCCTCCGCCAATCGAGGTAGAGGAGGCGTGCGCAGCACTCGATGCTGAGGGCGTCCAAGCCTGGCCAGGGTGGGAATATGCCGCCGGGATTCCCGATCCGGACCGCCGACGCGAGTTCATCCGCATCCACCCCCATCTGGTGGCCGGCATCCTGCTGAACTCGAAAGACGACATCGACAGCGCCAGGCGGATCCTCTCCGGGGACCGGCACCAGTCGGCATGGGCTGTGACTATCGCCGCAACAGAGGCGCTGGAACAGCCCGGTCCGAGCGCACCGGCCTTGGTTCTACCTTTCAAACCCGCGCTCTACGACCCGGCGGAGGCTGACCAGGAGCATCAGCGGATCGAGACACAGCACCAGGAGCGGACCGCAAACCTCGCTGTGCTCGCAAAGTCCCGCCAGAGGGACATTGATCTATCGAGGAGGGTCGGCGACTGGTTGCGAGACTATCCTGCGGGTCGCGTCGCCGAGCTCGAAGAGCAGCGGGACAAAGCCGCTGAGCAGTACGCCGCAGCTCTGTCCGCCGTCACGGAAGCCGAACAGGCGAAGGAACGGAATGAGGCCCTCCTCACCCGAGCGCGCACAAAGCAACTGGTCGCGACGGAAGAGAAGATCGAGCTAGAGGAGCGAGCCCGAGCACTCGAGGCTCTGGCCGAGCAGGCAGCGAAGATTCCTGGCTGGCGGAACGAGCAGAAAGCGCTAGTAGAGCTCGCACGGATGAACCGCGATGCCGCCGAGGCTCACGGACGACGAGCACAGGACAAAAGCAACAAGGCCACGCAGGCGGTGCTGGCCGCCGATCAGCAGCGCAGAGCGGAGCAAGACCTCCATGGGGAGAGAGCCGCGCTACCGGGCTGTGGAGGAGTAACGGTCGAGGATGAGCGACCGTCCGAGCCCGTCCCGGTACTGCGCGACCTCTACGAGACTGCCGCCGAGCGCTACCGAACTATCGGCACCGTCGAGGATTTGCGAGATCGGCTCGCGGGCGCAGAGAAGGCGGCTACGACGACGGCGACTGCCTACGAGGCGCTATCCGCCAAAGTCCGGGAACGTGCCAAGGAGCTTCTCGGCACGCCGGAGGGGGCGAACGCTACCAGCCGAACGTCGGCGTTGAGACTAGCCTCACGAGTGAAGACCGCCGCGGACCAAGAGCACCAGAACGCGCTCGTACTATGCGGAGAACGACGCAACGAGGTTCAGCGACAACAGGAAGCTTGGAACGACAGCAACGTCGGACCTATCGATGAGCTCCACGATTTTCTGCCAACGGACGTCACGATCTGCGATCAAGGCATCCAGGAAACACATGACGCGCTGGCGAAGGCCATCCCTTTGGCCGTCGATCGAGAAAAGGCACTTCTCAGCCGGCGACGGGAACACTCGGACGCGAAAGAAGCAGCCCAGTCCTTCGAGACAATGGCCGACATTCTTCGGGAGGACCTGCCCGAAACCGCCAGCGTGCCTTATGAGGGCGGCTACTTGGCCGCCAAAAGCGAACACGCCATTCTGATTACCGCGAGGAAATCCGCGCGATCCATGGCAGCGGAAGGCGCAGACTTGGTCAAAAAGTCCGCACGTGCCCTACACACCTTCAGCAGGGAGGAGCGATTTGCACAGCTGAGCGCTGCGGTCCAGCGTGAGATCAACGGGACAGAGGCTGAACGGCTCGCCAAGAGCGCTCCGCATTGGGAGGAACGGCTCCGTCCTCGGCTCCGGTCCCTCAATGACGATCTGGAGCAAATCGAGCGGCATCGCCGGACCATCGTAACTCTTCTTAAAGGGGAAGTCGGCAAGGCACTCAACATCCTGCGCTCCGCTCAACGGGTCTCCCGGCTCCCGAGTCACCTCGGTGATTGGCGAAACGAGGAATTCCTACGCTTCCAGTACGACCGCCTAAGCGATGAAGTGCTCATCGAGCGTCTTGGTGAGGTCATCGACGAAGCGGCCGCTGGCAAAACTTCCGACAACCGCAAAGTCCAGCGCACCGGCCTCGCCTTAGTGCTTAGGGCCGTCCACGCCGCCGTACCTAGAGGGTTCAAGGTCCTCGTCCTCAAACCCGACACAACTCTGCGCGTCGAATGCGAGCGAGTGTCACGAGTGAAGAAGGTCTTCTCCGGCGGCCAGCAGCTCACCGCCGCCATCCTCCTCTATTGCACCATGGCGGCACTCCGGGCCAACGACCGGGGGCGGCGACTGGACCACCGCGCCGGCTTGCTGTTTCTCGACAACCCGATCGGTCGGGCCAACGCCGACTACCTCCTTGATCTTCAACGGTCTGTCGCACACGCGCTCGGCGTTCAGCTCATCTACACGACTGGGCTCTTCGATGACAAGGCACTCCGTCAGTTTCCTTTGATCATCAGGCTTCGCAACGACGCCGACCTCCGATCTGCCCGGAAATACCTGTCCCTTGAGGCACGCATCAAGGGACAGCTCGACCACCTACCCCCTGCCGACGGCACAGGGCTGATCACTGCTGCGAGAATCTACGACCATGGCAGAGACCCCGGAGAGCCTTCTTCCCAGGCGAGAACGTGAGCTCGCCGCCGGACTCCGTCAGTGGGCCACCGACCGTGGCCTCGGTAAAGGCTCCAAGACCCGTATCCCGATCCAAGACGTCTTCGACATCTTCCGGCGCATCAACAACCGCAACCCCGACGACGTCTACGAACCGGAAGTGCTCGCTCATCTCCTCCAGCAGCTCGAACTTCATCACATCATCAAACCGCTCCGAGAGCTGACTCCCGAGAAAATCCCACTTCCTATCGGAATCTGGCTGCTGCCTAAGCCTGTATCGCAACTGTCCCCTACCCCCATGCCGCCTTGGCATCCTGAAGTCAGCTTCCTCGCCCCTGGTTGGAAAACAGCGGGTCGACGTCAACGGGCTGCCTACGCTGCCATCAACACGTGGCTAAAAAGCTCTCCTGATCTGACACCGCTTCCCCTTCGCGAGCGCACGTTGGAGATCTTCGGCACCTACGGATCCGATGATGACTTTCCCGTCCCTGAAAAGGCCCTCGACAATCTCAAGAGTGGCATTCTCTTCTCGGAACCCTCACGCCTCGACCGTGTAATCCGCACTTTCCGCCCGCCACTTCCCCTCCTCACCGAGACCTTCCCTGGCGAGGACGAAAGCGGCCGGTTCCATCGGGTAGGTGGAGGTGACATGCTGTTGGTGATCGAGAACTCCACAACTTGGTGGTCCATCGTCGACAGCCTGCCGTCAAAGCACCGGCTCGGATATGTGGCCTGGGGAGTCGGAAACTCATTCCGTGCATCGATCCGATCGATCGCCGCAAAACACCGGATCACCGAAATCCGCTACTTCGGAGACCTTGACCCAAGCGGCCTAACCATCCCCCTTGCAGCGTCACGGGCCGCTATTGCGGCTGGCCTCCCACCCGTTCTCCCGGCCAACGCCCTCTACGACCTGCTCCTGCGCGTTGGTCGACCCCGCCACGGAACCGAGGCAGCCATCAACCCATCCGCTGCGGCTTCCCTCACCTCTTGGCTACTTCCTGCTCATCTCCCAGCCGTTACCACCCTCCTCACCAACGGTCAGAGAATCGCCCAAGAATGGGCCAACCACCGCCATCTGACTCGTGAATCAGCCTGGCACCTGGACGTTACATAAAGGCACAATGGGGTATTGTTTATGGTCGGCCCTTTATTGAGCTTCAAATAGTGCTCCCGCCGATAATTCATGAAGTTCAAGCGGCATGCGACTATTCGAGAAGGGGCTCGGCCGAGAGGTTCAGGCCAGCGCTTCGCCCTCGATTCCTACTCGGCTCCGGAATGGCATGCAGCGAAGCCGCTGGGTCAGGGCTTGATGAACTTAGCGCAGGTTGTAGAATCGCCGTACTCACAGATGAGAAGCGCCATCCTGCTGGGCGCCGTATCGATGGCCCCATGGTTGCTCAATGGTTGCTCGTGTACGTCCAATCGGCAAGGAGATCTGGCCCTGCGCAGGGCGATGCCCTCAATGAGGAGAAGACAAATACCACATAATGCCGACGGCAAAGAATGCACTCATAATCCGTGGGTCGTGGGTTCAAGTCCCACCCGCCCTACCACGCTGACCTGCGGCTTCACGCGGATCCGTAGTCGCGTCATCTGATCGTGAGTCACGGTGAGCCACATGTGAGTCACGTCCCAGCCCGCTCCTTGCCGATCTTCCGGTTGGCCGCCCGCACCGCCCTCAGCACCAGCCGCGCGGTCGCCTTGGCGCTGTCGTGATACAGCTGCGGCAGCACCGAGACGTCGGTGTCGGCGGTCAGCACGATGCTGGCATGCCCCAGCGTGCCCTGCACCACCTTCAACTCCGTGCCCGACGCCAGCGCCAACGTCGCAGCTCCATGGCGCAGGTCGTGTAGCCGGACCGGCGGCAGTCCGCTGGCGGCGACCAGCTCGTGGAAGCGGTGCGTGAGATAGCTCGGCTGCACCGGCGCTCCGCTGCCCAGGGTGAAGACCGGGCCGGTCGGTGACCACCGCTCCCCCGGCAGCCGGCGCTGCGCACGCTCGCGCCGCCGCAGCAGCCGAACCGTCTCCGGATCGAGTGCCAACGTTCTCCGGCTGGCCGCGCTCTTCGGCTCGCACAAGATCAGCCCCTCGTCGGTGTGCACCAGCTGATGGCCGATGGTGAGCTCGCGCCGCTCCAGATCGACGTCCACCCAGCGCAGCCCAGCGGCCTTCCCCCGCCGCAGCCCACGCAAGGCCACCAGCCACCACAGCACCAACAACGGGTCCTCCCGCGCGAAGCGCAGAAAGGCGGCCAGCTGCTCGACCGTCCACACCGCCACCGGCGGCCGCTCTCCTCCACGCCGCCAGCCCGCCTCCCGACGAGATCCCGGCCGACGTCGACTCCCTTGAGCAGGTCGATACAAGATCGTCCCGGAGCGGCAGGCGACGGTACGCAAGTTCGGCCTGCTGCTGGCGGTCCCGGAGACGGAGGCCGACTGGGAGGAGATGCCTTGGCTGATGGGGCAGGGCGTCGGCCTGATCCACGACATCGAGCCGACTGCGGAGCTCGTCAGGGAGATGATGGAGCAGGCCAAGTGGATGCTGGCCGGCTTCGGAGGCTGGCCGGGCACAGCGGGCCGACCCCCTGGGAAGGAGGGCGGAGTGATGTCGCGTGCCTGGCGCGGGTGGTGTCTCCTGCGGCCCGGCCTCATGCTGTACGGCGGCGCGATCGGCGGCAACGACCTGCACGCGCACCACGCGGTCCAGCTCGTCATCGCCACCGAGCCGTTCACCATGGCCGACGCCCACGGCGAACAGCTGACCACGCGCATCGCCGTCATCCCGCCCGACACCGGCCACACGGTGCTGACCGGGGCTCGCGACGCGCTGCTCGCCCACCTGGATCCGCGCAGTTCGCCGGGCAGGTCCCTGCTCGCGCGCTCCAGCACCGGGCCGGGGGCTTCGTCCTGGTCGCTGTCCGCCGCCCGGGCCGGACACGGCCCTCCGCCGATCGACCCCGTGAGCTCGCAGCCGGCGAGCCGCGTGGGAACGCGGCCGCTCATGTTCACCGAGCCACCGGTCGGTCACGCGCGCTCGGCCGAGGCGGCGAGCGCGCTGCGCGCCGTCGAGGCGTGGAGCGGCCTCGTCGGCCCCGGCGGCGTCCCGCCGCACCCGGCGGTGGAGGCGGCGATCGCCGTCATTCCCGCGCTCCTGGCAGGAGGACCGGTAAGACTGCGGGCGGTCGCGGACGCGGTCCACCTGTCGCCGAGCCGGCTCGCGCACCTGTTCAGCGCGCACGTGGGGATCCCGCTACGGCCGTACGTGCGGTGGCTGCGCCTGCGGCGGGCCATCGACCGGGTGGCCGCCGGGGAGACGTTGACGGCGGCTGCGCACACGGCCGGGTTCACCGACGGCCCGCACTTCACCCGGGCCTTCAGGCGCACCTTCGGCAACGCGCCCTCCGAGCTCGCCGCCGCGATCGACTGGTTGCCCTGACTCCGGCGAGTGCCTAGCGCAACTCACGCTTGAGGATCTTGCCGGTCGCGGTCATCGGCAGGCTCTCACGGAACTCGATGGTCCGCGGGTACTTGTAGGCGGCCATGTTCTCCCGGCACCAGGCGACGAGCTCGCTCTCACTCGCCGTCGCACCGGCCGACGGGACGACGTACGCCTTGACCTCCTCCCCGTACGAGCCGTGCGGCACGCCGACCACCGCCACCAGCGAGACCGCCGGGTGCGTCATCAGCACCTCCTCCACCTCACGCGGGTAGACGTTGAACCCACCCCGGATGATCATGTCCTTGGTGCGGTCGACGATGGCGTAGTAGCCGTCCTGGTCGCGGGTGGCGATGTCGCCGGTGCGGAACCAGCCGTCCCGCAGGACCTCCGCGGTCTCCTCGGGCCGCCCGTGGTAGCCCTTCATGACGTTGTGACCGCGGATGGCGATCTCGCCAGGCCCCTCGCCCTGGACGGTGTTCCAGTCGCTGTCCACCAGCCGCATCTCCACCCCCCAAAGGGGGAAGCCGATGCTGCCGGGCTTGGTGGGCCGGCTGAGCTGGTTGAAGCAGGCCGCGGGCGACGTCTCCGACAGGCCGTAACCCTCCAGGATCGGGATGCCGAACGTGGCCTCGAAATCCTTGAGCACCTCGACCGGGCAGGCGGCCGCCCCCGACACCGCCACCTGCAGCGTCGGGGGCGCCTCGACCCCCTCCGCGTGAATCTTCGACAGCATCGCCCAGTACATGGTGGGTACCCCGGCGAACATGGTCACCTTCTCCCTGCGCATGAGCTCCAGCGCCTGGCCGGGCTCGAAGCGCGGCAGGAGCACCAGGGTGGCGCGGCGGCGCAGGCTCACGTTCATGACCGAGGTCTGGCCGAAGGAGTGGAAGAGCGGCAGTACGGCGAGCGAGACGTCACCCTCGGGATCGGCGGGGAACATCTGGTCGCTGACGATGGCGTTGATCAGCAGGTTCGCGTGAGTGAGCTCGGCGCCCTTGGGCCGGCCGGTGGTGCCGGAGGTGTAGAGGATGGCTGCGACGTCCTCCGGCCCGGATCGAACCGTCTCGAACTCCCCGGGCATGCCGTCCAGCGCCGCCCAGAACGACTCGCCGTACTCCGACTCGGTGGCCAGCGGCGTGGCGGGCAGGACGAAGAAGTGCTCACACCCCTGCGTGCCGTCGAACCCCTCCCGTCCGCGCGTCCCCGTTGGCAGCTCATCGGTGCCCTCGAAGCAGAAGAGTGCCTTGGCGTCGCTGTTGGTCAGGTGGTACGTGATCTCGCGCGGCTGCAGCAGCACGCTGAGCGGGACCACGGTCGCCCCGGTCTTGAGAATGCCAAAGTAGACGAACGGGAAGTAGGGGAGGTTCGGGCAGAGCAGCGCCACCTTGTCGCCTCTGCCGATCCCCCGCGCTACCAGCAGGTTGGCCACTTGGTTCGCGACGGAGTCCACCACGGCGTACGACAGGCGCAGGTCACCGAGGACCAGGGCGGTACGGTCCGGCGCGTTGCGGGCGCTGTCTTCCAGAACGATCGACAGATTGAGCATCGTGACCCTCTCGTGGGAACGCGTCGTCCGTCTCCAGGATGCTCCGGTGGATCACGGCAGCACTTGTACGAACGTGCCGACTCCTCTCCCGCTGCGGGCGCCGGAACACGGCGGCCCGCGAGGGCCTCAAGGCAGGGGGCCGGTGAACCCGACGGCGGGAGCCGTTCTGAATGCGGCACCTGGTGGAACCGGGCGGGATAGGTGCCGCTGGCGCGACGCAGGCTGACCTGGAATTCCTCGACGATCAGGGCGGCGAACCCGGGCGGCAGGGTCGGTGGGCAGGCAGGAGGCCGGACTGCACGGGTCCGCATCTTCGCCCGGGCAGCGGCCGGTCCGAAGCCCGGTCAGCCCATCGAGATGAGGATGGGCGCGACGTATCGCCCACGGTCGCCCGGGTGGCGGCGGGCGCCGTAGAGCATCGTCGGCAGGGCCGCGGGTCCCTCCGTGGGCCCCAGCTTGGTGAGCCACGGGCGCAGGCCCGGGTAGGCGTACAGCAGATCGATCCGCACGTCGCGGTCGGAGCCGTGGGCGGCGGCCAGGATCAGCTCGCGGGCCGCTTCCTCCGAGGGTGAGACGACGGGGCCGATGACGCGATGAGGGCCGGCGGTCCAGGCCACGGCGAAGCCACCGTCGGTGACGACCGTGCGCTCGGCCGTGGCCAGCAGCGCGGTCAGCGCCTTGCTCCGGTCGGCGCCGGTGACCTCGGCGTCCAGGTCGAGGAGCGCGGCGTGGTCCTCCGGTGTCGCCACGCGAACTCCGGACGGCCACGCCGCCCCTTCTATCGGACCCATAGTGATCGTCAGGCTGCCGACGGGTCGGAAGCCCAGCCGCTCGTAAACGGGGCGCCCGAACCGGGTCGCGGTCAGCTCCACGATGCGGTCCCCGGCGACTTGCAGGGCGTGCTCCATCAGCCGCGTACCGAGCCCCTGCCTGCCATACCTGCTGGCGACCAGCATCATGCCGACGTCGGCCAGCGAGTCACCGTAGCAGGTCACCACCATGCACCCAGCCAGGCCGTCGCCGTCGGCCGCGTCGATGGCGTATACCTCGCCCGCCTCGAACATCAGCCGCCATTTGGCCTCGTCGGTGGACCACTGGCGATCGCTTTCGAGCCGCTGGCACAGGGGCAGTTCCGCTGGAGCGAGAAGTCGAATATCAGTCACAGGCGAGAACCTACTCCGTCGGCCACTGCGGCCCAGCCCCGGACGTACTGGCTGGATCCGTACGCGCCCGCGATGCCCGCCGTCGCTGACACGGCTGCGGCTCATAACCCGTGGGTCGTGAGTTCAAGTCCCGCACGCCTCACCACGTCGGCCTGCGGTTTCACGTCGCCTCCCGGGCCATGCCGGTCTTCCGGTTGGTCGCCCGCACCGCCTTCAGCACCAGCCGCGCGGCCACCTTGGCGCTGTCGTGCTACAGCTGCGGCAGCACCGGGACATAGATGTCGGCGGTCAGCACGACGATGGCATGCCCCAGTGTGCCCCGCACCAGGGTGACGGAAGAGCGGACATCCGCAGCTTGAGGACCGGCGCTCAAGACGACTGCGCTGGTCGGAACGACGACACAGCCGGGGCCGGTCAGAACCTTGCCGCCGTCCACCGCAGCGGGTGAGCAGGGGCGGAGGCTCCGTCACGGTGAAGTTCTGGCGGACTTTCTTCAAGGGTGGACGGCACGTGTGAGTAAGGCTGATGAGCTGATCGGCGCGGCGTTGGAGGCGCTTGCCCATGAGGATGAGGCGGCCTTCGACTCCGCCGCCGCCTTCCTGGCCGATCGGGACGACGCCGATCGTGTGCTGGTGGAGGCCGTGACCCGTGCGGTTTCGGGGTTGTGGCGGAACGGCTGGCAGCCCGCTGGCGTGGTGGAAGGGCGGCTACCTGGCGGCGCGGCAGGCGCGCGACGGGACCGGCCGGCTGATGACCGTCTCCGGTGTGCTGGAACTGCTGGGGTTCCTGACCGGGCTGCCCCGGCTGGATCGTTGAGCCCGCCGCACGGGGCCGCTCGCCGTACGGTCCGGGCACGCTCGCACACGGTCAGTGAGAAGACGTTGGCGCGGGTGCGGGCGCTGCTGGCCAAGGCGGAGTCGACGGCGTACGAGGCGGAGGCGGAGACGTTCACACATCCGGCATCGACGCGCCGTACGGGCAGCCCAAGGCCGTGCTGCTCGACCTTGTCGCCGAGGCCAACAGGTGCGCGGTGACCTGGTCGAAGGAGCTGGGGTTCTGGGCGGACCTGTCCTGGCTGGAGGTGCTGTTCACCTCGCTGCTGGTGCAGGCGCAGACCGCGCTGGTGAACTCGGGCACCAAGAAGCACGGCACCGGCCGATCGAGGAACAAGACGTTCCGCCAGTCGTTCCTTTCGGCGTTCACCTCCAGGATCAGGGAGCGGCTCGCCGAGGCCACGGCGGCCACGGTCCCGCAGGAGAGCGCCAGCCGGGGCACCGACCTGCTGCCGGTGCTGGCGGCCCGCGAACAGCAGGTGGAGCAGGCGGTCGAGCGCATGTTCCCGAACCTGGTCTCGCATGCGGTCCGCACGTCCTGGGACCGGGAGGGCTGGGCGGCGGGCCGTGCCGCCGCCGGTCAGGTCAGCCTCGGGACGCGTAACCGATAGCGCTCCGGGTGCCGAATATCCATCCGCGCCGGCATGGAGGTGATGCGCTGCTTCGATGCCGATGCCGATGCTGCGCCTGCCGAAAACCACATCCATACACGTCAAGCAGGCTGCGCATCGCTTGCGAAACGACTATGAGGCATCCTGCCAAGAGAACGCATATCGCCTGCCCATGACTGCTCGGTTGCTCGTCCGCGCTCGGCTGCGTGAGAGTCGAAGCCTCGTCACGGCACATAGCCGCGCCAAGAAGACCCTGCTGGTTAACTCGTCTCAGGCCGCGAGAGCGAGTTCTGCCAGTTCGAGGCGGGCAAGGTGGCTGGTGCGGGTCCGGTCGAGCGGGTTCC
>NZ_JBITJQ010000020.1:0-213693 GCF_044460125.1 Nonomuraea sp. NPDC050153
TACAACGAGACCGCCCGGCCCTTCAGATGGAAGTTCACCCCGGCCGACCTCGAGGACCTACTGACCCGGATCGAGCGACACGAACAGAAAGAGCGTAACTCCCAGCAGCTCACCGGCTGCGACCATCAGCCTGCCTTACTCGACGCAGCCGCGTAACCCCCGAGAGATTTACGCAGACGACCACTAAGGCTCGCGGCCCGCGGCGCCGGTGCGGTAGCCGTCGCGCAGGCGGTCCTCCGCGCCGGCGCTCGCGCCGAGCTCGTCCAGGCCGAGCAGCGCGGCGCCGACGGCCGGGGGCACGTCCACCACGCGGGGCGTCGCCTTCGGAGCCGTACGGGCGCAGCCCGCGTGGACGCGGCCGAGCAGGTACGCGTCGCCGCTGGCGAGGATGCCGCCCCCGAGCACGATGTCGACGGGGACGTCCAGGAGATCCAGCCGGCGCAGCGCCGCCGACGCGAGCAGGACCACCTCCTCGGCGAGCCGATCCACCACCTTCCTGGCCACGGCGTCACCGCGCCCCGCGGCCGCCAGCAGCAGCGGGTTGAGCTCCTGGAGCCGGCTCCTGGGAACCTCCCCGAAGTGGACCTGCTCGGCGAGCTCGACCACGGAGGACACCCCGAAGTGCGCGGCCACGAGAGAGCGCAACGCGGTGTCGGGTCCGCGGCCGTCCTCGGCCCGTATCGCCCGCCACAACGTCTCGTCGCCCAGGAACAGGCCGCCGCCCCAGTCGCCGGACAGCCGGCCGATCGCCGGGAACCGCAGCGTCCTGCCGTCGGGCGCGATGCCGACGCAGTTGATGCCCGCCCCGCAGACCACCGCGACCCCGTGCCCGCGCGGAGTGCCGGCACGTAGCAGGGCGAAGGTGTCGTTGTCGACAGTGATCCGTTCGGACCAGCCCAGCTCGGCCAGGGCCCGCGTCAGCGCCTGCTGCTCCCGGCCGAAGTCGACTCCGGCGAGGTACGCCGCCGTGTGCCGGACGTATGGGGCCCGCAGCGCCGGGTCGAACTCGCCCACCGCCTGCCTGACCAGCGCGTCGAGAGTGGCGGCGCCGGCCGCGAGGCCCACCCGCTGCGCCGACGCCCCGGGGCCGCGTACCTGGGACAGCACCGTGCCGTCGGGTGCGACGAGGAGGACGTCCGTCTTGGAGTTGCCGCCGTCGAGCGCCAGCACCGCGTCGATCACGCCGCCGCCCACGGCAGGAAGTCGCGGTTGACCGAGACCAGCCGGTCGGCCAGGGTCTCCGCCTGGTCGATCTGGCCGATGAGGGGATGCGCCAGCAGCGCGTCGAACACCCGGTCCCGCCCGCCGTGCAACGCCGCCTCCAGGGCCAGGCTCTCGTACGCGCTGACGTGCGCCACCAGCCCCGCGACCGCCGGCGGCAGCGGGGGCGACGGCAGCGGTACGGGACCCTCGCCGGTGATCCGCGCGGGGACCTCCACCACGGCGTCGGCCGGCAGGAACGGCAGGGTGGAGCCGTTGCGGGCGTTGACCACCTGCACGTCTCCCCTGTCGGTCAGGATGGAGGCCACGAGCTGGACGGCCGCCTCCGAGTAGTAGGCGCCGCCCCGCTGCTCCAGCAGCGCCGGCTTGGCGACCAGGCCGGGGTCGCGGTACAGCTCAAGGAGGCCGTCCTCGATACCGGCCACGGTCTCGGCCCGTGAGGGGCGGGCCCGCTGCTCGGCCACGACCGCGTCGTGCCGGTAGTAGTACTTCAGGTAGTAGGACGGCACCGCGCCGAGCCTGCGCATCACCGCGGCGGGCAGCCCGACGTGGTCGGCGAGCCGGTCGGCGTGCTCGGCCAGCAGCCGGGGCAGCTCGTCCACCCCGTCGACCCGCACGGCGCGTACCCAGGTCAGATGGTTCAGCCCGGCATGCTCCAGGGCGACCCGGTCTGGGGCGACGCCGAGCAGCTCGGCCACCCAGCGCTGGAAGGTGATGGCGACGTTGCAGAGCCCCACCGCGCGGTGACCGGCGTCGAGCAGCGCCCGGGTGACGATGCCGACCGGGTTGGTGAAGTCGACGATCCAGGTCTTGTCACCGGCGACGCGCCGCACCCGTTCGGCCACGTCGAGGACGACCGGCACCGTGCGCAGCGCCTTGGCCAGGCCGCCCGCGCCCGTGGTCTCCTGTCCGACGCAGCCGCACTCCAGCGGCACCGTCTCGTCGCCCGCGCGGGCGCGCTGCCCGCCGACGCGCAGCTGGAGCAGTACGGCGGCGGCCCCGTCCGCGCCGGCCTCCAGGTCGGCGGTCAGACGCAGCTTGGCCGGGTGACCGGCCTGGTCGAGGAGGCGGCGGGCGAACCCGCCCACGACCTCCAGGCGGTCGAGGTCGGGGTCGACCAGCGCGATCTCCTCGATCTCGACGGCGGCACGACGATTGGCGATCCCGCTGACCAGCTCCGGGGTGTAGGTGGAGCCGCCCCCGACGACGGTGAGTTTCAACCCTTTACTCCTGTGAAGGTGATGCCTCGGACGAAGGACTTCTGCGCGAACACGAAAAGGAGGATGACGGGCAGCATGACCACCACGGTCACGGCCATGGTGAGGTTCCACTGCACCTGGTGCGCGCCCCGGAACGAGGCCAGCGCCAGCGAAAGCGTCCACTGGTCCGGGTTCTCCCCCGCGTACAGCAGGGGCCCGAAGTAGTCGTTCCAGGTGTACATGAAACAGAACAGGGACACGGCGGCGATGCCGGGCCGGGTCATCGGGAGCAGCACGCGAAGCAGCGCGCGCAGGTCGCCGCAGCCGTCCACCCGGGCGGCGTCGAGGTAGGACTGCGGCACCGTGAGGAAGAACTGCCGCAGCAGGAAGATGCTGAACGCGTCGATCAGGAAGTACGGCAGGATCAGCGGCCACAGGGTGCCGGTGAGGTGGAGGCGGGCCCACAGGATGTACAGCGGGACCGACAGCACCTGCGGCGGGATCATCATGGCGGCGATCACCATCAGGAACACCGCCTGGCGGCCCCGCCACCGCATCCGGGCCAGCGCGTACGCGGCCGGCACGCTCGACAGGAGCATCCCCGCCGTGGCCAGCACCGAATACAGCATGCTGTTGACCAGGTACGTCAGCAGCGGCGCGGTGCGGAAGACCTCCGCGAAGTTCTCCGGGTGCCACGAGCGCGGCCACAGGTCGGCCGTCAGCGCCTGCCGGTCGGACATGAACGCGGTGAGCGCGACGAAGACCAGCGGCAGGACGAACATCGCCCCGATCGCCAGCGCGATGCTGTGCACCGCGATCCAGCGCATGAGGCCGCGCCGGTGCCGCCGGCGCCGCGATGTCCGGTCCGGGGCCGCGTGGCCCGAGTCGACGCCGCGGGCGGTGAGGACGGCCATCAGCTCATCTCCTCGGCGTGGGAGGCGCGGCGCAGACGCTGCACGAAGATCACCGTGAACAGCGTGGAGACGACGAACAGGAAGACCGACATCGCCGACGCGTAGCCCATGTTGTAGTAGTGGAATCCCTGCTGGTACAGCCAGACCGGGAAGGTCAGCGTGGAGTTGTCCGGATAGCCGATGACCCGCTGGCTCCCGGCGACGTCGGCCGACCCGGAGGCCACCGACGCGGCCACCACGGCCTGGGTGAAGTACTGCAGCCCGAGGATGATGGAGTTGATCACCCCGAAGACGAGCACGGGCGCGATCGACGGCAGCGTGATGTGCCAGAACCGCCGCACGGGCCCGGCGCCGTCCAGCCCGGCCGCCTCGTAGAGCTCGGCGGGCACGTCGAGCATCCCCGCCAGCAGGATGATGATGAGCTCGCCCGAGACCCACAGGGTGAGCAGGGTCAGCGCGGGCTTGGCCCACGCGGGGTCGCTGAACCACAGCGGGCCGGAGATCCCGAACCAGCCGAGCACGGTGTTCACCGGCCCGGTGCCCGGGTTGAACAGGAAGGTGAAGGCCAGGGTCGCCGCCACCGGCGGGGCCAGCGCGGGCAGGTAGACCAGGGTCCTGAACAGCCCGGCGCCGCTCCTGACGCGGGCCAGCACGGCCGCGACGCCGGTGGCGAAGACCAGGCGGAGCACGGTGATGACGACGACCAGCCACACCGTGTTGTAGGCCGCCTTCCTGGCCAGCGGATCGCCCGCCAGCAGGTGGACGTAGTTGCGCAGCCCGACCCACACCGGGTCGTTGAGCAGGTCGTAGCGGGTGAAGGAGTAGAAGACCAGGGCGCCGAGCGGGTAGACGAAGAACAGCGCCAGGCCGGCCAGCGCGGGGGCCATGAAGATCAGCGGCCGTATCCAGTGTCCCGGCCGGGGCCGGAACCGCCCGACGAGGGCGGATCCGGCCACGTGCGGTGTGACGGTCATGGTCTTCAGCTGCCGAGCTGGGCGTCGGCGTCGATCTGCGTGGCCGTCTTCGTCAGGCCCGCCTTCAGGTCGGGGACGCCGCCGCCCTGGTAGGCGATGGCGAAGTCCTCGGTGGTCTTGAGATAGGCGCCGCCGTTCGCGCTGGCCGGGTTCGTGGCCAGGTTGGGGTTGGCGAAGATGTCGAGGAAGGTCTTGAAGTGGGCGTCCCCCTGCAACTCCGGGTCCTTGAGCGCGGGGATCGTGGAGGGGACGTTCTTCAGGCCGTGGGCCAGCTCCTGCAGGGGAGCCGGATCCGTCGTCAGGTATTTGACCAGCTCCCAGCCGGCGCCGGCGTTCTTGGCGCCCTTCGGGATGCCGATGATCGTGCCCGTGGTGTAGCCGCCGCCGTAGAGCTCGGGCTTGTTGTCGGCGACCGGGAACGGAGCCGTGGCGTACTCCAGGTTGGGCGCCTCGGCCGCGATGAAGGCGGTGCGGAACTCACCGTCCATCATCATGGCGATCTGGCCCTTCTCGAAGGCGTGGTCCGGTGAGTACTCCTGACCGAGGCCGGCGGTGAATTTCGCCAGCTTGTCCTTGCCGTAGAAGTCGGTGAACTTCTTGGCCCACTCCAGCATCGCCTGCCATTGAGGGTCGGCGCCGAGGGCCGACTTACCGTCCTGGCCCGTCCACTGGGCGCCCCAGTTCGCCGCCCACATCTGCACGTGGTTGGCGTAGAAGCCGACCGTGGGCACGAATCCGGCGACCTTGATGGAGCCGTCGGGGTTGAAGACCGTCAGCTTCTTGGCGTACTCGAACAGCTCCGACATCGTCTTCGGCGGCCCGTCGAGACCGGCCTTGGCGAACATCGCCTTGTTGTAGTAGAGGCCGTACACGTCCGCGAGCAGCGGCATCGCGCACCGGGTGCCCTTGAACTCGGTGTACGTGCGGGTGGCGGTGGGAAGCAGGTTCAGGTCCAGCTTGTCGCGGGCGATGTAGGACTTGAGGTCCTGCCAGGCCCCGCTGGAACAGAACTGGCCGATGTTGTCGGTGGAGAAGGAGATGGCGACGTCAGGAGGGTTGCCTCCTCTGATCGCCTGGGCGACCTTGTCGTCGTCCTGGCTCCCCTGGTTGTTGACGGTGATGTTGGGGTGCTTGGCGTGGAAACCGTCCAGCGCCTTCTGGAGCACGCCGAGCTCGCGACCGCTGAACTTGCTCCAGACGGACAGGGACACCTTCTCGTCGGCGGAGGGCGCGGCGGCCGTACCCGACGACCCCGTCTCTACCGCCCCGCACGCGCTTGCGAGCAGCGCGAGGACCGCGCACGCCGCCGCGACACCGATTCGTCGCATGGAAATCCTCCAAGGGGGTGAACTGCTGCTGACCGGCCGCCATGGCCAGGTCAAAGGGGGTGGAGGCGGCCATCAGGAGGGGATGGCGAAGACCTCGTCGCGCGCCCCGGCCAGGGCCAGCCGCAGCGCGCCGGAGCGGACCGGGTTCCCGGTCACCAGGCTTGGCAGGATCGCCGGCCGGGGCAGGACGAGCTGTCCCAGCTCCTCGACGACCAGGTCGCACAGGGCGCCGCCGCCGGCCCGGCCGACGTCGCCCGTGAGGACCACGAGCTCGGGATCGACCACCGACACCACGCCCGCCACGGCCAGCGCGACCCGGCGGGCCAGCTCCCGCAGGAAGGCCGCGCGGGCGTCCCGGTCCGGGCCGAGATCCTGCGCGAGCAGCTTGTCCAGGTCGTCGGCGGCGAGGCCGTGCTCGCGCGCCAGCGCGGTCACCGCCCTGGTGCCGAGCACGTCGCCGACCCGCTGGGCGCCTGTCACGCCGGGCTGCGGGCAGGGCATCCAGTCGATCTCGCCGGCACCGCCGGAGGCACCCCGCAGCAATCGCCCCTCGGAGACCACCGCGGCGCCGATGCCCCGGCCGATCCAGAGCAGTACGAAGTCGTCGACCCCCACCGCCCTGCCGACCGCCATCTCGTCGAGGGCGACCAGGTTCACGTCGTTCTCGACCGCCACCGCCACCGACGTGCCGAGCGCTCCGGAGAGCCGGTCGAGGACGTCGAAGCCCTGCCAGGCCGACAGGTGCGGCGCGAAGCGCAGGTGCCCGGTGCGCTTGTCGACCGATCCGGGCAGGCCCACGACGACCCTGTGCAACTGCTCGACGCCCAGGCCGACCTCGCCCGCGGCGGCGGAGACCGCACGACGCAGATCCTCCACACCGAGGTCCGCCTCCACGTCGGGACGGTACCGGTACTCTGCGACGATCTCGCCGCGGATGTCGGACACCGCGATGTCCAGCAGCCGCGGGGTGAGATCGACGGCCGCCACGTGGGCGAGCGCGCCGTTGACCGCCCAGAGCTGCGCCCGCGGCCCCTTCCCACCCTCCCGGAAACCGGCCCGCTGCACGTGCCCGCTCTCTTCGAGCCGGAGCAGCAGGTCGGCCGTCGCCGGTTTCGACAGCCCGATCTGTGACTCCAGCTCCAGGCGGGTCAGCGGCCCGCGGTCGAGGAGGGCCAGCAACGCGGCGCGGTCGTTGATCCGGCGCAACAGCTGAGGGCTGCCGGCACGCTGTTCCACCAGGGCCTCCCTACTGTCTGGGAACTTCCCAGACGGTTGCCGAGGAATGTACCCCATGCACGTCGGCCCACGTCAAGAGGTTGTCGCGGTAATGGCCAAAAAATCCGACATATCAACCCGCCACCAGGGCGCGGGCCCGGCAAAAGTCCGTCGTATGTCCTGCCGCTGCCCTGTTCAGCCCCCATCCCCGCGCCGAGAATCGGTGCTGGAGAACCTGAGGAGGCGGACATGGCACACACGGGATCGCGTTCGAGGAAGCCGAGCATCGTCCTGAGCACGGCCGTCCTGCTGGGCACGGCCCTGGCGCTGATGACGGGCGGGCCCGCGAGCGCCGACCAGGCGCTCTCGGGCGCGGCGCTCGCGGTCACCTGCGGTGACGGCTCGCTGTCGGCCGACTGGTACTTCGACTCCTCGCACCACAATCCCAACGCGTGCGCCAAGTGCCAGGAGGCGGGTGCCAGGCTCGAGGCCACGGGCATCTGGCGCGCCTACTGCAAACGGCGGTACAACCCGGCCGGCACGCTCACCCGGGTGGACCTCTACCGCTTCTGCGTGGGTTGCCGCAGCACCGAGGCGGCCATCGTCGTGGGCCGGTGACCGGCCCCTCCCCCGGCCCCCTCCCCCGGCCGCCGATCACCGGCCGCGCGGCCCGTCGGGCCCTGGTATCGCGGTAAACACATTGGCCGCGTTCTGTTCGCCGGAAAGCCTTGGACGAGCACGGGTCTGCCGTCGTCTGATAGAGGCATGACCGACCCGGAAGATCTTCAGTCAACCCCGTTGTCGAGATCTTCGGGCCGTTCCTCCCTGTCGCATCACCCCCAACTCGACGAGGAGATCAGCCATGCCGCAGGACAGACCGGGCAACGCGTCCCCGCGGGGACACCGCAGGCGCAGGGTGTCGTTCGCGTTACGCGTGCTGGTGGCCGCCATCGCGATCGTCGTGGCCGTCCCGGGCATCGCCCACGCCGCGCCGCCCACCGCCCTCGACTGGGCCGCGCCCTGGACCGACCGTACGCACCAGCCGGCCTTCGACTATGACGGGGACGGCTGCTACCCCACGCCAGCCATCGGCCGCGACGGGACCATCGCCCCCGGGCTGGCCCTGGGCGGCGCGGTCAACGGGCAGTGCCACGACCTGTCCGACCTCGACAACACCAACTCCTATTCGCGCTCCAAGTGCAACAACGGCTGGTGCGCGTACGTGTACGCGCTCTACTTCGAGAAGGACCAGACGCTGCCCGGGTGCTGCGGCCACCGGCACGACTGGGAGCACGTCGTGGTGTGGGTCCAGGGCGACCACGGGCAGTACGTGGCGGCCTCGGCGCACGGTAACTACAGCATCCGCCCGCGTTCGCAGGTCGCCTGGGACGAGACCGGCACCCACCCGAAGATCATCTACCACAAGGACGGGCTCTCCACCCACGCCTTCCGCTTCGCCGGCTTCGACGAGCAGCCGGAGAACCACAAAGGTTCATGGCAGTTCCCACCGCTGATCGGCTGGGACGACTACCCGCCCGGCTTCCGTGACCGGCTGGTCGCGCACGACTTCGGCTCGGCCCAGTTCGGGCTCAGGGACTCCTCGTTCAACGGGGAGCTCGCCAAGGCCAAGCCGGCCGGCATCCCGTTCGACCCCTACGCCTGACGCGTCGCCACCCGCCCACTCGCGACGCCGGTGGGCGGGTGCGCCAGATGGCCCGCTAGATGGCCCGCAGGAACCTCTCCGCGACCGCACGCAGCTCCGCCACCAGCTCAGGCGAGCCCTCGACCGTGAAGTCCTCGCCCAGCATGGCCAGGTAACTCGCGAGCATCAGCGGATTGTCCGACCCCGGTTCGAACACGCACCGGTCCTCGCCCAGCGGCAGAATCTCCGCCGGCACCGGCAGCTTGCGCCGCACCCGCTCCGCGGGCGCGCGTACCACCACCCTGGCCCGGTAACGCCAGGTCGCCGCGGCACCCCCACGGGCGACGTGCCCTGCGACATCGCCCCCTTCGGGTAGCGGGCGCGGAGTGAAGCGCGCGCCTGGCGGTGTGCGGGGCCGGATGCGGTCCACCCGGAACGTACGCCAGTCACCCCGATCGAGATCCCACGCCACCAGATACCAGCGCCGCCCGGTGTGCACCAGCCGGTGCGGCTCGGTGTCACGCACCGAGGAGCCGCCGTCGTGCGACTCATAGTCGAACCGGAGCCCTTCGCAGTCCCGGCACGCCGTCGCGATCACGGTCAGCACGTCGGCGTCGACGCTCGGCCCCGCCCACGGCGCCGGCACCGTCGACGCCTGCACCGCCTCCACCCGCCTGCGCAGCCGCGACGGCAGCACCTGCTGCAGCTTGACCAGCGCCCTGGCCGAGGTCTCCTCCATGCCCGTCACCGTGCCGCCGGCGGCCGTACGCAGGCCGACCGCGACCGCGACGGCCTCCTCGTCGTCCAGCAGCAGCGGCGGCAGGCTCGCGCCCGCCCCCAGCCGGTAGCCGCCCGCCGGCCCGCGGGTGGTCTCCACCGGGTAGCCGAGGCCACGCAGCCGCTCCACGTCGTTGCGCACGGTTCGCGTGGTGACCTCCAGCCGCTCGGCCAGCTCGGTACCGGTCCAGGCCCGTCGCGCCTGCAGGAGTGACAGCAACTTCAGCAGCCTGGCCGAGGTTTCCAACATTCTTCGAGTCTGCCACCCATATAGGAAAGAACTGTTCCACTTTGGTTCATAGCGTTGGTGCATCCGAAGCCGAAGGAGCCCTGCGATGCGCATCGAGCCGTTCACCATCGCCATACCGCAGTCCGACGTCGACGACCTGGCCGACCGGCTGGCCAGGACCCGCTGGCCCGACGCCCTGCCCGGCGCCGCCGGGCGCAGCGGCCTGCCGGTGGAGTACCTGCGGGAGCTGGCCGCGTACTGGGAAAGGAGCTACGACTGGCGCGCCGCCGAGGCGGAGCTCAACGAGTTCCCGCAGTTCACCACCGAGATCGATGGGCAGCGAATCCACTTCGCGCACGCGCGCTCCGGCAACCCCGACGCCCTGCCGCTGCTGCTCACCCATGGGTACCCCAGCTCGTTCGCCGAGTTCAGCACGCTGGTCAGGCTGCTGCGGCAGGACTTCCACCTGGTGGTGCCGTCGCTGCCCGGCTTCGGCTTCTCCACCCCGGTGCGTGAGCCCGGCTGGACCATGACCCGCACGGCCAGGGCCTGGGCCGAGCTGATGCGCGGCCTCGGCTACGAACGGTACGGCGTCCACGGCGGCGATGTCGGCGCGGGCGTCTCGGGCGTGGTCGGCGGCCTCGACGGTGAGCACGTCGTGGGCGTCCACGTGGTGACCGACCCGCTGACCGCGGCGAACACGGCCACCTTCCTCCCCGGCCTGGCCGATCGGCTGGACCCTGAGGACCCGGTGGACAAGCTGGTCCTGGACCGGATGGCGGAGTTCCGCAGTGACGGCAGCGGCTACCTGGCGATCCAGAACAGCCGCCCCCAGACCATCGGCTACCTGCTCAACGACTCCCCGGCCGGCCAGCTGTGCTGGATCGCGGAGAAGTTCGAGGAGTGGACCGACCTGCCGTACGACCGGGACCAGTTGCTCACCATCGTGAGCCTCTACTGGTTCACCCGCTCCGGCGTCACCGCCGCCGGCTTCCTGTACGAGCAGGCCCACTCCACCGACTGGGGTGCGCCGCCGGCCGTGCCGCAGGGGTTCGCGGTGTTCGGCGCCGACCCCACCGTGCGCAAGCTGATGGACCCGCCCGCGGGCGCGTACTGGGCCGAGTACGAGCGGGGCAAGCACTTCCCCGCTATGGAGGCGCCGGAAGTGCTGGCCGCGGACCTGCGGACCTTCTTCGGCGACCTGAAGTGACGCGGTCCGGCATGAAGTGAAGGCCGACACCCGGGGCCGGACATTGGTCCCCGATCGGCGTGACGCATGCCACTGCGCCCGGCTTGTCCAGCAGGGTACCCCCGGGGGTATAGTCGCGGCATGGAGCTGAACGAGGGCATGGTGGGAGACGCGCTGACCCGGCTGAAGCGGGCGCACGGCCAGCTCGCCGGGGTGATCGCGATGATCGAGGCGGGCGAGGACTGCGCGAAGGTCCTCACCCAGTTGGCCGCCGTCTCCAAGGCTCTCGACCGGGCCGGCTTCAAGATCGTGGCCAGTGGGCTACGCCACTGCCAGGACGCCCAGAACCGCGGCGAGCAGCCGCCGATGAGCCTCGCCGAGTTGGAGAAGCTCTTTCTCGCCCTCGCTTAGACCAGCGGCCGCGGACTCCGCGGCCGCCTGTTTTTGCTCGAACGATACCCCCGGGGGTATAGAGAGGAAGTAAGCGCATGGACGTCATGTCGTTCCGCACCCCAGGTCTGGGCGACCAGACTTACCTGCTGACGCACGAGGGCAGGGGCATCCTCGTCGATCCCCAGCGTGACATCGACCGCTTCCTGACGGCTGCGGCCGAGCATGACGTGGAGCTGCGGTTCGTCCTTGAGACGCACCTGCACAACGACTACGTCTCCGGCGCCGAACAGGCAGCGTCGCGCGCCGGAGCGGAGCTGGTGCTGCCCGCCGCCGCGGCGGCCACGTACCGGCACACCCCCGCTTTCCACCTGGAGGAGATCGACGGTGGTGGCGGCCTGACGATCCGGCCCGTCCATACCCCCGGCCACACCCCCGAGCACACCAGCTATCTGGTGCTCCTCGACGGGGAGCCGGTCGCGGTGTTCTCCGGCGGCAGCCTGCTGGTCGGTTCGGCCGGACGGACCGACCTGCTCGGCCCAGAGCGCGCCCGCACGTTGGCGCGCCTCCAGCACACCTCGCTGCACCGCCTGGCCGCGCTGCCGCCCGGCACCGGCCTGTACCCCACGCACGGCGAAGGCTCCCTGTGCACCGCCACCGGCGCCGGCCGCCTGACCTCCACCATCGGAGCCGAACGCGCCGGCAACCCACTGCTGGCCATCGACGAGCCGGAGGCGTTGGCCGACGCGCTGCTGGCCGCCCCCATGCCCATCCCCGCCTTCTACCGGCACATGGGTCCGGCCAACACGCTCGGCGTGCCGCCCATGCCACCCGTGGAGGTTCCGGAGCTGAGCGCCGTGCCCGCGACCTCGCGGGTGGTCGACGTCCGGCCCCGCCGGGCGCAGGCCGACGGCATGCTGCCCGGCTCGCTCGGCATCGAACTGGACGACGACTTCGGCAGCTGGGTGGGCTGGCTGCTGCCGTACGCCGAGCCGATCACACTGGTCGCCGGGCCCCGTCAGGACGTCGCCGAGGCCGTCACCCAGCTCGCCCGGATCGGCATCGACACCGTCCAGGGCGTCGTCCGCGACCTCGGCCGGGCCGCCACACAGACGTACGAGCTCGTGGAGCTCGACGACTTCGTCAAGCGGCTGGCCCGGCCGCACGTTCAGCTGCTGGACGTGCGGCTGGACGGCGAACGGGAGGAGACGCGGCTGGACGGCGCCATCGAGCGCTTCCTGCCCGAGCTGTTCACCGGCGGCGTCCCCGGCGAACTCGACCCGGCACATCCGGTCCTCGTCGCCTGCGCCTCCGGTCGCCGGGCGGCCATCGCCGCGAGCCACCTGGCCCGCCGCGGCTACCGGCCGATCGCGCTCACCGGCGCCGGCGTCGGCGACGTCGTGGCCGCGCTCAAGAAGCGCCACGCCGCCTGACAGCCCCTCGAAGAACAGGAGAACCTTCGTGTCCCACATCGACGCCGCCTGCGCCCGCTCGCTGATCGCGGCCAACCCCGACGTGTCCGTCGTGGACGTCCGCACTCCGGCCGAGTTCGCCTCCGCGCACATCGACGGCGCCATCAACCTGCCCCTCGACCAGATCGAGGGGCACCTGCGACGCATCGTCACCGAGGCGGGCGGCCGCCTGCTGCTCATCTGCCAGTCCGGCAGCCGCGCCGAGCGCGCCAGGTCGGCGCTGCACGACGCCGGGCCGGCCGACGTCGTGGTGCTGGAGGGCGGCATGAACGCCTGGATCGCCTCCGGAGCGCCCGTCAACCGCGGCCGGGTGCGCTGGGCGCTGGAGCGGCAGGTCCGGCTCGTCGCGGGCAGCCTCGTGTTCGCCTCGGTCGTGGCCGGTCTGTGGGTTCCCGCCGCGGCGCTCGTCGCCGCGCTCGTCGGGGCGGGCCTGGCGGTGGCCGCGCTCACCGACACCTGTGCCATGGGCATGCTGCTGGCCAAGCTGCCGTACAACCGGGCGGGCGGCGTCGACGTCGAGACCGCCATCGCCCGCCTGCGCCGCGCCTCCTCTACCGCCTGAGCCGCACCCTGCCGTCACGCAGTGGGCCGAACCATGACTCTTACATACCCCCGGGAGTATCTGTGGTCGTCTTGACCCTGGCCGCCGCCGTCCTGGTCGGCGTGACCGAAGAACCGTGAACCTCAATGCGACCTCCCCCTGGTGGGGTAGTTGCTGGTGGAGTCCGCCGTTCCTCAGGCGGGGGAGGAAGTCAATCCGTGAGATATCGCTGGATCGTGGGACCGAGCCAGGCGACCAGCTCTTCCTCCGACATCGCCACCATCGGAGGAAATTTCAGGATGTAGCGGGTGAGGGCCAGGCCCAGCAGCTGTGAGGCGACAAGGGAAGCCCGCGCGGGAGCGCGCTCCGGATCGCCGGTGAGCTTGACCACGACCGGAAGCACCTGGCCACCGAGGATCGTGCGCATGCGTTCCGCGGCGGCCTCGTTCGTCACCCCGGTCCGCAGCAGGACCTGCAGCCCCTCGTCGGCCTCCCACTTGCGCAGGAAGTGCCGGACCAGGCCGCCGCCCGCCTGGCCGGGCGGCAGGTCGGGCAACTCCAGGTCGAACACGGCCGCGGCGGCGAACAGCTTCTCCTTGTTGCCGAAGTAGCGCATCACCATGGCCGGGTCGATCCGGGCGTCGGCGGCGATGGCTCTGATGGTGGCCTTGTCGTAGCCGTCGGCGGCGAAGCGTTCGCGGGCCGCGGCCAGGATCAGGGCCTTGGTCTCGGTGGAGGATCTCCTCATGTCAACAAGTGTAGGCCAACACGTGTTGACATAGCCATCATGGCGACCTACTTTTATGCCAACAGCCGTTGACCAAGGAGACGCCGTGGACACCCAAATACTGATCGCCGGAGCCGGGCCCGCCGGGCTCACCGCCGCGATCGTCCTGACCCAGCTCGGCAGGCAGGTCGTGATCGTGGACGCGCAGGCCAAGGGTTCCAACACCTCCCGCGCCGCCGTCGTGCACTCGCGCACCCTGGAGGTGCTGGAGCCGTACGGCGTGACGGAGCGGATGGTCGCGCACGGCATCCACACCCCGATCTTCACCATCCGTGACCGCGACAAGGTCCTGGTGCCGGTGCCGTTCGGCGGCCTGCCCACCGCCTACCCGTACACGCTGATGATCTCCCAGGCCGACACCGAGGCGTACCTGCTGGCCCGCCTGGAGGAGCTCGGCGGCAAGGTGATCAGGCCCGCCCGGGTCAGCCGCGTCGAGCAGGACGCCGACGGCGTCACCGCCACCCTGGACGACGGGCAGCGGATCCGCGCCGCCTACCTGATCGGCGCCGACGGCCTGCACAGCACGGTCCGCGAGAGTGCCGGGATCGGCTTCACCGGCGGCACGTACGACGAGTCGTTCGTCCTGGCCGACGTCCGCCTGTCGGGCGGGGTGCCGCACAACGAGGTCATCCTGTACTTCTCGCCCGCCGGACTGGTGGTCGTCGCCCCGCTGCCCGGCGGCCTGCACCGCATCGTCGCCACCGTGGAGGAAGCCCCCAAGGAGCCAGGCATCCCCTTCGTGCAGCACCTGCTCGACACCCGCGGACCCGAGGCCGAGCCCGCGCGGGTGCAGGAGCTGATCTGGGGATCGCGGTTCCGGGTGCACCACCGCATCGCCGACACCTTCCGCCAGGGCCGCATCCTGCTGGCCGGCGACGCCGCCCATGTGCATTCGCCGGCCGGCGGCCAGGGCATGAACCTGGGCATCGACGACGCCGTCCACCTGGGCGAGGCGCTGGCCCGGGTGCTCGGCGGCGAGCCGGACAGCCTGCTCGACGCCTATGCCGCCGCCCGCCGCCCGCAGGCCGAGCAGGTGGTCGCCCTCGCCGGACGGCTCACCGCGCTGGCCACCGCCTCCTCGGGCCGCCGCGTGCTGCGCAACCTGGTCCTCGGGCTGGCGGGCCGCATCCCCGCCGTACGCAGGCGCCTGGCCTGGCAGCTGTCCGGCCTGAACAGAAGGCAAGCCTCGTGAACCCTCCTCACCAGGAGGGACGCGCACCATGACACCGGTCACCCGAAGGGACACATCGTGAAACTCGTCAACGACCGCCTCGCCGTCAAGGCCCGCCTCGCCGAGCCGAACGACCGCGGCTACCTGCTCTTCGCCGCCGAAACCGGCACCTGGCGCGGCCCCTTCCCCACATCCATCCCCTCACTCGACCCGCTGAAGGCCATTGCCGCCGAACTTGCCGCCCGCCCCGGGGTCGAGGAGGCCACCGTCTTCCGCGGCCGGCTGCGCCCGCCCGGCGAGGGCGAGGCCCTCCTGGCCGCGCGGGGCCTCTCGCCCGCCCGCTACGACGTGGTCCTGCTGGTCCGCACGACCGGCCTCGCCAGCGCGCTGGCCCTGCGCGACGACCCCCTGTACGGCAAGGCCACGACCGTGCTGCCGGCCCGCCGCACACACCAGATCGCCGGTCGCAACGCGGCCCGGCTGGGCGACGTCGACCACCGCCCGGACCACGCCTTCCTGTTCAACTACTTCTACGCCGACAACGATGAGGTGTTGCTGAAGGTCTGGGAGTACACCGCCGGCTGGTTCCAGGCCAAGACCGCGCTGCCCAACTCGGTCCTGCTGCAGCCGCTCGAAGGCGAGCGCGCCGACTACGGCATCATCAACCACGCGAGCTGGCCTCGCCTGCGCACGTTCCTGCCCGGCCTGATCTTCCGGCCCACCTTCCGCCGCTTCGTACTGGCGAACTTCAAGGCGAACGGCATCGCGGCCCAGCCGATCATCTACCGGCGGGTCTGACGCCGACCGCCCTCATCCGTCGCAAAAAGAACTCTACCCAATGAGTATACTCGCAAGGTATAGTGACCAGCATGTCCATTCCATACACGCTGCTGGGACTGATCGAGGAGAACGCTCGCCACGGCTATGACCTGAAGCAGTCCTACGACCGCCGATTCGGCGATGCCAAGCCGATCCGGTTCGGCCAGATCTACCGGGTCCTCGCCCAGTTGGTGCGCGATGGGCTGGCCGAGATCGTCGGTGTGGAGCCGGGCGCCGGGCCGGACCGCAAGCGGTATGCGATCACCCCGGAGGGAGTGGCCGATTTGGACCGTTGGCTGGCCGAGCCGGAGGATCCACAGCCCCAGCTCCAGAATGTGCTGTTCACCAAGGTCGTGCTGGCGCTGATCTCCGGTCGCCCGGCCGAGGAGTTCCTCGACGCTCAGCGGGAGCGCCACATGGCCAGGATGCGTCAGCTGACCCAGCTGCGGCGCGAGATGACGGAGACGCACGGCGCGCTGCTCGCCGACTACGAGCTCTTTCACATCGAGGCCGACCTGCGCTGGATCGACCACGCGGCCGGCCGGCTGGCCTCGCTCGCAGCGGAGGTGCGGTAATGATGGACGTGCTGGCCTGCCGCGACCTGCACAAGAGTTTCGGCCTCACCCACGCGTTGCGCGGCGCCAGCCTCTCGGTGAGTGCCGGAGAGGTGCTGGCGGTCATGGGCCCCAGCGGATCCGGAAAGTCGACGCTACTGCAGTGCCTGGCGGGCATTCTCACCCCCGACGCCGGCGAGGTGACCCTCGACGGCATGCGGGTCGACCTTCTGGGTGACCACCGGCGTACCCGATTGCGGCGGACGATCTTCGGTTTCGTCTTCCAGTTCGGGCAGCTGGTGTCCGAGCTTCCGGTGGCGGAGAACATCGCGCTGCCGCTGCTGCTGGCCGGAGACCGCCGCCGGGCCGCGCTCTCCGCCGCCCGGGATTGGCTGCCGCGGCTCGGGCTGGACGGGCTCCACGACCGGCTGCCCGCCGACCTGTCGGGAGGGCAGGCACAGCGGGTGGCCATCGCCCGGGCGCTGATCGCGGGCCCCCGGGTGCTGTTCGCCGACGAGCCGACCGGGGCGCTGGACTCCGTGGCGGCCGACCAGGTCATGGAGGTGCTGATGGACGAGGTCCGGGCCCAGGGCACCTGCGTGCTCATGGTGACCCACGAACCTCGGGTCGCCGCCTACGCCGATCGGACGATCACCGTGCGAGACGGACGGGTCGTCCACCCCGCAAGGAGCTGGGAGGTCGTGTGATGAGTGTGCTGCTCGGGTTGAGGATGACGTTCGTCGGCCGGCGAAGGAGCCTGCCCGGGCTGGTGCTGACGGCCGTCGGCGTCGCTGCCGGAGTCATGCTGCTCCTGTTCGGTCTGGCCGGCCAGTCCGCGCTCCAGGGGCGGCTGGAAAGGTCGGCGTGGCAGGACACGGAGGCCTCGACCGAGGCCACGGCGCCCGATCCGGCGCTGTGGCTCGCGGTCAGCGATCATTACGCGGACCGGCCGCTGCACCGCGTCCACGTGGCGGCGCTCGGGCCGCGTCCCCCTGTCCCGCCAGGACTGGATCGGCTGCCATCGGCGGGCGAGGTCGCCGTCTCACCCGCGCTGCGTGACCTTCTCGCGGCCACGCCGGACGATCAACTCGACGACCGGATCCCCGGCCGGGTCACCATGACCATCGGTGATGCCGGGCTCCGCCATCCGGACCACCTCGTGGCGGTTGTCGGCCATACGCCCGAGGAACTGCGCCGGCTTGGCGGAGCCCAGGTCGTGCACGGGATAGAGACACAGTCTCTCGACCTCATCGAGTTCCTCAAAGCCGGCCTCATGATGGCGACGATCCTCATGCTTGTCCCGATCCTCATCTTCATGATCATGGTCGCCAGGCTCGCCGGGGCCCGCCATGAGCAACGCCTCGCCGCGATGCGCATGGTCGGGGCGACCAGGCTGCAGACCGCGGCGATGGCAGCCGCGGAGACCGGGCTGAGCGCGGTGGCCGGCACCATCGCCGGTTCGCTGGGCTATCTGGCGGTGCGGCCGATCCTGGCGAACATCGTGGAATACGGGGGCTATCAGGGAGGTCGCTTCTTCCCCGCCGACCTCGTCGTGCCGCTCGACCAGCTGATCGTCGTGCTTGCCGGGGTGCCGGTGCTGGCGACGCTCACCACGCTCCTCTCGCTGCGCCGGGTGCAGATCACCCCGCTGAGAGTCGGCAGCCGCGTACCGCGGAAGCCGCCTACGGCCTGGCGGGCGCTGCCGTTGGCGGTGGGCGTCGCCGGGTTCGTCGTCGACACCGTCGTGCTGCGCATCCGGCCCGACCTCATGGCCGCCAACGACTGGGTCATCAACGTCCTGCTGCTGTGCACCCTGGCAGGTGCCGTCACGATCGGGCCGTGGGCGTGTCTGGTCGTCGGCCGGGCCATGGTCCGGTACTGCCGGCGTGCCACCACCCTCATTGCGGCTCGGCGCATCGCGGGCGATCCGCGGGCGGCCTACCGGTCGGTCGGCGGTGTTGCCCTGGCCGTGTTCGTCACCACATTGATGGCCAGCTTCTTCGGTATCGGTTCGGCTGGGGCCACGCCTGGCGCGTCGTCCGATCTACGGCTCCGCCCCGGCGTGGTGGAGATCTACGCGGGCGGCCGGCCCGCCACCGTGCTGGCACCGCTGATGTCCAGCGGGGTGGTCGTGACACGTGCCGTACCCGGCGGCGGCATTGCCGTGACCTGTGCCGAGCTGGCCCGGGTCGTCCGCGTGAGCTGCCCGCTGGCGCTGGGATCGGGCACGGAACTCCAGATGCCCAGCACCGCCGCCATGGGCATGTGGGCCTCGGGCGGGGCGGTGGTCGAACCCGGGTCAGACGCCGCCGGTCTGCCGGTGCACGCCCTGTACGTGCAGACCGACGGCAGCGTCGCCGCCGAGGAACGCGTCCGCACGCAGGCATCAGCCCTGCTGCCGCGGGCGATCGTCAGCACCAGCCGTGACGTCTTCCGCCAGACCATCGAATTCCACGTCTTCTCCGATATAGGCACCGGAATGCGCATCGCCATGCTCTTCGTCCTCCTGGTGGCGGGCTGCAGCTTGACGATCTCTCTCATCGGGGGGCTGGCCGAACGGCGCCGGCCCTTCGCGCTGCTGCGCGCCGCCGGGCTCGGCCTCGGCGAGCTGCGCCGCATCGCGCTGCTGGAGACGGCCGTGCCCCTGGTGTTCATGGTGCTCCTGGCGGCCGGGCTGGCATCGGTGCCTCCTTTTGCGATCTCGATCATCGCGGCGCAGCCGTACGCGGCGCCCGGCTGGGATTTCGCCGCGCTCCTCGGCGGCGGCGTGCTGGCGGCCCTGGCCATGACGACGCTGACGCTGCCCCTGATCGACAGCGCTACCAGGCACGACGCCGTCCGCTTCGAGTAGTGAAGGCCATCGGTTGACGCGGGTGTCCCAGCGCAGCTTCGGACAGCCAGGCCGCGCGGCCGGCTCACCAGTTGGTGAAGGCGCCGTCGCGAGTGCGCAGGTGGGGGCGTTCGTCGGCGACGGCCTGATATTTCCGGGCCTCGGCCCGGTCGATGTCGACGCCGAGGCCCGGAAGGTCGGGAACCTCGAAGCGACCTCCCCGGACCACCGGGCGGGCGGTGAACACGTCCGGCAGCTCGGGCAGGGCTTGGTGTTCCTGCACGCCGACGTACGGCGAGGCCAGGTTCAGGTGCAGCGACGAGGCCGCCGTCACCGGGCCGAGCGGGTTGTGGGTGGCCAGTTTGACGTAGTGCGCCTCGGACATGGCGGCGATCTTCCTGGCCTCGGTGAGCCCGGCCGCCACGGCGACGTCCACTCTGGCGTAGTCGATGAGGTCCTGCTCGATGAGCCGCTGGAACTCCCATTTCGACCCGAACTGCTCGCCCGCCGCCAGGGGCACCGCCGTGCGGGATCTCAACGATCGATACACCTCCAGGCCCTCGCAGCGCAGCGGGTCCTCCACGAAGTACGGCCTGGCCGCCTCGATCTCGCGGCACAACGTCACGGCCTCGGGCAGGTCGAGCCGGGTGTGCACGTCGAGGATCAGCTCCACGTCGTCGCCCACGGCCTGCCGTACGGCGTGGAACAGTTCGATGCCCCAGCGCATCGAAGCCCGCTGGTCCAGGGTGCCGTCCGCGTCATGGGGCACGGCGAAGCGCAGGTGCCGCCAGCCGTCCCCGACGAGCGCCCGGGCCCGGTCCAGGAACGCATCGAGGTCGTGGTAGTCGTCGCCCAGGTGCGCATAGGCGGGGACGTGGTCGCGCACCCGTCCCCCGAAGAGGTCGTAGACCGGCACCCCGAGCGTCTTGCCGCGGATGTCCCACAACGCCACGTCGATGGCGGCGATCGCGGACGACAGGATCCGGTCCGCGGGGAAGAAGCCCCGGCGGAACATCACCTGCCACAGGTGCTCGATCCTGGCGGGATCCTCGCCCAGCAGCAGCTCGCCAAGATGCTCGATCGCCCCGGCGACCGCCTTCTGCCGCGAACGGATGCCCACTTCGCCGATGCCGTGCACGCCCTCGTCGGTGTCGACGACGACCAGCATCATGCTGTCGCCGTGCTCGGGCAGGGTCAGCACTTCCCAACCAGTGATCTTCACAGATGATCTCCAATGAGAACGTTACCGGGATTCTCAAGAACTCCATCATGCATCATCTTGCAGACGGGAGCCAGAGGGGATTTAACGTGTTGGTGACCGTGAAGAAACCCTCTTGACGCTTCCGGGAACGTTTGCAACGATCCTCCCTATCGATGACCAGGAGGGCAGCGTGGCAGTGACGATCCGGCAGGTGGCACAGGCGGTAGGGGTGTCGGTCTCGACCGTCTCCCGCGCGTTCACCGCCCCCGATCAGGTGCAGCCGCAGACCCTGCAGCGCATCCGGGACGAGGCCGCGAAGCTGGGCTACGCGCCGAACCCGGCGGCCCGCTCGCTGCGCGGCGGGAAGACCGAGTCGCTCGGGCTGATCATCCCGGACATCGCCAACCCGTTCTTCCCGCCGATCTTCAAGGCGATGCAGGCCCGTGCCCGCAGGCTCGGCTACACCGTGCTGGCCGCCGACACCGACGAGCGGGAGTCCGACGAGCTGGAGACCATCACCGCGGTCTCCAAGCGGGTCGACGGCATGATCCTCTGGGCCTCCACCCTTTCCGAGGACAGGCTCGCCACGCTGGCCGAGACCATGCCGGTGGTCCTCGTGAACCGGCACGTGCCCGGCATTCCCGAGATCCACATCTCCCTGACCGCCGGCATCTCCCAGGCGGCCGAGCACCTGAAGGCCTACGGCCACACCGGGTGCGTCTTCGTCAACGGTTCCCGGCCCGAGCTCAGCCGAGGAAAGTCGATAAGAGAGGCGTTCGAGGCGCACGACCTGTCCCTCGTCGAGCTCGGTCCCTACGAGCCGCGCTTCGAGACCGGCGTGCACGCCGCCACCCTGGTCGCCTCCTCCGGCGCCACCGCGGTGCTCGCCCACAACGACCTGGTCGCGCTCGGCGTCCTGCACCAGCTCGCCAAGCTCGGCATCACCGTGCCAGGCGACGTCAGCGTGATCGGCATAGACGACACGCTGCTCGCCGAGACCTCCACCCCGTCGCTGACCACCATCCGCATCTCGGCCGACGATCTCGCCACCCAGGCCGCCGACCTCCTGCTCGACGCCATCGGCGGGCGGGGCGGCGGGCGCGTCGTGGAGATCGGCTCCCGGCTCATCCCCAGATCCTCGACCGGGCCCGTGCGCCGCTGACCGAAGATCCGGCCCTTCGGTACGGCACGCCGTACCGCTATCCGTCATGCCGTCTTTAGCACCATTTTTCATGCTATGACCTGAACGCGGGAGTTCAGATGAAGAAGATCACCGCCTGCCTCGGTGTCGCCGCCCTGGCCACGGCCGTCGCCGCGTGCGGATCGTCCTCCGAGCCCGGGCAGGAGTCCGGCACCATCACCCTCAGGGTCCAGGGCATGCCCCCGGCGACCGACAAGCCGGGCCTGGCCTCGTTCGAGAAGATGGTCGCCGACTTCGAGAAGCAGAATCCCGGCATCGCCGTCGAAGGCTCCTCGGCCGCCTATGACCCGCTGACGTTCTCCGCCAAGCTGGCCGGCGGCAAGGTCGAAGACGTGATCAAGGTGCCGCTCACCGAGCCGCAGGGGCTCATCGCCCGCAAGCAGGTCAAGCCGCTGACCGCGGAGCTGGCCAAGTGGGCGCACTACAAGGAGTTCAATCCGCAGGTGCTGCGACCGCTGAGCGACTCCGCCGGCGAGGTGTACGGCGTGCCCCAGTCGCCCTTCGCGATGGGGCTCGTCTACAACCGCGAGCTGTTCGAGAAGGCGGGCCTCGATCCCGACAAGCCGCCGACGACCTGGGACGAGGTCCGGGCCCAGGCCAAGCAGATCGCCGGCAAGACCGGCAAGGCCGGATTCGTGCACGAGTCCAAGAACAACCAGGGCGGCTGGCAGCTCACGAAGCTGACCTACGCCTTCGGCGGAGAGATCGAGAAGCAGGACGGCGGCGGGTGGGTGGCGGCGTTCAACGCCGAACCGGCCCGGCAGGCGCTGACCCTGCTCAAGGAGATGCGCTGGACCGACGACTCCATGGGAGCCAACCAGCTCAACGACCAGAACGACGTGATCAAGCGGTTCGCTGCCGGCGAGGTCGGGATGTACATGGGCACGCCCGGCACCTACCGGCTGGCCAAGATGACCTACGGCATGCGGAACACCGACGCGTTCGGCGTCGGGCCGCTTCCCCAGGCAGGCGGGAACGCCACGCTGACCGGCGGCGACGTCTACATGGTGCCCAAGTCGACCTCCGCCGAGAAGACGGCCGCGGCCGCGAAGTGGCTGCTGTTCGCCTACGCCCAGCCCCAGTACGACACCGGCTCCGCCGCCGAACGGGCCAAGGCGCTGGCGGCCGACCCGAACGCCGCCGTGGGCGTGCCGACGCTGCCGATGTTCGACGAGGCCCGGCAGGCCCAGATCGACGAAGCCGTCAAGCCCTACGTCAACGTCAAGCTCGAGCACTTCCGGCCGTGGATCGAGGGCACCCCCAAGCTCCAGCTCCGCGCCGAACCGCCGGCGCAGGCCCAGGCCGTCTACGCCGTGCTCGACAGCGTGGTGCAGGCCGTACTGACCGACCGGGACGCCGACGTCACCGCCCTGCTCACCAAGGCCGAAACCGACGTGAACGCCAAGCTCGCCGCGAGCCGGCAGTGACGCTCGCCCCGCGCCTCGCCCGCCGCGAACCGGCGGTGACGGTCGCCCCGCGCACCGGCAGGCGGGGGAACTCCGTCATGGCGTTCCTCTTCCTCGTCCCGGCCTTCGTCGCCTTCGGCGTCTTCTCCTACTGGCCGATGATCCGGGGGTTGCTCATCTCCTTCCAGGAGACGAACCTGGTCGACCCGGCCACGTGGGTGGGGCTGGACAACTTCACCGCGCTCGTCCGGGACCCGCTGCTCTACACCGCGACCGCCAACACCCTGCTGTTCGTCGGGCTCGGACTGCTCATCGGGTTTCCCGCGCCGCTGATCCTGGCCACCGTCATGTCGACGGTGCGGAAGGGCGCGGGGGTCTACCGGTTCCTGGTCTACCTGCCGGTGGTGGTCCCGCCGGTGGTGGCGATCCTGCTGTGGAAGTGGTTCTACGATCCGGGGCACGGCCTGTTCAACGGACTGCTGGGCCTGGTGGGCATGGGTCCCTTCCCGTGGCTGGAGTCGCCCAGGACCGCGATGCTCAGCCTGGTCATCCAGTCGACCTGGGCGTGGATGGGCAGCACGGTCCTCATCTACCTCGCCGCCATCGTCACCATCCCCTCGGAGCTCTACGAGGCGGCGCAGATGGACGGCGCGTCGATCGGGCGCAGGCTGTGGCACATCACCCTGCCCCAGCTCCGCCCCACCATCGGCCTGCTGCTGCTCCTCCAGTTGGTCAGCACCACCCAGGTGTTCACCGAGCCCTACGTCTTCACCGACGGCGGCCCGGAGAACAGCACCCTCACGATCCTCCTGCTGATCTTCAGGTACGCCTTCCGCGACGGCGCCTACGGCCAGGCCGCCGCGCTCGCCTTCCTCCTGGCGATCTTCCTCGGCCTGATGTCCATGATCTACCTGCGGGCCACCCGCAGCTGGAGCTCCTCATGAGCCTGATCTCCCACGTCGAGGAGCGCCGCCCGGCGGTCAGGGCGGCCGTGCGCACGATCCAGTGGCTCACCCTGGCCCTGCTCCTGGTGATGGGCATCGGCCCGCTGTACATGACCGTCAAGGGCGCGGTCTCCCCGGCCACCGACCTGATCGCCAAGCCGCTCGAGCTCTGGCCCGGCGACCCCCGGCCGGAGAACTTCGGCACCGCCTGGAACGATCTGGGCATCGGCCACTACCTGCTCAACACGGTGCAGGTCGTCGGCGGATCCTGGGCCGTCCAGCTCCTCGTCGCGATCACCGCCGGCTACTCCCTGTCGGTGCTGAAACCCGCGCTCGGCAAGCTGATCTACGGCGCGATCCTGGCCACGATGTTCGTGCCCTACACGGTGTCGATGGCCAGCCTCTTCCTGACCATCATCGACCTGGGCCTCGTCGACTCCTACTGGTCGATCTGGCTGCCCGCGGGGGCCAGCGCCTTCAACGTCCTGCTGGCCAAGCGGTTCTTCGACGCGCTGCCGCCGGAGCTCTTCGCCGCCGCCAGGGTCGACGGCGCCAACTCCTGGCAGCTCCTGACCAGGATCGTGCTGCCGATGAGCCGCCCGATCCTGGCCGTCATCAGCCTGATCGCGATCATGCACAGCTGGAAGGACTTCATCTGGCCCCTCGTGGCCATCACCGACCCGGACAAGCAGCCGATCAGCGTGGCGCTGGCCACGCTGGCCGACCAGGCGCCTCAGGACGTCCTCATCGCCAGCATGGCGATGGCGCTGGCCCCGCCGGTCCTGCTGTTCCTGGTCTTCCAGAAGTACGTCGTCGCCGGACTCGGTTTCACCGGCGTCAAAGGCTAATCACGAAAGGCAGAACCCCCTATGCCTGAAGTCTCCCGCCGTACCCTCATCCAGGCCGCCGCGCTCGCGGGCACCGCTTCCGCGCTCACCGCCACCCCCGCCCAGGCGGACGGCCTTTCGATCTCGGCCGACGGCATCACGCTCGTCGCCGAGGCCGACGGCTCGATCGTGGTCCGCGACGGTTCGGGAGCCGATCGCCTCAGGATCGCGCATTTCATGATCAAGGACACTGTGCTCGGGCAGCAGCGCACGTTCGGCGGCACGCCGAGCCTGACCACGGTGGACGGCAAGCCCGCACTCCAGGTCGCCTACCGGATGTCGGCGAGCGCCTCGGCGGTGACCGTACGCGGGACGTTCACCGTGGCCGCCCACCGGGCGAGCCTGAGGTGGGAGGCGAGCGGCAGCGCCACGCTGACTCCCACCGGCTACATGTTCTCCCGCACCCTGATCGGCAACACGGCGCCGGAGAAGTACGTGCCCGCCACGGTCTGGACGAAGGACGCCCGCGGCGGCGTGCCGTACGAGATCAACGCCGGCTCGCTGTACCGGGAGACGTGGGCCGACACGAGCGCCTACTTCCGGCTGGCCTCCTCCAATCCGTCGTTCACCAACGCCGGCTGGATCCACGCGCCGGCGGGCGGGGACGGCGCGACGCAGGTGGACCTGGTCGTCGGCGACATGCGGCCGGGCGTGGCCAACGCCGTGGCGGCCGGCACGCCGCTGGGCGTGGACGTGTGGAACGACCAGCCCTTCGGCCTCTACGATCCCGGCGCGACCATGTCGGTCAACGCCCAGGTGGTCAACGGCGGCGCGGCCGCCAAGCCGGTCACCCTGACCTGGTGGGCCCGCGACTTCAACGGCACCGTGCTCGGCACGGGCCGGCTCGGCAAGACCCTCGGGCCCGGCGAGGCGTGGCTGGAGACGTTCGCCGTGCGAGGCTGCCCGCAGGGCATCGTGTTCATCGAGGTCAAGGCCACCTCAGGGCAGGAAGAGGCGTTCGCGCGGACGAACCTGGCCACGTTGCGGCCGTACGACTACCAGAGCGACGGCACGTTCGGCATCGCGAACTACACCTGGCTGCTCGTCCCCGACAAGGAGCAGGTCGGCCGGCTGATGCAGAAGATCGGCGTCAAGTGGGTGCGCATCGCCTACGACGGCGCGCCGGGCATCTCGCCGGCCGAGCTGGACACGCTGGGCATCGGGCACAACGTGCAGCTCGGCGGGGTGATCTTCAACGGCACGGCGGAGCAGATCGCGGCGTGGGCGGACGACCGCGCGCGGATCGCGCGTCAATCCGGGGCGGCCTACTTCGAGGTGGCCAACGAGCTGAACCAGCCGTGGATGTCGGGGCAGAAGGCGGCCGAATACGTGCGCGACGGCCTGAAGCCGATCCACGACCGGCTCAAGGACTCCGGCATCAAGCTGATGAACTGCGGGCTCGGCGGCATGGACCACCGCTGGACGGCCAACTTCCACGCGGCCGGAGGCTGGGACCTGATCGACGTGTTCGCCTTCCACCCGGGCCGGGGCAACTTCACCGCCGACTACGCCCCTCCGCCGGAGGAGTGGGAGCAGGGCTCGAACGGCTCCTACTGGAACTTCCTCGGCGCGCTGCGCAAGGCCAGGCAGACCCTCGACGAGTACGGCGGCGACAAGGAGCTCTGGCTGACCGAGGCCTACGCCTGCACCCGGCCCAACCACTGGTGGAACGACACCCACCGCCAGGCCGCCGAGAACACGCTGCTCCAGCTCGCGCTGTGCCTGTCGGAAGGCGTCGACGGCGTCAACTGGTACCAGCCCCACGACAGCACCATCCACCACCCGCAGGAGGCCGATCCGAAGAACCCCGAATACCACTTCGGGCTGCTGAATCGCGACACCAGCGCCAAGCCCGTGCTGCTGGCGTTCGCGACGGCCACGCGCCACCTGGAGGGCGCGACCTTCGAACGCTGGCACACCTTCGCCGACCCCGACCTGAAGGGCCTGCTGTTCGACACGCCGCGGGGCAGGCTGGCGATCCTGTGGAGCCGGAAGGACGGCTACATCCTCAACCGGGACCACGGTGCGGACCAGTGGTATCCGCACCCCGAGGCCTGGGTGGACCACTGGCCCACCAAGACGTCCGTGTCGCTGAAGACCTCCGGGCCGGCGGTCCGGGAGATCGACTGCATCGGGCAGGAACGCACCATCACCGCCCGCGGCCGCCGCGTGAAGGTCACGCTGGACGGCGCCCCGCGTCTCTACTACGGGCTGGAGCTATGAGATCGGAAACCCTTTCCCACGATGTGACCGTGGTCGGCGGCGGCCTGGCCGGTGTCAACGCCGCCGTCGCCGCGGCCCGGCTGGGCCGTACGGTCGCCCTGATCACCAACAGGCCCGTGCTCGGCGGCAACTCCAGCAGCGAGGTGCGCGTCTGGGTGGTGGGCGCGACGGGGCACGGCAAGAACCACAACGCCCGCGAGGGCGGCATCATGGGCGAGCTCTTCCTGGAGAACCAGTACCGCAACCCGCAGGGGAATCCGTACTTCTGGGACACGACCGTCCTCGACCTCGTGCGTCAGGAGCCGAACATCGCGCTCTTCCTCAACACCGACGTACGGGAGGTGTCGTGCTCGGACGGGCAGATCAGCTCCGTGACCGGCTGGATGATGGGCTCGGAACGACTGATCACCTTCGAGTCGCCGATATTCCTGGACTGCACCGGGGACGGGCTGGTCGGCCACCTGGCCGGTGCGCGCTACCGGATAGGCCGCGAGGGTCGCGCGGAGTACGGCGAGCCGTGGGCGCCCGAGACGCCCGACGACATCACGCTCGGCAGCACGCTGCTCTTCTACACCAAGGACGCGGGCGAGCCGGTCCGTTATGTCCCGCCGAGCTTCGCCAAGGACATCACCGGGACGTCGATCCCCGAGCGGCGCATCATCAGGGCGGGCGACAACGGCTGCGCCTACTGGTGGATCGAGTTCGGCGGCGAGCTGGACACCGTGCACGACAACGACCGCATCCGCGACGAGCTGTGGTCGGTCATCTACGGCATCTGGGACCACATCAAGAACTCCGGGAGGTTCGACGCCGAGACGATGACCCTGGAGTGGGTGGGTGCGCTGCCCGGCAAGCGGGAGTACCGCCGCCTCCTCGGCGACTACGTGCTCACCCAGCACGACGTGCTGGGCCAGGCGCCGTTCGAGGACAGGATCGCCTTCGGCGGGTGGTCGATCGACCTCCACCCGCCGCAGGGCATGTACGCGAAAGAGGACGGCGCGAAACAGCGCTACGCCGACGGGATCTATCACATCCCCTACCGGTCCATCTATTCGCAGAACGTGCCCAACCTGCTCATGGCCGGGCGGAACATCTCGGCGTCGCACGTGGCGTTCGGCTCGACCAGGGTGATGGCCACCTGTGCCACGATCGGCCAGGCGGCCGGCACGGCGGCCGCGCTCTGCGTGGCCGCCGGCCTCTCGCCCCGGGAGCTCGGCGTGCGCGACCTGCGGACGACCCTGTTGCGGGAGGACGCCTCGATGATCGGCCTGCCGTACGAGGATCCGGCGGATCTCGCTCGGACGGCAACCGCCTGCGCGTCGAGCACGTTGTCCCGGTTGGCGGTGGAGACCTCCGCCGAGCGCTGGCCGCTGGACGCGGACGCGGGGGTGATCCTGCCCGTCGACCCGGCTCTGGACGCGGTGGAGCTCATGCTCGACGCGGCCGACGGGACCGAACTGGTCGTGGATCTCTGCGATCCGGTGCTGGGCCAGAACTACGTGCCGCGGGAACTGATCGCCTCGTATGCCGTTCCGGTGGAGGCGGGCAAGAATCAGTGGGTCCGCGTGGATCTGTCCTTCCAGCCTGACCGGGCGCAGAACGCGTTCCTGCTGATCCGCGCGAACCCGGACGTCGCTCTCCACGTCGCCGACCGGCCCACCCCCGGCGTGCTGTGCCTGACCCGGGTTCCGCTGCGCCCGCAGGACGAGGCGCCCCAGCTGCTGCGGGAGTGGTCCGACGCGGGCCTGCTGCGCCGTACGTTCTGCCTCCGGACCACGCCGACGGAGGCGTTCTCGCCGGCCAAGGCGCTCGACGGCTTCCAGCGTCCCTACGAGGGACCCCACATGTGGGTGTCGGGCAAGCTCCCCGCCACCCTTGAGCTGTCCTGGCCGTCGCCGGTGACGATCGGCCGCGTCGACGTGCTGGCCGACGACGACGTGAACGAGGACCTGATCAACCTGCACCACCACCGCACGCCCTTCGAGGTCATGCCGACGCTGGTCCGCGACTACCGGCTGGAGGTGCGCCAGGATGACGGCTGGCGGACGGTCTCCGAGGTGCGCGACAACCGGCGGCGGCGCAACGTCCACGACCTGGAGCCGGTCACCACCGACGCGCTGCGGATCGTGGTCGAGTCCACCAACGGGACGCCGTACGCCCACGTCGTGGCGCTTCGGCTGTATGAGTAGACGCATGACACGTGTCCTGGTCACCGGGGCGGCCGGCCGGATCGGCCGGGCCGTCCTGGACCTGCTCGGCCGGCAGGGCATCGCGGCCAACGCCCTGGTGCTGGAAGATCCCGGGGACCTGCGGGCCGAGCTGGTCGTGGAGGGGACCGCGACGGACGCGCACGCCGTACGGACGGCCCTCGCGGGAGCGGACGCGGTGGTCCATCTCGCGGCGATCCCCACGCCTGAACGGCATCCGGCCGAGGAGGTCTTCGCCACCAACACGCAGGCCACCTACACCGTGCTCGAACAGGCGGGCCGGGCCGGGATCGCGCACGTGTGCACGGTCAGCAGCACGGCGATCTCAGGGCTGCCGTTCGCCGCGCGCACCCTCCACCCGCCGTACGTGCCGGTGGACGAGGAGCAGCCGTCCCTGCCGGAAGATCCCTACGCCCTGTCCAAGCAGGTCGACGAGCTGACCGCCCGGATGATGTCCCGGCGTTACGGCATGTCGGTGGTCGCCCTGCGCCTGCCGTACGTCGGCGGCTTCGACGAGCGCCTGCGCGACTTCGCGGCAAGATGCGAGCAGGATCCCGGCCTGCACGCGGCGGGCCTGTGGGCCTACCTCGAAACCCGCGACGCGGCCCGGGCGTGCCTGCTCGCACTCGCCCCGGGCGGCTTCCACGTCATCACCGTGGCGGCCCGGGAAACCCTCGTCTCCCACCCCACCGAGGATCTGCTGCGCCGTTTCCATCCCACGACCGAGATCCGCCACCCCCTGCCCGGCCGCACGGTCCCCCTGAACCTGGCCAAGGCCACCACGGTTCTCGGCTTCAGCGCGGAATTCCGCGTGTGAAAAACGCTTTCCGGCCCTGGGCATGATGCGCCGCCGCGCCCAGGCGCCGGACCGCCACCTGACGAGCCTGCCGGGCCGATGTGCGTATTTCTCACTTACGCGGCTGCTTTCGGTCGCACATGATGGACTTGAACTCATCGATGGCTAGATCTCTTGTCACGATAAGGAAGGCATCATGCCCCCTGCCATCGTCGGACACGACGGCCCCCTCACCGACCGCCGCTTCCCGCTCGGTGACACGCCGACCACCTTCGGCCGCAGGCAAGACTGCAGCGTGGTGCTCTCCAGCGAACGAGCATCGCGCCGCCACGCCGAGATACGCTACGAGGCAGGGCGTTACATCCTGCACGACCTGGGAAGCCGCAACGGAACGCTGGTCAACGGCAAGCGCGTCACCTCACACGTGCTCCAACCGGGCGACCTGATCACGATCGGCGACGAGCAGTTCCGCTTCCTGCCCTCCGACGACGACGCGACGATCTACGGCGCACCCCCGCTGCCGCAGGCGAGCGGACCCGCCCCGCCGGTCGATCCGGGGCCGGTACTCCGGGTGACCGTTTCCGGCGGCGGGCCCGTCGGGCTGAGCTTCGCGCTCCTCCTGGAGCACCTCATGGGCGCACGGGTCGCCGTCACCGTCTATGACGGCCGCTGGATCCAGAACGGTTCTCAGGTCGTGTGGAAGGGGCAAGATCAGGGCAATGTACGGCGCCAGCAGGTCGTCACGGTTCAGAGCCGCCAGTACATGAACCTCCCCGGCCCGGTGCAGGCTCGGCTGTTCAAGCCCGGGGCGTACTCCGAGATGTGGCCGCCCGGCCCCGACTCCATCCGAGGACACGCCCCGCGCAACCTCCGCATCGCCTACATCGAGGACACGCTGCTGGAGATGGCCGGCGAGAAGGTCGACCGCATCCGGCTCGTCCCCACCCGCTTCGATCCCGGCGAGCATGGCGACAGCGCGAAGCAGGATCATGTGCTCGCCATCTGCGAGGGTGGCCGTTCGCGCACGCGGGAGCATTTCACCGGCAAGTTCGGCACCGCCGACAGCTCGATCTACTCCCTGAACGGCCGGCACCTGCAGGATGTCGTGCTGGGCTTACGCGTCAAGTCCGACCTGCCTGACGCCATGTCGGTCCTGCTGACCGTGGCCCAGAACCGCTACCTGCTCAACGCCCTGGGCGGCGAGGGTTTCCTCAATATGCGACTCACCGACGAGGAGGCCGAGGAGGTCATCGGCATCGATCCCGTCCGTCGCGTGTTCGAGGAGTGTGTCGCCGCCAACCCGTGCATGATGGGCCGTACCGACGACGGCGACTTCCACTGCTCCACCCACGGCACCTTGTTCCTGCCGGCCCTGATCAAAGGGTCCGCCCTGTGGCGGCGGGTGCAGGAAGGGCTGGCGATGTTCGGCGTGGCAGAGCACAATCTCAGCGCCGTCACCGCCTTCCGGCTCGACATGGTGCAGCGGCCGCGCTTCACCGCGCGCCTGCACGCCCCGACGTCCGCCACGCCGGGCACCTACGGCTTCCTGCTCGGCGACGCCGCCAACGCCATCCACTTCTGGCCGGGTCGCGGGCTCAACAGCGGGCTGGCCTCGGCCATCTCTCTGGCCCGGTCGCTCAGCCAGGCCTGGCGCGGGCGGGCCTTCCGCGACGCGGACTTCATCCGCCACGAGGCGGCCATGGCGATGCTCCAGTACCGGCACAAGAGCCGTGCCTGGCAGGCGATGATCACGGCCGACGAGGACGGCGTCACCCGTGCCATCAAGGACAACATCGCCAAGGGCTGCGCCGACGCGCAGGCCGCTCCGAGTTCCGACGCGCAGGCCGCGGCGGACATCGACACGCTGATGGACCGGCTCGGGATCTTCCGGGGCCGTCTGTCACAGCGCGTCTCCGGCCTGCCCGACGACGCCGCCCTGCGTGCCCACCTCGGCCGGCTGTCGGCTGAGACCTTGCGCATCCTGGTCATCAGCAACGCGTGGGACACAGCGATCATGGGTGGTGAAGAGGTCGACATCGACATCTTCTACCGCGAGGAGCCCAAATCCGCTCCGGGTGGAGAACCTGTGTGGGCTCCACGACTCGCCAGCGAGCGCGAACAGCACACCAGGCTGATCTCCAGATCGACAAGCCGATCGCCACAGCCAACGGCACAGGCCCCCCGGTAGATCCCGGCCCGGCCCACCGAGGAGGTGGACCGGGGCCGGCCTGATCACCGCGGGACCGCCGGCAGATCCGCTTCCCCCCTGACCCGGCGGCCCACGGCGCTCGCATGCGGGCGATGCTCCAGCCGCGGTCCTCGCCCAAGCGCGTGCGGGCCTTCCCCCGACCTGAAGACGCTCGAACTCCCGCCTACCCTCCAGAACCCCTGTAGGGCGTGATCTGCATCGCCGCAGGTCAGCTCACCGCTTCTCGCGGGAGCTACGTCTCCGTCCAGAGCTGGGTAGGCTCCGAGCCATGGCCTCGATTGACGTGACCCGGTGAGCGCCACCCGTCTGCTGGTCATCGGAGCCGATGCAGCAGGGATGAGTGCGGCGCACCAGGCGATCCGGGCGGCCGGGACCAAGCTCGCCGGAACCAAGCTGGCTGTGACCGCGCTGGAGGCGACCGGCGATACGTCGTACTCCGCCTGTGGCATCCCCTACTGGGTCGCCGGAGACGTGTCCAGCGGCAACTCCCTGGTGGCCCGCACCGCCGAGGAGCACCGGGCAGCCGGGATCGACCTGCGGCTCGGCGCCACCGCGACCGGGATCGACCGGCAGGCCCGCACCGTCACCTACCAGGATGCCGATGGTGAGCAGGTGCTGGGCTACGACGAGCTGGTGATCGCGACCGGTGCGTCGGCCGTGGTGCCGGACTGGGCCATCGACCCCGGTACCGGGCAACGGTATGCCGGCGTCGCGCCGGTCAAAACGCTCACCGACGGCGCTGTCTGGTTGGACCTGCTCGCGGGACTGCCCAAGGGCGGCGGTCGGGTGGTTGTCGCCGGTGGCGGCTACATCGGCGTCGAGATGGCCGAGGCCGCCAGGAGGCGTGGCCACGAGGTCACCGTGATCACCCGCGCTCGGGTGATGAGTTCCCTGGACCCGGACCTGTCCGCCCGGATCGAGAAGGGGATGCACGAGGCGGGAGTCCGGGTCGTGGTCGGCTCACCGGTCGTGCGGCTGGACGTGGCGGACGGACGGGTGCGTGGCGCGTACACAGCCGAAGGCGAGCACTGTCCGGCGGACCTGGTCGTGCTGGCACTGGGGATCACACCGAACACCGGTTACCTTGACCTCGACAAGTTGCCGAGCGGCCCAAGCGGCGGTTTGCGACCCGAGCCGGACGGGAGCCTGGCCGACGGGATCTGGGCCGCCGGTGATTGCTGCGAGATCCGGCATCGGCTCACCGGCACCTGGACCTACATGCCGCTCGGCACCCATGCCAACAAACAGGGCCGGATCGTCGGCACGAACCTCGTCACACCAGGCGCGCTGCGGTTCGGCGGCGTGCTGGGCACCGCGATCACCCGATTCGCCGTGGGCACGACCTACCTGGAGATCGCCCGCACCGGTCTGAACGAGCGTGAGGCAGCCGCCGCCGGCATCGAGGTGACGTCCCTGGTCACCGAAGGCAGCACGGCCAGCGGCTATATGAGCGAGGCCGACCCGGTCGCGGTGAAGTTGCTGGCAGCGCCGTCGGATCATCGGCTGATGGGGGCGCAGATCGTTGGCGGGCGTGGCGCGGGCAAACGTATCGACACCGTCGCCACGGCGTTGTGGCACGGCGCGACCGTTGACGACCTGGCCTGGTCCGACTTGTCCTACGCGCCGCCGTTCGCCACCGCGTGGGACATCGTCCAGGTCGCGGCCCGGCGGCTGGCCGACAGATTGTGAGCCACTGGATGCGTACGATCTGCGGCGAATGACAAGCCACAGGATCTCTCACCACGGTCATCGTGGGGCTCAACGGTTATCTACCGCACGAGCAATGCCTCGGCTGAGGAGCCGACCGCGGCCGGTATCCGACCCATGCCGTGCGGAGCCTGGGTCTGCGAGGCTACGTTGCCTGGCCCGTGGGAGGGACGGGTGCCCAGGGCTTCGGGGAGGAGAGCACGAACGAGGTGGCCGGCTTGCCGAGCTCGTTGAGCGCGTCGATCAGCGGTTCCAGCGCGGCGATGTCGGGGACGACGACCCGCATGAGGTGGTCGTCGGTGCCGGTGATCCGGTGATCCTCCAGGACGTTCGGCGAGTCGCGCGCGATCTGCGCGGCAGTCAGGGACTGGCGGCGGCCGGCGGTCGACAGGATGAGGAAGGCCTGGACCGGCAGCCCGACCCTGGAGGGATCGACGCGGGCGCTGTATCCGGTGATGACGCCGAGACGTTCCAAGCGGCGCACGCGGGTGGCGACCGCCGGCGGGCTCAGGCCGATCCGGCGGCCGAGCTCGCGGTAACCCAGGCGGGCGTCGTCCTGCAGCAGGCCCAGCAGTTGCCAGTCGACGGCATCGAGATCGGCCATATCGTGATCACGTCCTCAGGCTTGACAATCGACAAGTTTTAGAGCGACATATCTGCATATTCTGTATCCCGTCGCTGGTCGCGTCATTCCTACTGTGGCCCTTATGTCCTACCTGTCTGTCTCCGGGATGCGGCCATGAGCCGCCGTGGCTGGGCTCTGTTCGGCGCGGTGTCCGTGCTGTGGGGCGTGCCGTACCTGTTCATCAGCCTGGCGCTGGAAGGCCTCGGCGCGGTGTCCGTCGTCGCCGTCCGCGTGCTGCTCGGCGCCCTCGTCCTGCTGCCCTTGACCCTGCGCCGCGGGCTGCCGCGAACGCTGCGCGCCCACCTGCCGCGCCTCGCCGTCCTCGCGCTCGTGGAGGTCGTGGCGCCCTTCACGCTCATCGCCGTCGGCGAACTGAGCGTGTCGTCCGGCCTCACCGGAGTGCTGATCGCCACCGAACCGCTGTTCGTACTGCTCATCGGGCTGGTGTGGAAGGGATCCGACCGGATCACCAGCGGCGCGTGGGCAGGTGTGGCGGCCGGCTTCCTGGGCGTGATCACGTTGTTCGGCGTCGGCGGCGGGGGGCCCGGCATGCCGCTCATCATCGCGGCCGCCGCCTGCTACGGCCTCGGCGCACTCCTGGTGCGCCGCTGGTTCGCCGGCGTGCCCGGCATCGTGGTCACCACCGCGATGCTGCTCCTGGCCACGCCGCCGCTGCTGGCGCTCGCAGCCGTGACCGATCCCGCGCCCCAGCTCACGACCCAGGTGCTGATCGCCGTCCTGGTCCTCGGGGTGGTGTGCACCGCCGGCGGCTTCACCGCCTTCTTCGCCCTCATCTCGGCGGCCGGGCCGGTCAGGGCCTCGTTCATCACGTACGTGGCACCGCTCGTCGCGGTCGCGGCCGGGGTGCTCGTCCAAGGTGAACCCGTCACGTTCCGCATGGTCGCCGGCACAGTCCTGGTCCTGCTCGGAGCGTCTCTGGCCGTCCGCACCCCGGCCCCGCCGGCGCCGGACACCCACGGTCCTCAACCCGCGATCGGCTCAGAGCCAGGCCGCGAGGCAAGGGCGTGACCAGGCCCGGCCCGCCCCCTCGCCCTCGTTCACGAGACACCCGGCCTTCGGCCTTCGCGTCGTAGACCCCATGAACCAGACCCATGAACTCAGTTCCGTGACTGCGACAGTTCCGTCGTCGTGAGGACCACCCGGCCCACCCGCACCACATCCACGGAGGCGACGACGATGCCGTCCGGGACCTGCCGCACGGCCGGGTCGATCCACACGCCGGTGTCGCGGCGCCAAGGCAGCAGTTCGAGCCGCACTCCGTGCTCGGCGACCTCGTCACGCCACGGTGTGAGGTCAATGTCCCAAGTACGCCCGTGCCAGAAGTGGTCGCCGATGAGCCGGTCGCCCACGTACGCGCGGCCGACATCGCCGGTCCAGGTCACGCGCAACAGCGCGCGGTCGATGCCGTCGAGCACATCAAGCGGCACGTCCAGGTGCACGCGTGCTGCACCGGAGTAGTCGGTGGGCGCGCTGAGCCGGTCCATCGGCCCGCCACGCACCGGATCGGGGGGCGCGGGGGCGTGCGGGCGCAGGTCGGCGGCGATCGTCCGGGTCCCCGCGCCGGGAACGCTCACGGACCAGGTTCGCCACGGCCGCCCCTCATGGGGTCCGTCGATCTCGCCGCCGTCGGCGGTCAGCCCGGCGGGAGCCGGCAGGAGCGACACGGTGCACCGATCGGTGTCCGGTTGGAGCACGAGCGCGCCGTCCAGGGCGTACACCGGCACGTCGGACAGGACGAGCCGCTCGCGGCCCGCGACCCGCAGCCGGTACAGGCGGTTCGCGCTCGCCTCGTCGAGGACGAGGACCCGCACGCCGGGCAGGTCGACGATGCACTCCGTTCCGGGATCGGCGATGTCCACCACTGTCGTGTCGCCGGCGGACCGTGTACGGGCCGCCGTCCCGCCGGCTTCCACCTCGCCGTCGAGTACGAGCTCCACGGGGACCCCGTCGGTCGCGCACAAGACGACGAGATCGCCGTGCTCATCGGTGATGCGGGTGAGGAGTCGCGCGGTGGCACTTCGCAGCATGAGCCCAGGTGTGAGCGGGTAACGAAGCGGCCACACCAGGGACACCCCGGCGGGAACGTCGAGCGGCCTGGTCGGGACGGTAAGGTCGGCGTCCTCGAACGACACCGTGACCTGAACGTCCTTCTGCGCGTCGAGCGGCCGCTTGGGCGGCTGGTACGTGGTCAGGAAGAGGTAGCCGCTGTGCCCGTCCGAACGGACGGCCCATCGCAGCTCGCCCGGGTCGTCGCTGCCACCGCCGACGGTGACGCCCATCGTCGCGAGCCGGGCGCCTTCTTCGGCCAGCCAGAGGTGCTGGCGGCGCAGCAGGTGGTGGTGCGGGCGGATCTGGCCGTGCTCCCCGATCGGGGCGTAGAAGTCGTAGCTCAGGCTCGGCACGTCGTTGGGGTATCCGGTGGCGTGGGACTCCTGCTCGGTGCCGTGCGGCCCGACCCGCTGGGTGCCGCCGGCGTACATGTAGTAGCCCTGCCAGGTCGACCCGCTCCCGATCTTGGCCAGCGCGAGCGCGGCCACGTCCTGGGCCGTGACCAGCGGGCGCCGGTGGTAGGCGACGTGCATGCCTCCTCCGATTTCGCAGGTGGCGTAGGGGGTTGCGTCGTCGTCCTTGAGCGGGACCGCGCCGGGGTCGAGCACGATGCCGTCGAGCGCCTCGCGCAGGTCCGCGCCCACCGACAGGTCGTCGCGGACCTCGCTGTAGCGGAAGTGGTGGGCCGCGAACGGAGGCCACTCCGTGTGCGAGTCCTCCCAGAATCCATCGGAGTAGGCGCTGTAGAGCGGGAGCAGCGTCTCGGGCACCAGAGCGCCGCCCCAGCCCGTCGCCGTCCACAGGGGCACCCGCAGTCCCAGGTCCTCGGCGATGCGCCGGAGCATGGCGAGATGCTGCGGCTGGTCGTACAGCTCATTGTCGATCTGGACACCGACCACGGGTCCGCCCTCGGCATGGGTGAGGCCGGCGAGCCGGCCGATCGTCTGGGCGTAGAGCGCGCGCGCCAGTTCGAGGTAGGCGGGGTCGTTGGTGCGGGTCTTGAGCCCGCGCTCGACGAGCCAGTCCGGGAACCCGCCGCCGCGCGCCTCGCCGTGTGCCCACGGGCCCATCCGGACGACGACGTCCAGGCCGTGGCGTGCGGCGAGCTCGATGAACGCGCGCAGGTCGAGGTTGCCGTCCCACCGGAACCGGCCGGGCTCCGGCTCGTGGGCCTGCCAGAGTACGTACGTCGCCACGGAGTCCAGGCCGCCGGCGCGTGCGTGTCCGAGAATCTCGTTCCATCGCTCGCGCGGGATGCGGGAGTAGTGGATCTCCCCGGTCACCGGGAACCACGGCTTGCCGCCGCGTTCGAGCCACCGGCTCGTGACCTCGATCCGGTCCGCCGTTCTCGGCGCGTCACCCAACGGCAGGTGTCCCCGGCGGGGCGGGGACTGCGGGGAGACACGCAACGTGCGGACCTCGTGATTGTCCATCGTTCTCCTTCAAGAGTTTGCACGGACCGGGGGGCGCGTGGGAGCACCGTCGCCGGCCGCCCATGAGGCACGTGAATGAGCGTATGGCCGGTTGACCGGGCGGGCCGATAGGCGTTTCACTGCCTCATATGGATGAAACGATGATCAGAAGGGAGGACAGCCCGCTGCCTGAAGGGTTCGCCGGCGGACGGATGCTGGTTGTCCCCCGGCCGATCGTGCGCAAGGCGCTCGGCCGACCCGTGACCAACCGGCTCCTGGTCACGGATTGCGGTTGCTTTCTCCGCGCCGCACGGCATGGAAGCTCCCGGCCCGACGGCGCCGGACAGCACATCCTTTTGGTCTGCACCGACGGTTCAGGGTGGTGCGAGACCGGCGATGGACGTTTCGCCGTTCGGCGCGGCGACGCGGTCCTCCTGCCCGCAGGAATGGCCCATGAGTACGGAGCCTCGGACCCCGATCCCTGGACCCTGTGGTGGTTCCACGCCGTGGGCGCCGACGCCGCGGAACTCGTCGACGCGGCGCGGGCAGCGGCCGGTGGGATCGTCACGCACCTTCGGGATCCCGCACCCGTCGCCAGTCTCATCTCCCAAGTGATCGACGGCCTCGACACCGGGACAACGGGAGGCCTCGTTCGCGCCGCCGGAGCAGCGTGGAACGCGCTCGCCCAGGTGGTCGCCACCGGCCGCCGTCCCCTCGGAACCTCGCTCAGCCCGGTCGAACGCGCCGTCGAGCACCTGCGTGCGACCACGCCTCAGCGCACCTCCGTGGAGTCCCTGGCCGCGATGGTCGGCCTGAGCACGTCCCAGCTCAGTGCTCTCTTCCGGGAACAGCTCGGGATCTCCCCGCTGAAGTACCAGACCCAGCTCCGCATGGCGCGCGCGCGGGAGCTGCTCGACCATTCCGGACTCACGATCAATGCCATCGCCCGCGAGTCCGGATATGACGACGCTCTGTATTTCTCCCGTAGGTTCACGGGCATCCATGGGCTGGCCCCTACGGCGTACCGGAACCGCGCGAGATGAGGCGCATCGCATGCACCCAGCGCCCCAGCCACCCGCTGCGGCATGGGGCAACGAGATGCAGGACGGGCTGCTCTTCCCCTACGGCTACTCCCCCACCGCCGGCGGTGCACCCGCGCCGGCCCGATTCCTCAACCTGTGACGGGCAGGGCGAGTCCGGCAGCGCCGGCTCGGGAGCAGACGGCCGTCGAACCGGCCCGCGCCAGCAGATCCAGTCCCAGCCTGGCCCTGCGGACCCGCTCGATCGACAGCGCCACCGAGGTCGCCTCCAAGTGGCTGCCGGACGGGTAGATGTCCGGGGCGTTGCGCAGCCCGAACTTCGCGTACACCGGTGCCGCCAGCTCCACCAGCCGGGGCAGCTCGTAGTGGCGGACGAAACCGCCCAGGTTGTCCGGTGACTCGACGTAGATGTCCAGCGGCTGGGCGACCGCGCTGCGGATGGCCCCGATCTGCGCGAGGGTGAGGTCGGTCGGCAGGTTGAGAGTGTCCGCGCCGAGGCCGGCGATCACCTTGGCGGTGGCCGGGTTCGCGATCGGGAGCATCACCGATATCTTGGCCTGCATGTCCGCGGGCAGCTCCCCGCTGTCGCGCAGCCGGCCGAACACGGAGAGCACGCCCAGGTCGGCGATCAGGACGCTGCGCACCCCCAGTTCGGCCGCCCTGCGGATCTCGTCCACCACGGCGACCAGCTGGTCCTGTCCGCGCACCGCCGGGGCCAGGCCTCCGCCGGCAGGGGCGCGGCTCATGGCGGAGGTGTCCCAGCCGGCGCACGGCCGGGCGAACAGGGACAGCTCCACGCCGGCGTCGCCGGCCATACCCACCATTTCGGTGATCTCGCCGTCGGTGAGCAGACCCACCCCGCTTCCCTGGGAGACCCGGGTGACCGGTACGTCCAGTCGTCGCGCCTCTCGCAGGACGGCGTCGAGGCTGGCCGGGCCCTCCACGCTGGGAATCTCCACGCGGTAGTGGGCCCCGTCGGGAAATCGGCCAGGAGACGGCGGCGCGGACCCCTCGTCGGCAGGCAGCCCGAGGCGAACGAGCAACTCATGGGTGATTGACATGGTGCTCCCGTATCCCTATTGTTCGAAATCTCGAACAAGGTTCGACATATCGGCATGCGGAGGCTAGCCATCTCTGCTCGCAGTCGTCAATGCCGGCGGACGTCGGCTCCGGCCGGCCGGCAGGAGGCAGCGATGGCCCGAACAGTGCCGGCGGTCAACCGGGCGCTCGACATTCTCGAGCTGTTCCTCGCCGAAGGCGCACTGGCCGCCTCCGACATCACCGCCCGGCTCGGACTACCCCGGACCACCGTGCACGAGCTGGTGAACACGTTGGTCGATCGCGGCTACCTGGTAGCCGAGCCGAGCGCCCCGATCCGGTACCAGCTGGGCATGAAGCTCTTCGAGCTCGGCGGGCATTTCGCCGACCGCCTGGACCTGGCCAGGCAGGCCCGGCACGCGGCCTCCGAGGTGGCCGCCGCCTGCGACGAGGGTGTGCACGTGGCAGTACTGGACGGAGCCGAGGTGGTGTACATCGCCAAGGTGGACAGCACTCATCCGGTACGGATGGTCTCCGCGGTCGGCCGCCGGCTCCCGGCGCACTGCACCGCGGTCGGCAAGATGCTGCTCTCCGCCCTGACCCCGGAGGCACTCGAGTCGCGTTACCCGCACGACCGGCCCCTCCGGCCGATGACCGCGAACAGCATCACCACGCACGCCGGGCTACGCGCGCAACTGGCGGAGATCCGCCGCACAGGCGTGGCCTATGACAACTGCGAGTCCAACGAGGCGGTCGCCTGCGTCGCCGTCGGCGTGCTTGACCACAGCGGCCGCATGGTGGCCGCGATGAGCGTCTCGGTGCCCACCCTCCGCTGGACCGACCGGCGCCGAGAGCAGTGGACCGACCTCGTCCGCGCCGGCGCCGCCACGCTCTCCCTGCGCCTGGGTCACCACGACGGCGCGCAAGCGTAGCGCGACGCGCGGCCACGCCCCCCGGCGAAGAACCGGGACATGGCGCGCCTGGAGGCCGGGCCGCCCCTTTGAGCCCGGGACCCGAGGTCGCCTCTATGCGCCCGGGAGCGGGGCTGCGCCTGACCCGCGGGGCTGCCTCTACGAGCCCGGCATCCGGGCGGTGCTCTCGCGGACGATCAGCCGGGTCGCCAGCTCGACCCGCAGCGTCTCCGGCTGCTCGCCGTTGATGAGCTGGACGAGCAGCCTGACGGCCATGCCGGCCATGTTCGCCAGCGGCTGCCGAACGGTGGTCAGCGGCGGGGCGATCCACTGGGCGAACGGCAGGTCGTCGAAGCCCACCACGCTGACGTCCTCAGGCACCCTCAGGCCGCACTCCTTCGCCGCCCGGTACGTGCCCAGCGCCTGAAGGTCGTTGCCCGCGAACACGGCCGTCGGCCGGTCGGGCAGCCTCAGCAGCTCCAGGGACAGCCGGTAGGCGGGCTCGTGGGAGTAGTCGCCGTGCCGGATCAGCTCGGGGGCGGGCTCGATCCCGGCCTGATCGAGTGCCGCGCGGTAGCCGTCCAGCCGCACCCGCGAGGTCAGCCGCCCCGCCGGGCCGGTGATCATCGCGATCCGCCGGTGACCCAGCTCGATCAGGTGCCGCGTGGCCGACAAGCCGCCCTGCCAGCTCGTCGAGCCGACCGCGGGGGTGTCCGGGCTCTCGTCCTCCGACGGCTGCACCACGACGAACGGGATGCCCATGCGTTCCAGCTCGCGTTCCTGCTCGGCGGAGAGCTCGGAGACGACCAGGATCGCGCCGAGCGAGCCCCGGTTGCCGAGCGCGTCGAGCCAGTGCCGGGCCAGTTTGCTCCGCCGGTGCACGGCCGACACGACCAGGCCCATGCCCTCGGCCTGCGCGGCCTCCTCGGCGCCGCGGATCAGCTCGACGGCCCAGGGGTTGTCCAGCTCGTTGATGACGAACTCGGTCAGGCCGCCGGGGTGCTCGCCGTGGCCGGGCAGCGTGTAGCCGTGCTGGCCGAGCAGCCGCTGGATCCGGCCGCGGGTCTTGGGGGAGACATCGGACCTGCCGTGAAGAACTTTCGACACCGTCGAAGGTGAGACCCCCGCCTGGGCGGCGATGTCCGCCATGGTCCTGCGGCGGGGGACAGTCACGTCGTCCACTTCAAGCCCTCCACTGGAACGCCTTCCCGATCAGAAATGTGCCTGCCCGCCGGACCCTTGACGATCTCCGACGTTTGGCGAACGTTGCCGCCAGATCTTGTTTCGCAATCTTTCGCAACCCGTCGGGAGCGGTGATGCAGGTCTTCGGCGGCTCCGCCAGGACCACGGCGATGCCACCTACTCCTTCAAGCGCGGGCCCTACGGCCGCGCCGGCATGGCGAGCAGGAACGACGTCTACGTCAAGAACATCCACATCGAGGCTGGCCGGGAACCTCAGAGGAACAGCTCGATCACGGGGACGGCGACGTCCGGCGGCTCCACGGGCAGTTCCAGGGTCAGCGTGTCCTCGGGGATCGCGATCGAGTGCACGTGCCCGTTGTCGTACGCCGGGTCCGGCGCCCAGGTGCGGATCTCGGACCCGTCGTGCAGCAGTTGCGCGTACCGGACCTTGCCCGCCAGCCCCGGCAGGTGCAGGTGCCGGAACGGCCACGAGAAAATGTGCACGTACAGCCGGTCGCCGCGCTGCGTGTAACGGCAGTCCGCGGGCGCCTCGAACTCGCTGACTCCCGCCCCGTAGATCGACCGGCTGTGCGACCGCATCCAGTCGCCGATCTCGCGCAGCGTCTCCAGCGCCCGCGGCTCGAACTCGCCACGGCCGTTCGGTCCCACGTTGAGCAGCAGGTTGCCGTCCTTGGACACCGAGTCGACCAGCATCTTGATCAGCATGTCCGGTGACTTCCAGGTGTGGTTGTCCCGGTAGTAGCCCCAGCTCCCGTTGAGGGTCTGGCACGCCTCCCAGACCGCCCCGATGGGGCCGGTCGGCTGGTATGCCTCGGGTGTGGTGAAGTCGCCCGGCAGTTCCAGCCGGTCGTTGAGCAGGATGTCCGGCTGGAGGCCGCGGATCTTCTCGACGAGCTCCTCCGAGCGCCACTCGGCCTTGCCCTTGCCGCCGTACACCGGCTTGCCCTGCCTGATCCGGTTACTGTAGGAGAAGTCGAACCACAGCGTGTCGATGGGGCCGTAGCGGGTCAGCAGTTCCTCGACCTGGCCGTGCAGGTAGTCGGCATATTTCGTGACATCGCGTTCGGGGAGGTTCCCGCCCTCGACGTACGCGGGGTGCAGCCCGTCGATGGGGAAGTCCGGGTGATGCCAGTCCAGTAGCGAGTAGTAGAACCCGACGCCCAGCCCCCTCCTCCGGAACGCCTCCACGAACGGCCCGATCAGATCCTTGCCGTACGGCGTGCCGCTGACGCAGTAGTCGGTCAGCTCCGAGTCCCACAGGCAGAACCCGTCATGGTGCTTGGCGGTCAGCACCGTGTACCGCATCCCGGCCCGGTCGGCCGCCTCCGCCCAGGCCTCCGGGTCGTACAGGTCGGGGTCGAAGTGCTCGAAATAGCGCTGGTAATGCTCGTCGGAGAGCCGCTCGCGCTGCTTGACCCACTCGTGCCGGGCGGCCAGCGCGTACAACCCCCAATGGACGAACAACCCGAAACGCCGCTCCCTGAAGGTGTCGGTCCTAGACATGGCGGAAACCTCTTTCGTGGAGTTGGGCCGCGTACAGCGACGGGATCTGCAGGTCGGCCTCGCCGACGCCCTCGACGTGGCCGATCGGCTGCGTGAACGGACCGCTGGCGTTCACCACGGCGTTCCTCGCGCCGACGACGTAGTTCTGTGCGGTGGGCGGCTTCTGCACGACGATCTGGGTGCCGGACATGTCGCATCCCCAGGCCACGGAATGGGCCGCCGACCAGCCGTGCGACGTACCCCACCAGCCCCGGTTGTACAGGCCGAGCGTCAGCGTGCGATGCGGGTTGACCTCGCGGTGGCCGTCGAAGAGCAGGCCCGTGTTCCAGCGCCGATGACCCTCGCTGGTGTTGTAGGTCTCCTCGGAGGTCCCGCGCAGGAAGACGATCCCCGAGTTCGAGGCGGCGCCGTTGCAGATGAACGCGTGCCTGGCCTTCGTGGCGTGGCAGTCCTTGAAGAGCACGAGCTGGGCGAACGGGTGGGCACAGAAGTTGTAGCGGTTCCCGCCCGCGGAGGTCGCGCCGGTCGGCTCCAGCGCGCGGCAGTTGTCGACCGTGACCCGGGTCGCCTCCCACGCCTCCATCCCGACCTGCCAGAACCGCAGTGCCGTGCAGTCGCGGATCCAGGCGTCCTCGGCGCGGAAGACGCGGATGGCGTTCTGCACCGCCGACTTGTCCACGAACGGGTCGCCGGTGAACTCGACGTCCACCCGCAGCCGCTCGACGCCCACCTGGGTGACCACGCCGGCCCGGTCGGTCTTGTAGAGGTACGACTGGGACAACGACCGGTCCAGGTGGTTGTAGACCGGCGCGTCGACGGTCACCTGATTGCCCCGGATGTCGGTGATGTAGCGGTTGTAGAGGATGGGCTCCTCATCCACGTTCCACGGCCGGCCGGTGTCGTGCCCGCCGTAGTCGATGGCCTTCAGCCACCCCTCCGAGCAGGGATGGAAGATGATGACGTTGTCGCCGGGCCGCAGCCCGCGGGCGTCGGCGACCTCGAACGAGCGCGCGCCCACCTGGACGAAGTCGGAGACGATATCGGTACGGGTGCCCGGCACCTCGCCCCGCCAGGCCGACCAGTTCACCGGCCCCTCGCCACCCGCGACGATCACGGTGCGGTTCGCCGCTCCCGCGGCGGTGGCCATGATGACCGAGTTCTCCGCCGGATCCTCGCCGTCTCCCGAACCACGCAACACGGTCCTGCTGGAGCGCACGTAGATCGTCCCGGACACCGGGTAGCGGCCCGGCAGGAGCAGCAGCGCCCCGCGCCGGTGCTCGGGCAGCGCCGCGATCTCGTCCAGCGCGGCCTGGATGTGGGCGGTGTTGTCGCCCTCGATCGGCCCGATCGTCTTGACCACGCGCAGGCGCGGGAGCGGCCGCTCACCGTTGCGGTAACCGGCGTGGCTGAAGTCGGGGACGCGGTTGCGCTCGGCGTCCTCGGCGTAGACGAGCCTGCCGTGCCTGCGGTACACGAGCGTCGAGCGCCAGGAGCCGGCCTCGGCGTGGGCGGACGGCGCCCCGGCCATGCCGGTGAGCGCGAGTGCGCCGCCTGCCGCCAGCAGGGTGCGGCGGCTGAGATCGTGAGTCATGAGCTATCCCTTCACAGCCCCGGCCACCAGGCCGGACAGGAACGTACGTTGGAAGGCCAGATAGACGATCAAGCTGGGCAACATGGCGACGAGCGCCCCGGCGAGCAGCGGGCCGGGCCCGATCTCCGGATTGGTGCGCAACATCGACAGCCCCACCCCGATCGGGTAGTTGTCCGGGGTCTCGGCCACGATCAGCGGCAGCAGGTACTGGTCCCAGACCATGTTGAAGCCGAAGATCGTGATCACGCCGAGCGCCGGACGGCACAACGGCAGGATGACCTGCAGGAAGATACGCAACTCACCGGCGCCGTCAACGCGGGCGGCCTCCTCCAGTTCGGCCGGGATCTCCTTCATGAACTCGCTGATCACGAAGATCGAGAACCCCCACGCGCCCAGCGGCACGATCATCCCCAGCAGCGACCCCCTGAGCGAGACGCCCAGCAGCGGCAGATCGTTCAGCACCAGCGACAGCGGGATCGCGATGACCTCATCGGAGATCATCATCGTGGCCAGGATGGCCACCAGCACGAACGCCTGCCCGCGAAACCGCTTGCGAGCCAGCGCGTACCCGGCGAAAACGCTCACCGTCACCTGCAGCAGCAGCCCGCCACCGGTGATGAACAGCGAGTTCATGAAGAACCGCCACAGACCCTGATCAGCCGCCACCTCGAAGTTCACCAGCGTCGGGTTCGACGGGAACAACGACATCCGGCTGGGGTCGTTGCTCCGGTCGAACGCCCCCGTGAAGATCGCCAGCAGCGGCCCGCAGAAGACGACGAGCACGACGACGTAGATGAGGATCCGGGCCGCGGACGCCAGGGGGTGCTTGCGCCCCCAGGCCCAGCCGAGCGTGGTGTCAAACATCGAGCTCCCTCACCTGGGCGAGCGTGGTCTCAGACATTGAGCTCCTTCCGCCTGCGGTAGAGCGTGACCGCGGCCGTGAGCAGCAGCGTCGCCACGAACAGCACCACCGAGGCGGCGGTGGCGAAGCCCATGTCGCCCGTGCGGAAGCCGGTGGCGAAGATCCGCGTCATGATCACGTCGGTGGCGCCCGCCGGACCGCCGCCGGTGAGCACGTAGATCTCGGTGAACACGCGCAGGCTGCGGACGCAGGCCAGGATGATGAGGATCGTCACGACCGGCCGGAGCGCGGGGATCGTGACGTACCTGATCCGCTGCAACAGGCCCGCGCCGTCGATCGCGGCCGCCTGGTAGAGCTGCCGGTCGATCCCGGCCAGCCCGGCCAGGATGATCATCATGTCGTACGGCGCGCCCTTCCAGATCCCGACCAGGATCACCCAGCCCAGAGCGCCGTTCGGGTCGTCCAGGAACTTCTGGGTGTCGCTGCCGAACCAGCCGAGCAGGGTGTTGAGCATGCCCTCCTCGCCGGGGAAGTACAGCAACCGCCACACTTCCGCCACCACCGCGGTCGCCGTGACCACCGGCAGGAAGGCCGCCGTACGGACGAACCACAACGTCCTGGCCTTGCCCTCCAGCAGCAGCGCGAGCACGAACCCGAGGAGGATCGAGCCGCCGGTCTGGCCCACCGCGTACACCAGGGTGTGCGCGGTGGCGTCGCGGAAGGCCTCCTCGGCGAAGACCCGGCGATAGTTCTCCAGCCCCAGCCACTCGTTGCCGAGGAACGGCTGCACCTTGAAGAAGCTCAGCCACATGCCCTGGGCCATCGGGATGTACTTGAAGTAGAGGAAGAGGATCAGCGCGGGCGCCAGGAAGAGCCACGGCACCAGGGCCGCGTTCCGCCTGCGCGCTGTTTCGGTCCGGCTCGCCGGGGCGACGGCGGCGCGCTCCGTGGTGAGCGTCATCAGCCGACCTTCTGCGCGGTCAGCTCGGTCTTGAAGGCCCCGGCCAGCTCGGTCAGCGCCGCCTGCACGTCGGTGCCGCAGTCGGCGAAGACCTTGTTGAGCGTCTCGGCCGACTTCTGCCGGAACGGCTGCCAGTTCGGCACGTTCGGGAAGTACTTGCCGTCCTTCTCGTAGATCTCCTTGATGGCCGTCCAACGGTCGTCCTGGCGTTCGGTGAACACGTCCACGCTCTTGTTCACGGGCAGCTTGACGATCGCGCCGTCGGAGTTGCCCGCCATGCCGATCTTCTGCGCCTCAGGCGTGATGAGGTACTCGGCCAGCTTCTTCTGCTGGTCCTGGAGCTTGGAGCCGGCCATCAGGTAGACGTTCTCGCCCTCGGCCATCGAGGCCGCCCCTGCCGGGCCGGCCGGCGAGGGAATCACCTCGTACTTGTCCTTGCCCAGGCTCTTGTCGAACCGGCCGAACAGGTACGGGCCGGTCAGGTAGATGCCGGCCTTGCCGGTCTCGAAGAACGGGTGGGCGTCCTTGGTGACCAGGGTGAGCGCGCCGGGGATGACGAGCTTGTCCTTGCAGAAGAGGTTCTGCAGCCACTTGACGGCTTCGACGGACTTCGGCTGGTCGATGGCAGGCGTGAACTTGCCGCCCGACTCGGTCAGGAACTCCCCGCCGCCCTGCCAGATGTAGGTGGAGGCCCACCAGGACGCGTACCCGCGCTCGGTGGAGGCCGGGACGACCATCCCGTACGTGTCGGCCTTGCCGTTGCCGTCCGGGTCCTTCTCCTGGAACGCCCTGGCCAGGGCGACCAGGTCCTCCCACGTCTTCGGGACCTCGGCGCCGACCTTCTCCCGCCAGTCCTTCCTGACGAGCGTGGCGACGGTCTGCACGGTGTACGGCACCGCGTAGTACTTGCCGTCGTACCCCTTGGCCTGCTCCCACGCGCGTTCGTGCAGCTCGCCCTGGCCCGCGATCTGGTTGCGGTCCACCGGGCCGATCAGCCCTTGGCTGACGTTCGTCCCGAGCATGCCTGAGTCGTTGATGATGATGTCGGGCAGGTTGCGCGCGGCGACGGCCTCCTGCACTTTGCCGTCCCAGTTGTCGAGGACCGGCACGTACTTGGTCTTGATGCCGGTCTTGGCGGTGAACGCGGCCAGCACCTTCTTGGTCACCTCGGCGGACGCGGGCGAGGCCCGGTTCCAGACCTCGAGCAGATCGTCGTCGGCGGCCGATGAGGAACCTCCGCAGGCTGACGTCGAGGCGATGAGACCGGCGGTCAGTGCGAGGGTGGCGAGCGAACAGCGGGGGGAGGGCATACGGCACTCCATACCTCAAGCGAAGGGAGTGAGTTGCGAAACCTTTCGCAACTTCGATATGCCCGGTAACGTAGAGGAAACATCGGATGTAGGTCAAGATCTGGCGGCTCTGGATGGTGGTGAACCACATGCGCGCGGGACGGAGGTCGGATGTATTTCACGCCGAGGGCCCAGCATCACCAGGCCCGGCTGGTATCAGGGCTGGCATCACGCGGGCCCCATACCCGGCGACTGCACCTGGCCGGTGCGACCGCGCACCCGAGCGGGGCATGGACGGTGCAGCAGGCTCGCAATCTGGTGATGGATATCGGTGACCGCATCGCCCGGCTGCGGTTCGTGATCCACGATCGGGACCCGCTCTTCACCTCCGCCTTCCCGGAGGCCTTCGAAGGCGAAGGGCTGCGGATCATCACCACATTGCCGCGGACACCGAGGATGAACGCCATCTGCGAGCGCGTTATCGGCACTCCGCGCCGTGAACTCCTGGACCGGATCCTGATCCTCGACGAACGCCACCTGACCCGCGTGCTCCATGAGTATCTGATCCACTACAACGGGCACCAGCCGCATCAGTCCCGGAACCAACGCTCCCCGGACATCGAAGCGCAGCCTACCCGGCACGTGACCGACCTCAACGACCTACGAGCCATCCGTCGTTGCAGGCACGATCAACGAATACCACCACGCCGCGTAACCGCAGCTCAGGCCATGTAACTCAATATTCGAGCGGTACACCGCTTGAGTGTGCCCCCAGGACACGGTGTTCGCTGGTGCGTGCAACAACCATCTCGACCCAGGAGGACCACCCGATGTCCGTGCCAGGACCCGGCCAGACCCCGAACACGGCAGCGCGCCCGAGCTCACCGCACCAGGCCGACGACCCGGCATCCGGACGTCGCGAGCCGGGTGTCGACGGCTCCCGGCCGTTCGGTGCCCACGTCCGCATGAGCTGGTGGAGGCCGCTGGTCGTCCTCGTCGTGCCGCCGGTCGTGATGGTGCTCCTGCAGATCCTGCTGTACCAGGTCGTGGGCGTCATCGAGGGCAGCGACGACCCGATGTCCGCCACCTTCACCCCGCTGAAGCTCCTGGCCGTCAACCTGAGCATTGGCATCTCGGGCGTGGTGGCGATCCTGCTGCTGGCACGGCTGGCGAAGGTGCCGTGGCGCAGCCTGATCAGCTCGCCACGGGCGTTCGACGGTCGACGCCTGGCGCAGTACCTGCTCGGCGCGGCCCTGCTGGTGGGCGCCGGCATCGGCGTGGTGGCGCTGGTTGCCCCCGAGTCCCCGGGCTGGGTCGCGTTCGGTGTCTCCGGGACGACGATCCTCATGCTGGTGGTCACCGTGCTGAGCACCCCGCTCCAGTCCGTCGGCGAGGAGCTGATGTTCCGCAGCGCCGTGCTGCCCGCCGCCGCGTCCTGGGTGCGCGCGGTTCGCCCGGCCCTCGCCGTCGGTCTGGTGGTCTCCAGCCTGGCCTTCGCGGTCGTTCACGGCTCCAGCGACCCCTGGCTGTTCGGCTACTACACCTTCATCGGCGTGGCCACGGGACTGATGGCGATCATCAGCCGCGGCATCGAGGCGCCGGCCGCGTTCCACATCGCCAACAACGTCCTGTTCTCGAGCGTCAACACGCTGATGGCAGACGGCGAGGGATACACCATCGACCGGTCCACCGACACCGGTGACGCGGCCCTCCTGATCCTCGCCGCCGTCAACATCGCCATGGTCGTCCTCGTCTGGGTACGCGAGCGACGTACACGGATCACGACCTAGAACCGGCACCGGACGACGAGGTGAGGACCCATGACCTGGAGCACACGCGAGATCGCGGACCTGGCGGGCATCACGGTGAAGACGGTGCGCTACTACCACCAGGTCGGGCTGCTCGACGAGCCCGATCGCGAGCCCAACGGCTACAAGCGCTACGAGGTGCACCACCTGACGCGGCTCCTGCAGATCAAGCGCCTGACCGGGCTCGGCGTGCCGCTCGCGCAGGTGGCCGAGATGGGCACGAGCGGCGAAGGGCAGGCCTCCGTCTTCCGGACCGTCGACGCCGAGCTCGGGGCGACGGTCCGGCGGCTGGAGAGCATCCGGCGAGAGCTGGCCATCCTGGCGCAGCCGGGTGCGTCACCGGAGGTGCCGACCAGCTTCAGCGGCCTCGTCCAGGACCTGCGCGACAACGACCGCGCCCTGCTGACGATCTACGCCCAGCTTTTCTCGGACGAGTCGATGGAGGTGCTGCGCCGGACGCTCGAAGCACACCCGAACGACGACCTCGACGAGGCGTTCCGCGACCTGCCCGAAGACGCCGACGATGCCACCCGGCAGGCCCTCGCCGAGCAGCTCGCGCCCTTCATCGTCCCGGGCGCCACCGCACACGGCGTGACGCTGGAGCCGCGGGCCACCACGCCAGGCCAGGCCGAGGCGGCGCGGCGCGCCGCCGGTCACGCCCTCAGGGCGCTCTACAACCCCGCGCAGGTCGACGTGCTCCGTCGAGCGCACCTGCTCCACGAGGCCGACGACGACGGTGCAGACACCGGTGACGACGCCCCGTGACCCCCCTCGATGATGTAGACCGCCTCCCCCACCCCGCACGGCACGAACCTGGAGAACAGCGCGAAGTAGTTGTCGGCAATGTGGTGGTAGGCGATGCCTCCATAGCCGCCAGCAAGTGGCCAGCGTTGGGCTGGTCAGCATCCGAAAAGGAAGATCATGGGATACATCACCGTTGGAAACGAGAACAGCACGCCGGTCGAGCTGTATTACGAGGACCAAGGGGCGGGTCAACCGGTCGTCCTCATCCACGGCTACCCGCTGAACGGGCACAGCTGGGAGCGTCAGACGCGCGAACTCCTCGGGTCCGGGTACCGGGTCATCACTTACGACCGTCGTGGATTCGGGCAGTCGTCGAAGGTCGGCTCCGGTTATGACTACGACACCTTCGCCGCAGACTTGAACATGGTCCTGGAGACCCTGGACCTGCGCGATGTGGTGCTGGTCGGCTTCTCGATGGGCACGGGGGAACTGGCCCGGTACGTGGCACGCCACGGGCATGAGCGCGTGGCGAAGCTCGCGTTCCTCGCCTCGCTCGAACCGTTCCTCGTCGCCCGCGACGACAACCCCGAGGGGGTTCCACAGGAGGTGTTCGACGGCATCTCCGCGGCCGCGAAGGGCGACCGGTACGCCTGGTTCACGCGGTTCTACTCGGACTTCTACAACCTGGACGAGAACCTCGGCTCCCGGATCAGCCAGGAGGCCGTCACCGCCGGCTGGAACGTCGCGATCGGCAGCGCCCCGGTCGCCGCGTACGCGGTCGTCCCGTCCTGGATCGAGGACTTCCGCAGTGATATCGAGGCGGTGCGCGCCAGCGGCAAGCCGGCGCTGATCCTGCACGGCACCAAGGACAATATCCTCCCCATCGACGTCACCGGGCGTCGCTTCCACGCGGCGTTCCCCGAGGCCGACTATGTCGAGATCGAAGGCGCCCCACACGGTCTGCTCTGGACCCACGCCGACGAGGTGAACACCGCACTGAACACATTCCTCAACAAGCAGGACACCGATCGGCGGAGAGCGGTCGCCTGAGTCGTCGAGGTCATCGCGTCATCCAGGTTCAGTTCAAAACGTCACCGACGCCGGTTCGGAACAGTTCAAGCACTCGCACACAGGTCGTTGTCGCCCCGGCCGAATACACCTCAGGTGCGTTCCGCCACCCCTGTCGCGCGAAGGAAAGGTCGCGTGCTCCGGGTGGCTTGACCCTGTCCCGGGAACGCGGTTTCCACTGGGAACAGAGTCGAGATGGCTCGACATAACGGTCTGCACCCACAAGGAATCCCTTCATGAATCCACTTGAGCAACTCGTCAGCAGCTTCCAAGATCTCGTGGGACAGGTCCCCGAGCTCATCCAACCTGTCGTCGTGATGCTCGCCGGCGCGATCCCGTTCATCGAGGGCGAGGTGGCGTCGTTGATCGGTGTGGTGGGGGGCCTCAATCCCATCGTGACGGGCATCGCCGCAGCCGCGGGGAACTATATCTGCGTTCTCCTCGTGGTATTCCTCACCTCAAGGACTCGCACCGCCGTCGTGAACCACCTCACGACCCATACCGTGGCGGACGGGGAAGCCGCGGGCGTTCCCGGATCCGCGGCGGACGCCGCTCACCAGGAGGGTACGCCCGCCAAGCCCGAGTCCAAGGGCCGCAAGCGCTTCAAGAAGTGGCTTGTCCGTTTCGGGGTTCCTGGCGCGAGCCTCCTCGGCCCTCTCGCCATCCCGACCCAGTTCATGTCCGCGATGCTCGTCGCCGGCGGGACGCCGCGAGCGTGGGTGTTGCTCTGGCAGGCTGTAGCGATCGTTCTCTGGACGACCATGGCGACCGTCTCGGCCTGGCTCGCGCTCCATCTCGTCGTTCCGGTCTGAACAACCGCCGACACAGCCCGTGGGGTGGCCCGAGACGCTTTGCGACCGCCCCTGGCAGGTGTCGGCGGGCCTCCTGGCCGGGGTGAGACAGCCGGCTCGACGTCGCCGCCCGTGCCCGGTGCGCCGAGACGTGGCCCACGGGCGATGCACACCGTGCCCAAGCAGTACGCCTGTACGTCGCCGGCACATGATCACGTACTCGAGGGCGGGATACGGCGCATCAAGCCACGCCACCGGCCGGACGGTCACCGGCACGGCCGCCGGCTGTGCCTTCCTGCTCACCCACCTTGGCGTCACGCGCTACCTGGTTGTCGGGTGGTCGGCCGGCGGGCCGCATGCGCCGGCCAGCGCGGCGGTGGCCCCTGGGGAGCATTGAGGACGTGCTGCTCGTCGCCTCGTTCGCGCCGTTCGACGCCGAAGGCCTCGACTACGTCGACGGCATGGGCGCACAGAACGTCGCACAGTTCGGAATGGCCGGACACGGCGAACCGGCGATGCGCGAGCTCGTGGGACAGATGGCTTCGGCGGTCCGGGGCCACACGCCAGCAGATGTCGCGACCGAGATGGCCTCCTTGCTGCCTCCGGTGGACCTGGCCGTGCTGACCGCCGAGTATGGCGCGGACAACGCGGCCAACATGGATCATGGCTTGTCCAGAGGAGACGAGGGCTGGGTCGCGACGGCAAGGCCCTCTGGGCTGTGGACGCCGACCAACGCGACCTGCTCGACGGGCCACAGCACCGTGCGCGGGCGTGAACTACAGCAGTTGCTGGGCATTACTGTCCTTGGTCGTGAGTCTCCCGACCGGAGGAGTCAAGCGGGATTCGTGTCGTCCTCGGCCGCCTGCGCGAGGCCCAGTTGCTGGTGCGCGAGGATGCTGGCCCGGGTGAGCACGTCGATCTGTGCGGTATTGCGGAGCGCGGCTACGGCGTCGATCACCGTCTGCTGAGTGGCGTGCTCGCTCTTGGACAGGCGCCCTTCAGGGTTGGTCAGCCACGGATAGTCGATGAGGTTCTGGGCGATGAGCGGTGCAAGCCTCTCGGCGAGGCTCTGCCGGGTGGCCTCGTCCGAGTCCGGAGGAAGAGCGTCCAGCTCCGCGTTGACGGGATCGGTGTCGGTTTCCGCTATGCGCTGCAGGTCTTTCAGAGCCTCGTCGTCGTACAGCCGGGTGTAGACGTGGATGAGGGAGGTGTCGGCCGCGGACAGATGCCCAGCGGCGGACTCGAAGCCCGCCGGGGTGTCCGCCGGCGCGCCGTCGCGCAGAATGACGGCGATGTCGGAGCGGGCCTGGCGCAGGCGCTCCATCTCGGCTGCGAGCTGGGCGTCGACCTGGCGCAGCACCTCCGGGGGAACGTCCCCGTTCGACTTCGCCACGCCGATCTCGGACAGCGGCACCCCGAGCTCCACAAGGCGACGGATGCGCAGCAGGCAGACAAGATGCGGTACGCCGTACTGCTTGTATCCGTTGTAGCGGCGCTCCGGCTCCTCGAGCAGGCCGAGCCGGTGGTAGTGCCGGATGGTGTTCACCGTGGTGCCGGCGAGCTCGGCGAGTTCCCGGGTGCTCCAGGCCATGTCTGTCCCTTCCTGGATCACATCGGACACGGATGCATATCGTGGCCGGCGCCTGGAGGTCCACGCGATGATCGCGATGCGGGTCCACGGGATTTGACGTGATCCCACCGTCGAGTCAAGTCCGCAGGAGAGTCCTCGACACTGTGTGTTCCTATCGGTCCTCGCGGGCACGATAGCACAGCGGATCCCATCGGTACGCAAGCTCCTCACCGCCTGTGGCCGGGCCGCGCGAAGGTACTCACCGCGGCGAAGACACCGCGCACATAATCGGCATAGGTGACCGCGACAGCGTCATACGAGGTCGTCGGTGTCCATGCACGGCCCAGTGATCCGTGCTCATGAGCTCGTCGGCGGCCGACGCGTGGGTTTGTGCGCCATTTGCGACCGCGTTCCTCTACGGGAACCGACCGCCCCTCCGGGCCCGAGGGGCCGGACTGGGTACGGACTGCGGCCATCGTGCCGGCGGCACCGCTGGTCAGTGCACACGCTGTTCGATCGCGGATCCGGTGTTCCCGCCACGGGGTCAGTCGAGAGCCGCAACGCCGGCCATCTCCATGTCGCGAACTTGACTCTGTTCCTACAACACACTGTCGGCTTGCCGTCGACCATCTGCAAATCAGGTGGGTCACTGTCGCTCGCTCATCGACGGAAGGGACGCCTCATGAACGCCGGAAGACGGCTTGTCGCGGTGATCGCGGCGCTGGCCGGCACGATCGTCACTGCCGGCGGCGCCTTCGCGGATACCACCGCTCCGTCGCCGGCCGCTACGCTCTCGCCGGATCGGACCAGCGCGGCAGAGAGCCGTAAGGTCGACGCGGTGCCGACGCCCGTGCCGGCCTGGTCGGCATGCGTCGAGATCGCCGAGTGCGCCACGGTCCGGCTGCCGCTGGACTACGACCAGCCGCGTGGCGCCACCACCGAGGTCGCCGTCCTCCGGGTCAAAGCCAAAGACCAGGCGAACAAGATCGGCAGCCTGTTCGTCAACCCGGGCGGCCCCAGCATTCCGGCCACCAAGCTCGCCCTCGCCGCGCCGAGCTTCATGAGCGACGAGCTGCTCGACCGGTTCGACATCGTCGGCGTGGATCCACGCGGCATCGGATCCGGCCAGAACGTCCGGTGCTTCGCATCGGGCGAGGACCAGGCATCGGCCCTGGACAACCTCGGCGTCCTGTTCCCGGTCACCAAGGCCGAGAAGCGGGCGTACATCAAGGGCTCGGAGCAGTACGGCCGAGCCTGCTCCACCACCGGCAAGCCGCTGTCCGGCGCGATGTCCACCGCCGCGCCGAATGCGTCCGCGGTTTGCCGGAGGTCTTCGACCCGGGTGAGCGCCCGTGGATCCGGCCGGACGGCGCCGAGGCCGAGCGTCTGGCCGAAGTGGTGCGGCGCTGTCCCTCGGGTGCGCTGCAGTACGAACTCGTGGACGGAGGGGCGGAGATTCCGGACCGGCCCACGCAGATCACGCGCAACTCCGTCGGACAGTTGATCGCGCGCGGCGAGTTGAGCGTGGACACGGCGGCAGGCCCACGCGCGGAGACCAGGGTCATTCTGTGTGGTTGCGGGCAGAGCCGTCTTCAGCCGTACTGCGACCACCTGGGGCCATGCGGTCAGACAGCGTCGGGCTGACCCTGTCCGGCGCCAGAACTGATGCAGTGGGTCTTGCCTGGTCTTCCAGGCTTGACTCAGGGTGGGCGTGTCCTCACCGACCACGACCGCGTTCCAGTTGCGGGCCGGATCCTTCATGGCGTCGCACCTCCTCGTGAACCGCGGTCAGAATGTGGCGATCGGGTTGACCGGGCTGCCGGACGTACCGGCGAAGCGGACCGGCGCGACTGCGAGGTGGAAGTCCCACTGGCCGAGCTCGGCGGCCGTGGTCGCGCACGCCTCCAGGTCGCAGTTGTCGAGCATCCACAGACCCATCGCGACGAGGCTCACGGCGTGAACCGGCATCAACACGTCTTCGTACCCCGACGGCTGAACGTCCTGGGGGGTGTCAGCGCCGATCAGCGCGACCTCCCGTTCATGCAGCCACGGCAGGCAGGACGCGTGCCAGCCGGCCTGCGTGAAGCCGTTGACCGCACCGGTCTCGTGCCGGGCGCGGCCATAGCCGGTCCGCAGGAGTACCGCGTCGCCGGGTCGCACCCGCACACCCTGGCGACGCTCGGCCTCTTCGAGATCGTCGGGAAACACACCCTGACCCGGTTCCAACCATGGCACATCCCGCACGCTCGCGATGTCCAGCAGGACACCACGCGTGCTGATCCCGTTCGCCGCCGCCGTGACGGACGCCCACGCCGATCCCGTTGCGGCGTCGACCAGCGAGTGCGACCGCCCGTTGTACATCGTGCCGTCCCAGAAGATGTGGCACGGCGAGTCGACGTGGGTGATGGTGTTGCCGTGGAACATGATGCCGAGCCGCTCGTTCGAAAAGCCCCAGCGCCGGTCGGCGTGGAATGCGGGCACCGGCATGTTCTCGGCACCCGGCATGTCGGCGGCGCACGGGCACGTCGTCGTCGACCGCTCCATGTCTTGCGGTACGGCAACCTCCCATGCACACGACACGCTCCTGCCGTGGCGCACGGCCCGCGCCGCTGCCAGCCGGACGTCGTCGGTGATGTGGTTGAGAGTGCCGAGCTCGTCGTCGTCGCCCCACCGTCCCCAGTTCGACAGTGTGTTGAAATACCCGAGCACGTCGTCCTGTGTGGGCATCGGTCGCTCTGCTGTCATCCCAGCATCGGCTCCTCCGGTCACGCGGTTCGAGGCACCGAAGGCAAGGTATCCCGCCCTCTCCTTTGACATGCCAAGGCCCGCTGAGCCGGCATGCTACAAGATCAGCGGGCTGGTTGCGTCCGCGGAGGTGGTGCATGAGTTGAGCGACGTGGATGTAGAGAAGCATCGCGCGGTACGCCTCACGTTGCTGAGTTTGATGTTTCGCCTGGTCAGTGGTCTCGCACCACTCAGGCGGCTGCCACGACTGGCTTCGTTCGCGAGATCGGGCGCCAGATGTTCGCGACTTCGGCGCCACGTTGCCGGCGCCGCGTGCCGAGATGTTCGTGAGAACCGGCACCACTTGTGGATCTTGCCCGCCGGTGGAGCCGGCGGTAGCTCCGGAGCCCGTTCACCCTCCGTGCAATCAATCATGAACCGAGCCGGGTGCGAGTGCGCGGATCTGCCGGTGAGCGCGCACCCTGGCTTCCGGAGCGACGTCACGTGACGAGCACGGCGGTGAGCATCGAGAGATACGACTCGTGGGCGAGACGCAGGCTGTCAAGGTCGGACGTCTCGAACCACGCCACAGCGTCGTGCTCGTCCGGCGCGGCGTTGACGGGTGTTCCGGTCCACCTGTCGACCAACCAGATCTGCATGTCGAACGTCGCGGTCCGGATCTCATGCATCGGCGGGCCGGACGGCCCCGATGCCGTGATTCCCAACTCCTCCCGAAGCTCGCGGACAAGGCTCTCCTTCGGATCCTCCCCCTCCTCAACATGACCGCCCGGCAGGTCCCACACGTCGGGATACCAACGCCGTCCGGCGCTTCGATGACACAGCAACACCCGATCGCCGTCGCGCAGAACGGCCGTCACAATCCGGACCGGACCGGAGCCGTCAGCGGAGATCGTCATCGGCCCATTCTGACCCATGCGGATCTGCCGCAGACAGGGCGCGTCCCGCCTCCGAGACCCGTCACCGTGCGTGAGCGGTGCGCTGGCCGACGACAGACGTATCCCGCCCCCACCGAGGGGTGGCGTCCGAACTCACGAACAAAGCCACACGACGGTGGACCCCGACCGGACTCGTCGATGGCAAGACCCACGCACCGTCCCGCCGGATACGAAACAACCGTCAACGTCATCGACCAGGCCATCTTCGCCATGCTCACGTCCTCCGACCAGCTCGATCTCGTCCGCGCCGACCAGGTCGCCTGGGAGGACGTGGTGGAGGAGACCCTCCGCGCCGAGCCCGCCATCAAGTACCTGCCGCTGCGCTTCGCCGTGACCGATATCAAGCTGCCCGACGGACAGGTCATCGCCGCGGGAGAACCCATCCCCGCCGCATACGGGGCCGCCAACCGTCACCCGGGCTGGCACGGGCCGGACGCCGACACCTTCGACGTCACCCGCAAGGTGAAGGACCACCTGGCGTTCGGGTACGGCGTGCACTTCTGCCTCCGCGCTCCCCTGGCCCGCCTCGAAGTCGCGGAGGTTCTGCGTCAGCTCTTCGAGCGCTTCCCCGCCAAATCACTCGCGGCACCGGCCGACGCGTTGCGGCCGATACCCACGCTCATCAGCAACGGTCGCCAGGAGCTCCCCGTGTACCTGCGCGCCGTCGAGCAGGAGTACCCGTCTCGCGGACCGGACCGGGGCACCCTGCTCACGGTCCGACCGATTCCCCACGGCTGGCGCGCCGGCGAAGACGCCTCCCATGATGGGCCGGCCAGGGATAAACCAGTCGATCGTCGCGCCGGATCCGGCAATCATGGAGCCCATGAGGAACCGCACCCCGCGGCCGCGATCCCATCGCGAGATCATGATCGAGTTGCACGGCTCGCTGGACCGCCGCTACCGCCCGGAAGATGTCGCCGACCTGGTGCTGCAGGCGTTGGAGGGGCGGCTGACCCGGCGCGAGCGTGTGGTGCTGGAACGCGCCGCCAAGCACTCCTCGCGAGGCGCGGCGTGGTTCTCCTCCATGTCGAGCGACTACGCCCGCCCGGTGGGCGGGGCACGGCAGGTGGCGGCGGCCACCCGGCTGTTCGGGCGGTCGGCGGAGGTGGATCCGGACGATCCGGAGTCGCTGCTGGAGTTCGCCGCGAGCGTGGGGCGCTCGATCCGGTGGACGCCCGAACGCGGCGACTTCCTGGCCGACCGGCTCAACCGGCAGGCCCGCGACGAGGCCGGGATGGACCTCTCCAAGCGGCAGTACAACCGGCGGTTCCGGATGCTGCGCAGAGTCGCGGCCAAGGCCGGGACCCTGGCCGTCGAGCAGGACAAGCGGCACCTGCTCATGGTCGGGGTCACCGGCTTCGCGGCGGAGGTGCCGCTGGAGCGGTTCGCCGCGGACGTCGACGCCGCCTGCTTCGTGGCGTACTACACCGCGCGCCGCAAGTTGCGCAGGGAGTTCAGCCTGGCCGGGCGGGACAATCCGTTCGACGAGATCGCCTCGCTGCTGCTGGACCGGTGTACGAGCCGCTCCGACTGGTGGATGATCGCCCAGGTGCGCACCAGTTCGGACGTGCTGGAGCACCTGAGCGAGCAGGAGCGGGGCCTGCTGCTCGGCCGCTGGTCGTCGGTCCTGCGGCACAGTGCGGCCATGCTGCGCGAGCGCTGGCAGCCGGACACCGACCGGGAGACGATGATCGTCCGGCGCGGCCATGACTCCACCACCTGGAACAACCTGGCCGTCGCCTACAACGCCGCCCGCGCGGGCTGGCTGTCCTGCCTGACCGCGCTGAACGCCCTCGAACTGCTGGACGCGGCATGTCCCGGCAAGGTGATGCGGCTGATGGCCGCCGACCTGGCCGCCTGGCACCGTGCCTCCGGCGGCGACGTCGATCCCAACACGAGGGTGTGGGCGACGCTGCCGCCGCCGTGGGCGGTGCTCGACGGCGCCGCGACCTGTACGCGCGCCGAGGTCGAGTCCGCCTGCCGCCGCGCCGGCCTCGATCCTGCCTCCTCCGGCTGGACGGCGGCCGCGCCGCCGCGGGCCATGGCGGTGTTCCGGCCGACGCCGGAGCTGGTCCACGGCGTGACCATCGGCGACCCGGTATGGGCGGCGCTGCTGCGCCGGGCCGGAGTGTTCAGCGGCAGGCACGTCAAGCAGGAACTCGCCGCCGAAGCCCGGCACGGGCTGCGGTCCGGAGTCGTGCTCAGCGACCTGCCGGTGAAGGACCATCCCGCATAAAAGGGGTGGCGCGCACCGGGCTGCGCCCAGGAGACTGGAGTCGGCCACGCCGTAGTTCAGTGGTAGAACGCCTGGCTCTTCAACCAGGTGGACGCCGGTTCGAGCCCGGTCGGCGCCGGCCGGTCCTCGTTGTAGCTCAGTGGTAGAGCGCCCGGCTCGGGACCGGGTGGACGCCGGTTCGAGCCCGGTCAACGAGGCCGTACGGCATTGCCCTCGCCGCTTCCGGCACGCCGTCGCCGACCGTACCCGTCAGGGGTGGCGTGCGCGGCCCCAGCCGGGAGTGGGCGGTCGCGGCCAGAGGGCGGGATCGGGGTACCCGCGGGCCAGAGCGCAGCAGCCAGGTGTAGGCATCGGCGCTGCGGGCGAGGTGCACAAGCACCTGACGGCGGGTCCAAGCGGGGAGCGCCGACGGAGCGCGTACCTGCTCGTCGGTCAACGCGGCCACGGCTCCGACGAGCCGCGCTTCGCCGCGGCGTCCACGCTGAGCGGCGTCAGCCAGTGGATCTCCAGGTCCTCGCGCAGGTACTCCATGCGAGTCTGCTGGAATTCGGCGAGGCCGGGCTGGGCGAGGTGGTCGCGCAGGTCGTCCCTGGAGCGCCACAGCTCGTAGAAGACCAGCGTGGTGGGGTCGGACGCGTCGCGGTGGACCTGGTACTGCCAGGCGCCCGGCTCGGCGCGGGTCGGCTCGACGAACGACAGCAGCAGCCGTTCCAGGTCCTCGGCACGCTCGGGACGCGGGCGGGCGAATCCGTAGATCCCGATGGGGCCGTTTCCTTCAGGTATGACGATGTTCATACCTGTGGAGGCTAGCCGTGCGTCGAGGTACGATGCAAGCCGTACCTGAAGGGGAGGACATGGAGATCGGCAAGGTGTTCGCCGCGCTCGCCGACGACTCCCGGCGGCGGATGGTGGCCGAGCTCGCGGCCGACCCCGGGGACCGGGAGCGCGCCTGCGGGTCGTTCGACCTGCCGGTGACGAAGGCCACCCGTACCCATCACTTCCGGGTCCTGCGGGAGGCGGGCCTGGTCACGCAGCGCGATCACGGCAACGGGAGCGCGCTGCGGCTGCGCAGGACGGACATCGAGCGGCACTTCCCTGGCCTGCTGCACATCCTCGTCGCCGAGCTGCACCAAGACGGAGCATGACGCGACGTGATCACCCTGCGCTACCAGAACGCCACCGACAAGGAACGACGGCGAGAACCCCGAACCAGGGAAGGGCCGCCCAGCTACCGTTGATCGGCATGACCCACACCGAGATCGAGATCACCGCCGAGCTGGTCCGGGAACTCCTGCGCGACCAGCACCCCGACCTGGCCGATCATCCTCTGCGGCTCGGCGCGCGGGGCTGGGACAACCAGCTGTGGCGGCTCGGCGACGACCTCGCCGTCCGGCTGCCCTGGGCGACGCAGATCGCGGACGGGCTGCTGCGCAAGGAGTACGCCTGGCTGCCCGCGCTGGCCCCGTACCTTCCGCTGCGGGTCCCGGTCCCGCAGCGCCTCGGCGAGCCTTCCGGGCGGTTCCCGCGGCCGTGGATCGTCACCACCTGGGTGCCGGGCACGCCCGCCGACCACGCCCCCGCCACGCGCGCCGCGGAGGCGGCCGACGCCCTGGCCGGATTCCTGACGGCTCTTCACCGGCCCGCCCCCGACACGGCGCCCGCCGGCGGCCATGGCCGCGGCAGGCCGCTGGCCGGACGCGCCGAGCACTTCGGCAAGCTGCTCGCCTCCGCCACCGGGCTGGGGCTGATCTCCGACCCGGACGCCGTCCGCTCGGTCTGGGAAGACGCCCTCGCCGCGCCCGACTGGGCGGGCCCGGCCCTGTGGCTCCACGGCGATCTGCATCCCGCCAACGTCGTCACCGCGGACGGCACCTTCTGCGGCGTGATCGACTTCGGCGACCTCTGCTCGGGCGATCCGGCCTGCGACCTCGCCGCCGCTTGGGTACTGCTGCCGGACGGCGCCGCCGACCGCTTCCATGACGCCTACGAGCCGGCCCCGGACGCCGCGACCCTGCGTCCCGCCCGCGGCTGGGCGGTGCTGCTGGCCCTCAGCGGCATCCTCATCGGTGACGCGGGCATCCACGGCCGCCCCGGCGGCAAGCCCACCTGGGGCCCACCTGGCCACGCCGCCCTGCGACGCCTCCTCGAAACGGCCCGTTGACCGAACCGGGCCGAACAGACCGCGTGGGGTCCGTACGAGACCAGGCAGAGCCACCGACGAGCTGCAGCGGGTGGCCCGGTCTGGTGAGCACTGGTTCTGCCGGTGGCAAGTGACGGCCGGCTGCGCCTGCCCGAGCCACTGCTGGACGTGCGACTGTTCGCCCACCGCGTGGTCAGCGGCGCCCTGGGCGTGTTCCTGCTCGCGGCGACCGCGCTCGGCGGCGTCTACCTGCTCATCACCCAGTACCTGCAACTGGTGGAGGGCCTGTCGCCGCTGCGGGCGAGGCTGTGGGTGCTGCCCGCGGCGGCGCTGCTCGTCCTCGTCTCCACGGCCTCGCCCATCCTGGCCCGGCGGGTGCGCCCGGGACGCCTCATCGCGGCCGAACTCGCCGTCCAGGTGATCGGCTACCTGATGCTCACCCAGGTCGGCGCCACCGGTGGGCTCCCCCTCTGGTCGCGGGCTTCATCATCCTCTACCCGGCCGTCGCCCCGTCCACGGCGTTGACCACCAACCTGATCGTCGGCTCCGTGCCGCCCCAGAAGGCCGGTGCCGCCTCCGGGCCGACCACCACCTGCAGCAACCTGGGCATCTCCCTCGGCATCGCGATCATCGGCAGCATCGCCGCCGCCGTCTACCGCGGCCAGGTCGCCGCCGGGCTGCCCGCAGGCCTGCCACCCGAGGCTGCCGCCGCGAGCCGTGACAGCCTCGACGGCGCGGTCGCCGCGGCGCAGACCCTGCCCGGTGAGCTCGGCTCGGCCGCGCTCGCACCCGCCCGGGCGGCCTTCGCCAGCGGGCTGAACACGGCGGCCGTCATCGCCGCGGTCATCGCCGCCGGCGCGGCGGTGCTGGCGCTACGACGGCTCGGCCACATCCCGCCCGATGGCGAACCGACGCGACCTCAAGGTGGTCATCGGCACCCGGTATCCGGCTGCCCGGATCGGTGCAGGCGAGCTGATCATCGATCTGGGCACCGCTCCGTACCTCGACCCGCAAGCCCTCGGCCACCACGTCAAGGACCTTTTTATCGCCTCCCGCGAGCCGGAGGCGGCCACTCCCTACCGGCGGGAACGCTCCAAGCGGTCGCGGCTGTAGCCGAGGCCATCGCCAGACGGGCCACCGGCTCCCCGGCCCTCTGCAGACCGCTCGGTCCAATCGGTGATCTCAATGGCCTTCGGGATCACCACGCAAGGCCGCCTGCCGCCGGCGTCCGGAGGCGAGGATGGAAGGGTCCGGTTGCGGGACCCGATTGCCATGACACCGGTCGCCGCTGCCACAGTTCCTGGATCAGTGCCGTGGCGTTCGGCACCATTGCCGACGGCCAGTCGATGCTCGCCTCCAGTGGTGAGGACTGCACCGCGCGCTTGTGGGATCCGATGAGCGGCGTGTCCTTGAGCCCTCCGCTCACCCATTCGCGGCGTGTCATCAGTCCAGGACGCGGCGCCCCATCCGGTAGACGGCCAGCGGTCGCCGCAGCGCGGTGATGTTGAAGAGCGGGTCACCCGCCACGACCAGCAGGTCGGCGTCGAACCCGGGCGCGACCCTGCCCTTGCGCTCCCCCACCCGGCAGACTCGGGCCGCGGCCGATGTGATCGCCCGCAGCACGTCCAAGGGCGCGTACCCGTGCTCGACCAGCATCTCCGCCCCGTACGGCAGCACTCCGTGGGGCTTGGGCGGCCCGATGCCCGCGTCCGTCCCGATGACGAAGTCCACCCCGGCGGCCTGAATGGCCCGCAGCGCCTCCCTCATGCCCGCCATCCGCTGCTGGATGCGTGGGGGCAGCGGCGCCGGGCCGGGCGCCACTCCCACCGTGAGGGACACCACGACGTCGGCGGCGGCCAACCGGGCGATCAAGGCGTGGTCCACCGCGTAGGAGTCCTCGGTGAAGAACGAGCAGTGCTCGATCGAGTCGAACCCGGCGTCCAAGACGTGCGCGATCCCCTCCGCGCAGTGGACATGCCCGGTGATCGGCAGGCCGTGCGCATGCGCCTCGTCGGCCGCCGCCTTCAACTCGGCGAGGCCGTACTGGAGGAGGTGGGAGTGCGTGCCGGGCGTCATCTCGCCGCCCGTCACCATCATCTTGATCACGTGGACGCCGCGCGCCGCCCGTTCCCGTACGGCCTGGCGCACCCCCTGCTCGCCCGCCGCTTCACCACCCAGGAACCAGCAGTGTCCCCTGGGAGTGGTGATCGGCGGCCCGGCGGAGAGGATCTCCGGCCCGTCGAGCCCGAGCCCGAGCCCGAGCGCCAGATAGTCCCGGTCCCCCAGGTCGCGCACGGTCGTCACCCCGGCCGCGAGGTGCTGCCGCGCCGCCTGCCGCATCCGGTCGGCGAGCCCCGGCGGTTCCAGCATCGCCACGACGTCGCGGCCGGCGTCGAAGGCCAGGTGGACGTGGCAGTCGATGAGTCCCGGCAGCAGCGTGGCATCGCCCAGGTCGACCGCCGCCGGCGCATCGGTGGTGATGCCGGTGATGCGGCCGTCCTCGACGATCACCACCTGGTCGTGGCGCATTTCCTGGCCGTCGAAGAGACGGCGGGCGCGTAAGGCGAGCATGCCTCCACCATCGCGCCCTCGCGCCCCGATCGCCTGAGTATGCCCCTACTCAAGTTCGCCCGCGCCCGCTCGACCAGGCCCGACTCCACCGCGGAGAGCGGATCGTCGAGCGGGATCCGGAACGCGCGGATCTGGCCCGGCCCGAAGTCCGCCGTGAGCCTGATGCCGGGCAGCGGGGTGTCGAGGATCGTCAGGGCGGGCCAGTCGGCCGCGGCTGCAGACGTTTCGCCCGCCTCCTTGAGCCCCCGCCCGCATCGCCGGAGGAGGAGACCGGGTTGCCCAAGCTGACCGCCATCGTACCGATCCCGCGCATGGCCCGGCCGCCGAGGAGCGGACTGAGGCCGGGCGGTGCTGGAAGGGACGAGGTTCTGCTGCGGCCCGTGCGAGCAGGCCAGCCACTACGTAAACGAGCTCGACGAGCACAGCGGGGCTGCGATGAGCGACTGCGCTCGCTCACGATGGAAGAAATCGTCCAAGGGTCAAGGTCAGCGACCGGTACACCAAGGCGGTCGAGCAGCCCGGCTCCAAGAAGATCGATGTCCGCCTGGGCGCGATCTACGCGTTGCGACGCCTGGCGCAGGATTCGCGGCGTGATCGTGAAACGATCGCCCAGGTGATGGCCGCGTACGTACGCGAGCACGATCCCAAGCCGAAGGCTCGACCGCCTGAGCAGCCAGATACCCACGTGGTGGCGGCCCTGGCTGTGGTTGGCAGCGTCTACGGAAAGCCGCAGCCATACGGTGAGTACGATCGAGAGTGTTTCCTCATAGGTCCGGGGGACGTAGGCGCGCATTTCGGCCAGCACGCCCTGCATGGCCGCGGCAGTGTATGACTTGCTGATTTGAGCTGAGATTTCGCCTCAATCCACGCCCTTTACAATGTAGATCTCCTAGGAGGCGGGAGCTCCCGTCTCACCCCGCCGTCCGCGACGTTGCCGCCGTTCGCCATGGCCGAGGCCACGGTCCGCAACACCTAGTGACCCTCCTGGCGATCCACCTAGCCGGGAGAGCCTTCCCGGCCGTCGTAGCGCTGGGCGAGCACCCGCAGGCGCTCGTTCAACCGCTCGCGTTCGCCGGCCAGGCCCTCGGCCTCGAACCGGAGCTGGCGGAAGCGCGCGGCCTCCTCGCCGCGCGTCACGGCGAGAGTGTCGTCGATCTGGCCGCGGGCCACCCCGAGCCGCTCTCCCGCGTGGCCGACCAGCTCGGCTTGCTCCCGCAGGCCGTTGCGGGCGGCCACCATGGCCTCCCGGTCGGCGGGCGACAGAAAGGGATGCCGGTTCCAGTCGCCGGTGTAGCGGACGGTGTAGTCGCCCACGTTGTGCGGGTAGCGGGACCGCGTGGCGACGATCGTGTCCCTGATGCGGACATGGCTCACCTCCAGCGTCCCGCGCGCCTCCTTGGCAACGCGCTGCGCGGCCTCCAGAGTGCCGCGCACCGCGTCGAGGTGCAGCCGGACAATGTTCTCGGGGGTCGCCCCGCCGCCGAGGCGGGCCGCCCCGCCCGACCGATGCTTCTTCAGCCGGTCGAACGCCTCGGCGATCTTGCGCATGGCCAGCTGCATCTGGCCGTCGGTGCGCAGAGCGGCGGCCTGCACGGCGGGCACCGACTGGGGGGCCACCTGGCGGGCGATGCCGGCGTAAGCGGCGTAGAACAGGTAGGCCGCCCCGCCCGCCGCCGCGACCAGCGCCGCCGCCTCGACTCCGCCGTACGCGATATCCATCCGCCGGCCGAGGTCGGCGGCCCGCGTGGCGGTGTCCGCCGTGTGCGCGTCGAACGCCTGCGCCGCCGGGCCGGCCTCGTCGTGGGCGGGCCGCCGGGCGATCGCGATCTCGGCCCCCCGGTCGCGGTGGAAGCCCGCGCCCTGTGCCAGCAGCGGGAGATGGTCGCCGGTCGGCACGTCGCGCGGCCGCTCGACCGGCAGCAGCGGCGCGCCCATCGCGACCAGCGGGTCGTCGCTCATGCCAGCATCCGGCGCACGGCCTCGGCACGCTGGATGCTGGCCAACTCGGTGGCGGCGTTGCTCCCGGCCATCACGATCTGCCCGTCGGCCGCCAGGCGGGTGCGACCGTGCAGGTCCTCGGATTCCTCCAGCATGTTCCGCAGCAGCGCCTCCAGCGCGACCCCGACGTACGGCAGTAGCCCGGCGGCGGCCACGGCGGTGCCCAGCGACCGGTTGAACTCCTCGTGCTCGTCGGCCAGCGCCTGCACCGCGTGCCCGGACCTGGCCCGCCCGTCGTTGTTGTGCACTACGTCCGGGATCTCGCTCACAGTCCCTCCAGTCGCCGCAGCAGCTCGTCGAGTGAGGCGTTCATCTGGGAGAAACGGCCCAGTGCCTCGGTCTCGAACTCGTCAAGGCGCTTCGCCATGGTCTCCGGCGCGAGGGCGGGTGGCAGGTCGTCGGCGGGCTTCCCGCCTCGCGAGAGCTGGTCCTGCTGCGCGGCCCGCACGGCGGCCAGCACCTGCTCCTCCAGTTCCTGGGAATCGAGCCGGAGCGCCCGCGGGGCGATGCGCACGCGCTCGAGCAGGCCGTCGGCGCCGACCGTGGCGCTTACCAGCCCGCGTGCCGCCTCCCCAAAACCACGGAGATCCTCGCCTTCGGAAGCCATGTACCCGCCTCAACAGCCGTGATCTTTGTGGCAGCTCCATGTATAGCACTCTGGCCGGGCGCCCGTCAGGCGGGAGCGAACAGAACGCGGGATTTCAGGTCAAGCCGGGCAGTCGGGGCTTGGGCGGGCGGGGTGAGGTTGAGCTCGTCCATGTCTCGACAACTACGTCAGGAAAGGGTCGACATGAGCGATCTCCGCCATCTCCTCCGCACGCGGGACCGCCATGATGGACATTCCGCGAGGCCTGTACAACCCGCCGACGAAGATCCCCGGCAACACCGAGGACCACGGCCGGCGGGTGCAGATCGGCACCAACCCGTTCAAGCCGGGCCAGACCTTCGCCCGGACCCTGCAGGTCGATCCCGTCTTCGGATGGCCCGCCACCAGCACCATCTTCATGCGCGACCCCGTGGCGACGTGCGTGCCGGTCCCCGACGACACGCGCCACAACGTACCGGCCGTGTCTCCGTGGCCGGCCACGTCCCTTGAGGGGTACCTGGTGCTCGGAAAGACCGTCGCTCAGGTCCGGCCGGAGATCGGGAAGCGCGGCCTCAAGGTCACCTATCTCATCACGGAGCCCCGTCCCGAGGGCGACCGATGAGGTCCCGAAGCCACGCGCAGCATTCCCTGCGTCATGTACCCCAGCAAGCGGAACACCCCGGTCGGCGAGGACTGGCTCGTCTGGCAGGCCGACGAGCCACAGCAGGGCACGATCCGGCTGATGGTCACCCGCAGGCTCAACGGCCGGGCCACGCAGGAGTGGCCCCAACGCGGGCCGGCACTGGCCCGTCGCACCGCTGGACGAACGTCCGGCACCCGAGTACCGCCTCGTTGCGCGATCCCTCGGGCTTTGCTCGCGGTGCCAGGCCGCGCGGGCCGAACCAGCCGCGCATTCGATCCGCTGTGGGCTGTCCATGGGATGGGGCGCCCCAGACGGCGAAGGTGGCCTCCTTCTCCACGCGCTGAGGGGGTGTCTTCTCTCGCACCCTCGCCGATGTTGCGGGCCCACCCTTGTGCCACGATCCGGTGCAAGCGGTGGTGTACGCCTACGAGTCCGGCCTGATCCAGGCCAGCCGCCGCCTCCTCCCCCAGACGCGCGGGGAGGGGGCGTACGAGGCGGTCACGTGCCGGGAGCCCTACTTGGTGGCGTAGCCGGTGCATTCGGTCGGGCTCGTGATAGGGCCATTGTGCTTGCAGGCCTTCCACGGGGCGCCGTAGTCACCGACGTCTGGAGTGTCGAACCACCCGCTCACGCTGCTCGTCCTGAAGGCCGTCGGCGTACCGGCACCGCTGACCAGCCAGACCGCGCCGCCCCCGGCGAGGTAAGCCTGGCCGTGATAGCCCCGCCCGGTCCCCTGCGTTCCGTCACACCACCACAGACGAACCGTCGCGGCGGAACCACCGATCCTCAGCATCGTGCACGGAAGGGCCGCGATCTTCGTCGATGCCGAGACCGACTGGCCCGCAAGTCCTTGCTGGGCCGCTGCCGCCCGAGCCGGTGCCGGGCTGAACAGCGCCACCGCCAGCGCACTGGCCGCCAAGGCGCCGACTGCAGCCCAGCGATTGTGGACCTTCGTGAGTTCTTTCACCGAATCCCCCTGTTTCTGCGTGGCGCTTCGGCCGACTGCCGACCCAATGAGCATCGCAACAGCCGCTGTCGTGGGGCTGTCGGAGAGCCTTCGCCTGATCGTCGGTGGGTGCGCGCCTACCGCGGCCCGACCCGCTCGGGGCACCACGGCAGGGGACCATGCGGACTCTCACCGGCGCAACTTCCGCGAGCCCCAGGCGGGGGCACGGCCCGGACAGACCCGCCCAGACCTGGCTGACGTGGTCGACCTGCTGCGGGGCGCGGCGCGGGTGCACACCCGGCGGACCTTCGGCGCGGTCTCGGCGGGCGCCTGGCGCGACGGGCCGGCCGTCGCCGTGGCGCAGTGGCCGTTCCTGCCCGCGGCGGCCCTGGGCGACCTTGGGGGTCTGCCGTCAGTGTCCACCTCTACGGCCTTGCCCAGTTCGGGTGCGCGGCCCTTGCCTTCACCGCCGCGGCTGCCTTGACCCGGCGGCGGAGCGGCCAGAGACGAGCCCCGGCTTCTTGAGAAAGAACGCCCAGCGGATCAACAATTCGCCAGAGTGACAACCCGGCCCACCCCGCTGACGACCGGCGATGTTCTCAAGAAGCGCGCCCAGGACAACGAACGCCGGGAGCTACGCGGCGGTGACGCGGCCGGCCCGGTCGGCAGCATGGACGGCGCCAGCCTCGGCTACGGAGCGTGCCACCGCTGTTCTCACCGCGCAGGTCCAGGCGGTGGAGGCGGTGTTCGTGCTGCGCGAGTTGCCGGCCAGGGATGGGTTGGGCCGCTTCGGGGCGCAGGCCGGGTGGCGTACGCCCGGCGGGTTCGCCCACGGCATCGCAGCGAGGCCACATAGACGGTGGGCCCAGCGCGCCTGGCCGAGCTCGTCGGCCCGACAAGGGGGCAGGCGCGCTGGGTCTCCCTTCGGTCACCGCGTGGGTGCACGGTCTCCCCGAGACCGGCGCCCCGAGAGGTCATTCGACGGCGTTGACCGTGATCGCGTTACTCAGGGCAGACTTGTTACCCGCCGCATCCACTGCCAGCAGGGTGAGGGTAACCGGTCCTGGTTTGTCGGCGTACGCGAAGGCCACGGAAATGTTCGGGAAGTGCGGACGCGGGCGTGCGACGATGTCGCTCTCGAACACGCCGTCCAGGTAGAGCTCGTACGTGATGTCAGCTTGGGGGGTCACGGCGTCCGTGGACAGCGAGTAGCTGAACATCAACTCGAGGAACGGCTGCTCGAACGCCGTCAACAGGGTCGGGGCGCTCGGCGGGGTGGTGTCGGTCGCGGCCGCGGCCGGGCCGGCTAACAGTGAGGCGAGCAGCGAGGCGCCCACTGCGAAGGCGGCCGCGCCGCGGCGGGGGGAGGGGGAAGACATCTGGCGATTCCCATCTGCCGGTGGACATACGACATCGATCGGATCGTGCACTGTCTGCCCTCCATCACGGACGGAGGCGGAGGACGGTTCATTGTCATTGGCTGTTGCTGAGGGTGAAGACTTGTGGCGTGTGACGGTTGCATGAGGGCAGCGGTCACGGTGATCGCAAAGATTGCGATCTTGATATCAATGAGTCCGTCCGTGTGACCTGCGGAAACTCTGCCCGCCCGAGCCGGCGATCCTTCCGCCCCGGCAGATGATCTCAGGGGTGCGCTGGCCCTATGGCCGGTGGTAGCTCTGTACCTGAAATCGAAGCCGAGACGGGGAGGAGTGGGGGCGCGGAGAACCGCCCTGAGCAACCCTGTGATCCGGCTGCGGCCGCAGCGTTACGATGCCGGCGATGGCGACGGCTTCAGCGTGGGTCGGCGGTGAAAGCGCAGGTTGCGGCTCGGTCCCGCAGCAGGGCTGCGGACTCGAGGGAGTCGATCACCTCGAAGGGCCGCGAGACGTACGTCGGCGATGCGCCGGTGTGTCGGTGTGTCGGTGACCTCCCGCTCCAGCAACGACACCTTCAAGCCTGTCATGGACGGTGAAGGTGAAGATCGGTTGTAGCGGTGAGTGACCGATCGGAGGGGCAAGAGCGAGGGCTGACACGTCGACGTGTCCGATTCCGCGTGCGGCGCATCGCTCGTGCAGCTCAGCGGCGTGACCATGAGCGGTGGCAGAGCTCAGCGGAGCCTGCGGGATGTCCGTCCAATGTCCGGCTATTGGCCTGGACCTTCCTGTGGTTGCCGGACAGTCTGGAAAAGCTGGTCGAGGTGCGGATACCACGGGTAGCCCCTGATCATCGACATCGACCGGCGATCGGCATTGAGTGACACTGGCCCGCGAACTTCGGAAAGATCACAAAGCACTTGGAGGTGCAGCGATGGACACATCCGCGTATTTGAAGGCCGTTGTCGAACAGACGACCACGTTCGCCGATTGGGTGCACGGCAGGGATGCGGCAGCCCCGGTGCCGACATGTCCGAAGTGGACGCTGGCCGATCTTGTCGACCATGTCGGTGGGACACAGCGTATGGTGGCAATGCTCGTGGGTGAGCAGATGACCGAGCCGAGCAGGGCGTTCGCCGGCTACGTTCCGGGTCCGACCGATTCGGGCCAGTGGCGCGCCTGGCTGAGCGACGGCGCGGCCGAGGCGAGACAGGCGTTCGCTTCGGCCGTCGATGACACGCAGGTGTGGGATCCGTCGGGCGGCGCCGCAGGCGTGCCGTTCTGGTCACGTCGGCTGTTCGGCGAGGCTTGCGTGCATCGCGCGGACGCGGCTGCAGCGCTCGGCATGCGGTACGAGTTGGCGCCGGAGCTTGCCGTTGCGGCCCTCGAGGACTGGCTGGACACGATGGCTTCCCGCGGCTATTGGGAGAACAGGCCGGGCTTCGCCGATGCGATGCGCGGGGGCGGTCAGACTCTGCATTTCCACGCAACCGACGCGCCTGGGGAGTGGGTGGCACGCCGGGAACCGGACATGGTCGTGCTGGAGCGCACGCACGCCAAGGCGAACGTCGTGGTACGCGGCCCAGCCGTCGATCTCCTGCTCGTGATCAGCAGGCGTCGCCCACTGGATGCGGCTTCCACGCTGGAATTGCGGGGGGATCGGGCGCTGCTCGACCACTGGATCGAACACGTGGACTGGGTCACCAACGGCTGACCCACGCTTGGATGCAACCTCACGACGGCGAACTGACCTGCGTTCAGCCCCGTTTCGTGGCCAGGGGTTCGCGTCCGCGCTCCGGCGTTATCAGGCGGGCGGCCCGGGGGTCGGCGAGCAGAGCGATCGGTGCGAGATGGTCCTCATGCAGCGGCCGCCAGTGAACAAGGGCGTGGCCAGGCGTCCTGGACGGCGTCGAGAGCGGCATGCACGGCCACGTCGAACACCGGGTTGCCGCAGCAGAGCCGAAGCGGCGAACCTGTTCGTGCGCGGCGAACAGGTCCTCGTCGAGGGTCCACGACCGGGTCTCGCCGTGGGTGAGCAGCCGGTAGAACGGGTCCTCGTGCTCCTCCCTCGACAAGGTCCGCATCTGGAAGTTCAGGAACGAGACGCGGTCGCGACCGAAACGCGCCGCATCTGTGAATACGGCCGGCGGGCGGTCCACCTCGCCGCGCAGGCTCGCCAGCCAGGCGTCCTCGACCTTGGCGTCCCATTCACGCCGGGTTTCGCATCGAGGGCGGTCGAGGGCGTGGAATCCGGCATAGAAGTCGTACATCTTCTCGTAGAACGAGCCGTGCGGCTCGGGCCCATGGCCGTCCAGGAGAACACGTCGTAAGCCGCCCATTTGCCGCGCCCGTCGACGTCGCCCGGGTCGAGGCAAACAACGCCGGCGTCCGCCTCCAGGGAAATCAGCAACGATCGTGCCGCTGCGGGTTCTGCGTCCTGCTCATCCCAGCCGGCGTAGACCCGGTCCCGCGAATTCCATCAGGTCCCACCGACATCGCCGATGCCGGCGATAGCGTCCCTTGTGCGACCCATACCGCGAGGGATCGCAGCGGGCGTGCCGTTCGGGTGTTGGGCAGACCGGCCGGTCGCATCGTGCATTCGGAACATCGGTACAGCCGTTGGCGCCGAGAACGATCAGGGCCGCTTGGGCACTCCACTCGGGAAGCTGCGACGAGACCCAAGTAGCCCTGCGTAGTCGTCACTACGGTCTGCGATCAATGTTCGGTGTGGCATTTGGCGTGGTGTTCCATGTCGCGCTGGTTCGCGGACGGCCGGTTGCTGGCCACCGACCCCGGCCTGGCCGGGCGCTGGTGGTCGAGTCGGTCGCCTGCCCGGCGATCGGCAGGGTACGGGCCGAGTGCCTCACAGCGTGCGCCCAGCCGAATGAGGCATTGCCCGGCTCAGCCGGGCCGCGGGGCCGGGAACTGCCGTTCTCAGCTGTTGTCCCGGGCGGCCCGTGCCCGGTCCAGATAGGCGTATAGCGCGGTCATCTTCTCGGCCGGCCAGGGCAGGTTCCGGACGATGTCGCTGCTGTGGTCCTGCCACAGCTGTCGGACCGCGTTCTGCATCTGCTCGCGCTGCTCATCGGTGATGCCTTCGGGCTGGAAGGGCACGCCGATCGTGTCCCACTGGCGCAGGAGGTCCTGCACCTGCGGGTGATCGACCGGGGTGCCGTCCTGCACATGGCCCAGCAGTTGCTCGACCAGCCCGGCCCAGCGGGTCTTGGTCGCCTCCACCGCCTCCGGGCCCAGGGCCTCGCGCCGGCGGGCCAGCTGCTCAAGCTGCTCTTCGCTGAAGTAGTCGTCCAGCACAGAGATCATCTCCAAGGTCGTCATGAACTCGTCAGGACCGGGCATCGACCCCGCCTCCAGCCGCTGCAGCAGTGCGCGGACCTGGTGGGTGAGCTGCTGAATCGTGTCCGCTTGCACGGTCAGCCGGCCCAGTTGGGCCACCAGCAGGCTGTGCATCCCCGCCAGATCCTCCGACGAGGCTGCCAGCACACCCTTGATCTGCTCCAGGGGGATCCCGAGCGCACGGAGCGTACGCACGCGATAAAGCCGCCGCAGGTCCTCTGCGGTATAGCGGCGGTGGCCGGCGGCGGTGCGCTCGCTTGGCCGCAGCAGGCCTATCTCGTCGTAGTGGTGCAGCGTGCGTACGGTTACACCGGTTGCCTGGGCCAGCTCGCCGATGCTCCATCGGCGCTTGGCGTCGCCTTTCCCGATCACGACAGCAACGCTAGAACCTCTCGCTACGTGAGGTTCAAGCCCACGCCTTGGAAGCAATCATCTGGAGGCTGTCCCAGAGCCGAAAACGCGCCCTGACCAGGGCTCTGGCGCCTGGACCCTGTTCTGCGGGGACGGCCGTCATCCGGCAATGCTGTGGTGTGACAGGGTCGTCGCGGGCGCGCGCGTGGGTCTGTCCGCGAGCTGTGAGGGCCGGCGGCTTCCGGGGATCGTGGGCGCTGCCTGGCGGGCGGCGGCGGGGACCGGCCGAAGAGCCGATCCGGCGGGAACCGAAGTCTGCCGATCGGCCAACCTCAGCCCCAAGGCAATTCGCCGTCAGCCGTCGTCCTGGCGCTCGTTCTTGTCGGCCGACTGTGCTTCGCGGTTCAGGCCACCGCGCGCGTCCCGAACTGACGATCATCGTTGACACCTGGGTCTCCGGCCACTTCGGAGATCCACATGTCTCAGCCCCCGCTCGTACGGGCGCCGGGCGAAGACCCGCGCGGAACATCTTCGGCTGGCGGCGCAGTATCTGGGGTGGCGGGTGCCGACGACGACGAAGCTGAAGGAACTCCGCGATCGATCTGGTCCAAGAGCTTGTCCGCACCGGCGCGCTCGACGAAGTGGAGCGCAGTCGCCGCGAAACTGTCGTGCTGTCGGATCGGGGCGGTGGTCTCCGTAGCAGGGGTGAGGCCGCCCGTAAGGGCGCGGCGCCGAGGTAAAGGCACCGCGATCATGAAGCTGACGACCATGACTCAGGTCACCATCGATGGAGTGACGCAGGGAAACGGCGGCGCGTCGGACGAGGACCGCAGGAACGGATTCGAGCGCGGCGGATGGGCCTGCGGGCAGGGCGACAACGAGACCCAGGCGTTCATCAACCAGAGCTACCAGCCCGCCGACGCGTTCCTGCTCGGCCGGCGGACCTACGAGCTGTTCACCGGCTCGTGGGGGTCCTGGACGGTCCAGGATGTCCCTGGCTGGGAGCCCGTCATGCGGGCGTTGAACACACGGCCCAAGTACGTGGCTTCGACCACGCTCGCCGATCCGGCGTGGCCGGGCACCACCGTCCTGTCCGACGACCTTGCGACCGCCATCGCGGACGCGACGACGGGAAGCGCCGAAATCAGGGGGACGCGAAGGCGGCCCTGCCTGGCCACGTCTGAAGCCGGGCAGGGGAGCCGGCGGTCGGGAGGGCGATCAGCGGCAGGTCCACACGGTCGCCGTGGACTGGTAGTACTGGCCGTCGTGGCTCCGCCCCGCGACGCTGCCGTCCTCTGTGATGGCGAACGCGTCGGCGTAGCGGTGCCCCGGCAGCGGGGGCAGCACCGTGCGGGTGGTGCCGTTCAGGACCACGGCCGAGGTGGGGACGCCGTTGGTCGACTCATAGCCGACCACGACGCCGGAACCGTTCACGTCCTGGAGCGTCGCCGTCGTGGACAGCGGGCTCGGCACGCCGTCGCGCCACAGCACCCAACCGGCGCCCCGGCCCGGAATGGTCCCCTTGCCGAGGATGAACGAGCCCGCGATGTCGGTCGCCGAACTGTCGGCTGCGGGATCCACCCCGCCCAGCGGGCGCAGCCCCGTCTCGACGGTGCCGGTCACCGCCCGGGTCCGGGCGCCCGCCTGGACGGTGCCCGCGAGCTCGCCGCTGTCGCTGATGTCCTTCAGTGCCCAGGGCCGGCCCGTGACGCCCAGGTCCCACGGGTTGCGCGGGTCGTCGGCCGACCACGCCACAGCGTGTTCGGTGCCGTCGTCGAACTTGGCGCCGCCGACGATCAGACCGGCGTCGTTGATGGCGCTCGCCTGGGCGAAATACCGGGTGTTCCCCGGCGGTCGGCCCATCTGGCTCAGCTTGCCGTTGTGCAGCAGTAACGGCTCCAGCGACTCGGTCCCGCCGACGGCGGTGCCGGCACGGTTGACGTCGCTGACCGTGCTGAGGGGACCGAAGTTGCCCACCACCTGGCCGTCCTTCCAGACCATGCCGATGTGCGATGAAAGCTCCTCCGGCGGACCCCAGTAACCCATTCCGGCGAAGTGCCCCGACCCGTCCGTCGACGTCACATGGGCGATGTCGTTGCCGGAGCCCGGCATACCGGGAAGACGCGTCGGACTGTACGTACAGGCCTCGCGAGCGACGTCCGCCGTCGCGACCCCGCCTACGGAGAGCGCGCTGGTCGCGACCGTCACGACCGCGATCGTTCGGACCACACCAGCGCCACCCTGCAACCAACCGAACATGCCGGCTCCTTTCCGGGGATCTTGACTCTGTGATCGCACCCTAGAAAAGAGCCGTACATAATCCCTACAGATTCTGTACGGCTGTTTTGCTGATACGGGCTTGAAACGATTCCGGTCCTCGCATCGGAGGATATGAGTCCAGCCCGGGGCCGGCGGCAGCGAGGGACTTGAACAGGAGTCCACCAAGCGTTTCGGCCGAAACACCTTCCGCGACATCGACCAGGTGGCGTCTACCTGCCCCCGGACGCGTGAGGATCACACGCTTCTGGCGTACCACTCCGCCTGGGCCTGCGGATAGACGGCCTCATATTGGCCGTAAAGGGCTGGCTGCCCGTTCCGGATGCCGACCCGCTGCTTGGTCAGATAGACCTGGAAGTGGTCGGAGGGGATTCCGCTTCGATAATCCGGTGGCGTGAGGTGTTGTTCCGATGACAGAAACCCCACCTGAAGGAGGTGAGGGATTGGTCGGCTTCCAGGCACAGTCCGTTGGAGTTGTGCCGCCCACATTGTTGTCGCAGTCGTCCACCACCATCCGCGGAGCCGGGTACTCCCCCCACATGTCTCACCCGCGTTTCATGATCGCCGTGGGGCTTCCCCGCCCGATCCAGCGGGAGGAGGTCGGGCCGAACCTCATACTGGTCCTCCACACCGTCTCGTCCAGGCGTAGGCCGCCCCCCGGACGATGTCCGGATGTGCGACCCGCGCCGGCGAGGCGTACAACGCGGCCTGGACGATCCTGCCCTCGTCGCCGTCCAGGTCGTCGACGACCTCGTCCCATGCCGGGTACATCTCCTCAGCTCATCAGGAACCACGATTGGTGCCGAATGTGCGCGCGTCGGCCGACTCAGGTGGGAACGGGCGCACACCGCCAGTGATCATGAAGATACTTACGCCTTCGTGATTGCTGGAGAGTCTGTGCCCGCTGTCCCATCATGGCCGGCTACCCCGCTGTGGGACCAGTTCGCCGCGCTGCTTCCTCTCCGACCCGCCGTCGACCCAACCCACCCCCTGGGCTGCCACCGCCAGCGGATATCGGACCGGATCGTGTTCGACAAGCTCATCCAGGTCCTGCGCTTCGGGTGCTCCTACCAGTCGATCGCGGACACGACCTGTTCGGCCGGCACGATCCGCAACCGCCGCGACGAGTGGATCCGACTCGGCGTATTCGCGCAGCTCAAATGGGATAAGCGCCCTAACCGACGCCCGTGATCCACAACCCATCCTCTTGACCTTTTGTCAGTGCGGGGTGCGGCAGTAGCACGAATCCTGGTACATCGGCGTCATCAGGTCGAGGCGCTCCGCGTATTCGGGCCGGCCGAGATCTCGGTACGCGCGTGCCCACAACGGCTTGAGGTCAGCGAAGTAGCAGCTCGGTCCGTTGACGAATGTGTCCTTGAGCCCGAGCAACGCGGTCGCCGGTTGTCCGGCATCGAGCCAGTGTGCGGCGGCGATCAGCTCTCGTTCGAGCAGCGGGTCCTCCGCGGCCACCGGCTTCCGATCTGCGTACGTGGTGGCTGGGGCGAGCACGCCAATGCCGTCCTCGCCGGGCTCGTGCCGCCACCCCTCTAGTACGTCGAACACGATCTCGAACTCGGTGTCCTGCGAGACGCTAGAGCCGTGCCAGGACGACCCGGGGTACGTCCGATCTGGGCTCGGCTGTACGCCGAGTTCGGCGGCCAGCCGATCGAGGAGTCGCCTGTCCTCGGCGTGCGCATCGATGAGGTACTGATTCTGGGCGCGCCACACATCCGGATCGCGCCCCGCAGGCGGCTCCAGGGTCGGCCGCTCGCGCCACCGCCGCAACGCCCACGACAACATGAACTCCAGACCGGAACGGGTGTCCGCCCCGATCAGGGTCACCCCGTAGTCATGACCGCTGGCCAGGGCAACCGGATGATCCAGCCGCCCGAGTTCCGGCGCGGGCACCAGCCAGCCGACGTACCCGCCGTCGCCCAGGGCACCGAAGGGTACGAACTCCGGCGTGGCATACAACGGCGTTGACGGCTGCCGGAAGAACTCCGGATCGACGTCGCAGCCATCGGGCGGGCGGGGAAACATGTCCAGGTCGAAGATGAAATCGTAGTGGGTTTCCAACAGGCCGTAATCGTAGGACTCATTCTCTAGGTAAAAGTCGTAAGCATGCTGCCAGGCGATGTCCACCAGCGTACGGAGTGCGGGCGGGGTGGGAAACGGAAAGAGATCATCAACCCACGGCGGCGGTGTGGAGTCGGTCATGGCGCCGCACAATACTGCCCAGCGTCCGGCGTGATCGCTGTCCGGGCTTCATGACCACTGACTGATGTCTGTGCCGGTTCCGTACCTGGTCCTACCCGAACCGGCCTATCTGCGCGACCTCTTACTCGTGAGGGAGCAGATAACGCCACGAGAGCGCGATGTGCTCGCCGGTTGACGTGCGATAGACGTGCCAGGATCCGTCACCTGGTATCAACCGGGTGATCGTGCGCGCCTTGTTGCCCTTGTAGTCCTTGCTCCCCGAGCGCGCCTGTGTCTCGGGCGGAAGGGGGACGCCCCCCGGCAAGCGCTTGGCGGGCGTCGCAGGAACCGTGACCTGCTCGGCTGACAGTCGTACACGGTCGGTGGAGTAGTTCCCGCCCTGTGTGGTCACGCGGTCGGCCAAGCGGGCCAGGCGGTCGCGGGCGGTGACGAGCTCGGCGTCGTAGCCGGCTGCGGCCTGTTCCATAGACGGCACGTGTACCTCGCGCATCCCGCTGCCGCTGTGGACGCCGAGGACCGTAGCAGGCGCGTCATAGATCCTCGGCGTTCCCGGCCGGGGCGAGGCAGTGGCGGGTTGCCCTGCCAGGTCATGATTGAGGGCCTCGACCAGGGTTTTGACCTCGGCGGGTGAAAGGCGCAGCTCGTGCGCGGCGTTGGCGATGGCCCGGCCGTCAGCGTAGACCGCCAGCATGGGAGGGCGCACGGCCGGGAGGCCCGGGGCCATCAAACCACCCACCCGCAGCCATTCGGCGACAAGGCGCTGCGCAGGTCCGGTTGAGGCCGGCTCAGGGGCTGGCCGACCGGTCTGCTCCAGCCTCGGCATGGTCCCGCTCTCTTGAACTCCCGTGCTGCTACACGCCGCAAGTATCAACACCAGAGCGACGACCCAACTCCATCTCATATCCCTCAAACGATCACCTTCGGCGCGCGGTTCAGGCGTGGTGTCACGACGCCGTACTCCGGACGTCCCTGCTCTCCCGGCGGACGCTGCCGCCCTTCACCGACGCGATCGACGAGCCTGGTTCCCGGCGGTGAGCAGCATGGCGAGACGCTCGGCCGGGGTGTCCCGGTCGAGCGTCTTCCGTGGCCTGGCGTTCAATTCAGCGCCGACGGCGTCGAGCTGGTCGTGCGTATGGACCGAGGTGGATCAGGTCGCCTCCGGCCCTCGTCGCTGGAGTGGTACAGGTGCGGTGTGCCGGACTGGAGGAGGGCCGCCGGCTTGGAGAAGCCGAGTTTCGCGCGGACCGCCCGCTGCTGTGCGCCGTCCGGACGGGAGAGCCCACGCCTCGGCTCTCAACCGGCAAGGTACGGCCCCCACCAGGCGGGCCAGACGACCGCTCCCCCGTCACCGCAGGCGGGTCCCGGTGGTGACGGGAAGGTCGTAGGTGACGCCGGTCAGGCGTTCGGAGAGCTGCCACAGGCGAGTGGCCGTGTCCGTGTCGCGCATGGCGCGCTCGCGAGCACGACGCGTGGGCTCACCGCGCAACTGCAGCGGCCCGTCGGGAACGATGTAGCTGCCGCCGGGCAGGTCCGGTACGGTCGCCGCGTACAGGGAGGTCTTCGCCCCCTCCGGGGTGGGGCGGAAGGCCGCGCGCACCAGCAGGCGCGTGAGAGTCGTGTACAGCCGCCCCCTGCCGCTGTTGGCGCCGCCGGTGAGCACGTTGGTGCGGGTGAGCCCGGGCGCGACGGCCATGCTGCGCAGCTTCAGCCCGGCGGCGTCGGCCCGGCGCTGCAGTTCCGTGGCGAAGTAGAGGTTGGCCCGCTTGGACTGCACGTACGCGAACGCCGTGCGGTAGCGACGCTCGGCGTTGAGGTTTTCCAGGTCGAAGCGGGCGAAACGCTGCCCCTCACTGCTGACGGTGACCACCCGCGGCTCGGGCGCGGCGAGCAGGTGCGGAAGAAGCAGGCCGGTCAGGGCGAAGGTGCCCAGATGGTTGACGCCGAACTGCGACTCGAACCCGTCGGCGGTCAGCGCGTAGGGCACCATCGCCACCCCGGCGTTGTTGACCAGCAGATCGAGCCGGTCGCGGTCCCATCCGGCGGCGAACTCCCGGATGGAGGTCAAGCTGCCCAGGTCCACCCGCCGCAGTTCCAGGTGAACGCCGGGCACCTCACCGCGCATGCGGGTCAGGGCGGCCTGGCCGCGTTCGGGGTCGCGGCAGGCCAGCACGACGTGCGCGCCGAGGCGGGCGAGTTCGCGGGCGGTGATGAAGCCGATGCCGCTGTTGGCTCCGGTCACCACGGCAACGCGACCGGCCTGGTCGGGCATGGCGTGGAGGGTCCAGGGAGGAGATTTGCGCATGATGTGCCACCTAAGGAACGCAGCCGATCGCAACTCCTAGTTGCGATACATTCATCCTGTCACCCGCCCCGCAGGTATCGCAACTTGGAGTTGCAATGCAGTCCGATCAGCCCTCCGCCCGACCGGTCGGCCGCGGCGCCAAAGTACGCGCCGCCGTCCACGCCGCCGCACTCGCCGAACTCGTGGACAAGGGCTACGCCGCGCTGACCGTCGAGAACGTCGCCCAACGCGCCGGAGTCCACAAGACGACGGTGTACCGGCGGTGGAAGGATCGCGAAAGCCTGCTCACCGACGCCCTGGCCGAACACATGGCGCTGGACATCCCGGCCCCTGACACCGGGGCGATCGAGAGCGACCTGCGGGCTCTGGCGCGCTCGCTCGTCCAGGCGTTCACCAGCCCGACCGGGCAGGCCATCCTCGCCGCCATGCTCACCGGGGCCGCGCACCTCCCGGAGATCGCCGCTGCCCGGCGCCACGTGTTCGACGACCGGCTCGCCAGAGCCGAACCGGTGGTCACCCGCGCGATCAAGCGCGGCGAGCTTCCCCAGGGCACCGACCCCGCCGAGCTGCTGAAGACCCTGGCCGCGCCGATCTACCTGCGCCTGCTCATCACCGCCGAACCGGTCGACGAGACGACCGCCGACCAGGCGGTCCGCGTCACGCTCGCCGCCGCACGCGCCGGCGCCCTGCGGCGACCCGTTCCCGGCTCTTGAGGCTGCGCGGTTCCGCTCGTCCTGCTCATGTCCCCCGAGGCAAAGGGCCCTTCACGGGCTCGTCGTCAGCGCCGGGTCCGTTTCGACGACGCCGTCGAGCACCTGATCGATACGCCCCATAAGCTCGGCGTCGAGCCGGACCCCGGCCGCCATGACGTTCTCCCGCACCTGCTCGGGCCGCGACGCCCCGATGATCGCCGAAGCCACGTTGGGGCGCTGCAACACCCACGCCAGCGCGAGCTGCCCCAGGGACAACCCGGCCTCATCGGCCAGGGGACGCAGCCGCTGCACCCGCACCAGCACGTCCTCGCGCAGGAAGGGCTGGATGAAACTGCCCGCACCGTTCACGTCGGCGCCGCGCGACCCGGTGGGCGGCGGCTGTCCCGGCCGATACTTGCCCGTCAGCACGCCCTGCGCGACAGGGGACCAGGCGAGCTGACCGAGCCCTTCCCGTTCGCACGCCGGCACGACCTCGGCTTCGATCACCCGCCACAACGCGCTGTACTGGGCCTCGTTGGAGACCAACGGCACGCGCAGGTCGCGGGCGAGCGCGGCGCTCCTCGTGATCTGCTCGGCCGTCCATTCGGAGACGCCGACATAAAGCACGTGGCCCTGCCGGACCAGGTCCGCGAATGCCGACATGGTCTCCTCCAGCGGCACCGTCCGATCAAATCGATGCGCCTGGTACACGTCGAGATAGTCGGTGCCCAGCCGCCGCAGCGAGGCGCGCGCCGACTCCATGATGTGCTTGCGGCCAAGGCCATTGTCATTGGGCCCGCCCGGCCCGGTGGGCCAGAACACCTTCGTGGATATCTCCAGGCTTTCCCGCCGCTGTCCTTTCAGCGCACGGCCGAGCACCGACTCGGCCGCGGTGTTCGCGTACGCGTCCGCGGTGATGAACGTGGTGATGCCCGCGTCCAGCGCCGCCGTGACGCACGCCCGAGCGCGTTCTTCCTGGTCCGGGGCATCGTAGGCGAGCCAGTGCCCATAGGAGACAGCGCTGACGGAGAGGCCGCTACGGCCGAGACGACGAAATTCCATGCGTTTACGATAACCCTCGATTTCGACCGCCAAAGCCTTTATCGAGTCGATTTGACAAATTCAACTCAGTGCGTTCTGAGAGAAAATCAAGAGAGCATATTCCGGCGGAACTGTCAAATGTCGCGCGGAGGATTCATGGGACCGGTTCGAGGCCGAGTGTGGCCTGGCTGCGGCAGGCGTTCAGCCTCACCCGAACGGCTTCCGGCCGATCGGCGAGTACGGCGATCGCAAGCAGTGGGAAGACCATCCCGAGCTCACCGGCGATCTGGTGCCCTTCGCCACCAACGACACCGACACGTTCTTCGCCCTGTGGCGGCTCGACGACCGTACCGACCTGGCCGACCTGCCTGTTGTGGCGCTGGGGAGCACGGCGGGCGCCCATGTCGTCGCCCGTGACGTCCGGGAGTTCCTCCAGCTGATCGCCGGGCTCACCGACACCGAGATCTGGTGTGTCGCGGCCCGGGTGTGCCTGCGTGCCTGCGAACCGCCCTCGGGCGCGAGAGGTTCCTGTCCTGGCTGGAAGGGACCTTCGGACTGCGCCCCGCCGACGACCCGGCCGCCGTCATCGCGACCGCGCGGGCAGAGCTCGGTGAACGACTGGCGAGCCGGCGTACCCGAGGCAGAGCGCCGAGCTCTCCGCCCGGGAACTGAAGGCGGCCGAACGTGGGACGCCCATGCGAGGCTAGCGGACAGGCGTACGCGTGCGTAGCGCTGTGGCCGTCAGGGCGACGAAGGCGGCCAGCACCGCCGGGATGACCAGCGCGAGGGGCAGGCCGGCCAGCTGGGCCGCCGCCCCGATGAACACCGGCCCCGACAGGAGCCCCAAGTACCCGATGGAGGCCACCCGCGCCAGCGCCCGGCCCGCGAAGGCGGGATTGCGGTGGCCGGCGGCCGAGAACACCTGCGGCACGATGCACGACAGCCCGGCCCCGAAACAGCCGAACCCGATCACCCCCGCCACCGGATGCCCGCCCAGCAGCGCGAACCCCAGCCCCGCGGCGGCCAGCAGCCCGCAGCAGCGCACCAGCGGCACCGCCCCGAACCTGGCCGCCAGCCGGTCGCCCATCAATCGCCCCACCGTCATCATGATGGAGAACGCGGCATACCCAGCGGCCGCGAACCCCGGCGAGGCGGCCAGGTCCTCGCGCAGGTAGACCGAACTCCAGTCGGCCGAGGCGCCCTCGCCCACCAGGCAGCAGAACGCCAGCACGCCCAGGAAGACGATTCCCGTGGGCCGCGCGTCAGCCTCACCCGAATGCGAGGCCGGGTGCTGGGCGGCGGACGGGACCGAGCGCAGGGCCCAGCGGGCGGCCCAGGTCGCCAGCAGCGCGATCACCACCCCCATCGACACGAACGTGGCCGCGGCAGAGAGGTCGAAATGCGCGAACAGGCCGCCCGCCGTGGCGCCCGCGAACCCGCCGATGCTGTAGACCGCGTGGAACGACGACATGATCGGCCGCCCGTAGGCCCGCTCCACCTCCACCGCGTTGGCGTTCATGGCCACGTCGAGGATCCCGTGCACGGTCCCGAACGCCAGCAGCGTCCCCGCCAGCGCCCACAGACCCGGGGCGTAGGCGGGCGGCACGAGCACGACGCCCTGCAGAAGTGCGGCCGGGATCATGACGCGGCTGCTGCCGTGCCGGTCGACCAGCCGGCCCACCGCGGTCATCCCGGCCATCGCCCCGCCGGCGATGGCCAGCAGGGCGAGGCTGAACTCGCCGTCTCCCAGCCCGAGGTGCTCCTTGATGGCGGGGATGCGGGCCGTCCAGGTGCCCATGGCCGTGCCGGCCAGGAAGAAGAGCAGGTAGACCGCCGTACGCTCACGCTTGAGGCGGCCGCCGGGCGCGGTGCTCACCCGGCCTCCCTGACCGTCACCCCGGCCGCCATCAGGGCGTCGCGCTCCTCCCCCGGTATGCCGGAGTCCGTCACCACCACGTCCAGCCGCGAGATCGGGCACACCGCGCCGAAGGCCGTACGCGTGAACTTGCCCGAGTCGCACGCCACGATCACCCGCCGCGCCGAGGCGATGGCCGCCTGCTTGACCGCCACCTCCGGCAGGTCGTGCGCGGTCAGCCCGTGCTCGGCCGACAGGCCGCAGCAGCCGATCACCGCCGTGTCGAACCGCAACGCCTTCAACGAGTTCTCGGTCAGCGGGCCCATGAAGTTCAGCTCGCCCTGGCGCACCTCGCCGCCGGGCAGCACCAGCCGTACGCGTGGCGCGGAGGCCAGCAGCGACACCGACTGCAGGGCCAGCGGCAGCACGGTCAGGCGGCGGTCGTGCAGGGCACGGGCCACCTCCAGCGCGGTCGTGCCGCCGTCCAGCACCACCGCCTCCCCGTCGGCGATCAGGGTCGCGGCCTCCGCGCCGATGCGCTGTTTGGCCTCCACCGCCTCCCGCTCACGTACGCCGAACGGCGGCTCCTCGCCGCGCAGCAGCAGCGACAGCGCCCCTCCCCTGACCCGGCGCACCACGCCCTGCTGGGCCAACTCGTCCAGGTCGCGCCTGATGGTCATCTCCGAGACACCGTGCTCAGCGGCCAGCTCGGCGACCGAGACGCTGTCGTTGGTGCGCAAGGCGTTCATGATGGCTCTCAAACGGTCCACGTGTTCATACAAACACGACATATGTGCGCAATTCAATGGGTGAGCCTATCGGGCGCGGCGACGCGCCCTGTGGACCTGCGATCCGACCACGGGTGAACGCGTGGCACACCCCATCGATCTTGACAGCGCCGCGCCCGGGGCAACGGCGCGACGGCCGCCGCCGTGGTGGATGGCCGCCGCTTTCCGTCCCCGACGGCCGTGACCGCCACCGAGATCAACGGCGAGCCCGCCGTCGTAACCGGCCACCACGACGGCACCATCCGAGTCTGGAACATCTCCGCCACCTGAGCGGCGACCAGCCGCCAGGGGCCGGCCGGTGCGCAGTCATGCCCAGGCCGCTTCCTGCCCGCCGGATGGCCGGCCAGGGATCGCAGGCCGGGCTAGGGTTTCGCGCTCGGGTGGAGCCGGGTGGCGATGGAGGCGACCAGTTCGTAGGATCGGCGGCGGTCCGCGTGGTGGTAGAGCGGAGTGGTGAGCAGGAGCTCGCCGGTGCCGGTGTCGTCGAGCAGCGATTGCAGGAGCGCAGTCACCGTGGCGGGGCTTCCGACGAGGACGCCGCCGGAGCGAGCGGTGATTTCGGCGCGGTCGTCGTCGGTGTAGGGGTACGCTGCCGCGTCTTCGGGGCTGGGCAGCAGGATGCGGTCCCCTCGGACCCGGCTGAGCACCTTCAGCCGGGTGGAGCCGGCGAGCCATTCGGCGCGTTCGTCGTCCTCGGCGGCGATGACGGACACGCTGACCAGCGTCGTCGGTGTCGCGGCGTGGTCTGAGGGGCGGAACCGCTCCCGGTACGTGCGCATGGCGTCCACCGCCGTCTCCGCGTTGAGGTGGTGGGCGAAGGCGTAGGGCAAGCCGAGTTCGGCGGCGAGTTCGGCGCTGGTGGTCGTGGAGCCGAGCAGCCAGATCGGCGGGGCGTTTCCGCCGAGGACGGGAATCGCCTTGACCTGCGCGTCGTCGCGCGGGTCGAGGTAGTCGAGGAGTTCGTCGAGCTGCCGGCGAAAGGGCTTCGCGGTCCGCTCCTTCTCGGGACGAACCGCGTCCGCGGCCGGCTTGGACCCGCCCGGCGCGCGGCCGAGGCCGAGGTCGATCCGTCCCGGGTGGAGTGCGGCCAGCGTGCCGAACTGCTCGGCCACCACGATCGGGGCGTGGTTGGGCAGGAGCACCCCGCCCGCGCCGACGCGGAGGCGGCGTGTGGCGTTCGCGAGGTGGCCGACGAGGACGGCGGGGGCCGAGCCGGCGACGCCGCGCATGCTGTGATGTTCGGAGACCCAGTTGCGGTGGTAGCCCAGCGCGTCGGCCAGGATCGCGAGATCCACCGTGTTGTGCAGGGCCTGCCTGGGTGTGGAACCTTGCACGATCGGGGAGGTGTCCAGCACCGAAACGCGTACGTCAGCCTGTCGGCACCCGTGCATGCTCGTCCTCTCCGGTCACGCCATGCCTGCGGGACTCACCGTGCCAGGGATCCGTCTCCAGCGCGGTATCGCGGGCTGGGAGAAGTATCCCCGGAGGGGCAGGACAGACTTGGCCGGCTCGGCGGCCCGGGACCTCACCGGCCGCGATCGGCCCCGGCGCCGATGTCGACGCCGGGCAGTACCTGGGGGCCGGCGCGGATGCCGGCGTCGCGGTCGCTCAGGGGTCCAGGTAGCGGGTGCTGGATGCGTTGCCCCCCGCGCCGCCCCGCGCGGTGCGAGCGGCTCGGGGTGCACCGGTCGATGGGTTCCGTCGGCGCGACAGGAGCCGTCACCGCGACGGATGCCCTCCGCAGGATGGGGCCCTCCGCGCGATAGGCCGTCCGCGTGACAGGACCCGTCCGCGTGGCGAGGGGTCGTCGGTACGAGCGCCGGCGGTCAGCCCAGCCGTCCGGAACGCCAGGCAGCGCTCACCGCTGCGGCCCGTCGATCACCCACCATGCCCGGCGGTCCCGTCACTGGCGACGCAGCGGATCGCCATGTATTGGCGCGCCGGCAAGGGGACCCGGAAGCTGCCCGAGTAGGTGCCCGGCAGCCTTTCGACGGTCATGTTCCACGTGTCGATCACGTCGACCGTCCAGACCGTGCCGGGCTCCATCGTGACGTCGCGATACGACGGCCGGTTGAAGCCGAAGTAGGCGATCAGGTAACGCGACGCCACGCCGCCCCAGGGGGTGTCCCAGTCGCTCGGCAGCGGCTCGAGCACGCCGGTCGGTGACTCCTCGGTGATCCGCCTGAGGAAGGCGATCCGATCCGGACTTGTGCCGACGAGCTCTCCGCCCTTCGACCACCACAGCTCTTCGCGGTCGTTGAGGTACGTCTCCCCATGCCCGACATAGCCGCCGCGCACCGCGCCTTCCCAGAACCGCCGGGTCATCTCCTCGCCGGTGATGTTGCCCCACCCCTGGTCGATGTCGCCTTCGTAGGCGCATTCGTCGACGACGACGGGTTTGCCCCACTGGTCGCGCCACTGGTCGATGTTCTCGGCGGTGCGGTACACGTCGATGCGCTGCACGCTCGCGTGCGTGATCCACGGCCGGCTGTAGTCGTAGAAGCCGAAGCAGTTGTGGATCGAGAGCAGGTGCCCGACCGGGTCCTCTTCGACGACGATCGCGGCCAGCCGCTCCCAGTCGTCGACGGTCTTCGAGAACAGCAGGTCGTACTCGTTCGCGAGCGACCACCAGACGTTCGGCAATGCCGACAACCGCCGCACCACGTACCGGACGTAGCGGTCGTCCGCGGCGGTGCCCATGTCCGAGAAGCCCCAGCGGTCGTAGGCGTGGAACAGGATGACGTCGGCTTCGACGCCGATCGCGGCGAGCTCCGCGACCCGGCGTTCGAAAGCGCGGAAGTAGGCGGGGTTGAAGCGGGTGTGGTCCCACCCGCCGTCGCCGTCCGGCTCGAACGGGTAGAGCGGCGGCTCGTTGGCGTTGAAGAGATACGACTTGGGGAAGACCCCCATCCGGATCTTGGTGAACGGCGACTCGGCAAGCGTGCGCAGGGTCTGTTCCTGCAGCGCTTCGCTCTGGTGGGTCCAGGCGTACGCGGTCGTGCCGAGCGGCAGATGGCGCGTGCCGTCCGCGTGCGCGAAGTGGTACCCGTCGGCCGCCCGGACCGGCCCTCGACCGGCACCGGCCGCCGCCGTGAGCTCGACGGTGACGCCGTCGAGGGACGGCGTGGTCGCCTCCGTCGTGACGAACCAGCGTCCGGCCTGGTCGGGCAGCAGCCGGACGCGCCAGGTGCCGTCGCCGTCGTAGAAGCCGCCGAGCCGGCGGGTCGACCCGTCGGGGGCGGTCGCGCGGGCGCGCAACTCGACGTCGACGAACGGGTTGCCATGGCTCGGTCCGGCCAGGGCGAGCTCCCAGGTCGCCCACACTTCGCCCGTGGCGGGCGCGGAGAGCACGCCGGCCGAGCCGCGCGGCGTGCCGGCCGGCTCGTAGCAGGGGTCCGGCGTGATCGCCGGCGGATCGGCGCGCACGCCCGGGTCGCCGGCATCGAGCGCGGCGAGCTCGCGCCACAGGTCGTCGAGCTGTTCGGGGGTGAGCCGGGCGTACGGACCGGCGGCCGTGATCTTGCCGAGGGTGCGCCGGCGCAGTTGGAGGAGCAGGGGCGAGTTCACGACGCCGGGCAGTGTGCGCCGGATGACGCCGCGGGCCTCGGCGTGGTCCAGGACGTCGGCGAGCAGACTGTCCGGTCCGAATCCCCGCCCGCTCATGCCCTGACGCCCGGACCAGCGCCCAAAGTGCCGCCCAGAGCACTGCCTGGAGTTCCGCCCGGGGGCCGGTGCTTCGCCTGGCCCCTCTCGCGGGCGCCGGGGTGCGACGGGGCCGGGACCTTTCTGTCGAGCAACGGTGTTCCTCTCATCTCGCGTTCGTGTCCGGCCCGCCATGGGAGACGCCGGCATCGGACGCGGCCTTCCGCGGACGCGTGCCCGGAGCGGGGAGGGAGACGTGGGGCATCCGGGTGTCCGCCTGCTCCGGCAGGGTGTCCGCGGTCTCCACCAGCCAGCGCAGCAGCGCGCCGGACAGCCGGGCCTCGACCTCGGCGAGGTCGGGGCGTCCGGCGAGGTTGTGCGCCTCGTGCGGGTCAGCCGAGCGGTCGTAGAGCTCGGCGGGCTCGTACAGGCGCCACACGTACGTCCAGCGGCCGTCGCGGACGGCGGCGGCCTTGCCCACGGTCATCGGCCGCTCGTGCTGCAGCGCCGTCTTGCGGTCGTACGGAAAACCGCTGCGCTCGAACTTCGGCTCCTCCTCGACGAGGAAACCGCCCTCGCTGAACGCGTACTCGCGATGCCCCTCGGCGGGGTCGCGCAGCACCGGGAGCAGGCTGCGGCCGAAGTGGTGATGCGCCGCCCGCACTTCGGCGAGATCGAGCACGGTCGGGAAGACGTCGATCAGCTCGACCATGGCATCGACCGCGCCGTGCGCCGGCAGCCCGCCGCCGCTGATGATCAGCGGATCGCGGGTGATGCAGCTGTGCAGCGCCGACGGCCACTTCTCGACCACGCCGAAGTCGCCGGCGTACTCGCCGTGGTCGGAGAAGAACACCGTCACGGTACGGTCGGCCGCGCCCGCCCGGCGCACGCCGTCGAGCAGGCGCCCGACGTGCGCGTCCAGCCGCGAGACCATGCCCTGGTAGGTGGCCCGGACCTCCCGCCACACCTCCGGCGTCGCCCGGTCAGTGCCGTAGTAGTCGCGGATCCCCTGCAGGTACGCGGGCTCCGGGCCGCTGCCCGACACGGGTTCGCCCACCGAGTCGCGACTGTGCAGGGAGAACCACGGTTCGGGGGCGCGGAACGGGCAGTGCGGCGCGACCAGCGGCGCGAACAGCACCCACGGCTCCTCCGGCGGGTCGGCGAGCCACTCCTCGGCGGTGCGCACGGCGGCCTCGTCGAAGTCGACGTCGCTCTCGTCGACCACGCGGCCCTGGTAGTACAGGCGGTCCCACAGGTCCGGATCGACCTCGGAGGCCATCGGCGGGAGCTCGGTGGCCGGCCCGGTGCCGCCGGCCCACCGGCCGCTGGTCGGCCGGTGGCCGAAGCCGTGCTCGTGGACGCCGAGCTCGGTGGCGCCGGGGCCGAAGGTGTCGCCGCGGTCCCCGGCCCAGGCCACGTGGTAGCCGTTCTCCTTGAGCGTGCGCAGGAAGTTCGGCTCGTCGGCGCGCAGCGGGGTCCCGAACGTACGGTGCCCGGCCGTGTGCGGATACCAGCCCGACAGGAACGACGCGCGGCTGGGCGAGCACACCGGGTGCTGCGCGTAGGCGTTGGTGAAGGCGGTGCCCGCCGCGGCGAGGCGGTCGAGGTTCGGAGTGCCCGCGGACGAGTTCCCGAAGGCGCCCACCGCGTCGGCTCTCAGCTGATCCGCGACCACCACCAGGAAATTCGGGCGGTACGTCATGGTCATCCTCCTGTTACTTAATTGGGGGGTAGCGTACCTTACCGAGTACTCGGTAAGGTCTGCCGAAACCGCGAGAAGCGAGGAGAAACTCTTGTCAGGAGTGGCACCGTCGGTGCGTAACCGCAGGCCGCCAGGCGTGCGTCGGGAGGAGATCCTGAGGGTCGCCACCGAGATGTTCGGCGACAGCGGTTACCGCGGTGTTTCGCTCGCCGACATCGCGGCCCGGGTCGGCATCTCCCAGCCCGGCCTGATCCACCACTTCAAGAACAAGGAAGAGCTGCTGCTCGCGGCCCTCGAACGGCGCGACGAGGACAGCCGGGATCACATGGACGCGATGTTCCAGGAGCTGTCGGTCACGGACGCGCTGATCTCGCTGTGCCGTCACAACGTCGAGGACCCGACGGCCATGCGCCTGTACGCCGTGGAGTCCGCGGAGAGCATCGAGCCGGGCCACCCCGCGCGCGAGTTCTTCCTGCGCCGTTACGCCCGGGTCCGTGAGCGCGTGGCCGAGCGCATCCGCCGGGACCAGGAGCTGCGCCGCCTGCCGGCCACGCTCGACCCGCACGTCCTGGCGGGCGAGATGATCGCCGTGATGGACGGGCTCCAGATCCAGTGGCTGCTCGATCCCACCATGGACCTCCCCGGACGCATGGCCGCCTATCTCGAACGACTCGTCATCAAGGAGGACCGGTGAACGGCGGACTCGAGGAGCACCTCGACGCCCTGGTCGGCAAGCTCGACCTTCCGCGGAAAGTGCGGCTGCTGACCGGGGCGTCCCACTGGGGCACCTACGCGGAGCCGGCCGTCGGACTGCGCGCGATCACCGTCTCGGACGGACCCGCCGGAGTGCGCGGCCCGGCGTGGGACAACGGCTCCCCGTCCGCGTGCCTGCCCTGCCCGACCGGGATCGCGGCGAGCTGGGACGTCGACCGCGCCGCCGCGGCCGGGCGCGTGCTCGCCGCGGAGGCCACCCGCAAGGACGTCGACGTGGTGCTGGCCCCCACGGCGAACCTCCAGCGCAGCCCGCTCGCCGGCCGGCATTTCGAGTGGTGGTCCGAGGACCCGGTCCTGACCGGCCGGCTGGCCGCCGCGCTGGTCGGAACGCTCCAGCGGCACGGCGTGGCGGCGACCGTGAAGCACTACGTCGCCAACGACTCGGAGACCGAACGCGCCACCGTCGACATTCGCCTCGACGAGCGCACGCTGCGCGAGGTGTATCTCGCCCCGTTCGAGCACATCGTCCGGAACGCGCGGCCGTGGCTGGTCATGGCGTCGTACAACGCGGTCAACGGGACCGCGATGACCGAGCACGACCTGCTCGACAGCCCGCTGCGCACGCGGTGGGGCTTCGACGGGCTCGTCATGTCCGACTGGTACGCCACCCGCTCGGTGGCCGCCGCCGCCTCGGCGGGCCTCGACCTCATCATGCCGGGCCCCGGCGGGCCGTGGGGCCCCGCGCTGGTGCAGGCCGTCACCGACGGCCTGGTCAGCGAGGCCGCGGTGGACGCGAAGGTGAAGAACCTCCTGCGGCTCGCCGCCCGGCTCGGTGCCCTCGACTCGGTGCCGGTGACCCGCACGCCGGTCACCGTCGACGCGCGCCGCGAGCTGCGCACGGCCGCCGCGGACGGAACCGTGCTGCTGCACAACTCCGGCGACCTTCTGCCGCTCGCGCCGGAGCGCCTGCGCCGCGTCGCGGTGTTCGGCGAGCTGGCCGGCAGCCCGCGCATCCAGGGCGGCGGCAGCGCCGAAGTGCGGCCGACCCACGTCGTGTCCCCGCTGGACGGGCTCGAAGCCGCTCTGCCCCCTGGCGTCCAGCTGACCTACACCGCGGGCAGCTATCTTGAGGGCGACCCCGCCCCGGTGCCGCCCGGGATGCTCGGCTCGCCCGTGCTGATCCGCTGGCTCGACGACGCGGACGCCGAGGTCGCGCGCGAGGAACGCCGCAACGCCGCCCTCGTACGGCTCGGCGCCGACGTGCCCGCGGGGGCCACCACCGTCGAGCTGACCACCCGGATCGTCCCCGACGTCTCGGGCACGTGGCAGCTCGGCCTCAGCGGGGCGGGCCGGATCGTGTTCACCGTCGGCGGCCGGACGCTGCTCGACGACGACGTGCGGCCGACGCACGAGGGCCCGGGAGCGGAGATCCTCACGCCGCCCGTGCGCACGTTCGACGTGCCGCTCGACGCGGGCAGGCCGGTCGACGTGCTGCTGCGGCAGCGGATGCCGAAGAGCGGCTGCGCCGTCTCGATCCGCTCCCGGCCGCCGCGGCGGACCGCGGCGGAGGAACTGGCCGTGGCCCGCGAGCAGGCCAGGGCCGCGGACGTCGCGATCGTCGTGGTCGGCACCAGCTCGCAGACCGAGAGCGAAGGCTTCGACCGGGCGGACCTGTCGCTGCCCGACGGGCAGGACGACCTGGTACGGGCGGTCGCCGCGGCGAACCCGAACACCGTCGTCGTGGTCAACGCGGGCGCGCCCGTGCTGCTGCCGTGGCGCCATGACGTCGCGGCAGTGCTCGTGACGTGGTTCGGCGGCCAGGAGTCCGGCGCCGCGCTCGCGGACGTGCTCCTCGGCCACGCCGAGCCCGGCGGCAGGTTGCCGATGACGTGGCCGGCCCATGGCGAGGACGTGCCGGTGCTCGACACGGCGCCCGCCGGCGGCCGGCTGGCCTACGGCGAAGGACTCCACGTCGGCTACCGCGCGTGGCTGCGCGCCGGGGTCGAGCCCGCGTACCCGTTCGGGCACGGCGTCGGCTACACGTCCTGGGGGCTCGTCGACGTCGACAGCGTCGTTGACGGCGACAGCGACAGCGACAGCGGACCGGACGCGACCGTGCGGGTCTCCGTACGCAACACCGGTTCGCGGCCGGGCAAGCAGGTGCTGCAGGTCTACCTGGCGCGGCCCGGATCGGGCGTCGACCGCCCCGCCCGCTGGCTGGCCGGGTTCGCCGTCGTACGAGGCGAACCCGGCGAAACCCGCACCGCCGAGATCCCGCTGCCGCCGCGGTCCTTCCAGCACTGGGACGCGGAACGGCACGACTGGGCGGTCGAGCCTGGAACGTTCGAAGTCGCCATCGGATTCTCCTGCGCGGACATCCGTGGCACGACCTCGATCAAAGTGCACGAGGAGTGATCAACCGGGTCTCCCCCCGGCCCGAGAGAAAGTAAGTGAGGTGGTGCAGCGATGTACCCCAGCAATCGCCATGTCGATTCCATCCCCGGCGCGTCGGCCCTGTCGCGCCGGACGCTCCTCGGCGGCCTGGCCGCCCTCGGTGCGGCCGGCCTGACCGGCTGCCGCTCCGCGGTGAACGAGAGCAAGACAGCCGCTGCGGCCGGCGGCCCGGCCCGCGGCGGGACCATGGTCGCCACGGTCGCCGCGGCGCCGGACCCCGCGGCCTACTTCACCGGCCGCCCCGGCAACATCTTCTGGAACCGCAACGTCCTGGAGACGCTGGTCATGCTCGACCAGGACAACAAGCCTCAGCCCCTGCTGGCGACGAAGTGGGAGCTGCGGGACGACAACCGGACGTTGGTGCTGTCGCTGCGCGAGGGCGTCAAGTTCCACAGCGGCCGCGCCTTCACCGCGGACGACGTCGTGTTCACCCTCGAACGCGAGCTGGCCGGCGACGGCCTGGCCACGCTCACCGGCGCGATGAAGGGCTGGAAGGCGAGCGCCACCGGCCAGCACGAGGTCACGATCACCTCGCCGCGGCCGCTCCAGGAAGTGGTGCTGGACATCCTCGACTCGACGCCGATCATCGACCGCGAGAGCTACAAGGGGATCGCGGACGGGTCGAAGGTCATCGGCACGGGACCGTTCCTGTGGTCGGGCTACAAGGCCGGCACGGAGATCAAGATGACGCGTAACGACGCGTACTGGGAGCAGGGGCTGCCCTACCTCGACGGCATCGAGCTCACGGTCATCGGCGACTCCACCGCCCAGCTGGCGGCGCTGCGGTCGGGCCGGGCGCACCTGGCGAACGGGCTCACCATCCAGGACGCCAAGACGGTGGTGGACGACAAGAAGTTCCACCTCGACCTCAACCACGGGCTCGTGTACGCGCTGGGCTTCGACGTCACCAAGGCGCCCTTCGACAAGCCCGAGGTGCGCCGGGCCATCGGCTACGCCATCGACCGCCAGCGCATCAACCAGCAGGTCTTCGGCGGGGTCGGGACGACGACCAGCCTGCCATGGAGCGACGACGCGACCGGCTACCCCGCGGAGCTCGCCGCCACCTACTCCTACCAGCCGGACCGCGCGAAGCAGATGATCCAGGCCGCCGGGGCGGCCGGGGCCCGCTTCGAGATCGCCATGCACGCGCTGCCGGTGCCGCGCAACGTGATCGAGATCGTGGCCCGCAACCTGACGGACGTCGGGCTCCAGCCGTCGCCGCTCGAACTGCCCCAGGCGGAGTTCGAGCCGCGCCGGATCGCCGGCAAGCTGGGCCCCGCGTTCCTGACCTGGACCGCGGTGGCCAAGATGCCGCCGGCGCTCTCGCTGTTCGGATACCCGGACCTGCGCCCGGCCAAGAACACCTCGAACTACGACGACGACGGTTACCGCGAGCGCGCGCAGGCGCTGATCGACAGCGCCGACGAGAGCGAAACGACGCAGCGGCTGAAGGAGCTCTCGCAGTACCTGATCGACGCCGCGTTCCTCCAGACCATCGCCATCGTGCCGGCCACGGTCGTGCGCGCGAGCACCGCGCGGGACATCCTGGTCAGCCGCTACGGCCGCTCCATGCGTGCCGCCTACCTCACCCGGTGAACGGGGCCGTACATGATCCATTTTCTGGTCCGGCGCCTGCCGTCGGTCCTGCTCGTCCTGGTGGCGACGACCGCCATCGCCTTCCTGCTCCCCCGCCTGGCTCCCGGTGACCCGGCCGCCATCGCGGCGGGGCCGGAGGCCACGGCGGAGCAGGTCGCGGCGATCCGCGTCGAGATGGGGCTGGACCGTCCCATGGTCGAGCAGTACGTCCACTGGATGGGCGGGCTGCTCACCGGGGATCTGGGCCAGTCGCTGCAGTTCCACCGCCCGGTCTCCGAGCTGATCGCCAGCAGGGTGGAGAGCACGGTCGAGCTGACCGTCGCGTCCACGATCCTCCTGGTCCTGGTCTCGCTCGGGCTCGGAATCTTCGCCGGGTCGGCGCGTTCCCGGCTGTCCCGGTTCACCGCCGACGCGAGCAACACGGTGCTGCTGGCGATGCCGCCCTTCCTCGCCGGCCTGCTGCTGATCATCCTGTTCGGGGTGGTGTTCCGCCTGCTGCCGATCAGCGGGGAGGTCGCGGTGCTGGACGACCCGGTGATCGGCCTGCAGTACCTGATACTGCCCGCGGTGGCGATGGCGGTGCCGATGGGCGGCCACGTCGCCATGCTCGTCCAGTCCTCGATGGAGAACGCGTGGCGGCAGGACTACGTCGACCTCGCCGTGGCCAAGGGCGTGCCGCGAAGGTTGATCACCCTGCGCCACGTCGTCCGCAACAGCCTTGGACCCGCCGCCGTCACGATCGGCATGCGGTTCGGCGACATGCTCGCCGGTGCCGTCGTGATCGAGATGATCTTCGCGCGGAACGGGATCGGGCAGCTCGCGGTGTCGGGCGTGCTGAACGCGGACTACAACGTCGTACAGGTGATCATCGTCGGCACGGTGCTGATCGCCGTGGTCGTGCAACTGCTCACGGAGATCGCCATGGCGGTCCTGGATCCCCGCGTCAGGTTGGGAGCGTGAAACCATGACCACCACGTCCACCGCACCCGCGGCACCCCGGCCGGCGGTGCCGCGCCGGGCCGGCGGCGGGGCGCTGCGGCAGTACCTCACCGCGCTGCGCACCCCGCGCGGAGCGTTCGGCGCGGGGCTGCTGCTGGCCCTCGTCGCGCTGTCCCTGCTGGCACCGGTCCTGTTCCCCGGCGGCTACGACCACCAGGGCAGCGACTCGCTGGCCGGTCCCTCGGCCGCGCACTGGATGGGCACCGACGAGCTGGGCCGCGACATCCTCGCCCGCACGGTCTACGGCCTTCGTACTGATCTGAGCCTGATCCTGACCGCGGTGCCGGTGAGCGCCGCCGTCGGGACGCTCATGGGCCTGTGCGGCGTGGTCTCGCGGTTGCTCGGCGCCGCGATGCAGCGCGCGCTCGACATCATCCTCGGCTTCCCGGGGCTGGTGCTCGGCATGAGCGTCGTCCTCGTGCTCGGCACGGGCTGGCTCTCGTTGTTCGTGGCCGTGCTGATCAGCGGCCTGCCCGGGTTCGGGCGGCTGTCGAGGGCCGGGCTCCAGGTCGAGCAGGAGCGCGAGTACGTGCTGGCCGCCAAGGTGCTCGGCGTGCGCAAGCGCACCGTTCTGGTGCGGCACGTGCTGCCGAACATCATGGACCCGATCGTCGTCGGCGCCGCCGTCTACATGGTGGTCGCGATCTTCATCGTGTCCGGCCTGAGCATCGTGGGTCTCGGCATCAAGCCGCCCGTCCCGTCGCTGGGCGCGATGCTCAATGTCGGTGCCCGCTACATCGAGGTGCACCCCGCGTACGTGCTCGGGCCCGGCCTGGTGCTGCTGCTCCTCGCGTTGGCGTTCACCCTGCTGTCCAACGCGCTCAACAAGGCGGTGCTGCGGAAATGACCACCCATCCCCATGGCGTCGCGCCGGCGGCCCCGGCGCCGCACGACGCCGGCGCGCTGCTCGAGGTCCGCGGGCTGCGCACCGAGTTCGCGACCGCTGCGGGCGTCGTCCACGCCGTCAACGACGTCAGCCTCACCCTGCGACCCGGCCAGATCCTCGGCGTGGTCGGCGAGTCCGGCTCGGGCAAGTCGGTGACCGCCCGCTCGATCCTGCGGATGGTGCCCGAGCCCGGCCGGATCGCCGCCGGCGAGATCCGCTTCGGCGGCCGCGACCTGCTCGGCCTGTCCGAGGAGGAGATGCGCCGCATCCGCGGCGCCGAGATCGCGATGGTGTTCCAGGACCCGCAGTCGGCGCTCAACCCCGTCCTGACCGTGGGCGCCCAGATCGTCGAGGCCCTCACCGTGCACGGCACGGGCAAGCGCGCGGCCCGCGCTCGGGCGCTCGAACTGCTCCGGCAGGTCGGGATCCCGGACGCCGCTCGCAGGATCGACGACTATCCGCACCAGTTCTCCGGAGGCATGCGGCAGCGCGCCGTGATCGCCATCGCGCTGGCGAGCTCGCCGTCGCTGCTGATCGCCGACGAGCCGACCACGGCTCTGGACGTCACCATCCAGGCGCAGATCCTGCGCCTGCTCACGCAGCTGCGCGACGAGCTGGGCATCGCCGTACTCATGATCACCCATGACATGGGCGTGGTCGCCGAGATGTGCGACGACGTCGTCGTCATGTACGGCGGCCGGGTCGTGGAGCGGGGACCGGTCGAGACGATCTTCGCGCGTCAGGAGCACCCGTACACCGCCGACCTGCTCAAGGCCATGCCGCGGATGGACGCCGCGGGCGGGAACCGGCTGCCGGCGATCCCCGGCGCCCCGCCGGACCCCGCCGCGCTGCCGCCCGGCTGCGCCTTCCACCCGCGCTGCCGGCTGGCCGAGGATCGCTGCCGCACCGAGGTCCCCGAGCTGCTGCCCCTGGCCACGGCGGGGCACGCCGCCGCGTGCTGGGTGACCCACCAGGGCGCGCCCATCCCCCCGCTCACGCTGGTCCCCGGCGACCCGGGCGCGCGGGCCGAACAGGCCCGGACCCCGCTGCTGACCGTGGAGAACCTCCGGGTCGACGTCGCCTCCGGCCGCAGAAGCCTGTTCGGGCGGTCGGAGCCGGTGTACGCCGTGGACGGGGTGAGCCTGACGGTCGCCGGCGGAGAGACGCTGGGCCTGGTCGGCGAGTCCGGATGCGGCAAGTCGACGCTGGCCAGGACGGTCGTCGGGATCAACCGGCCGGCCGGGGGCGTGGTCCGCGTCGGGTCCGCGGGCGTCGACGCGTTCTCCCCCGCCGGCGCCAAGGCGCTGCGTTCCACGGTGCAGTACGTGTTCCAGGACCCGTACGCGTCGCTCAACCCGCGCCGCACGATCAGGCAGTCGCTCGACGAGGCGCTCGACATGCGTGGCGTGCCGATCGCCGAGCGGGCCGCGGAGGCGAACGCGCTCATCCGCCGGGTCGGCCTGAACGAGTCGCACCTGGACCGCTATCCGCACGCCTTCTCCGGCGGGCAGCGGCAGCGCATCGGCATCGCCCGCGCGCTGGCCGTCGAGCCGCAGGTGCTGATCTGCGACGAGCCGGTGTCGGCGTTGGACGTGTCGATCCAGGCGCAGATCATCAACCTGCTGGAGTCGCTGCGCGACGAGCTCGGCCTCGGGTACCTGTTCATCGCGCACGATCTCTCGGTCGTGCGGCACCTGTCCGACCGGGTCGCCGTCATGTACCTCGGCAAGATCGTGGAGATCGGCCCCGTCGAGGCGGTCTACGCGGCCCCGCAGCATCCCTACACGGTCGCGCTCATGTCGTCCTCGCCGGTGCCCGACACCACGGTGCGCGGCCGCGAACGCATCGTGCTCTCCGGCGACCTGCCCAGCCCGAAGAGCCCGCCCTCGGGGTGCCGTTTCCGTACGCGCTGCCCCATCGGCCCGCTGGCCCGTCCGGAGCGCACGATCTGCGCCGAGCAGGAGCCGCAGCTCGCCGAGACCCCGGGTGGGCAGCTGGCCGCGTGCCACTTCGCCGGCGAGCTGGTGGCGACCGGCGGACAGGGACAGGAGGGCAGTCCGCTCTGACGCTCATCGGCGCCGAGCCGCGGTGCTGCGGCTCGGCGCCGCGCTCCTCCCGCCGCCGGCGGCCGTGCTCACCGCGGCCGCGGCCATCCTGACCTGGTGGTACGGACGCGCGGCCAGACCGGCTTCGTGAGTGCCGGGGTCATCATGCGGGGTGCTCGGAGCACAGGCAGCCGACGCCCTTCTCGATCCATTCCCGGCCGGCCCAGTCCGGGTGCCGTTCGATCATCAACGCCGAGATCTCCTCGACGATCGTCTCCTCGCTCATCGCCGAATCGCGGCGCGCCCACGTCTCGTCGCGCAGCAGCTGGAGGTAGTCGCGTACGTCGGCGAGCAGTCGCGCGTCACCGACGTCGCCGTGGCCGGGCACGACCGTCCGCGCGCCCTCCGCGGCGAGGCGCTGCATCACCGCGAGCCAGCGGGTGCCCGAGACGTCGGTGTCGTGCGGCGGGAACCACGGGAAGATGGCGAACTGGGCGGCTTCCACGAGGTCCCCCGCGAACAGCACGTCCGCGTCCGGCACCCGGACCACCTGGTCGCCCCTGCTGTGCGCCCGGCCGGCGGCGCGCAGCCGCACCACCCGCCCGCCCAGGTCCAGGTCGTACTCCCGGTCGTAGACGATGTCCGGCCGGGCGAGCTCGACGCCTTCGAGCTCGCGCGCGACCGCCTCGCCGAGGCCCTTGAACATCTCGAGGTAGCCGGGCCCCTTCGACTTCAGGTCCTCGGCCTGGTCGCGGTTGACCAGGAAGGTCGCCTCGCCGGCGAACACCTGCGCGCCGAAGGCGTGCTCGGGGTGGAAATGCGTCGTGGTCAGGTACAGCTTGCGTCCTCGGGCGTACTCGGTGGCGAAGTTCAGCACGGTCTCGGCGTTGCGGGGCCCCAACCCCGTCTCGACGACGAGAACGGAGTGCCGCCCGCCGACGACGCCGATGTTCGGGACGAGTTGCACGCGCCGGTCGGGGATGACCACCAGGTCGTGGGCGAGCTCTCGAACACCCGTGATCTGCACAAGGGGTTCGGTCATGGTGGCTCCTTCGAGCTGGGCCCGGCCGGCGTCGTGCCGTGCGTTGCGGATCATGGTGGGTCCAGTTCATCGCGGGGCGGTCCGGGGCGTCCAAGCCCGATTCCGCAACCCCGATACCGCCCCGGTATCATCGCTGGTGATGGACTTACGCGAGCTGCGCTACTTCGTGGCGGTCGCCGAGGAGCTCCACTTCGGCCGGGCCGCCGCCCGGCTGCACATGACCCAGCCGCCGCTGAGCAGGGCCATGAAGCAGCTCGAAACGGATCTCGGCTACTCCTTGCTGCACCGCTCACCCAGCGGGGTGGCCCTCACCCCCGCCGGGGCCACGCTCTACGACGAGGCGCGCACGCTGCTCGCACAGGCCGATCAGGCTCGCGCCAGGGTGGCCGCCGCGGCCGGCGCGGCCACCATCACCGTCGGCACCCTCGCCGAAAGGGCCGAGCAGGCCGGCGCCCGGCTGGCCACCGTCTTTCGCCAGCGCCATCCCGAGGTGCACATCCGCATCCGTGAGGCCGACCTGACCGATCCGACGACGGGGCTGCGCTCCGGGCTGGTCGACGTAGCCCTCACCCGGGCACCGTTCGACGACACGGGCATCGCCGTGCAGGTCCTGCGTACCGACCCGGTCGGTGTCGTCCTCCGCGCCGACGACCCCCTGGCCGGCCGCGCCGGCCTGCACTCGAGCGAGCTCGCCGATCGCCCGTGGTTCCAGCTGCCGGAGGGCACCGACCCGATCTGGCGGGCGTACTGGAGCGGGCCGGGCGATCACCAGCGCGAGCGCACCGTCGTGCGAACCGTCCACGAGTGCCTGCAGGCGGTCCTCTGGAACGGCTCCGTCGGCGTGGCCCCGCTCGCCCACCCCCTCCCCGACGGCCTCACGTCGGTCCCCCTGATCGACATGCCGCCCAGCCCTCTCGTCGTCGCCTGGCCCGCCGCCAACCGCAGCCCGCTCGTCCGCTCGTTCGTCCAGATCGCCGCGGCCGCCTACGCCCCGGCCCGTTGACGCGCGAGCCGGGGCTCTACCCGCGGCGAGCTTCGAGCGCGTCCAGAATCAGGTCCAGGCCGTACGCGAACTCGCTCAGGTGGTCGTAGCCCGGCCGCAGGGCGTGGTCGACGATCATCTCCGTGAGGTACGGCAACTCGTCCGCCGGCAGGCGTTCGAGGATGCCGCCGGCCACCTCCTCGACATCGTCCCGCGTCGCCATCGGCAGGTTCGCCTCCTGGAGGACGAACCCGCCGACGTAGCTGTCGATGAGCGAGACCGCGTGCGCCGCCATCGGCAGCGTGAACCCCGCCTCCCGGAGGACGCCGAGGACGGCGTCGTGGTGGCGTAGCGTCGCCGGCCCCGGGTTGCGGCGGGAGTCCATGAGGCCGAGAGCCCAGCTGTGCCGCGACAGGACCGCACGCGCGGAGGAGGCGCGGGCACGGATCGCGTCGCGCCACTCGTCGCACCCGGCACCGGGGAGCTCGATCGCCGCGAACACCGTGTCGATCACGCCGTCGAGGATCGCGTCCTTGTTCGGCACGTGGTGGTAGAGCGACATCGCCTCCACGCCCAGCTCCTGGGCCACCCGTCGCATGGTGATCGCCTCCGCGCCGCCGCGATCCGCGACCCGGATCGCGGCTTCCAGGACGAGACCTCGGCTCAGCGGTTGCGGTGGTGGCGACACGACGGCTCCGGAGTGTAGGCGGGTTGACAGTCTTACAAGCGTAAGACAGCCTTACGACTGTAAGTCCGCGACGCTCGATCCAAGACGCGCCCCGCCGGGGCGGGAGAGGGAGATTCCCATGCCGATGCCGAAATGGTGGGGGCACGTGAACAAGAGGGTGTTCAACCCGCGCGCGATCTCGGGCGGGAAATGGCCGGTGCTGGTTCACGTCGGTCGCGTTTCCGGCGCGACGTACCGCACCCCGCTCGACGCGTACCCCGTCGACGGCGGCTACCTGTTCGTTCTGGTGTACGGATCGCGCTCGGACTGGGTGCGGAACGTCCTGGCGGCCGACGGCGCGCGGCTTCGGGTCGACGGGCAGGAGGTGGAACTCGCCGCCCCACGCCTCGTCGGGGAGGACGAGGCGTTCCAGGCCCTCCCCGACGAGGTGGCGCGCCCGCCGAGGCTGCTCCGCATCACCGAGTTCCTCCGCATGGATCTCGCCGCGGTGAGGAGCACCGACAGGGACTCCCAGCCGGGCCTTCCACGCTCATAGCCTGGAGATATGGCTGACGACAGGGAGATTCGCGCCCGGATCCGCGATTTCCTGGTGACTCCTCGCGCCCGCGTGGCTCCCGGCGACGTCGGCATCCCCGGGCACGACCCGCGGCGCAGGGTGAAGGGGCTGCGCCGGGAGGAGGCCGCCCTGCCGGCGGGCATCAGCGCTGCCCCTGACCGACGTCGCCGCCGCCTACGCCGCCATGGACGAACGCCGCGCGATCGAAGTGCTGCTCCGCCCGTAACCGGGACCTCCGCCACCGAGGAATCAGCCGAGCGGGACCTCGGCCGAGCGGGAGGGGACGGCGTCGAGCGTGTCGAGCATGGCGCGGTCGAAGGCGATGGCACCGGCGGCGACGTTCTCCTCGAGGTGCTCGATGCTGGAGGTGCCGGGGATGAGCAGGGTGTTGGGGGCGTGGTGCAGCAGCCAGGCGAGGCCGATCTGCGCGGGCGTGCGGCCGAGGGAGGCCGCCGCGTCGAGGACGGCCGCCTCGTCGGCCACCTTCGGCATCCGGGGAAAGGAGCCGCCGAGGGGGAAGAACGGCACCCAGGCGATGTCCTCGGCCCGGCACAGCTGGAGCAGGGCTTCGTCGTCGCGGGCGACGAGGCTGTAGGCGTTCTGCACGCAGGCGATGCCGGCGGGGAGCGCCCGGCGCAGCCCGTCGAGGGTGACGCTGCTCAGCCCGATCGCGCCGATCTTGCCCTCGTCGCGCATCGCCGTCAGCACGGCGAGCTGGTCGTCGATGTCGACCACCTGCTCGCCTTCGGCCCGTATCCCGGGGCCGGAGTCCGGGCGGCGCAGGTTCACGACCGGGATCCGCTCCAGACCGAGGCTGATGAGGTTGTCCTCGACATCGGCGCGGAGTTCTTCGGGCCGATGCGCGAGCCGCAGCGGGATCGGGCCGCCGGGGTCGGGGGTGGCACCGACCTTGGTGACGACCATGACGTCGTCATGCTGCCGGATCGCCTCGCGCAGGAGCTCGTTGGCGAAGCCGTCGCCGTAGAACTGGGCGGTGTCGATGTGGTCGACGCCGAGGTCGATCGCCCGGCGCAGCACCGCATCGCCCGCGAGGCGGGCGTCGGGATCGGCACCCTCTATCGCCATTTCCCCACCCGCGAAGCGCTCGTGGAGGCGGTCTACGCCGCCGAGCTCGACGCCATCACCACGAGCGCCCCGGCCTTGCTCGAACAGTTCCCACCCGAGATCGCACTGCGCGCCTGGATGGACCGCTACGCGGCGTTCATCGCGATGAAACGCGGCATGGCCGACGCGCTGCGCGCCGGCCACGCCTCCGGCCGCATACCGACCTCCACCACCAGGGAACGCATCACCGCCGCGATCATGACGATCCTCGCCAGGGGAGCCGACACGGGCTCACTGCGCGCGGACGTCGATCCCCACGACGTCGCCACGATGCTCGTCGGGATCTTCCTCGCCACCGCGGCCTACGACACCCACGAGCAGACCGGCCGGCTCCTCGACCTGCTCATCGACGCCCTGCGGCCCAAGCCGGGCCGGTAGCGGCATGCCCGCCAGGTCCGGCGCGAGCAGCGGGCTCGCGGGCGCGCGATCTCCGGCCACCGCCGCCGGACGGGCCCAGCGAAGCACCGCGGCCACGTCCTCGACCGCCGCGGGGCAGGGATGCTCGGGCGCGCCGGTAGTCCACGGCTGGCACCTCGACGTCGCAGGCGTCGGCGATGCGCCGGCCTCCCGGGCAGAGCCTCAGCAGCCACACGCCCACCAATCCAGACAAAGCGGACAATTCATGACAGCTGAGCGCGCCGACGACCTTACGCACGGTTGACTATCGTGACTAAACGGGAATACTGGTTTTCCCGTTTGGCCGTCGCTCCACTCAGACCGAGGATGCCCATGTCGCTTGGCCTCGCCATGCCTCAGGCAGAGCCGCACCAGGCACGCAACCGTGCCGACGTCGCGGAAGGGCGCGCGCCACGCCGACGCGGTCCACGCCGGCCGCTGCGCGAGACCGACCCGCGTCGCTAGCGGGCTCTTCGGCGGTCGACACTCCCCCGCCGGCTCTCCTCGACCCCAGGACTTGCCATGCCGCCAGACTCCTTCAGCGTCCCGATAGTGATCGTTGCCGTAGTTCTCGCCCTCGCCCTCGTGGGCGTCCTGATCCTCCACACGCGCGTACGCCGCAATCTCGCCCAGGCCCAGGGGCAGCTCGCCCAGGCCCGTCAGGCGCAGGAGCACGTCACGCGCGAGACCAGCGCCAGGAACCAGCGCCTGGTGCAGGCGGAGCGCCAGGCCCAGGAGAGCACGGAGCTGCTGCGCGAAGCCCGTGCCCAGCACGACCACGTACGCGCCGAGACCGAGCACCTGATCTCGAAGCGGATTCCCGCCCTGCTGTCCCACCTGCGCGCCCCGCACGTGATCGTGCCCGGCGTGCAGAACCCGGCGCTGGCCGGCACGGACGTCGACAGGCAGCACCGCGCCCTCCTCGACGCGCTCACCCGCGGCGTCCGCGAGGAGGGCGAGCGCATCGACGAGGCGGCCCAGTCCGTCATCAGGGGCGCGATGTCCCGCGTGCAGACCCAGGCGCTGCGTGCCCAGGACCTGCTCGCCGGCGTGCAACAGCGCTACAGCGGCGACGAGCACACGGCGCTCCTGCGCGAGGTGTTGGGACTCGACATGTTCAACGAACTCATCATCCGTCGCGTGCAGGTCACCGGCATCGCCTGCGGCGCCACGACCGGCCTGTCGCGTGACGACACCTATCTGGTGGACCTGGTGGTGGGCGCCATCTCCCGGGTCGAGAACTTCGAGCTGCGCATCGAGGGCCCGGCCAACCACCTGCGCCGCCGGATCGGGGTCGCCGCCCGCGCCGCGGAGTCGATCCTGTTCATCACCGCCGAACTGCTGGTCAACGCGGTGCACCACTCCCACGGCACGCTCAAGGTGACCATCGCCGTGCACGAGACCAACAGCGGCGCCGCCATCGTCATCGACGACGCCGGTGTCGGCCTCAACGAGGACCAGTACGCCCGCGCCACGCGCCTGCTGGGCGGCGCCCAGCAGGTCCGCCTGGTCGACCTCGGCAACCCGCCCCACACCGGCTGGGCCGCGATCGGCCGCCAGGTCGCGCAATACGGCATGCAGGTCACGGTCAAGAAGAGCGCTTTCGGCGGCGTGCAGGCCGTCCTGAACATCCCCACCGCCCTGCTGGTGGAGATGCCGGAGGACAGCCGGCCGTCGGTACTGGCGCCCGAGCCGGTCCGCGCCGCCGTCCCGTCGGCGGGCACGACCCTCCGGCCGGAGCCCGTGGCCGCCGCGCCGACCGCCGCCGCGCAGACCACCGCGCAGACCACCGCGCCCGTCCAGCCCGTGGCAGCGGCTCCCCGTCCGGAGCCCGTACGGGCCGAGCCCGCGACGGCGCCCCAGCAGCGGTCGGGGGAGGATCTGGCGCCGCTGCCGCAACGCCGCCGCCAGGCGCCGCCGACGCCGCGCGCCAGGCCCGCCGGAGGCGGCTCTCAGGGCCCTGACAGCAGGTTGCTCACCACCCCGGAGGAGGCCCAGAAGCGGTGGGGAGACTTCCAGGTCGGAGCCGAAGCGGGCCGCCGCGAAGCGCTCCCGACCGAGCAGCACGACATCACCGAAGGGAATTGACCGTTCCATGGACACTCACAGCGCTTCAGGCCGTGTTCAAAACAAGGGTCGCCCGTTGTCCCTCGACGTGTCCTGGGTCCTGTCGCCCCTCCTGGCCCTGCCCGGGGTCGCCCGTGGCGTGGTGCTGAGCCGTGACGGGCTCATCCTCGGCGGCTCCGCCGATGTGACGACCGAGAGCGGTGAGCGTGCCGCCGCCATGACGAGCTCCGTACTGGGGGCCGCCCGCGCCCTGTGCGACGGCCTCAGCAACGGTGCCGACGGCGAGGTGGTGGACATCGTCATCTCCGCGGGCAGCGGCTACTACTACGTCGCGCCGGCCGGCGACCGCGCCGCCATCGTCGTCGCCGCCACCGCGGCGGTCAACATCGGCGCGCTGGCCTACGAGGTGCAGCTGCAGGTGCAGAAGCTGATCAAGGCTCTCGACGAGGCCAGCGCGGCCAGGGTGCCGGGCGTCCGGACATGACCTCCGGACGGCAACGGCGGCGGGTCGTCCCGGACTACATGGCCGCCGCGAGGTTGACCGTGCCCGAGCACATCAGCGTCGAGCGCACGACCCTGGTCTACATCACGCCCGACGCCGCCACCGACGGGCTGGACCCGCCGGGGTCACATCTGCTGGCCCTGCTGCAGGACGGGCCGTTATCGGTGTACGAGTGCGCCGCGCACCTGGGCCTGCCGTACTGCGTGGTGCGGTTGCTGGTCGCCGGGCTGGTCGGCGGCGGAACGCTGCTGACCCGCGATCCGCCGGCCGCCGACCTGCCCGACATCGAGATCTTGGAGTTGGTGCTCAGTGGCCTCCGCGCTCTCTGACAGCCGTATCAGTACCGAGCACATCCCGGTCAAGCTGGTCATCGCAGGGCCCTTCGGCGTGGGCAAGACGACCATCGTGGGTGCGCTCTCGGAGATCAAGCCCCTCAACACCGAAGAGGTGCTCACCCAGGCGGGCACGCTGGTCGACGACCTCACCGGCGTGAACGAGAAGACGACCACGACCACCGCGATCGACTTCGGCCGCCTCACCCTGCCAGGGGTCGTGCTCTACCTGTTCGGGGCACCGGGACAGACCCGGTTCCAGGTCCTGTGGAACGAGCTGGTGCGCGGCGCGCTCGGGGTTCTGGTACTGGCCGACACCCGCCGCATCGACGAGAGTTTCGCCGTCCTCGACCTGGTGGAGAACGCCGGCATCCGCTACGCGGTGGCCGTCAACCACTTCCCCGACTCCCCGGACTACCCGCTGGAGTCCGTGCGCGAAGCGCTCGACCTGGACCCGCGCACGCCGCTGGTGGTGTGCGACGCCCGCGACCCCGCCTCCGCCCGCGCCTCGCTGATCGCGCTGGTGGAGCACATCCGAGAGCTGGTGCTGTCATGACCATGCGCTACCTGCCCGACGCCGGGCGCCTGTACGGGCCCGAGTACGCCAGGGACCCGCAGGCGATCTACGCGGAGCTGCGCCGGCGGCACGGCGCGGTCGCGCCAGTGGAGATCGCCCCCGGCATCGAGGCCCACCTGGTGATCGGCTACCAGGCCGCCGTGGACGTGCTCACCAACGCCGGCGGCGTCTGGCGCAAGAACCCCAGCGCCTGGCAGACGCGGCTCCCCGAAACCCCGGAGGCCGCAGGGGCGATCGCCATGCTCGGCCACCGGCCGAACGCGCTGTTCTCCGACGGGGCCGACCACGCCCGCTACCGGAAGGTGATCTCCGACTGCTTCCAGCTGGTCCAGCCGCACAAGCTGCGCCAGCTGGTGATCGAGGTGTCGGACTCGCTCATCAGCCGGTTCGCCGCGAAGGGCGAGGCCGACCTGGTGGCCGAGTTCTCCCAGCTCATCCCGGCGCGCGTCTTCAACCTGCTCTTCGGGCGGCCCGACTCCGACAGCGCCGGCCTGATCAGGGCCCTGGCGGACCTGATGGAGGCCGACGGCGAGACGGCCGCGCGGGGCAGCGACGCGTTCAGCCGCTACATCGGCGAGCTGATCCAGGCCAAGTACGCCCAGCGGGGCGACGACCTGACCTCCTGGTTCATCGACCATCCGGCCGCGCTGAACCCCGACGAGCTGGCGCAGAACATCGTGCTGGTGATGGCCGCCAGCTACGAGCCCACGGCCAACCTGATCTCCAACACGATCTCCCGGATGGTCAGCGACGACCGCTACTACAGCTCGCTGACCAACGGCGCGCTCAGCACGTACGACGCCCTGATGGAGGCCCTGCGCGCCGAGCCCGCCATGTCGAACTACGGCCCCTACTTCGTGCGCCAGCCCGTGCACTTCCACGGCACCTGGATCCAGCCGGCCGAGCTGGTCCTCGTCTCCTACGCCGCGGCCAACACCGAGCCCACCAACGTTCCCGAGGAGCTGCGCTCCGACGGCGGCGCGTACCTGGGCTTCGGCGCCGGGCCGCACCGCTGCCCGGCCAGCGACCCGGCCGTGCTCATCGCCATGACCGCGATCGAACGCCTGACCTCTCACCTGTGCGACCTCGAACTCACCGTGCCACGGGAGGAACTGCCCTGGCGGCCCGGCCCGTTCCACCGCGCGCTGGCACACCTGCCGGTGCGTTACACCCCCATTCGCCCTGATCGGCCAGGAGAATCCCCGTGGGCAACGCAGCCCCCGTCGCCCTCGACCCCGTCGGCGCCGACCTCCCCGGCGAGGTCCGCCGGCTACGTGACCTCGGCCCCCTGGTCCTCGTAGAGCTCGCTGGAGGCATCCCGGCCTGGGCCGTCACCCGGCACGCTCTGCTCAAGCAGCTGATCCTCGATCCGCAGGTGAGCAAGGACAAACGGCAACTGACACGCCCCCTGCCCTGGAGGCGTACCGGTCGTAGATCTCACCGAACCGTTCAGGTGTCCGGCGCGACAGCTCCACCAGAGCCTCATCGCTGATCGTCCCCCGTGGAAATTGGCAGTCACATCCCCTACTCAACCGATGAGGCGTTCCGCTTTCACGGCCCGTGAAAGTCACCGCCGCTACCGGTGGAGTACAGGTGATCCGTCATTCGAGGCGGATCACAGGGACACCGGCTGGAAGAGGATATGAGAAGCAGATTTTCGCTACTGGCGGGGGCCATGGTGCTGGCGCTCACCGCGCCGGGGGCGGCGATGGCCGAGGACGGGCCCGCGCCGGCCGCCGCTCCTGTCACGGTCACGCTGATCACCGGCGACCGGGTGACGCTGAGCGGCCCGGGTGGTGGCGTCCTGGTCGAGCGGGGTGCGGGCCGTACCGGGGTCTCCTTCGCCATCGATGAGCGGGATGGGCGGCTGCGGGTCTTACCCAGCGACGCCGCCGCGTTGGTGCGCCGGGGACGGCTCGATCCGCGACTGTTCGACGTGGCGACGCTCGTGGCGTTCGGCTACGACGACCGCCGCGAGGACTTGCCGCTCATCGTGACCGGCTCCGGCCCGGCGCTCGCGGGTGGGCTACGCTCGGCGATGGCTGAGAACGGCGCCCGCGTTACGCGGGAGCTGGGCGCGGTGTCCGGCCTGGCCGTACGGGCCGCGACGCAGGACCGGGCCCGGTTCTGGCAAGGCGTCGTCGGCGGCGGGCGGGCTCTGTCCGGCGGAGCGACGAAGATCTGGCTGGACGGCCTGCGCAAGCCGACGCTGGACACCAGTGTCAAGCAGATCGGCGCACCCGTCGCATGGGAGCGGGGATACACCGGCGCCGGGGTGAAGGTGGCGGTGCTCGACACCGGTGTGGACGCCACGCACCCCGACCTGGCCGGTCGGGTGAGCGCGCAGGCCGACTTCACCGGATCCTCCGACGCCGTCGACCGCAACGGGCATGGCACCCACATCGCCTCCACCATCGCCGGCAGCGGCGCCGCCTCTGGAGGGACGTACAAGGGGGTCGCACCCGGGGTCAGCATCCTGGCCGGGAAGGTCTGCGTGAGCTTCTGCGAGGAGTCGGCGATCCTGGCGGGCATGCAGTGGGCGGGCGAGCAGGGCGCGAAGATGGTCAACCTGAGCCTGGGCGGCACCGACACCCCCGAGATCGATCCGCTGGAGTCAGCGGTGGCGACGCTCACCCAGCGCTACGGCATGCTCTTCGTGGTCGCCGCGGGCAACAGCGGCAACGAGCGCTCGGTGGAGTCGCCGGCCAGCGCCGATGCGGCCCTGGCTGTGGGGGCCGTCACCAAGTCCGACGAGCTGGCCGAATTCTCAAGCAAGGGGCCGCGCGCCGCCGACTCGGCGCTCAAACCTGAGATCACCGCGCCTGGCGTGGACATCCTCGCCGCCCGCGCCAAGGACGCGCCGTTCGGCGAGGGCTCCTACGTCGCGATGTCCGGCACCTCGATGTCCACCCCGCACGTCGTCGGGGCCGCCGCGATCCTGGCCGGGCAGCATCCGGACTGGAGCGCGGGCACGCTTAAGGCGGCGCTGATGGGATCGGCATCGCCCAACCCGGCAGCGGGCGTCTTCGACCAGGGCACCGGCCGGGTCGACGTGGGGCGGGCCACAGCCCAGGCGGTCACCGCCGAGCCCGGCGGCGTCGGCTTCGGCGTGCAGCAGTGGCCGCACGACGACGACGAGCCCCTCACGCGCCAGGTCACTTACCGCAACCACGGTGCCGCACCGGTGACGCTGGAGCTGTCCGTGGAGAACCAGGGCGACGCGAAGCCGTTCACCGTGAATCCCACGACCGTGACGGTGCCCGCGGGCGGGCAAGCCGACGTCTCGGTCACCGCCGAAACCGCGGCGGCCCCGGTGGGCCACCTCGGCGGCTACCTCGTCGCCACCGACGGTGACGTTCGGGTCAGCACGCCGCTGGCGTTGGAGAACGAGAAGGAGACCTACGCGCTGACGCTCAAGCACACCGGCCGCGACGGCACCCCGGCCGCCGACTTCCTCACCACGCTGCACCGGACCGACCTCTCCGGCATCGTCAAAGAAATCACCGTGCAAGACCCCGGCGACGGCACCGTCACGCTCCGCCTGCCCAAGGGCGGCTGGATGATCAGGAGCACCCTGTTCGACGGCGACCACGCCACCCAGCTGATCCACCCCGGCCTCGACCTTGCCGAGAACCAGACCCTCGACCTGGACGCCCGCCTGGGCAAGCCGATCTCGGTCACCGTGCCCGACCCGTCGGCCGGGCCGGTCGGCGCCCAGGTCACTTTCAGCGACGGGAAGGCCTCCTATCCCCTCGCGTCGGACAGGTTCGAGAACCTGGCGACCGCGCAGCTCGGCCCCGACCGGGCCTACGACGGGTCGCTGACCCAGATCACCGGGACGTGGGCGCTGCGCGGCGGCTCCCGCATCTACCGGCTCGCGTGGTTTCACAAGGGCGGCATGGTCACCGGGTTCCGCCGCGAGGTAGCCCGCCGTGATCTGGCGGCCGTCCACACCACCTATGCCGCCCACCTGACCGGCGGCAGGGGCCGCGCCGCCGTCGCCGCCCAGCCGCCCGGCGGCCCGATCTCCGACCTTCTGACCGGGACGACGTTCACCACGCCGTCCACACGCACCGAGTACGTCAACGTCGACGGCGGAGCGAAGTGGCGCCGCTACTTCTGGGAGGACACCGAGAGCGGTGAGACCGCCTTCGAGTCACGCCTCACCGGCTACACACCCGGTCGCGCCTACCGGGAATCGTGGAACCTGGGCGTCTTCTCTCCCGTCCTGGCGAGGGGCGAGGACCCCGGCGTGCTCACCCGCTCCGGGGACTCCATCCGGGCGAATGTGCCCATGTACGGCGACGGCGCCGGTCACGCCGGCTGGTCGGTTACCACCCGGGCGCGCGTCGCGCTCTACCGCGACGGCGTCTTGGTCGCCGAACACTCCGAACTGGGAGGAAAGGGGTTCCGCGTCCCACCGGGCGCAGCGAACTACCGGCTGGTCGTGGAGACCGAGCGGGGCGCACCCGCCACCCTGACGACCCGCAACTCGGCCGCCTGGACATTCCGCTCCGAGCACACCGAGGACGACAATCCGCTGCCGGTCTCCGTCGTCCGCTTCTCCCCCGCGCTGGATACCCGTAACACCGCACCCAGCGGCGAAACCTACCGGGTACCGGTCCGCGTGGAACGACAGCAGGGCTCGACCGCCGGCGAGGTGCGCGACCTCACCGTGGAGGTCTCTTTCGACGACGGCGCCACCTGGAGCCCGGCCCAAATCCGCGAGGGCCAGGTCACGGTGAACCACCCGGCTGCGGAGGGGTTCGTCTCGCTGCGCGCCAAGGCCGCCGACACCGCGGGCAACACCGTCGAGCAGACCGTCATCCGGGCCTACCGCATCGCACCCCGGAACTGACCGCGGGCCGTGGAATTGCCACCCCGGATGCGTTCCCGCTGGGGATGGTGGCCTTGATGCCGCGCCGCCGCTGGAGAGGTCGGGCATCGTCGCCGACTGCGGCATCGGCCTCCGCCCCCTGCACGAGGCCCTGAACACTGCCCCGGCGACCGCTCTATCTGTGACGTACCAGGTTGATGTCGCTGTTTCTGCCGCGCTCTTGTCGTGGCGGTTCGGCAGTTGGTTGATGCGCTGATGGGCGTTTATGAAGGCCGTTGCCCGGCCCCCGAGGACTCGGGGGCCGGGCAACGGCCTTTGGGCCCACCGCTCGGGTCGGCCCGACCGGATCCCACCTGCGGCTCGGCGGCTTTTTTGAGGGGCCGGGGGGCTCTCTTCGTGCTGGGTTTCCTCTGGAAGGGGGGAGGGTTTCGGGGACTTTCCGGGCCGGTCTACCCCTATGCGCGCGGGAGGCAGGGGGCGGGTCATCGGTCGGTCATGGTCATCAGCTCGCCCATCGCGCGGAGGGCGGGGCCGCTGGGGGCGTCTGTTGAGAAGATGTCTGTCATCCTCTCGGCTGATGATCCAGAGGGCACGCCAAGAACACACCCATGGGATCAGGCGATGGTGAGCGGCCCGTCGGCCAGGTACGCCGCCAGCGGACCGGTCATCTGAGACCGTGCCGGCGGATGCAGGGCCAGCCCGTTGACGTAGGTGGCGAGGTGGCCGACCTCGTCGGAGGCCGTGGAGTCGAGGTCGCCGAGCAGTTCGACCGCGCGCGGGACTATCCGGGAGAGGGCGTCCTGCACGCAATACCGGACGTAGAGCGAGTGGGCGAGCGTCGACTCGTCCGGGCCGCCGTCGTCGATCCGGCGGGCGACGCCCTCCGCGGCCGACATCGCGCCCTCGGCCTCCACCAGCAGCCCGACCCGCTCGGACTCGGGCACCCGGTGGTCGAGCAGCACCCGCTCGACCAGTGCGCCGGCGGCCCCGAGGTGGCTGCCGGTCATCAGCAGCTGGAACCAGGCGAAGCCCGCGGTCAGCAGTACGTCCAGCCGCCCGTCGGAGTCCGAGGTCCGCACCAGCAGCTCCGGCGGCACCAGTACGTTGTCGAGGGTGACCTGATCGCTCTCCGCCCCCGCCTCGCTGACGCTCACACCCTCGCTTTCGGCGGATACCAGCGCCACCGCCAGTTCCTCGCCCTGGCCGTCCGAGCGGGAGACCATGACACTGGCGATGAGCACATCCATCGACCGGGCCAGCCTGTATGGGCGCGTCACCCCGTTGATCAGCATCCCGTCGGGCCCCTCCGTGGCGGTCATCGAGGGGGAAAGGATTCCGGCGTCGGGGCGCTCCTCGGCGAAGCCGGACGTCATGAGCTGGTTGCCGGAGGCCACCCCCTCGACAAGCATCGATCCCAGGTCACCCTCGGCAGGGGCCAGACCGATCAAGGTGGCCATCGAGAAGTGGTGCATGGTGGTGGCCACGGCCAGCGACGGTGTCCTGCTACCCAATGCGCGCTGCACCCGCAGCGCGTCCAGGGCGGTGGCTCCCCGCCCCTGCTGGGAGCTCGGCGCGAGCAGCCCGGGGCCGCCGCTGTCGCGGAAGATCTGGATGCCGGGGCTACTCGGCCCCTCCAGCTCTATGAGAGGTAACGCCCGCAGACTCTCATCCAGCCCCGGCAGCAGCTTCGCCACTGTGGCACGTTCCCGCTCCAGAAATCGCATGTCCCCCCGCTTCTCCCGGGACCACCCGGTCGGTGGCCCAAGCCCGCTCACAGCGCCCGAGGTGACGCGCGGCAGCTGCCACACCGCTCCGGGGCCGGGCCGACTCTGGAAGCCAGGGTATCCCGGCAAGCTCCAGTCCTTGATCTTGGCGTCCCAGCTCCCGCCCTTACACGAAGGATCAAAGCGACAGACAGGAGGGTTGAGAGACAGCGTCCTGGAGGACGACGTGCGTCTGCAGTTCCTCCTGATGAGGATCGCAATTTCCTCAGATCCCATAGCCGGGCGGTGCCGTCCTTGCTTCCGGTGGCCAGGGTCCGCCCGTCCGGGCTGAACGCCACACCATAAATGCCGTCGGTATAGCCGGTGAAGGGCTCGCTGGTTTTGTCGGTGACATGTGACAGCGTTTGCCGGCCTGCTGCGAAATCGATCGTTTCCGATTGAAGGCGATGTCGCTGAGAAGTAACAGCGCCCGATGGCTTGCGGTGAGAGCATTGATGTGCTTGTGCGCCGTGAGGCGCTTTGCTGTATCCCCGGCGCGGTCGGGATGAACTCGGGAGGAGGTTCATGGGTCACCTGGCCTACCTGATGGTGAAAACCCGAGGGGACAACAGCATGCCAGGAAAGCGGTAGCCGCCTGGAGGCGTTCATGGTGGGGAACCGCAAGGCCCGCGCGATATGGCCAAAGCTGGATTGCCTGAAGCCTAATCCCCAGTGATGGAATCAATCATTCGTCGGAACGACGCTTGCAACCGGCGGTGCGTTGTGTTCGGGTCGCGGAGCATGACCGGGACACCTCCCGCAACGCACAACACCGTCCAATAGGGGATGAGTGGGCGGCCTGTGTCGCGCTCGATACATACAGCGAAGACGTACCGCGGGATCGCCTAAAGGGGGTCTTCGCATTTAACTGGGCCGATGTTGTCATGTGATGACCTTGGGTGATCGGATTCTGGCTCCGGAGGGTGACGGTGGTCGGCGGTTCACTTGGGCTTCCGTACGGTGGAGAAGGCGCTGGCCTCGGTCTGGCCCGAGCCACGTAAGCCGCTGCCGCCCCGGTAAAGGGTGTCCTGCGACGGATGGGACCATGCAGTCCGCAGCTGAGCCACCGAGGCCAGGGGCGGGCCTCTATCCGAAAAGCGCGATCCTCGGGACGCGGCTCGGATAGTCGCAGGCCATGTTCCCCGGTTCAATGTAAGGCGCACCCAGCAGCGCGATGAGCGGGATGGCCGTTCCCGGTTACGAGTGATGACGTTCCGCGACGGGCCATGCGATCTGGGTGCGGAACGCGGTAAGTCCACGATCCCGAAGTACGAGTAAGGAAAATATGAAGCCTGTCAAAAAGGCAATGATCAGCACGACAATGCTTGGCACGGTCCTCTGCCTCACGTCCGTGCTGGGGGTCCCAGCTGCTCAGGCTGAAGTATGGCGTTGCGAGCCGAGCGTCGACACCACCCGCAACGTGGGACAAACCACCTGCTACGAAGGCTACGGCAACTATCGCGTAGTGGTCGAATGCAACTCGGCCCACTGGCCGTACACAAGAAACATCGACGGCCCGGTGGTGTACAAGAGCACAGAGCAGCAGTTCGGGCCGACTTCCTCGGTCTATGGCCAGCCAAATGGCTGCCATGTCGTTCGCGCGTGGACCGTCGCCCTTTGACCTCAGCCCTCCGTGCGCCCAGCAGGACGGAGGACGAGGGCGTGACGTAATGGCTGATCGAAAGCTCGTCTCGTTCGCGTAGCTGCCAGGAAGCCCGTGACAGGCCGGCGGCTTCGGTTGGAAAAGCTGGTCCGCAGTGTCGCGAATCGGGCGTTCCGTCAGCGTGATCTGAGCGGCGACAAGGGAGTGCAGCTGCTACGGACATAGGGCCAGGCGGTGGCAAGGGGTCCTCCAGGCAGGACGAAGGGCGGGGACCGCGCCCAAGCCACCGCCTCCACCACCGCGAAGACCGCCGCCGCCAGCAGCTGAGCGTTGGCCTCTTTTCGCTTGTCGCAGGTGGCGACCCGGCGGACCCGCGTCCCTCATGCGACACGCCTACGGACAGTCTCAGTCCAGAGGACTCGTACCCCGACGGACCCGAATGTCGGGGGTGGAGTCCCCTCGTGGACTCGAAGACGAGGCAGAACCGGGCGATCTGCGCGGTGGACAGCCCGGGCCCTCAGCAGTAGCTCAGCGCGATCGAGTCTCGATCAGGTCATGGATCCGCTGGGTCACGGGATCGTGCGGGTGAGCTGCGTGGGACATGTGCAGCCAGCCGTCGGCGTCGATCTGGAGGAGATCGTCGCGGATGGACGGGTCGGCACCGCGCTCCAGAAGCAGGCGGATCACCTCGAGATGACCACCCGGGATCGCCCAGTGCAGGCCGGTCCGCCCGAGGTAGGGCGCGACGTCGGGGTCGACGCCGCGGATAGGCGAATTGCCGACCAACGACACGCTGGTGAGCTGCCGCAACCGCTGGCGCGCAACGCGGTCCTCAACTCCGCCATGCCGGAGGCTCCGGAGTTGGACATCCAACAGCTGTACTTCGACCCACATGCGGCTGCTTACGCTCCTGAACGACCCGCCGGGCTGGTTCGATCGGCATCCCGAACTGTCGCGCCCGCGCTCCGGTCTGTCGTCCGACCGCGTCCAGTTGATCTCGGTGGCCCTGCCGGATCTCGGCGCGCAAGGGCAGGCGATCATCGAGCGGTTCTTCGCGGCGCCGGCCGAAGGCGGTCTCGTCAACGGCAGCCTCCACGGCATGATGACGGCCTCCGGAGCGTGGCAGCCGATGACGACCGACCACGCCGGCGCCTTCCTCGCGCTCGTCCGCGATCCGCGCCAGGGCGCCGACGAACCTGTTTGCCCGACACCGCGCCGGTCGGGCGAGATCTCCTGGGACGCGGTGATCGAGGAGACGCTGCGCCGGGCGCCGTCGATCGCCAACCTGCCGCTGCGGTTCGCCATCGAGCCGATCGAGATCGGCGGGGTACGGATCGAGGCGGGCGACGCGATCATCACCAGCTACCTGGCGGCCGGACACGACCCCGACCAGCACGGCCCGGACGCCGACCGGTTCGACCCGGCCAAGGAACGCGACGAGCACCCGGCCTTCGGCATCGGCGTGCACCGCTGCATCGGGGCCCCGCTCGCCCGCCAGGAGGCGCTCACCGCCCTGCCCGCGCCCGGACGTCCGGCCGGCGGCGGACGAGAGCGAGCCGCCGCACGTGCCGTCCTTCATCGCACACGGCTGGGGCAACCTCCCGATCCTGCCGCACCGCTGACCCTTCACCGGCGGCGATGCCCGTGGACGACATACAATTTGGACCCGAATGAACTTCGGTCCAAAGGGAGGGGAGGCCGGGTGCCCGGGCAACGGTCCATCACCGAGGCGGAGAAGCTGGTCGAGGCGAAGCTCGGCGGCGCGTCGGTCAACCACGTGAGCATGGCGGTCGTGGCGAACATCTACCGCGCCGCCGCGGCGGTCCGCCAGCACCTGGAGAACGCGGTCCTGCGCAGCAGCGACCTGTCCTGGACCGCGTTCGTGGTGCTGTGGGTGATGTGGATCTGGGGCGAGTCGGAGAGCCGGCACGTGGCCGAGGAGGCCGGCATCTCCAAGGGCACGCTGACCGGGGTCGTCCGCACGCTGGAGTCGCGTGGGCTGGTCAAACGCGCCGAGCATCCCTCCGACGGCAGGCTGCTGCTGCTCAGCCTCACCGCGGAGGGCGAGGAGCTGATGCGGCGGGTCTTCCCCGCCTTCAACGCCGAGGAGAGCTTCGTCACCACCCGGCTCGACGACGACGCCTGCCGCGCGCTGGCGAACGGGTTGCGGCAGGTCGTCCTGCAGGTGGAGGAGCACGGTGAGGACCGCAGGCTGGAGCTGCTCGACGGCGCCGAACCCGCCCCGCGCCGCAGCGGCCGGCGCCGCCGGCCCTGATAAGACCGCCGGTCCTCGGGGAGCTCGCTAGGCGTGTGCGGTGCGGCAGCAGCAGTTCCCGCCGGCCAGGCAGGCGGTGCCGCGGGCGTTCCACGCCGAAGCGGTCCTGGCGTACGAGGCGGGGGCCGTGGAATCCGTACGCCGGTACACCACCTCCCCGCCGAGCATGGTCGCGTCGATGGGCAGGTTGATCAGCTCGTGCGGGTCGGCGTCCAGGACCTCGCCGCCGACCACGCAGATGTCGGCGGCCATGCCGACCTCCAGCGTGCCCTTCCACCGGTCCGCGTGATCCTGCCAGGCGGGCGTGCGCGTGTACGTCGCCAGCGCCTCGCGGACCGTGATGCGCTCCGCCTCGCCGGCCACGCCCCCGAAGCGTCCCTCGCGCAGCACGGCGCTCTGGACGCCCTGCAGCCAGCTGGGGAAGGTCACCGAGGCGTCCGAGGCGCTGGAGACGCGGACGCCCAGGTCGAGGGCGGTGCGGTAGGGCCACTGGTAGTCGGTGCGGGCGGCGCCGAGCACGGGGTCGAGCGTGCGGCCCAGCAGGTACTTGATCGTGGCGTTCATGTTCACGCCGATGCCGCGCTCGGCCATCCTCCGCAGGGTCGCCTTGGGGGTGAGGTCGCCGTGGATCACGTAGTGGCGCGGGTCGCCGCCGGGCCGGCCGCCGCGCAGCGCCTTGACGTAGCCGGCCACGACCGCGTCGATGGTGGCGTCGCCGGTCGCGTGCGTGCCGACCTGGAACCCCCGGGCGTGGGCGATGGCGATGAGCTCGTGCAGGTTGGCGATCTGCTCCCGCAGGGTGGAGCCGGCGATGACCAGGCTGCCGTTGCTGCCGTCGAGGTAGGGCTCGTGTAACCACGCGGTCTTCGCGGCGGTGGGGATGCCGTCGGCGAAGATCTTGACGCCCGCGACGCGCAGGCGGCGCGGGTCCAGCCCCTTGATGGGGCGGTAGGCGGCCAGCGTCTCGCGGAGCTGCCGCGGATCCGTGCCGCCCGCGAGCAGGGCGGTCAGGCGCAGGCCCAGCGCGCCCTCGCGGGCCTTCTTCTCGTACAGCGCCAGCCGCTGGAGGCTGATCCCCGGCTCGGTGACGCTGGTGATGCCCAGGCTCTGGAGGATGCGGATCCCGTTGTCGATGCCCTGGGAGACCTCCTCGTCGGTGAAGGGCGGGATCAGCCGGCTCACCAGGTCCTGCGCGGTCTCGCGCAGGACGCCGGTGGGCTCTCCGTCGGCGTCCTTCTCGATGACGCCGCCGGTGGGCGGGACGGTGTCCCGGGTGATCCCGGCCAGTCTCAGGACGATCGAGTTGACCGCGATGGCGTGCCTCGAGAAGTCGCTGAGGACCACCGGGTGCTCTCCGGAGACCGGGTCGAGGTCGGACGCGCGCGGCGGGCGGGGCAGGCGGTTGTCGTTCCAGCCCTGGCCCCGGATCCACGAGCCGGGGGCGGTGGCCGCCTGGACCGCGCCGCGCACGATCTCGACGACCTCCCCGACGGACGCGGTGTCGACGTCGTAGCTCAAGGGCGGGAAGTCCAGGCCGAAGCCGCCGAGGTGTAAGTGGGAGTCGTTGATGCCGGGCAGCACCGTGCCACCGCCCGCGTCGATCACCTCGGTACGCCGACCGGCGAGCCGGAGCACGTCCTTGGCGCGGCCGAGCGCCTGCACGACGCCGCCGCGCACCGCGATCGCCTCGGCGACGCGGAAGCGCCGGTCCAGGACGAGGACTCGCGCGTTGCGGATGATCAGATCGGCGCCGCCGTCCGTGCGCGCGACGGCCGCGTGCGCGGTCCGGGCGGGCAGCAGGCCCGCGGCGGCGAACGCGGCTCCGCCCTGGAGGAGGCTCCGGCGGTCGATTCGGGGGTCGATTGGGTGGTGCATGTCCGTCACCCTTCGGGGAGTCGAGGCAGGGAGGTCGGAAGGCGGTATGCGGGGCTGCTCACGGCCGGACGGCCGATGAGGGCCGGGCGCCGGCGGCACGGACGAACGCGTCGAAGACCGCCTGCTGCGCGGGGTCCTCGTGGGCGGTGTCCTCGGGATGCCATTGCACGGCGGCCAGCCACGGCGACAAGGCGGGTGCTTCGAGCGCCTCGATCGTCCCGTCGGCGGCCTCGGCGGTGACGGTCAGGCCGGCGCCGAGCCGGGCCACGCGCTGGTGGTGGTAGCAGGAGACGCTCACCTTCTGCGCCCCGGTGACCCGCTCCACGAGCGAGCCCGGCAGCAGGGCGACCGGGTGCACGAGGTGCCGGTGCTCGCGGTCCGGGCCGCCCATGTCCTGTTCCAGGGTGCCGCCGAGCGCGGTGTTGAGCACCTGGAGGCCGCGGCAGACGGCCAGCAGCGGCAGCCCGGCGGCCAGGGCCTGGCGGGCCGCCTCCAGGTCGAAGCCGTCCTGCTCGTCGTCCACGTCGTAGACGCTCGCGTGCGCGGCACCGTCCCCGTACCGGTGCGGGGCGAGGTCGCCGCCGCCCGGGAGCAGGACGCCGTCGAAGCGGGCCAGCCGCTCGGCCACCTCGTCGGGGTCGGCGGCGCCGCCGGGGGCGTGCGGGTGGAGCGCGACCGGCTCGCCCCCGGCCCGCCAGACGGCCTCGATCAGGGCGCGGGCGTTGGCCTCGGCGGCGTACCGCAGGGCGGAGGCGGAGGCGGAGAAGCGGGCGGGGATCGCGATCAGGGGTCTCACAGCTGGATCCACGTGGTCTTCAGCTCGGTGTACTTCTCCAGGGCGTGGGCGGACTTGTCCCGGCCGTTGCCCGACTGCTTCATGCCGCCGAACGGCACCGTGAGGTCGCCTTCCTCGTAGCAGTTCACCCAGACCGTGCCCGCCCGCAGAGCGCGGGAGACCTTGTGGGCGGTGGACAGGTCGGCGGTCCACAGGCCGGCGGCCAGGCCGTACTCGGTGGCGTTGGCGAGCTCGACGGCCTCGTCCAGGTCGTCGAAGGTGAGCACGGACAGCACGGGCCCGAAGATCTCCTCGCGGGCCAGCCGCATGCCGGGGGCGACCTGGTCGAACACGGTGGGCTCCAGGTAGCTGCCGGGCAGCGCGGGTCGCGAGCCGCCGGTCAGCAGGCGGGCCCCTTCCGCGAGGCCGGAGCCGACGTGGTCGAGCACCCGGGCGAGGTGGGGCTCGCCGGCCAGCGGGCCCATCTCCGTCATCGGGTCCAGGGGGTCGCCGACCCGCAGCTCGCGGGCGCGGGCGACGATCGCCTCGGTGACGCGCTCGGCGACGGAGGAGTGGACGAGCAGGCGGGAGGGCGCGGTGCACATCTCGCCCTGGTTGAAGAAGATGCCCCAGGCGGCGGTGGCCGCGGCCCGGTCGAGGTCGGGGGCGTCGGGCAGGATGATGTTCGGGGACTTGCCGCCGAGCTCCAGCCAGACGCGCTTGAGGTTGGAGTCGGCGGAATAGCGAAGGAAGTGCCGCCCGACGGCGGTGGAGCCGGTGAAGGCCAGGACGTCCACACCGGGGTGCAGGCCCAGGGCCCGGCCGGCGGCGGGGCCGTCGCCGGTGACGACGTTGAGCACGCCGGGCGGCAGCCCCGCCTCGGTCGCCAGCCGCCCCAGCGCGAGCGCCGACAACGGCGACCGTTCCGAGGGCTTGAGCACGACCGAGCAGCCGGCCGCCAGGGCGGGGGCCACCTTCCAGGAGGCGATGGTGAGCGGGAAGTTCCAGGGCACGACCGCGCCGACCACGCCCGCGGGCTCGCGGGTGACCAGCGCCAGGGCGTCGGGCGCGGTGTGCGGGGACTCGTCGGTCAGCTTGTCGGCGAGCTGGCCGTACCAGCGGAAGGTGGAGATGGCGGCGCGCAGCTCGATGTCGTAGGCGTCCTTGATGGGCTTGCCCATCTCCAGGCTGATGGTCAGCGCCAGGTCCGCGCGCCGCTCCTCGATCAGGTCGGCGAGCCGCAGCAGCGCGCGGCCGCGTTCGGCGGGCGCCAGGCGCGGCCAGGGGCCGCGGTCGAAGGCGCGGCGGGCGGCGGCGACGGCTCGGTCCACCTCGGACTGCCCGGCGTCGGCGACCTCGCTCAGGGCCCGGCCGTCCCGGGGCGAGACGACCGTGAACGTCGCGCCGGAGCCGGGCTCGTCGGCGCCGTCGAGGTGGTGGCCGGTGGGCAGGGCCACCCGCGTGGCGCGGGCGGCCCAGTCCTCGTCGATCACCGCGCCGCCTTTCCCGCCCGCCTGGAGGCCAGCACGCCGAGGAGCATGACGACCGGCACGGCGACGGCCAGCCACACGGCCGTGGCGACCGAGCCGCCGATGAGGGTGGGGAAGTTGGCCAGGATGATCCAGATGGCGGCCGCGATGCCGAGCGCGCCGAGGATGGGGGCGATCAGCGTGTTCCACGGCCGGGTGTCCACCCGCTCGCGGCGGAAGAAGGCCACCACCGAGACGGAGGTGAGCAGGTACATGAGCATCATGGCCAGCACGGCCACGCCGCTGAACCAGGAGAACAGCGTGATCACGGGGTCCAGCCCGCCGACCGCGAACGGCAGTATCAGGACCACGGCGACCGTGGTCTGCACCCAGCCCGCCACGGCCGGCGAGTGCCGCCGGTTGAGCGAGCCCAGCTTGCGCGGGAGCACCCCTTCCCTGCCGAGGGAGAACAGGTAGCGGTTGGCGGAGTTGTGGAAGGCGAGCACGCCCGCGAACAGGGAGGTGGCCAGCAGGATCGGCAGCACCTCGCCGGCCCAGCCGCCGAACAGCGCCACCACGGGCGTGAAGACGAACCCGGCCGAGTCGCCCGTCTCCAGGGCCTTGCCGGCCTCCGCGACAACCTTGGAGGCGCCGTACGAACTGACCAGCATCCAGGACGTGAGCACGAAGAAGACGCTGACCACGGCGACCGCCAGGTAGGTGGCCCTGGGGACGGTGCGCTTGGCGTCGCGGGCCTCCTCCCCGTAGATGGCGGTGGCCTCGAAGCCGAACAGCGAGGCCACGGCGAACATCAGCGCCACTCCCGGCGCGCCCGACAGGACCGCGCTCGGCCCGAACGTCTGGGCGACGCCGAGCCCTTCGGGACCGCCGCCCTTGACGAGGGTGACCAGGCCGAAGGCGAGCAGGATGCTGAACTCGGCGAGTACGAAGACCGCCAGCACCTTGGCGCCGATCTCGATGCCGGCCTGCCCGAGCACCTGCACGACGGCGATCGTCACCAGGGACCAGACCCACCAGGGCAGGTTCAGGCCGAGGCCGCCGGCCAGGCCGGAGACGATGGAGCCGTACAGGCCGTACAGGCCGTACATGGCGGCCTGGATGGCGCAGTAGGCGAACAGCGCGACGGCGGCGCTGCCGGTGCCCGCCGTCCGGCCGAGGCCCTTGCCGATGTAGACGTAGAAGGCGCCGGCGTCGACGACGTGCCTGCCCATGGCCACGAAGCCGACCGAGAAGAGCAGGATGATCAGCCCTGCCCCGAGGTAGGCGGCGGGGGCGCCGGCGCCGTTGCCGATGGCCATCGCGATGGGGGCGGCACCGGCGATGCCGGTCAGCGGAGCCTGTGCGGAGAGTACGAAGAAGACGATGCCGAGCACGCCGAGGGCGTTCGGCTTGAGCCGGCCCGCCGCGGGCGGGTCCTGGGCCACGCCGGTGGCTGCCGTCGCTGATGTGTCCATTGATGTCACCTGCCGGTGCCGAGAAGGTGGGGGATGTCGTTTGCAACCAAACGAATGCGCCTCATCATGAGGCGTGTGCCGTCCGTCTGGCAAGAGGGGTCGGCCCCGCCCGATCTATCGGCGGGGTGGGCGGATGCCGCGGAACTCCCAGTCACCGCCGAGGGCCGTGGACAGGACCTCCTCCGACTCGGTGGGCTGGGCGCCGACGTCGGCGCGGATCGCGACGGGGCCGGTGACGACGCGGTTCGAGAGCCGTCCCAGCCCCTCGACCTCGACCTCGACCAGGTCGCCCGGCCGGACGGGGCGCGAGTTGGCGGGCGTGCCGGACAGCAGCACGTCGCCGGGGTAGAGGGTGATGGTGCGGGCGATGTCGGCGACGAGATAGTGCATGTCCCACGTCATCTCGTCGGTGGAGCCGTCCTGGACGAGGGCGCCGTTGACATAGGTACGCAGGTACTTGCCGTGGAAGTCCCAGCCGGTGATCAGGCCGGGGCCGAGCGGGCAGAGGGTGTCGGAGCCCTTGACGCGCAGCATGGACCCGGCGTCGGTGTCGCGGAAGTCGTGCAGGCCGAAGTCGTTGCCGATCGTGTAGCCGGCGATGTACTCCCCCGCCTGCTCCGGGGAGACGTTGCGGCAGGTCCGGCCGATGACGATGGCCACCTCGCCCTCGTAGTTGAGCCACTTGCAGCCCTCGGGGCGCACGACGTCGCCGCGGTGGGCGTTGAGCGAGGAGGTGGGCTTGTGGAAGTAGGTCGGCGTGGCCGACAGCTTGATCTGGAACTCCTCGACCCGGCTGCGGTGGTTGAGGTGCACCGCGATGATCTTCGACGGGACGACCGGCGGGAGATGCGCGGCGTCGTCGACCTTGACGCGGCGGCCGTCACCGGCGACCAGTTGGTCCCCGTCGCGGACGGTCTCGACGACCGCGCCGCCCAGCAGGATGCGGCGGTACTCAGGCATGGGCGTCCTCCCGGCGGGGTGCGGTCCAGCCGCCGGACGGGCGGTCGAACCAGAGGTGGGCCTGGCCGGTGCCGATGGAGTTCTCGTACTCGCCGTACTGGCGGGCGCGGGCGGTGCACGCCCGCTCGCCGAGGGCGCCGGCCATCATGAGGTAGTGGTAGAAGCGGGCCTCGGGCTTGTACTTCCAGAACTCGGGCATGGTGTCGAGGACCCGGTCGTGGCGGCCCTGCGTGAACCAGGCGATGCGCTCCTGGTCGGCCGCCCGCGCCTCGGGCGTGAAGATGTGCCGCGGGTCGCCGGCCTCGTGGTCGCGCAGCTCCCGCAGGGGCCAGAAGGTGTGGGAGAGCGCGCCGGAGGCGATGAGCAGCACCTTGCGGCCGGGAGTGGCGGCGATGCCGTCGGCCAGGGCGCGGCCCAGCCGCAGGTGGTCCTCCATGTCCCCGGTCTGGCAGACGCCGATCGACACCCACCGCTTGCCGGGCAGCCCCTCGCCGAGGAACTTCCACAGGTTGACGGTGGCGTAGTAGATCGGCAGGTACTCGTCGTCGATCGGGGTGATCCAGGTGCCGTGCTTGTCGGCGAAGGCGGCCACGTTGTGCGCCAACTCCGGGTCGCCGGGGAAGTCGTACGGCATCCGGCACATCCCGCGCGGCAGCTCCTCGGAGGTGAACAGCCCGGCGCGGCGCGGCTGCGCCGTGACCACGAACTCCACGGTCGTGGCCCAGTGGGAGTCGAGCACGACGACGGTGTCGTAATCGAGGGTCTCAAAGACGTCCTCGCGCAGCTCGCGCAGGCCGGTGACGAGGGTGATCTCCTTGCCCCCGTTCAGCTCCAGCCGGTCCTGCTCGGGGAGCACGATGGTGGGGACGTGGGCCAGCAGGCCCGCCCCGACGATCTCACCCATGGTCCTGCCATCCCTTCGGGGCGGTCACGGTGTTCTTGAGGTCGCAGTAGAAGTCGAAGCTCCAGGTGCCGCCCTCGCGGCCGACGCCCGATTCGCGCGAGCCGCCGAACGGGGCGCGCAGGTCGCGGACGAAGAAGCAGTTCACCCAGACGGTCCCGGCGACGAGGCGGGCGCTGACGCGCTCGGCACGCTCGCGGTCGCCGGTGGCCACGGTGGCGGCCAGGCCGAAGCGGGTGTCGTTGGCCAGCCGGATCGCCTCGTCCTCGGTGTCGAAGGTCTGCAGGGTCAGCACCGGGCCGAAGACCTCCTCCTGGACGATCTCGCTGTCCTGGGCCACGTCGGTGAGCAGCGTCGGCCGGTAGTGGCGGCCCTCCCCGCGCTCGCCGCCGATGACGGCGCGCGCCCCGGCGGCCAGCGCCCGCCGGACGAAGCCGTCGATCTTGTTGAGCTGGCGGGGATGGATGTTGGGGCCGAGGTCGGTGGCCTCGTCACGCGGGTCGCCCTGGCGCAGCGCCCGCGCCCTGGCGGTGAAGCGGCGGGTGAACTCCTCGGCGATCGTGGACTCCACGAGCAGGCGGGTGGCGGCCAGGCAGACCTGGCCGGCGTTGTCGTACTGCTCGACGGCCAGGTCCACGGCCAGGTCGAGGTCGGCGTCGGCGAAGACCAGCAGCGGGGACTTGCCGCCCAGCTCGAAGCTGGCCGGGACGAGGTTGGCGGCGGCGGCCCGCGCGATGTGCCGGGCGGTGGGCACCGAGCCGGTGAAGCTGATGCGGCGCACGCCCGGGTGGGACACCAGCGCGGCCCCAGCTTCCGCGCCGTAACCCTGGACGACGTTGAGGACCCCGGGGGGCAGCCCGGCCTCGGCCGCGATGCCGGCCAGCAGCGAGGCGGTCAGCGGCGACCACTCGGCGGGCTTGAGCACCACCGTGTTGCCGGCGGCGAGCGCGGGGGCGACCTTCCAGGTGGCCAGCATGAGGGGGGCGTTCCACGGCGTGATGAGGACGCATGGACCGGCCGGGTCCCAGGAGACGTGGTTGGTGTGGCCGCGGCCCGCGGCGGAGCCGCCGGTGTACGTCGTGAAGTCGTCGTGGCCGAGCCCGTCCAGCCAGTCGGCGAAGAAGCGGAAGTTGTGGGCGACGCGCGGCATCACGCCGCGCCGGTGGGAGCGCAGCAGCGCCCCGTTGTCGGTTGTCTCGACGATCGCCAGGTCCTCCAGGCGTTTCTCGACGCCCTCGGCGATGGCCCGCAGCAGCGCGGCGCGCTGCTGCCGTGAGGTGGCGGCCCAGCCGGGGAAGGCCTCCTGGGCGGCGGCGACGGCGGCGTCCGCCTCGGCCTGGCCGCCGCGGGCGATCTCGGCCAGCACGCCGCCGTCGATGGGCGACTCGTCGGTGAAGGTCGTGGCGGAGGCGACGCGGGCGCCGCCGATCCAGTGCCGGGTGTCGACGGCGACCCCGGCGATGGTCGCTGTGTACGTGGTCATGCGCGTTCCTTCGTTTCGAGGAGGGTGCCGCCGTCCCAGACGACGCCGACCTGGCGGTAGTAGGCGCCGATGGGCTCGCGGATCTCCAGCCGGGCCAGCTCTTCCGTGGGGGCCTCGAACAGCTCCAGGTCGGCCTCGCCGCGCCAGGGCGTGCCGCCTTCGAAGGAGGCCGCGCCGGAGGCGATCAGCTCGTCGAGCGCGAGCCCCGCGCCCTTCTCGATCGAGGGCAGGCGGCGGTGGTGCGCCATCGGGTGGCCGTTGACGAAGCCGTTGCTCTCGGCGGGCTCGCGCAGCGTCACCACGGCCTGGGCGAGCCTGCGGTCGGCGGCGGCGAGGGTCGCGCCGAAGCGGGCGCCGGCCTCGATGCGCGGGGCGGGCCCGTACGGGTGGGGGCGGGTCAGGTGGATGGAGCCGAGCTTCTTCGGATAGCCCTGGTGGATGCCGCGGGCGATGGCGAAGTCCTTGTCCACCCAGATGTGGACGCATCGGGAGTACGTGCGCCCCTGGTAGGAGCAGCGCACGACCGCGAACGCCTCCTTGTACTGGGCGCGTACGGGGTCGAGCAGCTCCTCCGCGGAGGCGGAGCAGGACTGCCAGTCGGCCCAGATGAGCGCGACCGCGCCCGGGTCCTCGGGGGCGAGCTCCAGCGGCTCGGGCAGCAGTTCCCTGACCCGGGCCGGATCCGTGCGGTACTCGATGGTGAGCAGGTCGCCGGAGTAGTGCCACGGCGGCGCGGGGATCAGCGAGGCGCGGCCGGTGGCCGTCTGCGGATACCAGAAGGACATGCGTTTCCTCACGCGGTGAGAGCGGGCTGCTTGAGCAGGGCGGAGCGGTGGCGGGCGGCCGCGGCGGCGGCGGCGGGGCCACCGAGCGCGACGACGCCGACCAGCCGATCGGAGCGGTGGTAGCCGACGACCAGGTCCCCGCCCGGCTCGCCCTCCAGGACCCGGGCGTCGTCGAGGCCGAGCGCCGGGGCGCCGAAGGACTGCAGGCGGAAGTCGTGCTGGTCGCTCCAGAAGGTGGGCAGGGGCGCGAAGGGCTCGGGGTCCGGCTCTGCGCCGGCAAGATGCGCGGCCAGGGTCTTCGCGGCGCGCTTGGCGGTGTCTGCGGGCATCGACCAGTGCTCGACCCGGCGGGGCACGCCGTCGTAGCGGGCGTTGGGGAAGCGGGCCACGTCGCCGACCGCCACGACGTGCGGCAGGCCGCCCGCGCGCAGCAGCTCGTCGGTGACGACGCCGTCGGCGAGGTCCAGGCCGTTGCCGTCCAGCCATTCGGTGTTGGGGACGGACCCGACCGCCTCGACCACCACGTCGGCGGCCAGCCGGCGGCCGTCCCCCAGCGTCACGCCGGTCACCCGATCCTCGCCGTCGAAGGCGGCCATGCCGGTCACGCGGTCCTCGCCGTCGAAGGCGGTCACGGCGGTGCCGAGGGCGAAGCGCACGCCGCGGTCCTCGTGACGGCGCAGCAGCTCGCGGGCCAGCAGCTCGCCGAGGGGGCGAAGCAGCGGCAGCGGCTCCGGGTCGGCCACGGTCACCTCGGCGGCGCCGAGCGCGACGGCGGTGGCGGCGATCTCGCAGCCGATGAACCCGGCGCCGACCACGACGACGCGCGCTCCGGGGCGGGCCAGCTCCGCGCGCAGCATGCGGGCGTCGGCCATGGTGCGCACGGTGTGGCGGCCCCGGGCGGGGCCCGGACAGCGCAGCCGCCGGGAACGCACGCCGGTGGCGATCACCAGGCCGTCGAAGGCGAGCTCGGTCCCGTCGGCCAGGCCGACCGCTCGACGTCCCAGGTCGGCGGCGGTCACGGTGGCGCCGAGGATCCATTCGACGTCGGCGACGCTCGCCCGGGGGCGGAAGGCCAGCGACTCGAAGGGCTCCTTGCCGGCGAGCACCTCCTTGGACAGGGGCGGCCGGTTGTACGGCATCACCGGCTCCTGGCCGATCACCGTGATCGCTCCGGTCCAGCCCGCCGCGCGCAGTTGCTCGGCCGCGCGCAGGCCGCCCATCGAGGCGCCGGCCACGACGACGCGGGACGGCATGTCAGTCCTCAAGGGTGATGGCCTGGAGCGGGCAGACGTCCGCGGCGTTCTCGACGTCGGCGCGCAGCGACTCGTCCGGGTCGGCGACGTACGCCAGGTGGCCGGTCTCGTCGAGCCGGAAGACGTCGGGGGCGGCGAACACGCATTGCCCGTGGTCCTGACATTTGTTCATGTCGACGACGACCTTCATGAGCCACACCTCCTAGTTCGTTTGGGTCCAAACAACATAAGGAGGTGCCCGGGACCAGGTCAAGAGCCGTGACCACGCAAAATGATGAGGGCGGCCCTCTTGTGGGCTCGCCTGCCGACACATATCGTTTGGCTTCAAACGAAGTCACTGTGCCACCTCCACCCGCCCGAGGAGACGCCGATGAGCGCTCAGGACATCCCCCACCTCCAAGAGCAGCTGGCCCGGCTGGCCGCTCAGGACGTGGACGTGGTCCGCGTGATCTACCCCGACCTCATCGGCGTCGACCGGGCCAGGGACGTTCTCGTGGACCACCTGCCCGCCGCGTGCGAGCACGGGCTGGCCTTCTGCCGCGCCGTCTACCACACCAGCCCCCAGGGCGACGTGGTTCCCGTCGCGGGCGGCCTCGACGCCGGCCTGCCCGACATCGCGGTCCGCCCCGACCTCGACACGATCAGGCCGCTGCCCTGGGAGCCCGGCGTCGCCTGGTGCCTCGGCGAGGTCATCGACCCCGCGACCGGCGAACCGGTCCCCGAGTCGCCGCGCGACCTGCTGCGCGCGGTGCTCGACCGCTGCGGCGAGCAGGGGCTCACCCCGGTGGCCGGTCCCGAGCTGGAGTACTTCCTGTGCGAGCCCGATCCGGCCGCGCCGACCGGGTGGCGGCGCTACGCCGAGGCTCCGGGCAACGTCTACACCGCCGGGCGGCGCGGCGACCCCGACGGTCACCTGCTGCGTACCCTGCGCCACCTGCGTGACCTCGGCCTGAACGTGAGCATGGGCAACCATGAGTTCAGCAGCGGCCAGTTCGAGATCAACCTCACGCACTCCGCCGCCCTGGACGCCGCCGACCGGACCTTCCTGTTCAAGTCGGCGATCAAGGAGCTGGCCCGCGTGGAGGGGCGGCTGGCGACGTTCATGGCCAAGCCGTTCAACGACGAGGGCGGCTCAGGCTTCCACGTCCATCTGTCCTGTGTGAGCGGCGACGGCGAGCGGAACTGCTTCGACGACCCGTCCGCGCCGTACGGGCTGTCGGCCACCGCCCGGCACGCCGTCGCCGGCGTCCTGGCCCACGCTCCCGCCCTGGCGGCGCTGGCCAACCCGACCGTCAACTCCTACAAGCGCTTCGGCCCCGACACGCTCGCCCCCTGGCTGATCGACTGGGGCCTGGACAACCGCAGCGCCATGCTGCGCATCCCGCCGGAGCGCGGCGCCGGGACGCGGTTCGAGGTACGCCTCGGCGACGCCAGCGCCAACCCGTACCTCCTGCTGGCCGGGACCGTCGCCGCGGCGTTGCTGGGGGTGCGCGCCGGGCAGGAGCCGCCGCCCCCGCTGGAGGGGTACGGCTACGACACCGCGCGCGCCGCCGTCCTGCCCATGACGCTGGCCGACGCGCTGGACGCCTTCGAGGCCGACGGCGAGCTGACCGACCTGCTCGGCAAGGGCTTCACCACGTCCTACCTGGCCTACAAGCGCAACGAGATCGAACGCTTCCACCGGCACGTCACCGACTGGGAGTTCACCGAGTACGCCTACCACCTGTAGGAGCGCCACCACATGATCCCCGAGCCCCTCTCCCTCGACGAGGTCGACCTCGCCGACCCCGGCAACTTCACCGACGGGATCACCCCGTGGCGCATGTTCCACACCCTGCGCCACCAGGATCCCGTCCACTGGCAGCCCGAGCCCGCCCCGAACGCCGGCTTCTGGGCCGTCACCCGCCACGAGGACATCGCCCGCGTCGACCGCGACGCCGAGACGTTCACCTCCACCAGGTTCGTCAACCTGGAGGAGGTCGACGACGACCAGATCAAGCGCCGCGCCTCCATCCTGGAGCTGGACGGCGTGCGCCACCGCGCCCTGCGCGGCCTGCTCCAGCGCCAGTTCGGCGCCGCCGTCATCGGCCGGTACGCCGACTTCCTGCGCGGCCTGACCGCCACCACCCTCGACGCGGCGCTCGCCAAGGGCTCCTTCGACTTCGTTTCCGAGGTCTCCGCCGACTTCCCCATCAACGTGCTGGCCCGCCTGCTCGACGTCCCCGACGGCGACACCAAGCAGCTCATCGAGTGGGGCAACCGCATCATCGGCAACACCGACCCCGACTACGCCGACGTGCTGCTGGGCAGCCAGGAGAGCGAGCAGTACAAGCACCTGCCCTTCCGCTCCCCCGCCTCCCTGGAGGTCTTCGCCTACGGCCGGGAGCTCGCCCGGCGGCGGCGCGGCGGCACCGGCACCGACCTGGTCTCCAGGCTCGTCAACGAGACGCCGCGCGACGGCGTGCCCCTGTCCGAGCAGGACTTCGACAACTACTTCCTGCTGCTCGTGGTCGCGGGCAACGAGACCACCCGGCACGCCATCTCGCACGCCATGCTCGCCCTCATCGAGCACCCCGACCAGCTCGACCTGCTGCGCCGCGACCCCTCCCTCATCCCGGGGGCGGTGGAGGAGTTCCTGCGCTGGGCCTCGCCGGTCTACCACTTCCGCCGCACCGCCACGCGCGACGTCGAACTGGACGGCAAGCGGATCAGGGAAGGCGACAAGGTCGTCATGTGGTACGCCTCCGGCAACCGCGACGAGAAGGTCTTCGACGAGCCGTACCGCCTTGACGTCACCCGCACCCACAACGACCACGTCACCTTCGGCAAGAGCAGCCCGCACCTGTGCCTGGGCAACCTGCTGGCGCGCACCGAGATCCGCATCATGTTCGAGGAGCTCATCCCCCGCATCGCCGACATCCGCGTCACCGGCGAGGTGCCCCGGGTGCGCTCCAACTTCGTCAACGGCATCAAGAAACTGCCGGTCGAGGTCACGCTCGCCTGAGCCCGCGCCCAGGCGATCCAGGTACTCGGGGGTCAGGTCGCCTTGTCGGGTCCCTTGTCGGGTCTGGGGAGCGGTGGAGCGTGCCGGACAGCCGGACTGACAGTAGCGATGATCGCGGTGACGAGGGCCACCGCGGCGAGCACCACGATGGAACCGGCCGGTCCGAGTGCGGCCAGCAGGTAGCCGGCGCCGAGGCCGGCGAGGGACGTGACTCCCCAGGACATTGTCATGGCCGCGCTGGTGACGCGCCCCAGCAGCTCGTCGGGGACCAGGACGGTCGCGTACGTGGTGATCACGACGTTCCACAACGGTCCGATGAACGCGCAGGCGGCACCGACGGCCCCGAGCAGCAACGGGCTGGACGCGACCGCGAACAGGGGCAGAAGCGCGGCCCAGATCCAGTTGACTCCGATGATGACGGTTCTGGGGGTGAAGTGCTGATGGAGCCTGCTCGCCGCAAGCGCTCCGATCAGACCGCCACCGCTGTAGATGCCGAGTATCACGCCGATGGTGGCGGCGGAGGCACCCTGGTGCTGCGCGAGCACGACGAGAACGAGCGTGAGGGCGTGGAAGACCAGGTTGCTGACGGCGATCAGCAAGATCGCGGCGCGGATGAGGGGGTGGCGCCAAATCCACCGCAGGCCCGCGACGGCCGCCTGCCACAGCGGTTCCGATTCCGGCCTCGCGGGGCTGCGCAGGTCGCGTCGGATGAACAGCAGCCCGATCGAGGCGATCACGTGGCCGAGCACGTCGGCCAGGAACGGCGCGGCACGGTCGATGCCGAAGAGCAGGCCGCCCAGGGGCGGCCCGGCCAGAGCCGCGCCGCGACTCCTGGCCTCGTTCTGGGCGACCGCTTCGGGGAGGAGCCCGGTCGGGACGATCATGGGGAGGGCGGCGCGCTCGGCCAGCCCGAAGAAGACGAAGCACAGCCCCCGTACGAAGGCGACAACCGCGAGTTGCGCCACGGTGAGCACGCCCAGCCAGATGGCGATCGGGACCGTGCAGAGCGCCAGGCCCGCGACGAGCTCGCTGACCAGCAGGATCTTACGGCGGTCCCACCGGTCCACCAGCGGCCCGGCCGGCAGGTGGGCGATGAGGAAGGGCAGCGTGCCGGCGGTTCCGACGATCCCGGCGGCGGAGGGCGATCCGGTGGTCACGAGCACGAGCAGCGGCATCGCCGTCCCGCTGATCTGGGCCCCGAGGGTCGAGACGACCTGACCACTCCATAAGGCGGCGAATTCGCGGTTGCGCCACAGCGACTCTCCCCGCACGGTCACGACGCATCTCTGCCGTCCGGGGTGGGGAACGCGTGGAACACCACAGAGATGTGCCGGCTGCCGGGAGACGCCTGACCGGGTGCCCGGTGCCAGCGCTTGAGGAAGGCCAGGTAGTCCTCGCCGAACTCGGCCAGTTCCTCGGCGCTGAGCACGGTGGCGCCGAAGGAGTGCATCGCCGCAGCGGCGAACTCGCCGAACGCCTCCCTGTCGGACAAGTAGGCGGTGAGATCGCGATCAGCACGTTCCATCCACTGCCGGCCGATCTCATCGGCGGCGGCGGCAATCTCGGGATCGGCTGGGCGCCGCGGCAACCGTACGTCCTGCGGGATGGGCCGCCAGTACCTGCGACGCCCTGACGAACGGCCCGTGTCCTCCTCGATGAACCCGAACCGGGCCAGTTGCCGGAGGTGGTAGCTCGTCGCTCCGCGATCCGCGCCGAACTCGGAGGCCAGGTCGGCAGAGGTCGCCGAGCCATGACGGTGAAGCCAGGTCAGCAGCTGTTGTCGCAGCGGGTGAGCCAGGGCTTTGAGAGCGTCGATGTCGGACAGCACGCGCGGTTGCGATTCGGGCATGATGAGAAGATATCTATGCAAAGATCTCTTCTCAATACCGCTCTCTTTACCGACCTCCAAGTGCAAAGGTCAGCAGGCGTCGGCCCCGTCGAAGGTTCGGACTCCCCGGGCGACCTTGGAGGAGATGGTTTCGCCTGCCCGGACGGTGTAGCACTCGCCGTCGGTGCCGCGCGCCCACACGATGTTCAGCCGGAGGGTGCGGCCGCAGTCGTTGCGCGCGTACCCGGTCTTGGTGATCCTGCCCGTGGCCTGCCAGACGGTTACGCATGCGGGCGCGTTGCCTGCCGGAACCGCGGCCCGAACGGGGAGAGCTGACGCGAGAACGCAGCATGTGAGGGCGACGGAGGCGAGGGCTGCCTTGGAGGATTGGCGCACGGGATTCCTTCCTGCGGTGAACGCTCCATAGCGATTAGTAATCATATAGATACGAAAAGTCAACCTCGTGAGGCCGAAGGCCCCGCGCGCACCCCTGGGACTACCGGCACTGCGACGTGGCCGGCTCTCCTCAGCTCTGCGACCGGCGCAACCCGGCCCGGTCCAGGTACGACCCGACGGTGGCGAGGTCGGCGGTGACCAGAGCGACGTATCCGTCCGGCCGGATCAGGACCCAGTCATCGGGCGACAGGGCGTACGCGTCGCGCAGGTGACCGCCGCCGTCCAGGATGTCGCCGCGGACCCCGGTGGTGTGGACGCGCAGTCCGGCGCGCGGTACCCCGTACCCGATCAGCGTCCACCGGGGACCGGCAAGCAGTTGGAACGGCCGGCGCTCGGCCTCGTACGAGTCGAGCAGCGACTCGGCCGGCGCGTCCGGTGCGCTCGCGCGGCATCGCGGTGATCCCGGCCGCGGACGTGTCCACCTCGCCTTCGAGCGGGACGGCGCCCTGGCACTGGAACAGGTCGATGCCAGCCAGGTACGCGGCGGCCCGCAACGTCGACTCGCCGTCCGGTGTGCCGACCCGCGCGGCCACATCGCCGTCCGGTGTACTGACCCGCGCGGTCACATCGCCGTCCGCCTGGGAGAAGCCCAGTAGTTCATGCCGGTGTCGCGGGGCGTGGCCGAGCTCGGCCAGCCGGTCGGGCAGCACGCTCTCGGCGCCGACGAGCTCCCGGTCACCTGGTGAGGCCGCTCGGACATGCCGACCCTTCCGAGTCGTGAGTAGGGTGCTGCGGTGAGCACCTCCCGAGCCTCCTGGCGTAACACCACCCATGACTGGGCGACCGACGTCGACCTCGGCCACCTCGGCCGCATCCGGGAGAAGCCGGCGGAGTTCGCTCCCGGCGGCGTCCGGCACCTGATCCTCGAGGTTCTCGCCTACCCGGCCGACGAGGCGGCGAGCACGGGCGGCGGACGTTGCGCCGTCACCCTCCACCCCGACGGCTCGGTGTCCGTGGCCGACGAGGGGCGAGGCACCGACACCCGGTTCGACGAGCGGGGGCGGCCGGTGAAGAAGCCCGTCATGGCCTCCAAGGACCTGCGCTTCTTCGACGATCCCGGCGCGGAGGCACTGCCCGACGGGCATCCGCGCCGCGGCATGTCCGTCGTCGCCGCGCTCAGCGAGTGGCTCGTCCACACCAACCGCCGCCTGAACGGGTCCTGGACCCAGCGGTACGAGCACGGCGTCCCCGTCACGGACCTGGAGTCCGTCGCCGGCGACGGCACCACGGGAACGACCGTGCGCTTCCTTCCCGGCGCGCACCTGCCCCCGCTCACCGACGACCTGCGCCGCTTCGCGGACGGCTGGCCCGGCCTGTCCGTGGTCGTCGACGACCGGCGCGGCGGCTGACTGATCGGCCGGCTCATCCCGTGTCCGCACCACCGTCGCAGAGAGCGGCGATGCCGCGGCGGAGGCCCAGGCCACCCTCGGCTCGGTTTACCACTTCTTCCCGGGCGGCAGGACGGAGCCGGCAGTCGCCGCCGTCCACCACAGGGACAAGGAGTTCGCCGGCCTTCTGCGCGCCACGTTGGAGCGGGTGGACGATCCGGCTTCCCCAAGGACATCGCGCGCGACCTCGCCCACACGTTGATCAACTCGCTGGAAGGCGCGGAGATGTCCGCCCAGATATCCCGGAGCGAGACACCCCTTGTCCTTCCCGGCGGGCAGAGAGGGCCGAATGGGCGCGTCGCGTCCGGCGAGCGTCTGTCCGAGGTCGTGGACCAGGCTCTTGGCGTTCCTGCCGTGGTCGGCGGTGGCGAGACCGCCGCGTCGGGCGCGGCGTGGGCGGCTTCGCCGATGAGCGTGTCGAGCTTGGCGAGATGGTCGTTCGACGGAGGCGTTCCGGGGGCCCAGGCGCGCATGGGGTAGTCGGCGGTGTGGACAGAGAGGAGGTCGACGGCGACGGTCCAGAGCCAGTGGTTGATGTCGGCGGAGTAGATGCCGGGCGGTGGGCCGTACCGGTCGATGAAGCCGGCTGGAGGCTCTTCCGCGGCGACCGCGAGCGTGGTCCCAGTGCCGAGGAGGCTGACCGTCTTCCTCTTGGCGGTGAGGAGTGCCGCCTTGCCGGCGGCGTCGCGACCTGGGTCGTGAGGGTGGGGCGGAGGAGGAGTTCGGCGCTCTCCATGTGGTCCTCCTCGCCGGTCGCGGGGGCGTAGGAGTAGGTGCCGGCAATGCCGTGCTCGGAAGGCCAGGCGGCGCAGTTGATGCCGGCGTTGTCGACGTTCGTCGCGGTGGGCGCGACCGCGTCGGCGAGTGTCGAGGTGCGGGCGTCAACGAGCCGGTCGAGCTCCGCTGACCATCGTCGCGCTCGCCCAGGAAGCGCAGGTCTCACGAAACGCTCCAGACGTCCGATGGTTTCGGGCGACACAAAGGCTTCACCGAGTGCGATCGTCCGCCAAAATAGCGGGATGCCCCAACCAGTCCCCGCCGACCTCATGGAAATCGCTGAAGCACTTGTCCCCGACGCTCCTCTTGGCTCCGCACGCCTTGCCGAGCACGGGAATATGCACCACGTCGTGCTGTTCCCCGACGTCGCCGCCGTGCGTATCAGCAAGCGCCCCGATGCCGCCGCCGAGTTGCCGCGCCGAGTCGAGATTCTTCGAGCCGTTGCGGCGGCCGGCCTGCCTTTCGCCGTGCCGGAGCCGCTGACTGCGGTGGCCACGTTCGGGGAACGCGCGGCCGTCGCGATTTCGTGGATCGACGGCGAGGGGCTACCGGAAGGCATCGGGGACCCGGCGGCGTTCGGCCTGCTCTTGGAGGCACTGCGCGAGGTTGAGATCTCGCCGGAGCTCGAGGCTGTTCTCCACACGCCGCGCCGTTATGCCGATGGCTTGGGATGGGCCGACATCCTGAACGACGAGATCGTTCCGCGCCTGCCGACGAAGTGGCGTGACGGAGTTCGGCAGCGGCTGGACACGCTGCTGGCGCTCGAGGAGGTCCCGGCCAGACTCGTCCACGGCGACCTCGGCGGCAGCAACGTCCACTTCGGCGAGGACGGCAAGCTGACCGGCGTTTTCGACTGGGACATGGCGATCCTGTCCGACCCGGCGATCGACGCGGCACTTATCGCGACCTGGCACGGCTGGGACGTCCTCCGCGCCACCGACGAGAAGACCTACCGACGCGCCTGGGCCTGGAACGACGCGGTCGGGGTCGGGCACCTCCACGCGGTGTTCGCCGGCAGACCCTTGTCGCGCGTCGACGGTTTCGTCCGTTCCGTCGTCGCTTGGTTGGAGGAGCGCGGCTGATGCCCTCCCCTCGTGCTCGGCCCGGGAGACGGCTTCTCGCACTCCCCACAGGTGGCCGCCTTATTGGCAACCCGTTGGCGGAACGGCTGTCATCTGGGCGTCCACGGCGACGCACGCAGCGACCCGCAGCTCTCTGGTGGCAGGTCCTGTTCTGATCTTCAACGCTGGCCTGGCGTGTATTTCCTCAAGGAGGCATCGATGGCACCAGAAGCCGAAGAGCGCATAAATCACGCACTGCGCACCGGCACTCCCGTCCTGGACCTCTCCGCTATGGAGCTCTGCAGCCTGCCGGCAACACTGGCCGCGTTCACCTCACTCACCCACCTCAATCTGAACTTCAACAAGCTCAGCGAGCTACCGGATTGGCTGGGCGGGCTCACCTCGCTCACCCAGCTGGACCTGGCAGGCAACAGACTCCGCGAACTTCCCGAATCCCTGACCCGCCTTCACGCTCTCCAGGAACTCGGTTTGGCCGGTCACCACCTCGAGGAGCTACCCATGTGGTTGGGCGACCTCGAGTCGCTGACCGTCCTGGACTTGTCCGATGGCTCCCTGGACGAGTTGCCTGCGTGGATGGGGAAGCTCACCGCCCTCAAAATGCTCGACGTCCACGGCAACAACCTCAGCGAGCTGCCCGATTCACTCGGAAACCTCGCCTCGCTCACCCGGCTCGACGTGGCAGGCAACCCACTCAGCGAGCTGCCGGACTCGCTGGCCACGCTCCATGCCCTCGTCGAGCTCGACGTCACCGACACGTATCTGAGTGAGTTGCCGAAATGGTTGAAGAAGCTTCCCTCGCTGGAACGGATCGATCTGAACGAGGCCGACTTCGACAAGATTCCCAAGTGGGCCTCTCACCTGGTTGTGGATTGTGATGATTTCTCCTAGCGCGACGCTTTCTGAGGAGCCATCCCCTCTTCCGAAGCGCCCAAAGATCACCTACAGGAAATCGAAGACATCCCTCAGGTGCGCGTCGCACCGTGAGCCGGCGTCCTTCGAGGCAGGCTTCATCGCGGTGGGCGGGCGCCGTCCTCGACCGCCTGCCGTACGCCCTCGCCCAGCCGGACAGCGTCCCACCAGCCAGCCGACGTAACCACCGTCGCCCCAGCGGATGAGCGTGGAGACACCGCGGATCCGCGCCGCCTGAGGTCGTCCCCCAGCTCCTCAGCGGGCTGGGGGACGACGGACTTCGAGTTGCGCAGCCGAATCGGCGGCAAGGTCGGTGAGGGCGTCAGGCCCGTGGCGGCTCACCGGCGCGCCGGAGAAGGGCGTGCCGTCGCCGCGTCACCCGAGCCCGGGTCTCCAGCCGCCACCGTTCTCGGCAGGGAGATCAGACGTCCGCCGCGGCGAGCACGGCGACGGCTTCGACCTCGACGAGCTGGTCCTTGTAGCCGAGCACGGTCACGCCGAGCAGAGTGCTGGGCACGTCGTGCTCGCCCATGTACTCCCGATACACCTCCCACGCCGCGACCAGGTCACTCTGCCGGGAGGAGGCCACGTAGACCGTGGTCTTGACGACGTCGGTGAGCGACGCGCCCGCCCCCTCCAGCGCGGTCACGAGGTTGCGCATCACCTGGTGCGCCTGGCCCGCGTAGTCGCCGACCGCGACGGTCTCGCCTTTGAGATCAAGGGGACACGCGCCGGCCACCCAGATGGACCGCACCGGCGCGTCGGCGACCGCGGCATAGGCATATTCCACCTGCTGCGTGAGCTGGTGATTGCGGATCAGTCTGACGCTGCTGCTCATATCGTGCTCCATTTCGAAGAGTTCACCCGGGCCAGTTCGGTGAACGGCCCAGAATTGCCACGATCTCATCCAGGCGCGACCCCTCCGACCACGGGAGCGCCGGCGCGAAGGCCGCGCCGGGCGCCAGGCGCGCCGCACCGTCGGGTACGGCTTCGGCCACGGCGAGGGCCACGTCCAGCAGGTCCGCCGGGAACTCGACCTCGGTGCCCAGCGCCTTGGCGAGATCCCAGGAGTGCACCACGTAGTCGATGAAGTGAAAGCTGATCGCCTGCGCAGCGGGGAAGGCGCTTCCGCTTGAGAGCTCGGGCAGCGGGAACGTCCGCTCCAGCACGCCGTCGGCGGCGAAGGCTTCCAGGACGTGTTCGGCCGAGGCTCGGTAGCTCGCCACGGGGTCGTCGCCGAGGGAACGCGACTTCCACTGAGCCAGATCGCCGTCTCCCCTGGACGCCGCGGCGAAGCCGTAGTGCTGCGTGGCCATGTGCGCGAGCAGCCCGTACACGGTCCATCCAAGGCAGGGCGTCGGACGGGACAGATCCGCGGGCCGGACGAGAGCCGCCAGCTCGACGCCGGCGCGAACGGCCTGCGCGTCGAGCGCGACAAGATCAGCTTTTGCGACCACGTCATTCATACGCATCCGCATATGATGTGCACACGATTATTATCTGTCAAACGGTTATCTTGGACCCGTGACGGGCCGCCGCGACCTCGCCGAGATGATGCACCCCCTCCTGCAGTCGCTCATCGCGGCGGAGCTGCCGGTGCTGGCGGCGCACGGGGTCTCCATGTGGGGCTACACCGTGCTCGGCGCCCTGGACGACGGGTCCGTACGCACCCAGGCCGCGCTGGCCGAAGCGATCGGCGCCGACAAGACCCGCATCATCGCCACCCTCGACAAACTGCAGACGGCCGGGCTGATCACCCGCGAACCGGACCCGCACGACCGCCGCGCGAGGATCCTCACGATCACCGACGAGGGCCGCGAGGTGCGCAGATCGGTGCGGGCCGAGATCCAGGCCAACGAGGAGCGCCTGCTCGCGCGCCTGCCCGAGGCCGACCGCCACGGATTCCTCCGCGCCCTGCACGCGCTCTGCGAGCTACCTCGCGAACAGATCACCGAGAGGTCTCCGCTTGACCGGCGACCCGCCCAGCGATCGAACGCGGCCCACGACCGCTGACCACCCCGGGCGGGCGCGTCATCCGACGGCCAGGCGGAAGCGGTCGCCGAGGCCGGTGAGGCGTTCGACGGGTTCGTTGGCGAACACGATCCGCAGGTAGTGCCGCCCGCTGGGACCCCAGCCGTCCATGGGGGTGGCCGCGATCTTCGCCCGGTCGAACAGGCGCCGGGACAGCTCGGCGGGGGTCAGCTCCAGGGGCCTGGCGTCGACGAGGAGCGACCACCCGCCGTGCGGCCGGATGACCGGATAGCCGGCGAGCTCGCGCAGGACCGTCTCGCAGCGCCGTCCCCATTCGGCGGTGGCGGCGGCCACGTCGGCGTCGGCGTCGGGCGCGTCCAGCGCGGCGGCCACGGCGTCCTGTGCCAGGCCGACCTGGCAGACGACGTTGGTCAGGCCGACCAGGCGGATGTCGGCGACGATGTCGGCGGGACCGGTCACCCAGCCGACGCGCCAGCCGATGAGCCGCAGCTCCTTGGAGGCCGAACCGACGGTGACGGTACGCCGCACCAGGCCCTCGTGGGCCGCCGGGTGACTCGGCGGGCGGCCGTCGAAGCGGATGCGCTCCATGGCCGCGTCGTAGATCAACCAGGCGTCGTGGCGCTCGCAGGCGTCGGCGAGGGCGGACCAGTGGCGCTCGTCCAGGACGAGCCCGGTCGGCATCGCCGGCCCCATCATCAGGACGGCCGCCGTGCCGGGGCCGACGGCGCCGGCCAGTCGTTCGGGGTCGACGGTCCAGCCGTCCGCGGTGGGCCGGGCGGGGACGAAACGGGGGATGCCGCCCGCGAGCCGGACCCGGTTGACCAGGCCGGCGTAGATGGGGTCGCACAGCACGACCTCCTGGCCGGGCTCCACGGTCGCCAGCAGGGTGTTGAGGATGCCGTTGAGCCCGCCGGCCACGCTGACGCATTCGGTGTCGGCGTCGTAGGCGCGCCCGGAGATGCGCCCGACGTGCGCCGCGGCGGCCGCGCGAAGCGAGCGGCGCCCCTGGAACGGCAGATAGCTGTTGGCCGCGTCGTCGTCGATGGCGGCACGCGTGGCGGCGAGGGCGACGGCGGGCGGCCGCAGGTCGGTGTCGAGGTTCTCCAGTCGCAGGAACTCCGGGTCGCCCACGGCGTCGGCCGCGTCGCCGACGGTGTCCACACCGATGCCCGGGATGTCGCGCAGCCGCGTCACCGTCATACCGCCTCCAAGATGGACCACCCTGCTGGTACGTTCATACCACTATGCTGATACGCATGGATCTCACGCAAGTGGTAGGGCAGAACGTGCAGCGGCTGCGCACGGCGGCCGGGATATCGCTGGCCGACCTCGCGTCCGCCAGCGGCATCAGCAAGACCACGCTGCACGGCATCGAGCAGGGCCAGGGCAACCCGACCCTGAGCACCCTGTGGGCCCTGGCCACCGCGCTGAAGACGTCCCTCGGCGAGTTGCTGGAGGCGCGGGCCTCGACGGTCGAGGTGGTACGCGCCGACGACAGGCGGCCGCAGGTCGAGGGCGACGCGGTCAGCGCGCGCCTGCTCCACCGCATCAGCCTGCGCGGCACCGTGGAGGTGTACGACATCGCCGTCGCCCAGAGCACCCAGCACTCCGACGCCCACCTGTCCGGCGTCGAGGAGTGCCTCGTGCTCACCCACGGACACGTCACCACCGGGCCCGCCGAGGCCCCCATCGACCTGGCCGAAGGCGATTCCATCCGGTTCAGCGCCGCCCGCCCGCACCTTTACCGGGGGCACGCCGCGCACAATCGCGCCGTCCTGCTCATGGTGCATCCGGAGAGCTGACCGGGACACCGGCCCGCGAGAGGTGTCGACCTGCCCGAACCGCCGCTCGCCAGGCCCTCCCCGGCGTCGATCTCACCGGCGGCTCCTCCGGCCCGGGCGAGGCCATCGCGGTCGCGCCGGCGGATGACAGGATTCGCCATCCGGATGCGTGATCGGGCCATGGCCGGGGCCGGAGCGCGATGGCGATGATGGGGCGATGACGAACCCTGACGTGAAGAGCTCGTACGAGCGCGACGGCTACCTCGTCCTCGACCAGGCCCTCAACTCCGGCGAGGTCGGCAAGCTGCTCGAAGAGGCCGTCCGCATCTGCCGGGGCGAGCTCGGCGGCATCCGCGGCGCGCTCCCCGCCGGGGACGCCGACACCGACGACGACGTGCTGCGCAGGTTCCTGTGCGTCCACTACCCGCACAAGCTCTCCGGCCTGATGCTCGCCACGATGCGCCATCCGGCGATCGTCTCGGCGCTCACCTCGCTGATCGGCCCGAACGTCAAGGCGATGCAGTCGATGTTGTTCATCAAGTCCGAGGGCGAGCCGGGGCAGGCGTGGCACCAGGACGAGCTGTTCATCCCGACCCGCGACCGTTCGCTGACGGCGGCCTGGCTCGCGCTCGACGACGCCACCGTGGAGAACGGGTGCCTCTGGGTGCTGCCGGGATCCCACCGGCGCGGCGTGCTCTACCCGAACCGCGAGCACGACGACCCCCGCTACGACTGCACGGTGGAGTCGTACGGCTTCCCGCACGACGGCTCCGACGCGGTGCCCGTCGAGGTCGCGGCCGGCAGCGTGGTGGTGTTCAACGGTTACCTGTTGCACAAGTCGCTGCCCAACACCGGCCGGCGCGGCTACCGCCGGGCACTGGTCAACCACTACATGAGCGCCGAATCCCTGCTGCCCTGGGCCGTCCCGGCAGAGGGGACGGGGATGGCGCAGGCGGACTTCCGCGATGTCGTCCTCGTCTCCGGCACCGACCCGTACGCGTACAAGGGCGTCGAGGACGTGCGCCGGCCGCGGATCCGCCCGAATCGCGACGGCGGCTGTGACAGATGACGATCTCCGTCGACCTGGTGGCCCGGCTCGGGCCGAGTGTCGCGGACTATCCGCCCGGCTCGGCCTTCGGCCCGCGGGAGGCCAGGTCGTACCAGTTCGTCTGGCTCCTCGGCGGCAGCGCCACCTGGCTGTGGGACGACCTGGCGCTGTCGCTGGCTCCGGGACGGCTGCTGCTCATCCGGCCGGGCATGCGTGACGCGTTCCGGTGGGATCCGCGTACCCCGACCCGGCACGCGTACGTGCATTTCACGCTCACCGGTCAGCTGCCCGTGGACTGGCCGCTGGTGCGGGACCTGACCGGCCGGCACGACCCGATGGGCGCCCTGTGCCAGTATCTGCTCTGGCTGGGAGCCGAGTGCCCGCCGGGGTGGCGGGTCCTGGCCTGCGAGACGCTGCGACTGCTGACGCTGACGTTCCTGGCCGATCCCGCGCCCGCGCAGCGCACGCCGGCGACCCTGCCCTCACCGGTGATCGCGATGACGCGCGCGGTGCGCGAGCACTGGTCCGACGGGGTGGCCAGGCCGGTCCCGATGCGGGAGCTCGCCTCGGCCGCCCGGGTCTCGCCGAGCACGCTGTCCCGTACGTTCCGCCGCGTCTTCGGGGTCGGACCGGTCGCCGCCGTCGAACTGCTCCGGCTGACCAGGGCCGAACCCCTGCTGTGGCAGAGCAACCTGTCCATGCGGGCGATCGCCGCGCAGTGCGGCTTCGCGGACGCGTACCACTTCTCCCGCCGGTTCCGCGCGGTCTACGGGATGGCGCCGACCGCGTTCCGCCGCACCGCGCCGGAGTCCGCGCCGCCGTCACCGGCCGAGTCCCGCGGCCTCACGGTCCTGCAACCACTCGTCCAGGCTCCCTGATCCTGCGCTTCGGTGGCGGGGGCTTGCCGGTGGGCTGCTATGGTGTGAAACGCTCGTGATCGGAAGCTAGGAGACCAGACGTGGCAGGTGACGACGACATCTCCGGGTGATACCGGAGATTGACCGGCCCCGGCAGGCGCGCATGACCGCCGCCGATGTGGCCCATGTCGTCGTTCCCCGATCCCTGTCCCCCTTTGCCGGGTGCGTTCGGCGCGCCCGCGTTCTCGTACGAGGTCTTCTCACATGTCCGATGCGTTCATCATCTGCTCCAGCCTGTCCTTTTCCTGGCCTGACGACACGCCCGTCTTCAGCGACCTGTCCTTCACCGTGGGCGGCGGCCGTACGGGCCTCGTCGCCCCGAACGGCGCCGGCAAGAGCACGCTGCTCAAGCTGATCGCCGGCGAGTACCGGCCCGGAGGCGGGAGCGTGTCCGTCAGCGGGCCGCTCGGCTACCTGCCGCAGAGCCTGCCCCTCGCCGGCGACCTGACCGTGGCCGAGGTCCTCGGCATCGCGCCTGTGATCGCCGCGCTGGACGCCATCGAGTCGGGCGACGCGAGCGAGGAGCACTTCACCACGATCGGCAACGACTGGGACGTCGAGGAGCGCACCCGCGCCCAGCTCGACCGGCTCGGGCTCGGCGAGCTCGGGTTCGACCGCACGCTGCGTACGCTGAGCGGCGGCCAGATCGTCTCGCTCGGCCTGGCCGCGCAGCTGCTCAGGCGGCCCGACGTCCTGCTGCTCGACGAGCCGACGAACAACCTCGACCTCGCCGCGCGCCGCAGGCTCTACGACGTGCTCGGCGACTGGAACGGCTGCCTGCTCGTGGTCAGCCACGACCGCGCCCTGCTCGACCGCGTGGACCGCGTCGCCGAACTCGACCGGGGCGAGGTCCGCTCCTACGGCGGCGACTTCACCGCGTACGAGGAGGCCGTACGCGCCGAGCAGGAGGCCGCCGAACGGAACGTCCGCAGCGCCGAGCAGGAGCTCAAGCGCGAGAAGCGGGAGATGCAACAGGCCCGCGAGCGGGCCGAGCGCCGCGCGGGCACCGCCGCCCGCAACCTCAAGAGCGCCGGGCTGCCGCGCATCTTCGCCGGGAACATGAAGCGGGGCGCCCAGGAGTCGGCCGGGCGGGCGGGCCAGATGCACGCCGCCCGCGTCAGCGACGCCAAGGCCAGGCTCGACGAGGCCGGGCGGGCGCTGCGTGACGACCAGAAGATCGCGCTGGAGCTGCCGGGCACGAACGTGCCCGCCGGGCGCACGGTCTTCCACGGCGAGCACCTGCGGGCCCGGGACCTGTTCGCCGAGCCGGGCGTCGACCTGACGGTTCGCGGCCCCGAACGCATCGCGCTGACCGGCCCCAACGGCGCGGGCAAGTCGACCCTGCTGCGCCTGATCAGCGGCGACCTGGCGCCGGACGGCGGCACGACCAGGCGGGCCGACGGCCGCGTCGCGTACCTGTCGCAACGGCTCGACCTGCTCGACGTCGAGCGCACCGTGGCGGCGAACCTGGCCGCGTTCGCCCCCGGCATGCCGCAGGCGGAGCGGATGAACCTGCTCGCCCGCTTCCTGTTCCGCGGCGCGCGTGCGCACCTGCCCGTGGGCGTGCTGTCGGGCGGCGAACGGCTGCGCGCCACGCTGGCCTGCGTGCTCTGCGCCGAGCCGGCGCCCCAGCTCCTGCTGCTCGACGAGCCCACCAACAACCTCGACCTGGTCAGCGTGGGGCAGCTGGAGAGCGCGCTCGCCGCGTACGAGGGGGCGTTCGTGGTGGTCAGCCACGACGAGCGGTTCCTGGCGGAGATCGGGGTGGAGCGCCGGCTGGAGCTGTCCGGCGGCCGGCTCGTGGAGACCGGCGGGCCTGCCGGTGGGTGACGCGCGGGCGGCCTCGGCCTCCGCCACCTTCAGGCCCAGCCAGGTCTGGCTCTGATCAGCCGTGCAGGTGGCGGGTCAGCTCGTACAGACGGCGGGCGTCGGCCGGGTCGAGGGTCGGCAGTGCCGGGCATCGCGTCAGAACGGTGAATCCAACAGCACCTGCCGTGCCCCGGCTCATCTGTCCGATGCCCGCTGGACGTCGATCGAGCCGAGCCTGAGCGCTTGGCGAGCCGCACGCACGCAGGACCGCGCGAGCCGGGATCACCGTTGCCGACTCGCCTGCGCGACCGGTGGCGCCATCCGCGCCGTGCTCTCAGAATGGCGACCATGAGTGGCGAAGCCCTGGTGCGGTGGATGGCCGGAGTGCCGCCGTCCCGACCGGCGTCGGGGGCGAGCCGCAGGCCGCCTCCCTGGAGCGCTGGCTGGAGCATCGGTTCTCGACGGGCGCGATGCAAGACCCGGCGCGGGCCCTGGCGATGTGGGCGTGGACGGGCGCGGCCGGGCGCGTGGCCGCGCGTGCGGGTGACAGGTGCGGGCGGACCTACCCGGCTCCGCCCGCCGGGGTGACGCCCGCCGAGTACGGGGAGATCGGCTGGGAGTTCACGGACGAGCGGTGCGCGTACGACTTCCTCGACGGCGCGGGCAAGGGCGTGGTCCGCGTCGCCTTCGCTCCCGGCCTGCGGCACCAGGCCCTGGCGATCCGCGCCCCTGACGGGATCGGCGCGCAGTTGTGGGTCGACGGCGAGCCGGTGCCCGTGCCGTGCGACCGGAGGTGGGGCCCGCTGTGCGACGAGCACGTCGCCTGGCTGGACGACCGATTCGTCCACGCCGAGGTGGGCGGCCTGTGGAGCCATCCTCTGTACGACCCGGTGAAAACAGATCTGCTCGGCAACATCCGCGGGCTGCTGATCTGGGACGCGGCGAAACGCGTCCGGCACCTCCAGCTCCCGGCGCCCGGTGAGGCGTGGACGAGCCCGATCCTGCTGCGGCGGGGCGATTCGTGGTGCGTCTATCCGGACGGCGAGGCGTACCGGGCGGATCGTCCCGATCGCACGCTCCCGATCCCCCGCTGAGCCCGGCCCGCCGAGGCTCAGGAGGATCTCGCGCCCAAGGCGTCGAGCCTCTCCTGCACGTGTTTCGTCTTCGCGGTGCGGTGCTGGTCCCGGTAGATGGCCAGGGCCTGGCTCCAGGCTCGGGTGGCTTCGCCGTACTGGCCGAGGGCCTGGTAGGTGTCGCCGAGGTGGGACAGCGTGTCGGCCTCCTGGCTGGCGTTGCCGGTCTCCCGCCGCACCCTCAAGGCGTTGCGGTAGTAGTCGAGGGCTCGGGTGTAATGGCCGGTGTTGTGGGCGATGTAGCCCAGACTGTCGAGGGTCGCCGCCTCGCCGTTGCGGTCGCCGTGCCGGCGGAGCAGGGCCAGCGCCTGCTCGCAGTACCCCTGGGCCTGGGCGAAGTCGCCGAGCATCGCGTGGCCCCACCCCAGGGAGTTGAGCGCGTTGGCCTCCCCCATGGCGTCGTCGATGTCCTGGTAGAGGCGCAGCGCGTGCTCCAGATGGACCAGCGCCTGCTGGGGCTCGTTCCGGTGGCCCCAGGCCAGCGCGATCGTGTGGCGGACATGGGCCTGGCCGGCGATGTTCCCTGTCCCCTCGTACAGGGCGAGGGCTTCGGCGAAATGGGACAGGGCCTCCGCGTGGTGCCCCGCCCGGGTGCAGGCGCGCCCGAGCAGCTGGTGGACAAGTGCGTGGGCGGCCGGATCCTTCAGGTGTTCGACGGCGCTGGAGGCCAGGCGCCACGCCGAAACGCTGTTGTGGAGCATGTTGTGGCCCAGGTGGAAGGTGTCCAGTGTCCAGGCCAGTTGCCATACGGCGGTATGAAGGCCGTGCTCGACGGCCAGCCGCTGAGCGGCGAGCAGGCACGCGTGTTCGGCCTTGAACCAGGCCTGGGCCTGCGCCGCGTCCGCCAAGGCGTGCGGAAGGCAGCCAGGGGCCGGCGGCTCCATCTCGATGGCGCTCCGGCGGCGGGGAGAGAGCAGGCGGTCGCCGGCGTGCGACGTGTGCAGGTAGAAGTCCACGAGACGGCGCACGGCGGCGGTACGGGCGTCCGCGCTCAGGTCGAGGCGGGCGCGTTCGATGGCGTAGAGGCGGACGAGGTCGTGCATCCGATAGCGGCCGGGAACGTGCTGGTACAGCAGATGGGCGGTCTCCAGGGTGCGCAGCAGCGTGCGGGCGCGAGCCACCGGATGGCCGATGAGGCCAGCGACGGCGGGCAGGCTGATGTCGGGGCCGGACGCGAGGCCCAGGTAGGCGAAGGTCTCGGCCGCCTGAGGGGTCAGCACGCGATAGGAGGAGCCGAAGACCTCCCGCAGGTCGGTGCTGAGCTCTTCGGTCTGCAGTGCGTCCAAGCGGGTGGTCTCCGCCTGCAGCTCGTCCGCCAGCGCCGCCAGCGGAAGGCCGGCGTTGATGATGGCTCGCGCGGCGACGATCCCGAGCGCCAGCGGTAACCCCGCGCACGTCTTGATGATGTCGTCCACCGCATCGTGTTCGGCCGCCATGCGGTCCTGGCCCAGACGGCGTCTCAGCAGCAGACCGGCCTGCTCGTCGGAGAGCGGCGCCAGCCGCAGCAGCTGGGCGCCCTCGGCCGCGATCAGACCGGTGAGCGCGGTCCGGCTGGTCACCAGGGCGAGGGCCTCCGGGGACGGGGGCAGCAGCGGGCGCACCTGGTCCGGCTCGTGGGCGTTGTCCAGGAGGACGAGCACCCGCCGACCGGCCAGCAGGCTCCGGTAGAGCCCGATCTGCTCCCCGAAGGTGGAGGGCATCCGGTGGTGGGGCACCTGGAGGAACCCCAGCAGGATCCGCACCGCCTCCGCCGGTGACATGGACGTCTCGGCCGGGCTGAACCCCCGCAGGTCCACGTAGAGCTGGCCGTCGGGAAAGCGGTCACGCACCGCGTGGGCCCAGTGCGCGGCGAGCGCGGTCTTCCCGACCCCGCCGGGGCCGGTGATCACGCAGGTCGTGGCGGTGCGCGACGGCGCCTCGTCCGCGAGCGGGAGCAGCCCGTCCAGGACGAACAGCTCGGCCTCCCTGCCGCCGAAATGCTTGACGTCCGAGGGGAGCTGGCAGACCGGCGTCCACGGCAATGACTCGCTCACCGACGTGGTGCCGGCCAGGATGGCGGCCTGCAGTTGCTGCAGCTCCTCGCCGGGCTCCAGGCCCAGCTCGTCGGTGAGCGCCGAGCGGGCGTGCTGGAAGGCCTCCAGCGCCTTGTCCCGTTGTCCCGCGCGTGAATGCGCGAGCATGAGCAGCCGCCACGCGTGCTCGCGCAGCGGCTGCTCGGCGACGAACGCGCGGAGGTCTTCGATCACCTCCGCCGGCTGGCCGAGGGCGAGCTTCGCTTCGGCCCAGTCGAGTCTGACCGCGGCCAGCCGCTCCTCCAGCTCGGTCACGCGGGCGAGCATGTGGCCGGAGAGCTTGGTGCCTTCGGCGGGTCTCCCCCGCCACATCGCCAGAGCCCTCTCGAACTGGGCGACGGCGGCGCGGACGTCGCCCGTCTCGGTCTCTTTCCGCGCCAGCCGGACCGCCTGTTCGAACTGGAGGAGGTCCACCTCCTCGGCGCCGGCCTCGAAGATGTATCCCGTCTCCTTGGTGAGGAGCCGCTCGTCGAGCGAAAGGCCCCTGCGGAGCTGGCCGATGTAGGTCTGAAGGTTGGGGATGGCCGAGGCGGGAGGATCTTCCCACAGGGCCTCGACCAGCCGCTCCCTGGACACCAGTGTGTTGACGTTGAGAAGCAGGCTGGCAAGGAGGGCCCGCGGTTTGCCGGTGAGATGAACCTCCCGGCCGTCGGCCCGGCACACCCGCACCGGGCCCAAGACTGCAAAGGTCGTGTCGACCATGACCCACCTCCTCGCCTTTATGGTGGCTCTGTAGCACGCTTGTGGCGTCAGCGCCGATTGTGGCTCAGAGGGCATTCATGGTCGAGAGGAACGGGCCGAAAAGATCAAAAAGGACGTCCCCCCCGGGGGGTCGGCGGTCAGCTCGCGCCGCAGGAGACCGTCGGCCAGGTCCAGTTGCCGTTGTGCTGGATCGTCACGCCCCAGTTGTCGCCGTTGCCGTTGGGCCTGGCGGTGAGCACCTGCGCGCCGGGATAGCCGGCGGTGATGTTCCACGTGGCGATGACCTTCGCGGGAGACGGCACGTTCATCGTCACGGTCCAGTTGCTCGAACCGCTGACGGCGACGTTGAGGTTGTAGCGGTCGCTCCACTGCTGGCCCGCGGACAACGACGCGGTGCAGCCGCCGCCGGGGTTGCCGCCACCGCCGCCGGAGGAGCCGCCCACCGTGATGTTGGAGTTTCCGCTGCTCCGGTATCCCTCGGTGGCGAGGACCCTGCGACTAATTCGATGGAGGCGGGTCTCTCGCCGCTTGTACAGTGACTCCGGCCGAGAGGGGAGGGATCATGCGCGTGCACTATCCGCGTACCCCTCACCTGCCCTGGTCGCCCGGCGCGACCCCGGACGACGTGCGCGCGGGCGACCTGTCCGGGCTGCGCGGGCGCGAGGTCGTGGTCACCGAGAAGCTCGACGGGGAGAACACCACCCTGTACGCCGACGGCATGCACGCCAGGTCGCTGGACTCGGCCCACCATCCGTCGCGGGCGTGGGTGAAGGGGTTGCAGGGGCGGATCGGCGGGCGGATCCCGGCGGGGTGGCGCGTGTGCGGGGAGAACATGTACGCCCGGCACTCCATCGCCTACCAGGGGCTGGAGAGCTGGTTCTACGGGTTCTCGGTCTGGGACGGCGATCGGTGCCTGGGCTGGGACCGCACGGTCGCCTTCCTGCGCGGGCTCGGGATTCCGGCGCCGCCGGTGCTGTGGCGCGGCGTCTTCGACGAGCGGGCGCTGCGGGGCCTGCGGCTGGACCCGGAGCGGCAGGAGGGCTACGTGGTGCGGGCCGTCGAAGGGTTCGCGCGGGAGGAGTTCGCGGGGCGGGTGGCCAAGTGGGTGCGGCCGCGGCACGTGCGGACGGACACGCACTGGATGCACGCCGCCGTCGTGCCGAACGCTCTGGGCCCGGCCGCGGCGCTGTGGTCGGTGCGCTCGGGCGCGGACCCCGACGTAAGCGCTCTGCTGAACGCGGTGGGTCATCCCGGAGCCGAAGCGGGGCGCGTGGTCCCGGAGGCGGTGGCCGGGGCCGAAGCGGGGTGCGTGACCCCGGAGGCGGTGGCCGAGGTGTCGGCCCGGCTGGACGCGATCGGCCGGTGCGGGGACGCCCGGCTGGCGGGTGTGCTGGCCGTGGCGCTGCACGCCGTGCCGCGGGCCAGGCTGGCGGCGCGGCTGGCGGGCCCCTTGGGCATGGGGCCGGCACGGCGGGTCGCGGACCTGGTCGGGCTGCATGGTGCGCTGCACCGGCCGTACCCGGACGAGGAGCGGCGGGCCGGGCTCGGGCGCATGGCGCTGGCCGCCGATCTGGGCGTGCTGCACGCCGTGGCGGCGGCCGTGCCGGCCGGGCGCGCGGACGACCAGGCGCGCGAGCAGGTCGAGTGGTCGGCCCTGCACGCCGAGGACGCCGGGCTGCTCGGGCCGGAGCCGCTGGAGCCGTTGCGCGACGGCCTGCGCGAGGCCCTGTCCGGCCTCGGCGCGCAGGCGGCCGGACGGTGCTGGGCGGAGGCCCGCGACTCCTGGGCAAGGGGACGGATCGCCACGGTCGAGGAGGCCGTCGCGGCGACCTGGCGGTGGCGGTCCAGGCCGTTCCCCAGGCTGGTGCATCTGGTCGGGCCGTCGGGCAGCGGCAAGAGCACGTTCGCGGCCGGCCTGCCGGGGGTCGACACGTACCTGTCGCTGGACGACCTGCGCCAGGCCCGGGGCGCGCGGGCCGACCAGCGGGCCAACCGGGAGGTGCTCGGCAAGGGGCTCGACCGGCTCGACGCCGCCCTGGCCGCCGGCGGCACCGTCGTGTGGGACGCCACCTCGCTCAACCAGCACCAGCGTTCCCTGGTGCACGCCGTGGCGCGCCGCCGCGACGCGCTGACGACGCACGCGGTCGCGCTGGTGGAGGAGGACGAGCTGCACCGGCGCAACGCCCGCCGCGACCACCCGGTGCCCTCGCACGTGCTGGCCGCGCAGGCGCGCCGGTTCGTCCCGCCGTATCCCGGGCAGGCCCATCGCACCTGGTACGTCGGGGCGTCCGGGACCGTCGACGACGTGGACGGCACCTTGGACGGGGCGGAGGCGTGATGCGCACCAGCGAGGAGATCTACCACCGGGTCCGCTGGGACCCGCGGTTCGACCCGTCCCGGTTCGTCCTGGGAGTCAGCCAGCGGGACGCCGCGCCCAAGCGCGTCGCGCTGCCCGCGTTCACCCCGGGGGGCGACATCCCCTGGCATCGGGTGCTGTTCGTGGAGGCGGACGGCGAGCTGGTCTGGGACCGCGCCACGGGCCTGGACCGCGTCGACACCTGCGAGGCCGGCCGGGCCAGGGACCCGCTCCGCCTGCGGCCGCCGTTCTTCACGGCCAGGACCCCGCACGCCTGGGACCCGGCCGGCGGATGGCGCCCCGCCACGGGACACGCGCGCGCCGGGCACATGGCTGCGCGCGTGCTGACGTGGAACACGCTGTGGGACCGCTACGACAGCCACCTCATCGACACCGCCCGGCGCCGCCCCCTGCTCCTGGCGGCCCTCGAAGCGGCCGACGCCGACGTCATCGCCCTGCAGGAGGTCGAGCCCGCGCTGGTGTCGATGCTGCTGGCCGCGCCCTGGGTACGCGCCGGCTACACCGTCGGCACCGACCCGTACGGCCCGGACGTCGACGACAGCGGCCTGCTGCTGCTCAGCCGGCTGCCCGTGCGGGAGGCGGCCCGGCACGAGCTCGGCCCGCACAAGTCGGTGGCCGCCATCGTCGTGGACACCGCCACCGGCCCCCTCGTCGTCGCGGTCACCCACCTGACCAGCGACCATTCCGCTGACGGCGCGACCAGGCGGCGGGCCGAGCTGGCCAGGATCGCCGAGGGGCTGGCCGGCGTGGACGGCGACGTGGTCCTGCTGGGCGACTTCAACGACGGCACGGACACCCCCGCGTCCGCGCTCGGCCTCCGCGACGCCTGGACGGAGGCGTACGGACCCGACCAGACCCCCACCTTCGACCCGGGCGCCAACCCGCTGGCGGCGCTCTCCTCCCTATCCGGCCGGGCCGCCCGCCTGGACCGGATCCTGCTCAGGGGCCGGACTCGGGTGATCTCGGCGGCCCTGCGCGGCGACACGCCCACCCCCGATGGGCTGTACGTCTCCGACCACTACGGGGTGGAGGCGGTCCTCGACGCCACCGGGGACGAGCCCGGCGGGGTGCTCGACGTGCCGCCGACGGCGCGGACGGCGGTGGCGTGGATACCGCCGCGGGAGCTGTGGCCGCCGATCCAGGCCGTCCGCCGCGCGCACGATCCGCAGATCGACCGCTGGCCGCCGCACGTCAACCTGCTCTTCGGCTTCGTGCCGGAGTCGGAGTTCGAGGCGGCGGCGCCGCTGCTGGCCGCGGCGGCGGCCGAGGTCGAGCCGTTCGCCGCCAGGCTGGAAGGGGTGCGGACGTTCCGGCACCGCGACCACTCGACGGCCTGGCTCGACCCCGCCGCCGGCGACCCGGCGCCGTGGGCGCGTCTGCGTCGCGCGCTCGAACGGCGCTTCCCCCGCTGCGAGGGACGCCCCGAAGGCTTCACCCCGCACCTGACGCTCGGCCGTACGGACGACGCGATCCGCCTGGCCGGGATGACGGCACAGGTGGGGGAGCTGGTGCTGCTGTCGCGCCGCGCGGACGAGCCCATGCGCCCCAGAGCGCGGGTCGCGCTGGGCACGGGCGAGCTCCGCTGGCTCCCCGAGCCCGTGACCGACGCGGGGGGACAGCGCGACGCCCTGATCGGCGCGGACAGACAGCGTGACGCCCTGATCGGCGCAGAGGGACCGCGCGACGCCGTGGCCGACCGGGTGGCCCTGCGGTTGGAGGAGGCGCTGCGGCCGGGCCTCGTGCGCGTCGCCGGATCCCGGCGCATGGGCTGCGAGCTGCCGGGCGCCGACCTGGACCTGGTGGCGGCGCTGCCCGGCGAGACGGACATGACCGAGGTGGCGGCCCGGGTGCGTGCGGCGCTGCCCGACGCGGCCCGGCTGCGCCAGGTGATCGGCGCGCGGGTGCCGGGCCTGCGGTTCCGTACGGCCGATCTGGAGGTGGACCTGACCGTGGTCCCCACCGGATCCCTTCCCCCCGAGCAGGCCGTGGGCCGCCGCGCCGAGCTGGGCGAGGCGGCCGCGATCGCCTTGAGCGCGGTCAGCGACGCGGAGGCGATCCGCGCCGCCGTCGGCGGGCACCACGCCCGCTTCGCCCTGCTCGCCAGGCAGGTGAAGGCGTGGGCGCGGGCCCGCGGCCTGGACTCGGCCCCGTTCGGCGGGCTCCCCGGCCTGGCCTGGGCGGTCATGGCCGCGCACACCGTACGCGAGAGCGGCGACCTCCCCGCCGACGACCTGCTCGGGCGCTTCTTCAGTACGTGGGCCGCCTGGAACTGGCGAGACCCGGTCGCTCTCGGCCCGGCCCCGCCCCGGCCTGACCCGATCGCGGTGCTGACGCCCAGCGCCCCCGTGCGCAACTGCGCCCGCCAGGTCTCCCCCGGCGGCCTCGACCTGCTCACCCAGGAGCTCTACCAGGCCTGGGAGCTCATCGGGACCGGCCGGTCCGCCGAGCTGTCCGCACCACCTTCCCTGCACCGGCGGCACGCGGCGTGGGCGGTGCTGACCGTACCCTCCGAAGAGCTCGGCCGGGTCAGGGGACGGCTGCTGGACCTGCTCGCCGCCCTGGAGGAGGCCGGGATCCGGGACGTGCATGCCTGGCCGCGCCCGTTCGAGACCGGTCCCCGATCGGCCCGGTACGCCATCGGGCTGGGCCGCACTCCCCCGCAGGCCGCACGGCTCGGCGAGATCACCGGCCGATGGGTCAGGGGCCTGCCCGGCGTCACGGTCGAACGGACCGAGTGCGGCGGCGTACCGACCTTGGTGAACCCTCACATAGGACCCCAGGTGACGGGCAGGCTGCGCACGCCGTAGATCTGCACGGGGTCGGTGCGCAGCGGCACCTCTTCGGCCGGCACGGCGAGCCGCAGCGCCGGGAAGCGGGTGAACAGCGCGGGGAAGGCGACGCGCATCTCGACGCGGGCGAGCTGCTGGCCGAGGCACTGGTGGATGCCGTGCCCGAAGGCGAGGTGCCCGGCGGCCGAGCGGCGCAGGTCGAGCACGTCGGGGTCGGAGAACCTGGCCGGGTCCCTGTTGGCGGCGTTGACCGCGATGACGACCGTGTCGCCCGCCTTGAGCTGCCGACCGCCGAGCTCGACGTCCTCCAGCACGCCGCGCATGCCGAGGGCGGCGATGGACAGGTAGCGCAGCAGCTCCTCCACAGCGCCTGCGGCCAGGCCGGGGTCGTCGCGCAGGGCGGCGAGCTGGGCCGGGTCGCGCAGCAGGGCGAACGTGCCGAGCGCGAGCATGTTGGCGGTGGTGTCGAGGCCGGCGCCGAACAGGAGGGCGGCCACGCCGCCGAGCTCGTCGTCGGTCAGGTCGCCGCCGGTGGCCAGGTCGCTGAGCAGGTCGTCGGTCGGCTCGGCCCGCTTGGCGAGCGCGAGGTCCCGCAGGTAGGCGCCGAGCTCCATGAAGGCCGCGTACTGCACCTCAGGGTCGCCGGGGTCGGTGACGGTCCGCGCCCGGCCCTGGAACCGCTCGCGGTCCTCGTACGGCACGCCGAGCAGCTCGCAGATCATCAGGGCGGGGATGGGCTGGGCGAAGACCTCGACGAGGTCGGCGGGCGGCCCCTGCCGCTCCATCGCGTCGAGCCGTTCGCGGGTGATCTCGGTGACCCGCTCGGTGAGCAGGTTCATCCTGCGGACGGTGAACTTGCCGGTCAGCAGCTTGCGGATGCGGGTGTGCTCGGGCGCGTCCATGCCGGTGAGGTCGCCGACGGGGGCGGGCGGCAGCTGCCCGCCCATCGACGGGTGGTACTGGGTCTCGTAGCGGGAGCTGAACCGCGGGTCGGCGAGGATCTGGCGGACCGGCCCGTAACCGGTGACCAGCCAGACGCCGGGGGCGCCCTCGGGCGCGGCCAGGCGGACGACCGGCTGCTCGGCGCGCAGGGCGGTGACCTCGGGGGCGGGGTCGAAGGGACAGGCCGGTGCCCGGTCGAGGGAGGGGGCGACCGGCTCTTCGCGATAGTACGTGTTCGACATGTCTCGAAAGCTACGTTGCGTTTAAAATGTATGTCAATCAGAAGATTGTGTTTACGCAGCTCAAGACCGATAAATTGATGCAATGACGCTGGATGCGAATGCAATGCTACGTTGCAATGGAATGGCGACGAACGCAATAATGGCGCCATGCCAGGAGGAAGGTTGACCCAGCGGGACCGCCAGCGCATCGCGGCCGGGCTCACCGAAGGGCTCTCCTACGCCGAGATCGCCAGGCGGCTCGACCGGCCGACCTCGACGATCAGCCGGGAGGTCGGCCGCAACGGCGGCCCCGGCGGTTACCGGCCCGAGCGGGCGCATCGGGCGACGGAGCGGCGCGCGCGGCGCGGCACGCCCGCTCCCCCGCCAGCGGCCGGGTCATCGGGCGGCACTGCGGGCGAGGCGGAATACCACCTCGTCGAGATGGCGGTCGGGATAGGGCTGCCGAGGATGATGGCGCGCGTGCTCATCGGCCTGTGGCTGTGCGAGGCCGGCAGGCTCACCGCGGCCGAGCTGACGCGCAGGCTGAAGGTCAGCCCGGCCTCGGTCTCCTTGGCCGTCGGCTACCTGGTCCAGCAGGGGCTGATCAGGCGCGAGCGCGATCCGCGGCGGCGCCGCGACATCTACGTGTTCGACGACGACGCCTGGCACCACTCGATGGTGACCAGCTCGCGGCAGACGCTGGAGGCGGCGGAGGTCTCGAAGGAGGCAGCCGAGAAGGTCGGGCTCGACACGCCCGTGGGGCGCCGGCTGGCCCGGGGCGGGGCGTACCTGGAGCGGATCGGCCTGGACACGTTGGAGTCGGCCGAGCGCTGGCGCGACCTCCTGTCGTGATCGGCCCGGCAGACCGGCGGACGACACCCATGGCGGAGCGCGCCACCTGGCTGCCCGGCGACGTGGAACGGGATGGAACGCCCACCGGGTGTAGACCCAGTGACCCGATCGCGAGGAGATTCCATGATGTACCTGAAGAGAAAACTGCTGGTCGCGGTGGCTGCGGCTGCGCTGGCCGCGTCCGGTGCCCTCGGCGCCGCACTGCCCGCCTCCGCGAGCGTCACCGTGCAGAGCGGCGCGCTGTTCGACGGCTTCGGCAAGGGCATCGACGAGGGCACAGCGCTCGCCAACGCCGAGGCCGCCGCCAGGCAGAACGCGCTCAGCCACGGGTTCACGGCGTGCGACGTGTTCGAGTCGGTGGTTTCGCAGGATGCGCGTTCGCACGTGTTCTTCGCGGTGGTCGCGGTTCGCTGCGAAGACGTGGCCGCGTAGGGCGCCGCCCGCGGGACGACCCCTGGAGCGGGCTCAGGAAGGACCGCTGTCGCTGAGTGACCGCAGGCGCTGGAGGGCGTGGTGTGAGGGGGTGCCCGGGGCGGCGGTGTAGATGACGATGCGGTGCTCGCCGCCGGGCAGGGGCAGGATGTCGCAGTCGAGTTCCATCTCGCCCATTACGGGATGCACGGCCCGCTTCGTGACGGTGCGTTGCACCTCGATGTCCTGCGCCGCCCACAACTCGGCGAACAGCGGGCTGGCCGCCGCCAGTTCGTCCACGAACTGCCGTACCTCAGGATCGTCCGGATAGCGGCCACTGGCCCGCAGGTCGGCGACGGCCTGGCGGGCCAGCCCGGCGTGGTTGCCCAGCAGGGCGGGCGCGCCGCCGAACAGCCAGCGCAGCGTGTTGCGCTGGCGGCGCGGTTTGGCCGCCGGGTCGCCGATGAGGGCGACCAGCATCCTGTTCCAGGCGAGCAGGTCCCAGCAGACGTTGACGACCACGGCGGGAACCTCGTCGAGGCGTTCCAGCAGGCGCAGCACGTTCTTGGGGACCTCCGGCGCGGGGCCGGCCCGAGGCGGGGTCTGGCCGCCCATCCGCAGCAGATAGTCGTGCTCGTCGCCGGTCAGCCGCAGCGTACGGCTCAGCGCGACGAGCACCTGCGCGGACGGCTGCGGCCCGCGCCCCTGCTCCAGCCGGATGTAGTAGTCGACGGAGATCCCGGCCAGCAGCGCGACCTCCTCGCGCCGCAGGCCCGGTGTCTGGCGCCGGCGGCCGGGCGCCAGCCCCGCCTCCTCCGGCCTGACCCGCCCGCGCCTGCTTCGCAGGAAACTGCCCAGCTCGTCCTTGTTCATCGTCTTCCATCATGGCCTGGTATCACGAGTCCCAGGCCCGCCGGGGCCTACCCGCCGTCCCGGCCGGGCGGCCAGCCTGGTCGTATGACGATTCTGGTCACCGGAGCGCGCGGGCACGTGGCGCGCAGCCTCATTCAGCAACTTCTCGCCGCGGGGCAGCCCGTCCGCGCGGCCGGCCGGAACCCGGGCGCGGCGCGCCTGCCCGCCGGAGTGGACGTGGTGCTCTGCGACCTCGCCGACCCGGGCACTTTCGACACCGCGCTCGCCGGCGTCACCAGGGTCTTCCTGTACGCCGAGCCGCGCGGCCTGGACGGCTTCCTCGCCCGGGCCGCGGCCGCCGGGGTGAAGCACGTCGTCCTGCTCTCGGCGCTGCTCGCCGACCCCGACGCGACCGACGCGATCGGCCGCCTGCACGGCGACGCCGAGCAGGCGGTGACCCGCTCGGGGATCGCCTGGACGTTCCTGCGCCCGGGCGACTTCGCCACCAACACGCTGCAGTGGGCTCCCCTGGTCCGGGCCGAGGGGATGGTGCGGGACGCCTTCCCGGACTCGCGGTCGGCCCCCGTGCACGAGGCGGACATCGCGGCGGTCGCCGTGCGTGCCCTGACCGAGCCGGGGCACGAAGGCGCGACGTACACGCTGACCGGGCCGGAGCTGGTCAGCCGCAGACGCCAGGCCGAGCTCATCGGGGAGGCCGTCGGCCGTCCGGTCCACTTCGCCGTCCAGGACCTGGAGGAGTACCGGGCGGAGCTGAGCTCCTGGACGACGCCCCAGGTCGCCGACGTGGTGATCAGGGAGTCCGCCGCCGCTGTCGACCGGCCCACGCCGGCCACGGACACGGTCGAGAAGGTCACCGGCCGGCCGGCCCGCACGTACGGCCAGTGGGCCCGCGACCACGCCGGGGACTTCCGCGACGAACCCTCATAAGGGGGACGGATGATCTGCCCCCGCCCGCCGTAACCAGAGTGTGTGCGCGGCCCAGGCCGCCGCGGCGCCGACCGCGTACCAGAAGAGGTCGGGCGGGTTGAACGTGCTGCCCAGCAGCGGCCGCAGCGCGGCCGGGATCTCCCCGAGCTGGGCGAACTCGATCACCCAGCTCGCCCCGGCCGCCACCACCGCCGCCACCCAGGGGCGCACCCTGGGAAGGATCAGCGCCACGAGCGTGTAGATCAGCACGGTGTAGAGGGCGTCGCCCGCGTACTTCGACACGGGGCCGTCGAACAACGCGCGCACCCCCAATCCGGCCGCGACGGTCAGAACGGCGACGCAGAGGATGGGCAGGCGGGACATCCGATCACGTTAGCGCTAACGGTCAGGGGTTCGCGTGCCGGTCGATGCCGAGCGTGGCGATGAGGTCCTCGTGGAGCTCGAACCAGACCCGATGGCAGGAGTCGACGTCGGTGCGGTCGACCCAGGCGCCCTCCCCGGCCTGGACGCGCGCCAGAGCCGCGGCGAACCGGGCGTCGTATCCGCGGAACCGCGTGAGGACGTTCCCGAGCCGGTCCGCGAGTGGGATGAGCGCGCGGTCGATGCCGGCGAGCTCGTAGAGGATTCTGGCGTCCCAGGCGGGATCGGAGTGGTCGTTGGCGGCGAGCCGATCGCCGGCGGTGGGCCGGAGCTGCCAGTCGGTGCAGGCTCGTTGCAGGAGGGCGTTCAGCGGGAGGAACTCGCGGTAGACGTCACGGACCTCGTCGGCGCCGCCGGCGCGGGCGAGCTCGGCCGCGAGCCGGCGCTCGTTCTCGGCCCGGCCCGATTCGGTCAACGACCAGCCTCCGGTGCCGGCGAAGGCGGTGTACTGCACCCAGCCACGCGCCTCGGCGTCGTGCAGCGCCTCTTTCGTCTCGGCCGCGTCGAGCCCGTACCGATCGGCGATCACCGGGGTGTCCGCGTACCCGGTGACGCGTACGGCGTGCAGGACCAGGAGGTCGAGCGCGGAGTCCGGCGTCATGAGTCGGCCTCCTGCCGTGCCGTCAGGCGGTTGTAGTGCTGCTGGCACGCCTGCGGGGAGTTGAACCCCATCACCTGCGCCATCTGGGCCCAGGTCAGCCCTGCGCTCCGGGCCATGAACAGCAGGCCCGATTCGAGCCCTTCGACCTCGGCGCGCGCGGCGGGCAGGAGGGCGAGCGCGCTGAGGATGTCCTCCGGGCTCAGGTCGGCGTGGCGATAGACGGCGAACTCCACGAGGTCGACCGCCGACGGTGGGACGGGCGGGGGCCGCCACGGACGCGGGTCGAGCGCGTCCGCGCCCCGGCTCAGAAGGCGCTCGCGCGCCTCCCGCTCACGGTGAGCCTGGGCGTGGTCAGCGTGGGCGGCGTGTGAGATGTCCTGCTTGCGTGACATGTAACTCATGATGCAGAATCAACAAAACGTTGTCAACCAATTGTTGAAAGGCAGGAGTGAGTGATCATAACCCTGACGGAGGCTGTCGCCGGCACTTGCGGGGGCAAGGCCGGCGCGCTCGGCTCGTTGCTCCGCGCGGGCCTGCCGGTGCCCGACGGCTTCGTCGTCCCGTTCGCCGCGTACCTGGCCGCCGTCCGCGACCTGGACCTCGGCGAGCCGGACGATCTCGACGCGGCGCGGCAGGCGATCGGGGCCCGCCCGGTCGACGCCGCCGTGATCGGCGCGCTGGGACGCGCGCTCGGCGAGCTCGGCGACCCGCCCGTGGCGGTGAGATCGTCGGCCGCGAACGAGGACACCGGTCAGGCGTCGGCGGCGGGTCAGCACGAGAGCTTCCTCGCGGTGCGCGGAGTCGGCGAGGTCGCCGACGCCGTACGTGCCTGCTGGGCCTCGCTGTTCACCCCCCGCGCCATCGGCTACCGGGGCGCCTCCGGCCACGACGATCTCGCGATGGCCGTCATCGTCCAGCGCCATCTGGATGCCGAGGTCTCCGGGGTGATGTTCACACCCGCGGACCCGGAGGAGCCGACCGACATCGAGGCGTCCTGGGGGCTCGGCCCCAGCGTCGTCGAGGGCAAGGTCACCCCTGACGCCTACCGCGTCGCCGGGGACGGATCGGTCACCCGAACCGTCGCCGACAAACGGACCCGCCTTGACCGGCACGGCACGCGGCTCGTCGTTCGCGACGTGCCCGCCTCTGCCAGGGAGCAGCCGGCGATCGACGACGTGACCGCCACGCGGCTCGCCACGCTGGGCGCGGAGATCGCCGCCGTACGCGGTGGGCCGCAGGACATCGAGTGGGCGATCGCCGGCGGCCGCGTCTGGGTCCTGCAGGCCCGGCCGGTCACCGCCGCGCCCCCACCGCCTTCCCGCGCGGTAGACGTCGCGGCCGGCGCGTTCACCGGAACACCGGGCAGCCGCGGGAGCGTGACCGGCACCGCGAGGATCGTCCGCGGTCCCGGCGACTTCGGACGCGTGCGCCCGGGCGACATCCTCGTCTGCCCCTTCACCGACCCCGCTTGGACGCCGCTGCTGCGCATCGCCGCCGGTGTCGTCACCGAGACCGGCGGCGTGCTCTGCCACGCCGCGATCGTGGCTCGCGAGCACGGCATCCCCGCCGTCCTCGGCGTCCTTGACGCGACCGGCAGGCTCCGCGACGGCGCCATCGTCACGATCGACGGCACCGCCGGCACCGTCACGGCGGCGAACGCGTAACCGGCCGGGAGCCGACCCCACACCTTCTGCTCGAAAGGAGCTGGGACGCGGGCACCGCGCCCCTCACCGCTCATGGCAACTCGACACCTGTACCTCGCACGCCATGGCGCGGCCGACGCGTTCGGGAATCTCACCGACATCGGGCACCGGCAGTCGAGCCTGCTGGGCGAACGGCTCGCCGGCGTACCGGTCGACGCCGTGTGGCACTCTCCGCTGCCACGCGCCGTCGCGAGCGCGCGCGAACTCGCCCGGCACCTGCCGAACGTGCCCGTGGCCGAGGCCGCCGAACTCATCGACCACGTGCCCTACGTTCCCGGCGCGGCCGAAACGCCCCCGTCCTGGGCCGGCTTCTTCGACGGCTACGACGCCGCCGAGGCGGCCTCGGGCCATCGGCTTGCCGATGCGCTGGTCGCCCGGTTCGCGAAGGTTCCCGACACCGACGCCCATGAGGTCGTGGTGACGCACGCGTACCCGATCGCGTGGCTCGTACGGCACGCGCTGGACGCGCCGCCGTCCCGGTGGCTCGGGCTGAACAGCGCCAACACCGCGCTGACGATCATCGAGTACCGCGGCGGCCTGCCGCCCACGATCGTGATGTTCAACGACATGAGCCACCTCCCGGCCGACCTGCGCTGGACCGGATTCCCCGAAAGCCTCAGGCCCTGAGGCGTCAGCGTCGCTTCGGAGGTCCGCGATCAAGCGATTGCCCGAAATCCCGACCGTCCCGCGCCGTACCCCGCCCACGCGACCCCGCGGTGGCCGACCGACGCCCGCGGTGCACGTTGCGCGCCGCGACGGGCACGGCATAGAGTTTCAGAAAACCTTCAGTAAGCGTTTGCAGAGCTCGGGTGCGGCGATGGCAAGGCAGGGCAGGCGGGGCGCGACCCTCCAGGAGATCGCCCAGGAGACGGGCGTGTCGGTGGCGACGGTGTCCCGGGTGGCTCGCGGCGTGGGGCAGGTCTCGGAGGACACCCGCCGACGCGTGCTGGCCGCCATCGAGCGTCACGACTTCCGTCCGAGCAGGCTGGGCCGCGGGCTGGCCCAGCGCTCCCACGGCGCGCTGGGGATCGTGTTCCCCGGCCTGTCGGGGCCGTACTACTCCGAGGTGATCGGCGGCTTCGAGGAGGAGGCCGTACGCGCTCAGCTCGCCGTCGTCATCCTCGGCACCCACCTGCTGCGCGAGTCGGGCGAGCTGGTCAGGGAGACCGCGGCGCGGGTGGACGGGCTCGCCGTCATGGGGGGCGTGCTGCCCGACGAGCTGGTGGACCGGCTGCGCGACCGCGGCGACCCGGTGGTCCTGCTGGCCAGCAGGCCGCGCGCGGGCATCCCCACGGTACGGACGGAGAACGTCTCGTCCTTCGACCGCCTGACCAGGCATCTTCTGGTCGACCACGGTTACGGGAGGCTGACGTTCGTGGGCGATCCCGACAGCTCGCCGGACGCCGGCTACCGGTGGCGGGGGTTCACGCAGGCGCACCGGCACGTCCGGGCCGGGACGCCGGAGAGCCCCGTCCGGGTGGGGCTGACGCAGTCGGACGGGTTCATCGCGGTCGACCGGCTGCTGGACGCCGGGCCGCCGCCCAGGGCGCTCGTCTGCGCCAATGACGAGACCGCCATCGGGGCCGTGCTCGCCCTCCTCGACAAGGGCCATCGCGTCCCGCAGGACGTGGCCGTCACCGGATTCGACGACATCCCCATGGCGGGGCTGCCGGTCTCCGGGCTGACCACCGTACGCCAGCCGATGCGCGAGCTCGGCCGCGAGACCGGGCGGCTGCTGCTGAGCCGGATCGACGGCAGCGGCCCGGGGGCGGCCGACCTCGTGCTGGAGACGCAGCTGGTGATCCGCGGAAGCTGCGGCTGCGGGGCCGTCTGACGCTCTGGCCCACCGCCGCACGCCACCTTGACACAACCTCTTGACAGGCCCGCCATGGCTGCTCACTGTTAAATCGCGCTGAAAACGCTTGCAGCAAAGATGGCGCCGGCCCTCATGAAGGAGGGCCGGCCGAAGGGAGTCACAGTGAAACGGTCATTATCCGGGCCCGGCCGCTGGACCAGGGGCGTGCTCTTACCTGCGCTGATCGCCGTCATCATGGCCGCCGGCACGGTCGCGGCCGCCGGCCCCGCGAGCGCGGCGGCCGATCCGAAGGCCGGCGACGCCTGCACCACGGCCGACCTCGGCAAGCGCTACCCCTTCGTCAAGAGTGCGACGACGACACCGACGATCACGCACTTCAAGACGTTCTTCGTCACCGCGGGCACCACGGGCACCCAGACCATCACACTCGAGACGGCCACCACGATCACGGTCGAGGTCGGCACCACGACCCAGATCCTGGCCTCCTTCAACATCGCCACCCTCGGCAGGGTCGAGTCCTTCGTGAACCGGACCGTCAAGAAGATCACCTCCTCCACCGACAAGGAGACCACGACCATCACCTGGAACTTCCTCGCGCCCGGCTACTACGGCCTGTTCAAGGGCACGAGGAAGGTCACCGGCGAGTACGGCAGCCTCAACTGCACCCGCGTCGACAAGGGCGGCGGCGTGTACGCCACGGAGTGGGCCGAGCGCCCCGGCGGCACCTACACGACGTACTCGGTGATGGAGGAGGGCGCGATCCGGTGCGAGGACGTCGTGCCCGCGAACAGCCTCATGCGGCTCGCCCAGATCCAGCTCGGCTGCGACGGCGCGCCGGCCAAGGCGCGCGAGCAGCAGCGGGCCACGCCTTCGGAGCCGGCGGGCGAGCAGGCGGGCGAGCAGGCGGGCGAGCAGGCGGGCGAGCAGGCGGGCAGGGTGGTCGCGCCGTTCGCCGCGCCGCCCGGGTTCACCTGCGAGCCCGGTTACTACCGGATCGGCACCCCGGACCGGCTGCTCAACTGGTGGAACGAGGACGGCACCGACGAGATCCGCCTGCGCGGCTGGTCGAGCTCGTCGCGCTCCCAATGGAGCCTGTGCCAGGGGCCGGTGAGCAACGGCCTGCCGGAGTACGTCCTCATCACCCGCTACAGCGGCAAGTGCCTGACCCTGCACTCCGCGGAGACCCTCAGCGAGGGCGGCCGGCTCATGGAGGGGGGTTGCCTGACCGTGGACGACCGCCAGCGCTTCTACCTCTACCGGGACGTGCCCGGCTCGAACCTGGTCGGCATCCAGGTCAAGAGCAGCGGCTACATGGCGGGCCAGACGAGGATCGCGGACGCCGAGAGCGTACGGCAGTACAGCATGGGCATGGCGGACGGCACGGGGACCTACCTCCTCGAGAAGATCGCCTGACGTGATGCCTCCGGGCCCCGGCGACCCTCGAGGTCGCCGGGGCCCCGGATCAGTCCCAGGTCATGTTGATCGTGCGTTCGAAGTTGACGTATCCGGCGCGCCGGAAGGCGTTCGCCATGGGGGTGTTGCCGAGGTCCGTGGCCGCCCGGATGCGCGGGACGTCGTCCTGCGCGCCGAGGATCCGGGTGCCTTCGGCGAGGATGTCGTCGATGTAGCCGTTGCCCCGATGTGCGGGCAGTACGGCGAGGTAGCCGATGACGGGGTTGTAGTCGTTGCGGGCCGGGGTGACGAACCCCACCGGCTCGCCGTCCGGCAGTGTCGCGACCCGCCACCAGTCGCGCGGGCTGCGGTAGTGCGCGAGTTCGTCCTCGTAGTGTCTGACCGCCGCTTCGCGGGGGGACATCCGGGTCAGGTCGGCGTTGCTGTGCGCGTCCAGCGTGCCGTCCAGGACCTCGGTCATCAGGGCGAGGATCTCCTCGGTGTCGCGGACCGGCCGGAACGCCAGGCGCCCGGTGGGCTCGGGGATCGGCGTCCCGGGGCGCCATTCCAGACGCAGCCGTTCGACGAGCAGGCGGGCGCCGCTCCGTTCCAAGGCGAGCATGCGGTCCTCGACGACGCGCCTGGTCACCCCGCCCTCGCGCCAGTCGGGCGGGACCATCCGGATGTATTCGGGGGGACGGGCGCCTGCCGGGACCACTTCGGCCATGGCCGAACGCAGCAGCCGCACGCCGATGTCGACCCTGTTGTCGTCGAGGTCGAGAATGTCCAGGAGGAATGGCGTGTCAACGCCGGCCCGGCCCCACCAGGCGGCCCTGGCCAGCAGGTGGTCATCGCGCAGGGCGACCCACATCCATTCCGGCCGGCGGCGGCCGGCGGCGAGGTCGTCCGCCAGTTCCTCGTTGAGGACGTAAGGCAGCCGGGAGAAAAGGTCGAGTTCTTCCCGCCCGGTGATCGGGCGAATGGTCAGGTCGTTCTGATTCACGGTCAAGGCACGCTCCAGGTGAAGGCGCCTGTCCGCTCCGGGGTCAGACGTGGTCCGCGCCCCGGGAGGACACAAGCGCAGTGATCATGGGGATCATGGGCTTATCCCTCCTCTCGATGTCGTGGCCCCTCGCTCGTCCCGGCAGGGGTCCGGCCGCTAGATCTATCCGATCGCCACCCCCTTGCGCAATTCATTTCGCGACCGGGTCCACGCGTTCGAGCTTGGTCCAGCCGGTCCAGCCTCGCTGCTTCAGCAGTTCGATCAGGCGACGGGCCGGAGGCGCGGTGTCGAACGCCAGCGTGTCCATCAGCTTGGCGAACGGCGGCTCGATGTCGGCGTCGTCGAGGTAGTCCTCGCCCTGCTCGTCGGCCATCCGCGTGATGTAGGCGGCAAGCTTGTCGGCCAACTCGACCAGCCGCGGGTCGTCGCCGGGGCGGTCGAGAGCCTGGCCCAGGGTGAGATAGAAGTCGACGAACTGCGGGTCGGCGAGCTGCTCCCGCTTGCGGGCCACCCAGTCCGGCACCCGCTCGGGTGAGTGCGCGGCCAGGGGGATCCAGCCGTCGCGTTCGACCTGGACGATCCGTTCGTCGACCCCGAGCGCCCGGAGCCGGTCGAGGAACTCGACCACCTCCGGGGGCAGCGCCAGGGTGTCCCCGGAGGCGAGCCGGGCGATCCGCTCCCGGTGCCGCTGCCGTTCGCGGATCTCCGCCCGAAGCCGCCTGTCGATGTCCGCGACCGCCGCGGCGAACTCCTCCTCGTCGGCCCGCAGCAGCTCCCGCACCCGCGCCAGCGGAACCCCGGCCGCGGCGAGGGTCCGGATCTTGATCAGCTCGACCACGGCGCCGGCGTCGTATCGCCGATAGCCGGAGCGGTCGCGCTCCGGCTCGGGCAGCAGCCCCTTGGCGTGATAGTGCCGCACCGCGCGCACCGTCACCCCGGCGTACGACGCCAGCTCGCCGATGGTCAGCATCGGACCAGTCTCCCAGGAGCCGTTCAGGAGGTGGTCTGGCCCCGCGCGCCCCGGATGATCCGGGCGATCCGCGGGGCGTGGGTGAAGACCAGCCGGTGGTCGGCGTCGAGCCAGGACACGGCCACGTGCGGCCGCTCCCGGACGAGCCGCTCGATGCCGGCCCGCCAGAGCCGGTTGTGCCGCGGTGCCCGCCCGTCGCCGCCGTCTCCGGCGATCGAGCTCGACATGATCATGCTGATGGGGTGGTCGATCTTCCGGTACCGGTCGAGGATCCCGGACCGGACCACGTCGATCTCGAGGTTCAGGTCGTGGATCTCCCGCGCGGTGAGCAGCACCTGACGCGCGGTCCCTCGCAGGGCCTGCTGCCGCGCCGCCAGGTCCGCCGCCATCGTGCGGAACTCCCCCAGGTCGGCATCGGTGATGAACGGTTCGGGCAACGGGTTCGCCCCGTCGATGAGCACCAGCCCGGCGACGTCGTCAGGGCACCGGGAGGCATGGTGCACGGCCAGGTCCGCGCCCAGCGAGTAGCCCACGAGCACGGGCGCCGAGGGCAGGCCCCGGCGTCCCAGCTCCGCGAACACGGCGGCGAGGTCGCCGAGGAACGCCTCGAAGGAGTACCGGTCGGCGGCCGAGGCGAGGCCGTGGCCCCTGAGGTCGAAGGTCACCACGTCGTGGTCGCGCCGCAGCAGCTCGGTCAGCTCGCGCAGGTCGGCCTGCGTCGAGTTCAGCCCGGGGCACAGGACCAGCGGACGCCCCCGGCCGCCGCGAGACACCGGGATCGTGACGCCGTCGTGGTGGACCGTGAAGCCTCGCGTCTCATCCTCGCCGGCCGGCAAGGTGGTTCTCGTCGTCATGCCGACCATGCTGGGCGGTTGCCCCTGCGTCAGGGTCAATGCCCTTACGCCAGGGAAGGTCCTCCGACCTGCGTAAGCGCAGGAAGTCGGCTGCTCCGGGACGTGATCATTCCGCATGGATTCCGCAGCACGCCCTCGGTGGATCATGATTCCCCCAGCGCCTTCTCAATGCGTTGATTGGCCACCTCGCGCTGACCATCGATACACTTGGCGTAGATCTTCAGAAGCACGTCCACGCCGTGCCCTGCCCGCTCGGCAACCTCGGGCGCGTGCACACCGGCGTTAAGCCACAGCGACACCGCCGCGTGCCTCAGGTCGTAGGGGCGACGCGCCAACGGGGAGGCGACCTGCTCAGGGGTGAGCCCCAGCAGGCGGGCCTCCTGCCACACTGTGGAGTAGGCGAAGTAGGAGAAGGTGCCGCCACCGCGGGTGTAGAAGAGTCGGCCGTCCGAAGCAGTGCCGAAGATCGCGATGTGAGCACGCAGGATCGCCACCAGTTCTGGTGGGATCGGCACCAGGCGGTCCTCGCCTTCCTCGCGGTGTTTGAGGCCCCGCTCGTCGAACAGCCGTCCTGAATCGGTGAAGGCGGTGCCGCTTTGCGGGCGGGTCTTCGTCGGTGTGAGGTGGCCCCATCCTTGCTCTGGCAGGAAGCAGTCCTTCTTGCGCAGTCCCTGTGCTTCGGCCGGGCGCAGGCCGGCGAAGTGCAGGCAAGCGAACATCGCAGCCATCATCGGGCTGTGGATGCCCGTACCAGGTGTCGGCCGGAACCGGCCCCGCTTCGCATCAGCGGCGCCAGTGTCCACCGCGGCACGTGTACGTGCGCCCATTGGACGCGATGCCCACCGCGCCCTGGGTGCCGCAGAAGCCTCCCGGGTGCGCGTTCGCGAGCGGGACCGGATCATCCTTCGGCGTGGGCTTCGCCGTGCGGGCAGGCCTGCGCTTCCCCTTGGTGGCGTCCCGGTCGTCGCGGTCGTCGATTTTGGTCACGCCGTCGCCATCAGCGTCGCCGTCATAGCGATCAGCGATGCCGTCGTCGTCCAGGTCTTTGATCGATTCGGCCTGCCAGGTCATCGCCGGTGTGGGGGTGAACATCGAGGGCACGGCCGGGGCGGCCGGGGATGGCTGGTCACTGCCGAACAGGCTGTTGCAGCCTCCGACGATGAGCAGGGCGGTCACGATGAGGCAGCCGCAGCCCTTGACCTGGTCGCGGGTGGTGGCGGTCTTCGCGCGGGGCATGTGGGCCTCCTTGGGGGCTGGGCACGAACGGTACATGCGATGCTGCTCTCAGTGATGTGGTTCGCGCAGGGGAGACGACTGGTTGGAGTTCCATGCCGTTGCGGGACCCTACAGGTCGTGCGGGCAGGCGGTGATCTTCTCCGGATCGGTCTCCGCCACGAACAGAGTCGGCTCCACGCCGTCGAACACGGGAGGTGCCGCAAGCAGCTTGGCGTTCAGCCGCTCGACCGTGGCCGCATGGTCGGCCGCCAGTGCCTCGGGCGTCGGGAAGGCATGCCAGCACTCCGGACACAGCAGGCAAGCCGGGCCGGGCTCGGACGCGCCGTGGATAGCGCAGTACGCCGGGCCGGCGAGCAGCGCGACGTCGGTCGGCAACTCACAGCCCGCGCTCTCGGCTCGCGACCTGGGTATTTCGACCACAGTCGAATGTTGTTTCCTTCCCCTCGATTCGGGTGCGACGATCGCTCCATCCCGGCCTATCCAGACAAAGACGGGGGAAGATCATGCACCAAAAGAAGGCTATTCGACGCCTTGCTAAACTCGTAGCGGTGGCTATCGCCACGAGCGGCGCTTTGAGCGTCCTCGCACCCACAACGGCATCTGCCACATCGTGTCAGACCTCGAAGAGCGACGGCGCCAACACGGCCTACGCCAAATGCCTTGGGACCGACTTCCGCTATTACTACGCATGGGCAACCTGCCTGGAGAATGATGGAAATCTATACTTCAGCAGGGGCAATAACGTCTACATAGAGAATGGCGTCTCGGCGGCATCCTGTCACGAGTACGCCGATGTCGACGCGTATGGCGTCGAGGTAATTCCCCGTTAGTCAGTCTGCCAAGGGGCCAGCGGGAACTTTCGACATTCCCGCTGGTCCTCTCCCGTGTGCAGCGGTAGATCCCACACGGTCATCTTGGCGAACCACACCAGGCGCGGGATGCCGGACAGCATCTCCTCCTGGCAGCGCACGAGCGTCACTCGCCGGGTCTGGGCATCGCGGACCCCTACTCAACCCGGTGATCGTTTCCGGTCACAGCACTAGGGGGTCCGAACACGAGAAAACCCCGCTCATGCAACGGTCCTAGAGTGCTCAACCTGCGGCCCCCACTGACGCGGGCAAGCGTCGACGCCGAACGCTGATGTCAACGCTCCCGGGCTGCATTCCGCCGCGCTGCGGGCGGCACCCACTGTCGCGGAGTCCCGGTCGAGATCAGGGGCTTGTCGAGAAACGGTGACATCACGCGCGCGGGCCGGTGACATTCGCGACGAAATATCGCAGCCATGACCAACGGCGCGCGGGACCATCGCGTCCCTCAACGAGCACTCGCCTCTTCCCTCGCGCGGGGAGGGCGGTGACATGGACTCGGATTCCGTACGTGGTGTCGAGCGGCGGCGGCTGCTCGGATGGGGCGGGCTGGCCGCCGGTGTGATGGCGGTCGGCACGCCGCTGTCAGGCGCCGGGCTCGGCCACGCCGGCACCTCCGCCGCGTCCGAGCCGTCCGGGCAGGACCGGATCCCGCCGGACACCCTGCCCGGCGGGGCCTACGACCGGTACATCGCGAAGCTGGCCGCACAGGACAAGTTCTCCGGCGTGGTGCTGCTGTCGCACCGGGGCCGGACGGTACTGTCGCGCAGCTACGGCATGGCCGACAAGCAGAAGGGGATCCGTAACCACGAAGGTGTCGCGTTCAACCTCTACGGCGGGCCGTTCGTCAGCCTGTCCATCGTGCAGCTGGCGCAGCGGGGCAAGGTGAAGCTGTGGGACACGGTGGGCACCTACCTGACCGGTTTCGCCAAGGAGATCGCCGAGCAGGTGCGCATCCACCACCTGCTCATGGGCACCTCCGGGTTGTCCTTTCCGGAGCACGACTACCAACGCATCTTCCACAGCAAGGAGGAGCAGCACGAGTACTACCAGCAGTACACCCGGCAGGCGAAGCTGGTCGCCGCCCCCGGCGCGGGTTCGAACAAACCCGGCTGGGGTGCGGATGTCACCGTGCAAATCGTCGAGGCGGCGTCCGGCATGACGTTCTGGGACTACGTGCACAAGCACATCTTCGGGCGCTGCGGCATGACCGGCTCGGCGTACTACACCAGGCCGCAGTGGCTGGCCGACGAGCACATCGCGCACTCCTACATGAAACAGGCCGACGGCAGCTGGGTGGACGCCGTGCGCAACCTGGACAAGGACAGCCCGAGCCCGGGTATGGCGGGCCAGAACAATGCCCGCAACTTCGTCCCGGACGGCGGGTTCGTCACCGCACCGGACCTGGTCCGGTTCGCGGATGCGTTGTACGACGGCACCGTGCTCGACCCGGCCTGGGCCGACGTGTTCACCTCGATCAAGGCCCCCAACTTCCGAGGCTCCCCGGGGTTCAGCACCTACGGGCCGACAGCCCACATCGTCGAAGGCCAGTGGGAGCTCGCGCGCAGCGGCGTTCACCCCGGCAGCTGCACCCACTGGAGCATCTACCCTGACACCGGATGGGTCGGCGTCGTCCTGAGCAACTACGACGACATACCGCTGCAGGAGATCACCGGACAGCAGACGCAGGCCATCACCGGGGCTTCACCCGGCGACGGCGACGACGGCGGCTGACGCGCGGCCACGGCATAGCCGACCCGAAGAAAGAGACCCGGGCCGGGAAATCCACCAGCTCGGGCCGGGTGGATTCCGCGGCCTGGCAACCAGATCGCCCGACGAATCATCGCCTCCGGCAGCGGCAGCGGCGATCCTCATGCTCGGCGCCGACCCGGCGAACCATGGCTGATCACCACGCTGCCCAGCGTCGGGAGCAATGCTTGAGACCTGTGGATCGGTCGGGAAGGGGTGTACCTTCCCGATGATCACGTGAGTTCTCAAGACATGACCGACGCGCCAACGTCGGTCGGGAAGGCACACCCGTGCTCACCGTAGTCCCTGACCCCTCCAACGGCGACCGCGACGCGTCCGCCTCCAGCCCCTCACAAGCGCTGATCGACGAGCTGGTCCGCGAAGGCGCCCGCCGGATGCTCGCCGAGGCCCTCAAAGCCGAGGTCGACGCCTACATCGCCGCCTTCGCCGACGAGCGTGACGAGACCGGGCACCGCCTGGTCGTCCGCAACGGCCACCACCAGCCCCGGCAGGTACTGACCAGCGCGGGCGCGATCGAAGTGCACGCCCCGCGCGTCAACGACAAACGCATCGACGAGGCCACCGGCGAGCGTCGGCGCTTCTCCTCGGCGATTCTGCCGCCCTGGTGCCGCAAGAGCCCGGCCATCACCGAGGTACTGCCGTTGCTCTACCTGCACGGCCTGTCCACCGGTGACTTCGTCCCGGCTCTGGGCCAGTTCCTCGGCTCCAGCACCGGGCTGTCGGCGCCGGTCATCACCAAGCTGACCGAGCAGTGGAAAGCCGAGCAACGTGCCTTCGCCGAACGCGACCTGTCCGGCGTCGACTACGTCTATCTCTGGGCCGACGGCATCGTGCGCCGCGAAGCGCTGCATGACCGAGTGGGGGTGGAAGACCTCCACCACTCAGGCTGTCGTGGCAGCCGGGTGAAGCTGAGGGCAGCCTGACCCGGGGGACGCCGGGAAGGGCGGGAAGCAGCCCTGACAACGCCGGGACGCTGGAAGACCAGGAGGCCGCCGGTGAATACCGACGAACTGGAACACGCTCTGCTCAAGGCTGAGCGCCGGGTACTGGAGATCCAGACCAAACTGCACCGTTGGGCCAGTGATGACCCTCATCGCAGGTTCGATGATCTGTTCAATCTCGTCGCCGATCCCGGCTTCTTGCTGGTGGCATGGGATCGGGTGCGGGGCAACAAGGGCGCTCGCACGGCTGGCGTGGATGGGCAGAGCGCCTACTACGTGGAGGCCGAGGTAGGAGTCGAGGTGTTTCTCGACCGACTGCGCACCGAGATCAAGGACCGCAGTTTCCGCCCGTTACCGACGCGGGAACGGATGATCCCGAAACCGGGCACGACCAAGCGTCGTCGCCTGGGGATCTCCACTGTTCGGGACCGGGTGGTCCAGGCGTCCTTGAAGCTGGTGTTGGAGCCGATTTTCGAGGCGGATTTTCTCCCGTGTTCCTACGGGTTTCGCCCGAACCGCCGGACTCATGATGCGGTGGCCGAGATCCGCCATTTCACCTCCCGCTCCTATGAGTGGGTTGTGGAGGGCGACATCAAAGCCTGCTTCGACGAGATCTCGCACTCCGCCCTCATGGGCCGGGTGCGGGCGCGTGTGGGAGACAAACGCGTTCTGGCTCTGGTGAAGGCATTCCTCAAGGCCGGGATCCTCGACGAGGATCGCGTACTGCGAGGGACCGACGCCGGAACCCCGCAGGGTTCGATCCTGTCCCCGTTGCTCAGCAACGTGGCCTTGTCCGTCCTGGATGAGTACATCACTCAGGCTCCGGGCGGGCCGGGGGCGAGCCGCAACGACCGGCTCACCCGTCGTCGTCATGGTCTGCCGAACTACCGGCTGACCAGATATGCCGACGACTGGTGCCTGGTCGTGTCGGGCACCAGGGCCGACGCGGAAGCTCTGCGGGACGAGATCGCCGAGGTGCTGTCCACGATGGGCCTGCGCCTGTCGGAGGACAAGACCCTGATTACCCACATCGACGAGGGCCTCGACTTCCTCGGCTGGCACATCCAGCGCCGCCGTAAACGAGGCACCAACCGGCGCTACGTTTACACCTACCCCTCACGCAAGGCTCTCGCAGCCGTGATCGGCAAGGTGAAGACCCGGTGCCGACAGAACATCAACCTGCCGCTCGAAGCCCTGCTACGCCAGCTCAACCCGGTGCTGCGGGGCTGGACCAACCACTTCCAACCTGGGGTGTCCAGCATCTCCTTCGGCTACCTGCGCGCCTTCACCTGGCGACAGGTCATCCGCTGGATACGCCGCAAACACCCCGGAATTACCTGGAAGGAACTCCGCCGACGCTACTGCGGCAACGGATGGTGGCCCGCCGACGGTGACGTGATCATGTTCAACCCCGGCGAGGTGCGGACCACCCGCTACCGCTACCGGGGAGCCAAGATCCCATCCCCGTGGCCGAACGTCGCATGAGGAACGACAGCACAGACCCAGCGCGACTTGTGGAGAGCCGGATGCGTCGACGAGGCGCACGTCCGGTTCGGGAAGCGGACCGGGGAAACCCGCCGATGGAAACACTGGCACGGCGCCCCGGTCCGACTTCACCACGTCAACATCCGCTTGGAGGAGCACAAACTCTGCCTGCTGGTGCTGATCGGGGTGCGCGCCGACGGCCGCAAGGAACTCGTCGCCCTGACCGACGGCTATCGCGAATCGACCGAATCCTGGGCCGACCTGCTACGGGACTGCGCGCGGCGCGGGATGCGCGCCCCAGTACTCGCGGTCGGAGACGGCGCGCTCGGCTTCTGGTCAGCGCTGGCTGAGGTGTTTCCGCAGGCCAGAGCACAGCGCTGCTGGTTTCACAAAATCGCCAACGTGCTCGGGGCACTCCCGAAATCGGCCCATCCCGGCGCGAAGAAGGCGCTTGCTGAGATCTGGAACGCCGAGAGCAAAGACCGGGCGCTGGCCGCGGTCGCCGTGTTCAAGGGCGCCTACGGCGTCAAGTTTCCCAAAGCCGTCGCCAAGGTCACCGACGACATAGAGGAGCTGCTGGCCTTCTACGACTATCCCGCCGAACATTGGCGTCACCTGCGCACGACTAACCCCATTGAGTCGACCTTCGCCACCGTCCGGCACCGCACCAAGGTCACCAAGGGCCCCGGCTCCCGCGCCGCCGGCCTGGCCATGGCCTTCAAGCTGATCGAGTCCGCCCAACGGCGCTGGCGCGCGGTCAACGGCGCCCACCTGGTCGCCCTGGTCCGAGCCGGCGCCACCTTCATCGACGGCAAGCTCGTCGAACGACCCGCAGGATCACCCGTCCCCACAGCCGCCTAGAACTTCATGATCCACAGGTCTTGACTATTGCTCCGTACTACCCGCGCGGTGAGGTGGTGCCCGAGCATCGCGGCACCGCCGGTGAGTGGGAGGACCTGGTGTTCAAGAACGATAAGCGCGGGCGCCGGCGGGTGGTGCGGATGGTGTATGAGATCGTCACCTTCCAGGCGCTGCGCGAGGCCCTGCGGTGCAAGGAGATCTGGGTGGTCGGCGCTGGGGTTCGGTCCCGCTGATCGACATGCTGAAGGAGGCGGTGCTGCGCACCGGCTGCCTGAAGGCGGTCACCTCGGTGGTGGGCGGCTCCAGCCTCAAGCCCGAGGTCCTGGCCGAGCGGCTGATGCTCGCGATCTTCGGATACGGCACCAACACCGGCATCCGGGCCGTGGCCTCCGGCGGCCACGCCCACGGTGAGGACGACATCCGCTACGTCCGGCGCTGCTATCTGACCCCGCAGGTCGCCACCGACATCGCGATCACCATCGCGAACGCCACCTTCACCGCCCGGGACGTGGAGCTGTGGGGCGAGGGGACGACCACCGTCGCCTCCGACTCCACGCATGTGCGCGCCTACGATCAAAATATTTTCACTGAGTGGCATTCGCGGTACGGAGGCCGCGGCATCCTCATCTACTGGCACATCGAGCGCGGGTCCATGGTGGTGCACTCCCAGACTCTGCGCGCCTCGGCCTCGGAGGTGCACGCGATGATCGAGGGCGCGGTCCGGCACGGCACCACCATGAAGGTCGAGGGCAACTATGTCGGCTCCCATGGCCAGACGGAAATCGGGTTCGGCGTGACCAGGCTCTTGGGCTTTGACCTGCTGCCGCGCATCAAGCAGATCAACAAGGTCAAGCTGTACCGGGTGGAGAGCGGCGAGAGCGATCTGTACCCGCGGCTGACGCCAGCGATGACCCGGCCGATCCGGTGGGAGGAGCGAACTCGGTGATCTTCTCCCTGTTAACTGCACTTGTCCCACCCCTCACAGGGGAACCAGGAGAGGAGAGCAGTCCTTGGACGACGTACGCACAGCTCTGTTGGAAGGGCGGATCGACCTGCCCCGCATCGGCGAGGTTCGAGCAGGAGACCGTCCGTCCTGGCCGACCTCGAATGGACCACCATGCTCAAACCCGCCGACCAGCGCGGGCTGACCCCGCTGTTCTGGCAGCATGTCCAGCCCTACGGCGAGGTACGGCTGGATGTGGCCAAGCGCCTTTCGCTCGGCGGCGCTGCGCAAGCTCCGGAGCCGGGCAAGCTCCGGAGCCGGGCAACCCGGACTAGCTTCATGATCGTGGTAGGGCGGTGCGCGCCCCTGGCAGCACGGCGCCGGGTTCCGGACGATCGGCGTACGCAGACGAATCGAATCTGCCCTGTGGGCTTGACCTTGACGCTGCGTCAGCCCTCCATTCTGACTGTCATGAGCAGCCCTCCCACAAGCAATCGGGTCCAGGGGCCGGCGATCCACGTGCAGGCCTGGAGAAGTCGTACAAGGAACTGCGTGTGTTGCGCGGCATGGACTTCGAGATGGCCGCTTGCGTGTCTTCTGCGCGTCATCGCTGACCTCGGCAGCGACTACGGCCCGATCACACCGTCCGCTGCGTCGAGACGACGCCGCCCACGCATCCCCGGCTGCCTTTCCTGAGCGGGAAACGGGTCCCGGCGCCGCCGCCGGCTGAGGTCGCGGGACGCCCGGGCGGCTTGACAGCCGCGGCGCAAGGTTGCATGGTTACGTACACATGTAGCTAACCAGTTGGGCGGCTAAGCCAACGATGGACGACGACCGACCGATCTTCCTTCAGATCGCCGAGCTGATCGAGAACTCGATCATCGACGGGTCGCTGGTGGAGGAGGCCCAGGTCCCGTCCACCAACGAGCTTGCCGCCTTTCACCGGATCAACCCGGCCACCGCGGCCAAGGGCGTCAACCAACTCGTGTCGGAGGGAACGCTCTACAAGCGACGCGGCATCGGCATGTTCGTCGCCGGTGGCGCCCGGGCCAGGCTGCGCGAGCGGCGACGGGAACGGTTCACCGAACAGTACGTGGAACCCCTGCTCGCCGAGGCGCGCAAGCTCGGCATCGGCCACGACGAGCTGATGAAGATGATCGATTCATTCGGTGCGGTTGTCGGGAGGGACCTGGGATGACGGCGGTGGTAACCGCACACGGGGTGACCAAGCGCTTTGGTGACGTCACGGCGCTCGACGACGTGAGCTTCGCGCTGGCCGAGCACACGATCTACGGCCTGCTCGGGCGCAACGGGGCGGGCAAGACCACCCTGATGCAGATCCTCACCGGGCAGGCGTTCGCGTCGTCGGGGAACGTGTCGGTCTTCGACGCGCCACCGGTGGAGAACCCGGCCGTCCTGTCGAAGGTCTGTTTCGTCCGGGAGAGCCAGCGCTACCCCCACTTCTACACCGTGCGCCACGTCTTTCGCACCGCACGCCGGCTGTTTGCGAACTGGGACGACACGTTCGCGCACGGCCTCGCCGCGGACTTCCAGCTACCGGCCGGGCGGCTGGTCCGCAAGCTCTCGCGGGGCATGCTGTCGGCCCTCGGCGTGACCGTCGGGCTGGCCGCGCGGGCGCCCCTGACGTTCTTCGACGAGCCGTACCTCGGGCTCGACCCGGCCGCCCGGCAGCTTTTCTACGACCGACTGCTCGCCGACTACGCCGGGCATCCCCGCACCGTGGTGCTGTCCACCCACCTCATCGACGAGGTGAGCGATCTGGTCGAGCGGGTGCTGCTCATCGACCGTGGCCGGCTGCTGCTCGATGAGGACGCCGACGACCTGCGCGGGCGGGCGGTGGCGGCCACCGGACGGGCGGAGGCCGTGGACGGGTTCGCCGCCGGACGCACCGAGTTGCACCGCGAGCGGTTGAGCGGCCAGGTCCGGTCGACCATCCTCGGCGGGCTCGGACCGCACGCGAAGGCGCACGCGCAGGCGCTGAACGTCGACCTGGAGCCGTTGTCGTTGCAGCAACTCGTGGTCCGCCTGACCGTACCGCCGACGACAACGGCGCCGGCGGACCGGGAGGCCGCCCGATGAACCGCATCCGTCAGGTGGCCCGTCTCCAGATGCCGGCCTGGCCGCAGATCCTGGGCTGGACGTGGGGCACGACGGCCGTCGTGTTCGGCATCAACCTGTTGAGCTTCATGGCGAACTACGACCCGGGCGACGGCGTGACGAACACCGGCGGCCTGGTCAGCCTGTGCGGCGTCGCGATCGGGATGGCCGCCGTCTCGGTCACCCAGATCTTCCCGTACGCGCTGGGCATGAGCGTGACCCGGCGGGAGTTCTACCTGGCCTGGTCGCTGCTCGCGGTCGTCCAGTCGGTGGTCTACGCGCTGGTGCTCTGCCTGCTGCGCGCCGTGGAACAGGCCACCGGCTACTGGGGGATGGGGATGCGCTTCTTCGGCCTGCCGTTCATGGATGACGCCAACCCGGTGCTGCTCCTGCTCGGGTACGCGGTACCCATGCTGGTCATGACCCACCTCGGGATCCTGCTCGGCACGTTGTACCTGCGCTGGGGCACCACCGGCGTCCTCGCCGGCCTCACCCTGGCGTTCACAGCGCTCGGGCTGGCCGCCGCGCTGATCACGTGGACCCGGCAATGGCACGCGATCGGCCGCTGGTTGCTCGACCAGTCCCCCACGGCGCTGCTCGCCGGCTGGCCGGTCCTGGTGGCCGCCGCGTTCGCGGTCGGCGGGTACAGGCTCATCCGCCGTGCCACGGCGTAGGCGCGGCGGGCACTCGGCCGCTCCGGACACCGGACAACGCGAACACCAACATCCGCCGTGATGGGCCGCCAGATTGTCAGCCCTGTCCGCCCGCGTCCTTGGGAGAGATGCAATGACGAGCAACAACACGCCCCCGCCCGCCGCAGGTCTCGGGATCTGGGCAAATCTCGGGATCTGGATCACATTTGGCGCTGCCTTCGGCGTCGTCGTCGGGGGTTTTTTCGACAACGTCGCTCTCGGTGTCGCGCTAGGTCCGGCCCTGGGTGTGGCCGCCTGGGCCGTCTTCATGGCGCTACGGAGTGCCCGCCGCGACTCCTGAACGTCGAGCCCGAGTATCGGCTACGGAGTCGTAGGCGCCACCGGGAAGTCCAGGAAGCAACGCAACGGCGCTGGCGATGGTGGCCGCAGCCGGCGCGGAGCGCGCCACCACCATGGCGATGTGGTATCGGTACAGCTTGGTCGAACCGACGCCAGGCCAAGCGGTGTTCCATACTCGGCTCACACTCGGCGTCATCGACGCAGCCGGCGGTCCAGGCGTTCCCGGCGTCGCGGCTGCCGTCATGGCACTCGCCGACCGGATCGTCGACTGGGCGAATGGCTACGCTGCCCGTCGTGTTGAGGTGTCCCAGGTCTCGCGGTCATAGGTCTTCGACGTAGTCGGCGGCGATGTCGTCGGGTGGGTTGGTGTACAGGCGCAGGTAGCGGTCGTTGGCGTGGCCGAGGCGGCGCTCGAGTTCGGCGCGGTTTGTGGCCGGAGGCCTGCGACAGGCCGTAGGCGAAGGTGTGCCGGGCGTCGTGCGGGCGCAGGGTGCCGAGCTTGCGGTGTGGCTGAACGCCGGCTCCGGTCCTGAGGGGCTGGCACTGAATCTCGCCTTCCCGGCCTGCGGAAGCAACGCCACGGTGACGCTTCCGCACGTCCTGTCCGCCGCGGTGCGTGCGGCGATAGAGGAGGCGGCCCCGCGGTGAGTGACACGTTCCCCACCCGGGCTGACTACAACGAGCCCGGCTCGATCGAAATGGAAGTGCACGAACTGGTCATGCGGTTCGCGTCGGGCGGCCGGTTCCGACTCATCGCCATGCTCTACATGGTGCCGTCCGAACCGCCCAAGGTCGGCGGCCAGTGGCCGCGCGTCCTGTTCGCCGAGTACGTCAACGACGGCCACGAGGTGCCGATCCTGTTCGGGACAGAGGCACTGCCGGGTGAGGCGTACGAGGCGTTCCCGAACGATCAGGTCGTCGTCATCCCCATTCCGCCTGCGCAGGCGGCGCGGGAGCTTGAACTGGCGGCGAGGGGGCGGATCGATGGCTAGCTTCGCTCACCTCGCGTACGTGCTGCAGCGGGCGGCCGACATCATGCTCGGCGACCACGACCTCGACCTGAACGAGGCGCTGGCCCTCGCAATCTGGGGTCAGCGGCCGACGAGCCTGATCGACGTCACCGACTCGGAAATGGACGACTTGCACGTCGCCCGGCGAGTCATCGACATCCAGTGCAGTGGGGCGGTCATTTTCACCAGGCAGGCTCGGAGTGCTGCCCGGCACATGGCCGAGCTGTTCCACCGCATCGACCACGGTGGCGGCCGGCCCGGCGTCGAGGACGACGACCCCGACACGGTGGCGCAGCTGATGTGGGAGCAAGCCCACGGTCTCGAGCTGGCGAGGTGCCCATGAGCGACCGTAGCCTCGACATGCTGTTCTGGAGGCCCGACCTCGCCACTCCGGACGTCACCATAGTGCTGGAGATCGCCTCGCTGGTAGAACGCATGATGTGCGGCGAGATCATCCACTGCCCGTCTACCCTGGGCACAGCCCTGATCTGGCGGAAGGACTGGCCGGGAACGGTCAGTCTGGTCCGCCGTGACCTGCTGTCCATCGGTGGGGAAGACCTGTACGAGGACATGCCGTCGTTCTTCTGGCACGACTTCCCCATGAACGTGCTGGAGCGAGCGGTCGTCACCGGGTTCGATGAGGTGCTGATTCACCGTTCGGGGGAGAACGTGTCGGTGATGGTCGGCCCGAACGAGCACGCTCCAGGCTGGCTCTCGATCGACGAGTTCAACCAGTACGCGAGCGGCTATGTCGGGCTGGGGCTGGTGGAACCGCATGAGGGGATCAACGTGCCCACGGAGCGGATCACGGATTTCCTTGCCGCCGTCTGGAAGGTTCCTGTCCCGTGAGCGACCCACAGACCGCGGCCGACCGAGAGCAGTACGAGCGGTGGGTGGACGAGCAGATCGGCCCCCGCCAGGTCGGTCAACGCTACGACCACGGATACGAAGACAGCACGTACGAGGTGCTCGCCATCGAGCGTGGACCCCGCGCCACCTGGCCCGTGTGGCGCATCAAGGTGCGGGACCAGGCAGGGGAGCGCTGGCACTGCACCGGGTGGGATCCCCGCTGGGACCGGGTGGTGGCCACCACCGCCCCTGCCCCGGAAGGGAGCAGCTGATGACCGACTGGGCCCGTGCGGCCGACATGCTCGACACGGTCGCCAACCTCCTCGAAGGCATGCCCGACATGGACCCGGACGGAGCAATCCGGATCGCACTCGCCGGCCACCCGCACGCGCAGATCCCCGACGACCACTCGGAGGTGAGCACGCTCTACGACGACGTGGCCCGCGCCATCGAGGCCGACCACGTGAAGATGTTCCTCGGCCAGGACTCGGATTCGCTCCACATCGGCGACATCCCGCCCCCTGAAGCGATCCCCGCCGCGCGAGCGGCGGCCGAACGGTTCCGCGGCTACGCCCAACACCAGGAAGGACCATGAGCGCCGTCACCGAGGAAATCATCACCCGCGCCACGGCCTACGCCATGCTCGACCTGGACCCCGAGCAGACCACCCGTATCACCGCCGCCGTGCAGGCCGGGGTCACCGCGTGCGGACGCTGCCACGGAGCGGACCTTGGAGCGTGCCTCGCATGCCTGGAGAGCAGCGTGCGTGAATCGCTGACCAGCCTGGGGTTCGAGGTGGACGCGTACGAGTCGTGGCGGATGGCCACCGTGATCCAAGACCGGATCTGATCCCCACTCGAAGAAGCCCGCTGCGTTGTCGGCGGGCTCCGCTATGTTCGGCCCCGCTGGTGATAGCCGTAACCAGCGCCGTTGCCATGAAGGAAGCTCTACTGGATCAAGGGGGGAAAGACGTGTGCAGCCGCATCCAGGTCGGGTTATGGCGGTGGTGACGGAGAACGCCCCGACGGGGGCAGCACGCGGAAGGCGTCCACGGCTCTCCTTCTTCCGAAACCTCTGTAAAGAGCCGGTGTACTCAAGATCGATCGCGAAGGCCATCGGTGTGGTCGCGGGAGAGGGTGGGTATCGACGGAAATCGACTGCGGAGCCTGATGCCTTTGCCAGGGCTCTGGCCGCCCGCGATGACTGGAGGAGGTGATGGGTGTGCCCCTCACCGAGGAGCGTCGGCGACGCTGGCGGATCACCGTGGCTGCCACTGTGTTCGTGGTTTTCCTCGTCTTGATCATCGTAGCGGTGCTTGCCTGGATCGATTGGAGCAAAAAGCCTGGGCCCAATGAGCTTCTGGGCATGCTGGGGGCCGTTGTCAGCTTGGCTCTAGCCGCGATCGCCTTGCCCAAGTGGGCGCTGAGACGGCGACCGCCGCCCGCCGCCCCGACCGACACGATGATCATCGAAGCCAAGACGGCGCTGGCACATCTGGTGCAGCAGCAGTGGAAGGACGAGGCGCGTATCCGCGCGCTGGGTGACCCGCAGCCAATCCCGGTCGCCTGGCAGCTGACCGGCAAACGCGCGCTGATGGACCACCCGCACCTGATCGCCGAAGGGGAGTTGGCCTTCAGCGGCACCGCCGAGGACCTGCGGGCCCTGGCCGGGCAGTTTCGCGCCCTGCGCAGCCGCCGCCTGATCATCACCGGCGGCCCCGGTACCGGCAAGACCACCTTGGCCCTGCAACTCCTGCTGGAACTCCTGGCTACCCGCACCAACGCCGAACCGGTACCGGTGATGCTGTCGATCGCCGGCTGGGACACCTCCCGCTGCCGCCGCCTGGACGCCTGGCTGGCCGCCCAGCTCGCTGCCGCCTACCCCACGCTGCGCGCCGCCGAGTACGGCGGCGACACCACCCCACACACGCTTACCGCGAACGGACACATCCTGCCCATCCTCGACGGGCTGGACGAACTGCCCACCCTGGCCCGGGCCCAGGTCATCACCGCGCTGAACGAGTCGCTCACCGAAAACGATCAGCTGATCCTCACCAGCCGCACCACCGAGTTCGCCACCGCAGTCCAGGCCGCCGGGGACGTGGTGACCGGCGCGGCCGTCATCGCCCCCACCGCGCTCACCCCATCCATCGCCGCCACCTACCTACGCACCTGCCTGCCGCCCACCCCATGCCACGACTGGGAACCGGCCCTTGAGGCCATCGGCTCCGGGACGGCCCCGGCGCTGGCCGTGGTGACCGCCACCCCGCTGGGCCTGTGGCTGATCCGCATGGTCTACATCCTCCCCAACGCCGACCCCGCGCCGCTGCTCGGCCCGCTCGGCCAGGACCTCAAGGCTCTGCGCTCCCACCTGCTGGACCACCTCGTCGACGCCCTCATCCACGCCCGCCCGCCCATCACCGACCCCGGCGACCCCCGTGGCCCCTTCCGCCCCCATCGATCGTGGGACCCCGGCCAAGCACGCGCCTGGCTCAGCCACGTGGCCCGTGCCCTCACCCGCAACCACACCCGGGACCTGACCTGGTGGACCATTGCCCGCTACACCACCACCCCCGCACAGCGCCGCCTCCTGCGGGCGATGGTCGGAATCACCATCGGGCTCGTCGTCGCTCTGACCTGCCTCGTAGTTATGGGAGTGTCCTACATCAAGCAACGGAACATCGGAGTCCAGCTTGGAGTCCAGCTCGGATTCGTCGCCTGGATCTGGACGTGGCTGAAGGCCAAACGCTGGTTCGATGAGCTCCCCGGGTTCACCGACCGACGACTTGCCCTATCCCACTTCCCCTCGATCCGGACTATCGGGCTTGGAATCGTAGTCGTAAGCGTCGTGACCCTGCTTGGGACCGTCCTTTTCCTCGTCGCTAGCTCCATGCCCAAGTGGGTTTTGAAGTCTCAGATCTTGGCCGTCATCCACCTGCTCGGTGTCGCCGGCGGGTGCGCGATCATCTCCTCTGCGTGGGTCAGGCAGATGGAACGCCCCACCCCGCTCACTTCCTCGACCAGTGCTTCGTCGACCTGGAGGGCCGACCGGAACCTCACCCTCGCCCGTACCCTCGCAGCCGCGTACACCTTCGGTGTCCTGACTTTCCTGTCCATAATCGGGGTAGTCTTCGTTCTGAACGGCGGGACCATCACGGGTGCGTTTACGCAAGGACTCGCGCTCGGGATCGTCGGCGGTCTCTTTGGCGGGTTCGTCGGCGGGCTGACATCTGGGCATCACCGCGCGTGGCTGGCCTGCACGATCACCCTCTTGACCCAACGCCGGCTGCCCCGCCGTCTGATCCCGTTTCTCGATGACATGCACCGCCTGGGGTTGCTCCGCACGGTGGGTCCGCTCTACCAGTTCCGCCACGCCGAACTGCACGATCACCTGGCTGCCGCCGACACCTCCGGTGGAACCTCGTAATTACTGAGCCGATCTCCAATGTGCGACTCAAGATCAAAGCCGCCGGTAGGGGGTCCGAAAACAAAGCTTTGAGCGTCGTCAAGGAGTTCACGCGCTTCACCGCGGCGACCTGGGGCGGGCGTCACTCCCCCACTCCCGCCGTGCCGCGCCGAGGGCGGCGGTTGCCGCCGCGGTGCCGCAACTCGACGCCCGCTTCCTCCAGCAGTGCGTGAATGAACCCGTACGAGCGGCCGATCGACAGCGCGAGGATACGAATGGACTCGCCCGCCCGGTAGCGGCCGGCGACATGCTGGGCGAGCTGGTGTCGTTCGGCGCCGACAATGCGCACGCGGGGCTTGATCTGCATGAGGGCCTTCCTCGAAGGGACGTATATCGGACCACACACCCGGCAACCCATCGGACCTGCACCAGCCGGGTCCACCCTTGGTCGTGTAAGCCGAATCAGGGAGGAAACCGGCCATGCAGATCAACACACGGCTCGTGCGGGAAGCGATCAAAAACTGGGGTACGACGCTGCGGTTATGCGTGATCGTCGCCACCGTGAGCATCCCCGTCGTCGCCGTGGCGCTGTTGCGCTGACGAACGGACAGCCCGGCCAGGCGGTGCGAGGATCCGAGGCATGAGCGACATCGAGGTGCCCCACACAACGACCGTGCCGTGGGAGACCGTCACCGACGCCAAGGGCCGCCGCGCATGGACGGCTGGCCAGCTCCGCGCGGCTATCGCGCACCTGCCGGACGACGCCCCGATCGTGGTCCACGCGGCCGGGTACGAAGAGGGCGAGTACGACGACCAGATCATCGTGGACGCCGGACACAGCAAGGTGGGTTGGGGTGACGGGTACGGCCTGGAGGACGATCCGCTGTTCGCGCTGGAGTGGCGCGGAGCTCGTCGCGGCCCTCCGCCGTGGCGGGAACCTCGCGCCCAGCCCAGATGCACCACTCGATCGTGGCCAGGTCGGCGAAGTCGTACACGGTCTCCCGCCCGGCGCGGCCGAGGACACGCGCCTGGTAGCGGGACGCCCATTTGCGGATGGTGCACGGCTCCCGTTCACGTCGTTCCGCGGCCTGGCGGGCGGTCGCGGGGGATGGCGGGGTCACGTCACCCCGCTTCCTGATGCTTTCCGGCGAGAATCGAGCCGCTGAGATGGCCGTAGACGCGCGAACGGTGTCGAACGAATAGGAGAGGGTGGGGGCGGCACACGCACCGGCAGAAACGCGTCCAGTCCCGCGCCTCTGCTCCGGCCCAGCTCACAAGGGGGCCCGCTTGGGCATAGGGGTGCCGCCCGCACGAAGTGCGACACAGAAGATCCATTGGGCGCAACCGTTGGCGGCACCGCCAACATTCGAGTCGGCCCGAATTTTTTGAGGAATGTGTGCGGAACCGCCAACGAGGCGACATGATGATGCCGACGAAGCAACTCCTCGCGGAAGGACAGACCCGTGACCGACTACGCCAACGACCACGAGCCGGTGGACGAGATCGCCGAGCCCGACGCCGACCTTAAGACCGAGGTGACGAGCCCGAGGACGACGACGAGGAGGCCGTCGAGGTCAAGTAGACCCGAACCCCTGGGGGAGAAAGGCCCGCCGCACTGCGCGGCGGGCCTCTCTTCATGCTCGGATCAACCGTGGATGTGTTCGACGACCTCCGCTTGGAAGGGCCGTCTCCTCACCATCATGGCCGGGCAGCCACACAGCGTCCTGCGGGGTGCCCTCCACGCTCCCTCTGGAGGCCACCCCGTCTGGTCACAAGAGGCTCAGCCGCAGTGCACGTTGTTGAGCTTGACGCTCGTCCAGGCCGGCGAGATTCCTTCCACGTCAATACACCCGCCACGCGCCGAGACGTACACCGGGCCAGCGTAGTACTTGTACTCTTTGGCGTCCTCGTCTTTCCCGCTGCCATCGCCTCTCGATATCGTGACGCCCTTCCAACTCACGGTGTTGGCGTAGGGGCCGTCGCCGTAGGTCAGGGCGCAGTTCTTGCCGGTGCTGGAGCTGTAGTAGACCTCCAGAATCCCCGTACGGTACCCGTACTTTTCGATGCCGATGCTGTAGACACCGACCCGGGAGTAGCCGCTGCCGCAGGGTCCAGCCGCGCTGGCCGGGGCGGCGCCCGCCACGAGCGTGGTGGAGGCAGCCAGGGCCGCGCCAGCCAGGAGGGTCGCCAGCTTACGTGTGCGCACGAATATCCTTTCGATTGCCAATGGTGTGATCATGATTACCACTGGCTCACGGCCGCTATCCACGAGTCGCACTCAATGTGACGGTTCGCACACCTTACCTCTGTGGTCCGTTTCGTGTGTGCGGAGATGCGTCAGGCGTGGATCTGCTCGGCGACCTTCGCCTGGAACGCCCATGGAAGCGGGCAGTGGGCGGGCCGTACTCACTCGGGAGGGGTCCCGATGCGGTCAAGAGATACTCAGACTGAGCAGCCCTGACCCGGTCAGCGGAGGAGGGTAGGCACCTCGCAACCTAACGTTGTCGTCGCATATCGATGGAAAGTGAGGCCAGTGAACAGCGGCATCAGAACGCGCTCTATCCGGACCGGCTCTGTGGTCCTGGCGGCGGTGCTCTTGCTGGCGGCGTGTGGTCCCGCCGGGCCGCCGGATCCCAAGCTGAACCTCTTCGGGGAGTACGTGAAGTCGCCCAACGTCAAGAACGACCGCTTCACCGGGGGCGGCACCAGCGAAGACCGCATGGCCAACTTCGCCGCCTACTACACGGGCGAGGAGCTGCAGTCTCGGCTGCTGTCCGCCTTTCCCTGCACCAGAGGCTCGGACACCTCTCGGGCCGCCGATCACTTCGACACGAGCTGTGATCTGAGCGACAAGGTCCGCGCCGCCGTACAGAGTACCGGCGGTAACGCCAGCATGATCCACGGGCGGGTCGTGCTGGTCAAGCACCCGGACGGATCCCTTGAACTGTTGACGCTCTTCGTGGTCAACGGGAAACTGATCGACGCCACCGGCCGAACCTATACCGGTCTTAACGACTTCCGCGCGAACAACGACCTGCTCAGTTCGGACGACGTCATCTTGGCACCGCGCAACATCACCGCCGTGCCGGGCGAGGGCGAGATCGTCACGCTGTGGGGTAAGGAGTAGGGATGGCGCGCATGAACTCGCGGCGAACGCGGTCTCCGTCGCCGCGGGGAGGATCAGCTGCGTGCTGCCCGCCACCCGCACCAGCACCGTGGTGAAGGCTGCCCGCACCCGCCCGGCCGACGCGGCGAACCGTCGCAGTCAGCCCCGAACCATCGACGGCGGACGACCCAGACCAGCAGCGATCCGCTGATGCCCCACGCCCTGGGCCTTCGCCTCCAACGCGGCCCCGACCACCTCGACCCCGTCAGCCCGCCGCAGCAACCCTGTGACCGGCAACAACACGTGCGTTCGCGCGCACGAGCTGCACCGCACCCGCCGCGGCCGGACCTCGATCAGCGCCTCGCGCATGCCCCGCAGTCGGCGTCGACGCCCGAACCCCCACCCCGCCAGTACGCCCCCGCACGACGGGCACACGATCTCGCCCGCTCGTAATCGCCGCTCGACCTCAGCCGCGTCGACGTCTACCGTGATCAAGGTGCCTCCAGGCACACTCGCACGGCCCTTTCGAGCTCGCCGCCAATCGATACCGGGAGGGCCGCTGCCATGTGACTCACGTCACTCAGAACACGGTCACCGTGACGGGCGCCCTCCCGATGATCAGCCGGAGCGATCCGGTCGATCTTCTACCGTCACCAACCCGCAGCCTTCAACAAAGGTCACGCCGGGGGCAGTCGTGGCCGGTGCACGGGCCCGTTAGCCGCCTGCGGGAACGACCTCGACCCGCTTTTGAGGGGCGCCGTCTAGGGCGACCACGAGCCGGACAGCGCTTCCCCGCGCCCCAAGTGCCCACATCATCAAGGCCCGCCGCTTTCGCCCCATGGCACCGGGGGACTGCGACCAAGGCTCGTCCATGATGTTTTGCTCTGTGGGCAGTCGGGGCGGACCCGAGTAGAACCAATCGGTCTCCTGCACGAGATCCAGCACTCGGTTCTGGAGCCGCTCCCACTCGTCGTCGATCTTCTTCAGCTCGCCGCGCCCGCCGACGGCGCGACGCAGCTCCCGTCGGCTCAGGCTCCCCAGGGAGCGGTAGGAAGCGAACCACTGCTTGTTGGCGTTGTGCAACTCCGCCAAGGGACGGCCCTGCATCGAATTCCCAGCCACAATGACTCGATCAACGATGAGCCCCGCAAGCGTGGTCCCGAACCAGAACAACAGCTCCTTAGGCTCGTCCACATACATCCGCTGCCACTTCGCCAGCCTGCGGCTCAGTTCCCGGCGCAGCCGCTGGTCGCAGCACCACGGGAGCACAGTGCGGCCTAACTTTATCCAGTGGTCCAGCTTCGCGAGGTGCTCGGCGCGCCATGCCTCGGCGACGGTAGGCTCCGCCAGATATTGCCTGGTCAGGCTCTCCAGTTCCGCATCCACCTCAGGAATCGATGCGGAGGCTCGGCTGCAGTCGGGAGTGGGGCAGCAATAGAAGCTGCTTCTCGCGTACCAGCCCTCGTCCTGCCAGCCCACCACGACGGGGCCCTCGCATCGCGCGCACCGGAGAAGGCCCTCGCCTATGTATGAGGCACCCGGCTCGTTCAGGATGCCGCTCTCCGGGGCGACCTCTTTGCGTAACGTGTCGGGCCGGAAGTTCCGCATCGTGCTAATGGCATCGTTAATCGTCAAACCGCTGTTTGCCGTCATACCGTCGCCTCATCTGTCAGGAAACGACACTCGTGGTGTCATGGTGCGGCATCGCAAGCACAACCCGCCCTACTATGGCCGGCTCCCGGTTACCGGCTGGGCTCACCCCGGGAGCTCATCCTCACGCTGGCGTCGCACACGAAACCGGACACGCCCAACCCACCCCTCGGTCACTGATCAACACCATCAACGACCGACAACCCGCTACGTCCTCATGCAGCGTGGCGCGGAACACTCCTCGACGCGATCCACCCATGACCATGAGAGTCATAGGTCGGATTCCAGGAGGTTCAGGTCCGGCGGGACCAGGGTCGTCGACTCCACCAGGCCCCTGAGGAGGTTGTGCAGGAGCTGGTTGTCGTACGGGCGCCCGGCGTCCTTGTCGTGGAGCAGCGGGTACGGGAAGCCGCCGGCGTCGAGGCGGTGGCGGACGATCTCGATCCTGTTCTCGATGGTGCGTGCCCGCCAGCCCTCCTCCGGGCGGAGGTATCCCAGCCGCTCCGCGGCCTGCTTGTACGTCAACGGCCGGGGCGACTCCTCGTACAGCAGGTAGTGCTCGCCCAGGACCACCAGGAGCAGGCGTTCCGCGGCGCTCAGGTCCCAGATCCTGGGCGGGATGGTCTCGGCCCGGTGCCGGTTCGTCTGGGGCTCGCCGTCCTCGCCGGTGACGTAGAGCTCCACCAGGTGCTGCCGGTAGCCGGAGCCCCTGATGAACAGCGGCGTGTAGCCGTCGGCCAACGGGATAGGATCGGTCGAGGAGTGCACCAGCCGGCCGCGCGGCAGGCGCAGGAGCTGCCAGCCCACGTTACGCAGCCACCACCGTTCGTCCCGGTAGGTCACCTCGGCATGCAGGCGGCTCACCGACTGGTCGTCCACGCCGACGCTCAGGTCGACGTCGGGGCGTTCGGCGCGGCCGAAGCGCACGTTGCGACCCGGGGTAGGTCGTACCCTGATACCGCCCATGATCGTACGGGCGTGCAGCGTGCCGGGCAGGGCCGAGCCCACGCCGTGCGCGAGGCTGCCACTCATCGTTTCGCCTCCATCGGCGCTGGTCGGATGTGCGCACAAGCAGGATCTCAGGGTTCGTCCGGACCGGTCCCGGAGGTCACGATCCGCGGAGCTGGGCAGCGGCGGAGCGAGCGAGATCGGTGGCCATCCGGCACAGCTGGTCCGTGGGGAGCGAGCCGTCGACCACGATCCGCACCTTCTCCACGGCGGTCTCGCCGCGCTGGTCAGTGTACGACCGGTAGACCACCTGGAGCAGGCAGGTCCCGCCGCCCTCGCCCTTCGGCGTGACGAAGGCGCGGTAGCCGTTGACGCGGGTGGGCGTCCCGTCGTCCTCGGTGTTTCGCAGGAGTTCGCGGTCGAACTGCAGATACACCGACGTGTCGTCGGTGGTGCTGTCCCAGGAGCACTGCCATCCGGCGAACCCGGGATCGAGGTTGGCGGCGTCGATGTGTGCGTCGCCGCGCAGCAGTGCGCAGGCGTCCTTCTGGGCCAGTGAGCCGGCGGGCGGTGGCGGGGAGCGGCGTTTGATCGGGCCGTCGGCGAGCACCTGGGCCGCCGTGGTGGTGGCGGCGTCGGCGATGGCGCACAGGTCGGCTTCGCCGTCCTCCACCATGTCCGCGATGACCTTCACGACGGTGTCATGGACGCCGGGCAGCAAGAGCGTGCGTGAGCACACCGCGCTCTCGGCGGGGTCGTGGACGATCTCGATCGGGCCCACGGTCCTGGTCGGCCGGGCCCGCTCGGGCGGCGGGTCGCGGTCGAGCGACACCTTGACGTCGACGACGCCCTTGGCGGGCGGGAGGACGATGACGTCGCACCGGTCGAAGTTGCCGTAGTCGACGTCGAGCTCCGCCCTGCCGAACCGGCTGAGCGCGGTGGGGTCGGTCAGGGCGCACGGGTCGGCGGTGCGCGGGTCACCGATCAGGGAAGCCGATGGAGCGACCGTGCCGGCCGGGTGCCCTGCCGGGCCGGCTGAGGGCCTGGCCGAACTGGCCGAGCTTGCTGTGGGTACGCCTGGGTTCCTTTCGCCCGGCGGCCCGCTCACGGTGTGATACACCGCGTAAGCGGCGACGACAACGACCAACGCCGCACCCGCCACGATGAACGGCCACCGCCGGGGACGGGCCGCCGCGGATCCCGCGATCTTCTCCAGCCGCCGCTGGACCTCAGCGGCGCTCGGCCGCTCCACCGGCTCACGCTGCAGCATGTCCGCCAGCAGGCTCTCCAGCGGCCCGACGTCGGCCGTCATCTCGACGGCGCCACGCGCGGCCTCCCACGCCGTGACGTACGTGTCGGACTCCTCCTCGTCCGCCCCCGGGCGCGGCGGCCGCCCGACGACCAGCGCATACAGGGTGGCGCCGAAGGAGAACACATCCGAGGCCGGCTCCGGCCGCCCCAGGACCACCTCGGGCGAAGCGTAGTCGACGGTGTAGCTGATGGCGCCGTTGGGCGTGATCGTCTCCCTGCCGCCGACCCGGTACGCGGCACCGAAGTCGGCCAGCTTGGCCACACCGTCGTCGGTAAGGATGATGTTGCCCGGCTTCACGTCCAAGTGCACGATGCCCTTGCCGTGCAGGGCGGCCAGCGCGCCGGCGATCTGCGCGCCAAGCCGAGCCGCCTGCTGCGGCGGCATGGGCGGGTGTTCGTCGAGGCTGCCGCCGGGCACGTGCTCCATCACCATCCACGATGCCGCCTCGTCCTCGTCCTGCACGGCGTCGTACAGGGTGACCACGTGCGGGTGGTTGAAGGCGGCCAGGGCGCGGGCCTCGGCCTGTAAACGGCTGAAGCCGGCGTTGTCCACGAGCATGCGTTTGAGCACGACATCCCGGTTGAGCAGCAGGTCGCGGGCCACCCAGACCTCTGTGGCGCGGCTGCTGACAAGGCAGGTCTCCTGGCGGTAGCGCCCGCCGACCGTCCTGCCCTGGCGCACCGTCCGTTCTCCCCTCGCCGATCACCGGGAACCTCGAATTTACTGGGTGAGCGGGGAAATACACAGCGTCTTGGTCACCCGTTTTGACGGCATATGTCACCCGAAGTCAGCTCGGTACAGCCCAGACTGCTACGCCGGCCTCGACCTGCACCAGCTGCGCCACAGCGCCGCCACCCACCTCGGCGAAGCCAAAGTGCCCCTGCAGGTCATCATGGGCAAGACCCCCACAAGAGCCCCCGCACCGCCATGTGCTACGTCAAACCCGGCGCTGAGGCCAACACCAAGGCCACAGAGGCCCTGACATCACGGCGGTGAAGACGCCGCCGCGGACGTCGAGGGCGAACTGCCATGCCGAGCGCTGGGTCCGGACGGTGGGCATCGTGATCGCGCACGCTGCCGGCCGTGATCTGTACTCCGGCCGCACTCTGGTGCACTCCTGCACATGTCGTGAGAGAACGCAGGGGGCAGCTCGACCACATCGTCAGGATCGGGGCGGAGAGTGAACGTGCCGAGGAGGTTCGGGTTGCCGGGCTAGTCTAGACGTCCGAGCGGACCCGGCCGGCCAGGCCGTCGAGTTCGACGTAGAACCCGGACCAACCGCGGCGCAGCGTCTTCATATTCGCTCCGACCACCAGCGACACCGGTCCCAGCTGCGGCGACCTCCTCACCATCACCCGGTCGCCTGGCCATGCGATCTCCAACTACCCCTCACACATTGGGACAGATCCACGCAACACGCCGAACCACCCCCACGCCGTGATTGTCTCCTCCACGCTGGACGTGTGCCTGGACGCAATATTGCTCCCCGCTCCTCCGCCAGGACCATCCGACGCCTCGCCACGCGACCGCGACGCCGCCGACAACGCCATGTCCGTAGTTATCTCCAGGTGCTGGCCGCGATCGGTACAGTCCTGGCCGGGCTCATGTCCGTGCCCGCGATCATCATCTCCCTGAACGCATTGAAGACCACCAACCAGCAGCGAGTCGATGACCTCAAACAACACGAAGAGGAGCGACAACAGCAGGCCAGGGAGAAGGTAGAAAGGGCCAAACTCCAAAAGACGGCGTTCGCCAGAAACATCATCATCTGGCGCGTGGAGGCACTACCAGGGGAATACGACGGCTGGAACTTCCGCAACCACAACGTCCGCCCCATCTACCTTTATCAGGACTGGACTCCGTCGAACAGCACCCGCACTCGCTACTACCGGTACAGGCTCGACCCATGTAGCCAAGGCACTATCCCCAAGCCCACAGCTGGTGGTGGCTGGACATGGGTCGCCGCCGAAGACGACTTCGCAACCTTCGGCTACATGCTGAACCAGGATGGTTTGAGCGATGACAGCACAAAGCTCGTTAACATCTCGAAATGGATGACAAGCGACAGATACACCATCGGCGATGTTACGCATACCAGTCACGGCATCAGGCCCTGCAACTGATCAGCCTGCCTCCTCGCTCACCAGGTCCATTGCCTCCGCCTCGCTGACGTGCCGCTCGCAATTCCGGCACACGTAGTAGCCAGCCCGCGGGCTCCACTCCAGCCTCCGCAGCCCGCAGCCCGCAGCCGGGGCAGCGTGCGAGCGTGTGGCCGGGCTCGTCGTCCACCAGGCACCGCAGCCGCGACTCCCACGCGAGAACCCACTCGACCACGCCGAGCTCCACCGGCCGCTCCGCATCCTCCACCCCCGACACCACGGTCAACTCCTCCAGGGCGAGCACCGCGTCCAGCTTGTCCACCAGCCACGTCACCGACCTCGACCGCACCACCCCCGACCGGCCGGCGGGCACCTGGTCCGCCAACGCCAGCCGCTCCCCCACGTCACGCCGCAACCTGAGCAGTTCCCCCGTCAGCATGTGGACGTCGTCGCCCTCCCCCGACATGGAGCCGTGCGGCCTGGTCCCCCGCGCCCGCGACCACCTGGATTGCTCCTTCACCACCCCCGGCCGCGCCGCCCACGACGCCGCCAGCTCGTCCACCACCAGCAGCGCACGACGACACGTCGCCCGGCAGAGCCCGCAGTGCAGCGGCTCCCCCGGCCGCCACTCCAGCTCAGGCACCTCAGGCTCCGGCGGTGGCTCCCCCTCCCCGCCCTCGACCAGCCACCGATCGACCGCGTCCGCGTGCGCCTCCCGCTCCCGCAGGAACACCGCCCACGCCTGACGGGCCTCCCTCCCTGCTCGACGACCAGGTGGCTGAACATCACGTTCTCTTGGTCTGGGTCATCGTCGAGCCGTACATCATTACGGAACAGGTACTGGAAACACTCGTCCTGCGCCGAATTCGGCCAGCGGGCTGCTGACATTTGCTCCGCGTCGAACCACTGCCAGCATCTCCGCGCTCAACATGAGTCACCGCTACTCGGCAAGGCCCAGCTTCCGCAGCTCCTCCAGATCCTCGAAAATGTTCGGGAACAACGCCGACCGCTTGGGCGCGACAGCCACCATCGAGTCGAACGGGCTGTCGGCCAGCGCCGCCAGGAAACCCCGCGCGTGCGGGCCGAAGTGCCCCAAGTCCAGGCCGTCGAGCGCCTCCTTCCGCAGCAGGAATTGTGTCTCTGGATCCCGCTTGACGAGATGGCCAGGCACATGGCGGAGATCGACATCGAGGAACTCGGCGCCGGAGACGTCGAGCGCCCAATCGACCTTCCGGTACGCGTCCGCGATCGCTTCATCCAGCCAGGCCCGGCGCTCGGCGTCCCACCACCTGCCGGGCGGGAAGACGCTCAGCGTCCCGGAGACCTGGCCGCTGAGCGTGACATGGCGGAGCACGCATGCGAAGAGCCGACCCCAACCACGGATCTTGAGGTTACTGACCGTGACCTCGTCGAGGTAGACGCCCTTCACGTCACATCCGTTGAAGACGCACCGGGAGACGGTGACGTTGCGGACGACCCGGCTGAGGTCCGGATCATCCGTCCCCAGGTCGCACATCACGAACGAGCAGCGGTCGAGGTGCAGGCCCTCAACAACCATGCCCTGGCCATCGACCTTCAACTCGACGAACTCCTGCCGTGACAATTGGGCGGCGTGCACGCGTCGTCTCCTGTAGATCATGGTCCGAGGCGGGCAGACTACACCCCGCCACGACACAGACGCGTCATGCCCCTGGCCTGACCGCCCGGCCAGACTCTAAGTGACCACCAGCCTGGAGCTTTCATGGCCGCAAGCCTGGACCAGGCTGGCCGCCCACCTCGACAAGATCGTGACCGTCCACAGTCAGGGAGTGGCATGCAGTCGACTGCCCTGCCTTCCTTCACGGGTTGGACGTGTCCGCTTGGGCTTCAGGGGCGAGCTGCCGATGATGCGGTGGCGAGCTGGTGGATTCGTCGCTCTGCTGATAGTCGGTGAGGTCGCGCAGGTGCCGGATCGGTGAGGCCAGCAGGACCAACGGTATGCAGATGGCTGCGACGACAAAGATCATCAGGGTGACCCGGCCGCTGAGCACCCCGGCGATCACTCCGGCGATCAACCCGCCGATCGGGATCGCGCCCCAGGAGACGAAACGGACCGTGGCCATCACCCGGGGCAGCAGGTCGGGCGGGCTGGCGATCTGCCGGTACGTGCGGGTCACCACGCTGAGCACCACGACGCCGGCGGCGAATACCACGTTGCCGACGGCGAAGGCGGCGAAGCCCTGCCAACCGGTGCCGAGGGGAACGACGAGCGCCCCGGCGACCGCGACGAAGCCGGCGACGACCAGGGTGCGGGCGCTGCCGAGCCTGGCTGTGACCTGGTTCGTCAAAGCCGCGCCGATCAGCGTGCCAACGCCGTCCGCCGCCAGCAGCAGGCCGACGAGGCCGGACTCGGCGTGCAGCTCGCGTACGAGGTACAGCGCGTAGAGCGCGTGCTGCGCACCGCAGACCGTGTTGGCCGCGGTGGCGGCCCACATGCACGGACCCATGACCGGGTGGTGCACGACGAAACGCCAGCCTTCGCGGATCATCGCGCGCACCGGTGGCCAGCGGTCGGGGGCCTCTGCGCGGCGTTCGGGCAGGGTCTGCAGCAGCAGGGCTGAGACGAGGTAGCTGGCCGCGTCGACGAGGAGGGTGGGCACCGCCCCGAGCATCTGGACGATGAGACCGCCGACCGACGGCCCACCGAGCTGAGTGGTGGCGTGGGTGCCGGACGTCAGGCTGTTACGGGACTGCAACTGCTCCTTGCTCACGATCGACGGCAGAAAGGTCGAGTTGGCGACGTCGAAGACGACGTTCGCGAAGCTCATCACGAGGGCCACGATCACCAGCTGGGCGACCGTCAGCCGGTCCAGCCACCAGGCCAGCGGGATGGAGAGGACCGCCGCCGCGCGGGCCAGGTCGGCGCCGATCTGCACCCTTCGCATGGGGAGTCGCTGCACCACCACCCCGGCGGGCAGGCCTATCACGATCCAGGCGACGTACCCGGCGGCGGCGATCATGCCCATCTCGAACGCGGAGGCGTTGAGCACCGTCAAGGCCGTCAGTGGCAGCGCCACTGCGCCTACCGCCGAGCCGACCGCGCTGGTTGTGCCGGCCGTCCACCACCGCCAGAAGACGCCCGCCCCACCTCCACTGTCGATTCCCATCCCAGCGCCTCTCCTTTGGTAAGTTCCAGAATGGAACGCACTATACTGGAATGCGTGAAGCGCGCCGATCTGCCCGACTCCGACTGCGGTATCGCGCAAGCGCTCGGAGTGATCGGCGACTGGTGGACGTTCCTGGTAGTGCGCGACATCGCGGGCGGCACCACCCGCTTCGACGGCCTTCAGCGTGAGCTCGGCGTCAGCCGGCGAGCACTGGCCGAGCGCCTGGCCGGGCTCGTCGAACACGGGGTACTGGAGAAGCGGCCCTATTCCGATCACCCGCCGCGCTACGACTACCTGCTGACCACGAAGGGCGAAGGCCTGCTGCCGACGCTCATCGCCCTGCAGGATTGGGGCGCCAGACATGTGATGGGCGACGGGGCGCTGACCGCGACCAGCGAGGACGGGTCCGCCGAGAGCCGTCGCGTGCACGATCTGGTTAACCGGAAAATGCCGGATGTCGTGCTGGAACGACATGACGGCGAGCCGGTCGCGCCCAACGCACCGGGCGGCGTCTGGACTGTCCTCTACTTCTTCCCCGGCGCCTTCGCCCCGGGCACCCACGGCTACCCGCCCGGTTGGGCCGACATCCCGGGGACGAAGGGTTGCACTCTGGAGGCTCTCACCTACGCTTCACGGTGTGCCGACTTCGAGGCGGCAGGTGCCACGATCCGAGGCGTGAGCACCCAGCGACCCGACCAGTTGGCCGCCTTCGTCACGCACGCGAGATTGTCCTATCCCCTCCTGTCCGACCAGGACAGCAGACTCGCCGCCGGGCTGCTGCTGCCGACCTTCCGAACGGCCGGCGTCGACCGCTTCAAACGCCTCACCCTGTTGCTCGACCCCGACGCGATCATCCGGGCGGTGCAGTTTCCGATCAGCGATCCGGCCGGTTCAGTCGATGAGATGCTCACCCTCGTCCGCAGTCAATGACAACGATCCGTGCGCGTTCATCGCCCATCGCCCATCGCCCGCCTGCTCCTCACCGTCGCCTACGAGATGCTCGGCTCTGCGTTGCCTATCTGGTCCGCAGAGTCACCCGACAGGCGCTGAACGACTGCGATCGGTGTTTCACCGCCAGGATGAGCGCGTCGGGGAATGGCTCTCCGACCCGTCTAACCTGCCGTATGCCACTCCGGCAGATCGAACACCTGCCTGTGCACCCCCCGCACGAAGTCGAACCACTCTCCCGGTGTGAAGTCCAGCACCGGCCCTTGAGGATCACGGCTGTTGCGCACCTGCACTCCGCCACTGCGCTGCGGCGCACCTCCACACAACCGCCCGACTCTGACGCCGTCACCCAATTCCCGCCCAGCACTAACTGATCTCCTCTGCCACGTGCGCGATAAGCGCGGCCGACTCCTTGTCCGGCAACGCCATCGCCTGAAGCCGACTCAGTAGCCGACCATATTCCTGCACGCGTGGCCCGCGATCGACGACGCCTCCCCCTCCTGCCTCGATGAACAGCGTGTCCCCCAACCACGGCAGATTCAGCAGCACGAACCCGCCCGCCAGGCCCGGGTGGGCACCCACCGCCTGGGGTATGACCCGCACCGTGACGTTCGGGCGGCCCGCTTCCTGCACCAGGCGGTCGAGCTGCTCCCGCATGACCGCGGGCCCGCCGACGTTCTGCCGCAACACGCCTTCGGCCAGGAGGGCATGTACGTGGACAGGGTCGTGGTCGCAGCGGACGATCCACTGACGGGCGAGCCTGGCCCGGACCTTCAACCGGACGAGCGACGGGTCGTCGTCGAAGCGTTCGGCGGCGATGACTTCCCGCGCATACGCGTCCGTCTGGAGTAAGCCCGGGATCAGCAGCGGGTGCCAGTACCGGATGTGCCGGGCCTCGGTCTCGAGAGCGACGTACTCCTCCAACTCGCCGAGAGCTCGCCGGTACGGCGCCCAGTACGGGGTGAGGCGGGCATCGGCGACGAGCTCCAGGCATTCCTCGCGCACATCGTCGTCGCCGTCGTACAGGTCAAGCAGCAGCCGCACATCGCCGGGGGTGACGTAGCTGTTCTTCCCGCGTTCCAGCCGCGACAGCGCCGATGGAGTGACTCCGGTCCGCTGGGCGACCTGGGCCCCGGTCAGATGTCGGGCTTCGCGTAGCTGAGCGAGGCGCATGCCGAGGACGCTGAGGCGGTACGGAGGGCTGATCCGGGACTCAGGCATGCGGACAATTCTTCTGTCGATCATCCCCGGGATGTAGACCCGGCTTGCCAGCTTTCACTGCCCGGTACGGCGATCCTGGCTCTTGCGCGGCGCCGGGCCGGCGAATCGGCCGCGGCCGGGGATGTGGTGGATCAACTCCTCCTTGCGGAGCTTGCGTAGGGCGATCGTGATGGTGATGGCGGCCAGCCCGTATCTGTCCATCAGCTCCTGCTCGGACGGTAGCGGGTCGCCCGGCTTCAGCTCGCCGGAGGTGATGGCGGCGCGCAGGTCGTCCACCAGGCGGCGGGACGGCGGCACCGGGGCGCTGGTCTTGTCCCCGGTCACGTAGGTGCCCTTCGCGGGGACGGTCTGGACGCGGCCCTGCTCGCGCAGCAGGTCTATGGCCTGCCGGACGGTGGTGCGGCCCACTTGGTGCTGGGCACCAAGCTCCAATTCAGACGGCAGCCGATCACCCGGCTTGAGCCGGCCCGAGTCGATATCGGCCACGATGGAGGCGGCCACCTGCGGGTACTTGGCGTCGGCGCGGATCATGCGCTCTACCGTACCCGGAACGCGTACCTGTGTATACCTGTGCGAAAGGCCCCGGCAGGGGGTGGATCCCTGCCAGGGCCTTCGCGGTGCGCGGGATTTGCAGATCACACGCGCGTGTACGGGGCACTCTACCTCTCGTTCTCTGCCGCCCGCCTCTTCCCCTCTTCCTCGATGATGATGACCACGAGCTCCACGCAGTCGTCGCAGATCGCCATGCCTGCCCCCTGCACGACGATGCGGCGCTTGTCCGGGTGGCCCCCGCACCAGTCACAGCTGACGGGAGTCACCTCCAGCGCCGGCATCACGCTGCCAGCCGAGACACCGATCCGCCCACCGTGGTGATGAGCCGGCTACCCGGCCGCGTCTTGCGCGGCGAGCACGTCACCGCCGAACAGGTCACCGCTCTGGCCGCCGCCCTGACCCGGCTCCACCAGGCGATCCCCGCGCCGGTGGTCGCGGCGGTCGAGCCCGCCGCGTGGGGACCCGCCGCAGCCGTGACCAAGGTCCGTACCTGGGCCGACAAGCAGCCCAACCTCGGCGACACGCCCGCCGCGCACCAGGCCTACCGGGCAGGAGCGGCGTGGCTGGCCACCACCGCTCCCGGCAAGCTCACCGCTGATCCATTGCCACCGATCCTCGGCCTGTCCGACGGCAATCATGCCAACTACCTGTGGGACGACCACGATCGCCAGGTACGCATCATCGACTGGGAAGACTCCGGCCGCAGCGACCGCGCCTTCGAGCTCGCCGAAGTCTGCAAGCACATATCACGCGTCGACGGCGCCCTCGACGCAGAGCACCTGCTGGCCGCCCTGGAGCTGACCAGGCGGCAGCGCGAACGCGTACGGGACTTCCGCCGGCTGCTCGCGCTGGGCTGGTTCCTCATGCTCGGCCCGGACGGGCCGTTCGCCACCCGCAATCCCGCAGGAACCCTGGAACGGCAGGCCCGGCGGGTCCTTCACCTGCTCGCCTGACCCCTAACCCCGCGGCGCACCCTCCCTGCGCATCGAGCTCTTCCGGCGTTGGCCGGCCAAGGCCCACCGAGTCCTGGGCCCAGTGGATCCAGGATCAGGGGAACTCGATGGGCAGCGTCGGATAAAGCTGGTTCGCATTTTGGTGCACGCAGTCCAAGAGATCCATCAGCCTGTCCTCAGAAACCACCGCGAGAAGGTCGCCCGGATTGCGCTCCTGCCCGGTGACAGAAACACCCTTCGCCTTGAGGCAATGCTGAACGCGTTTCATCAGTTCTGGTATCATGAGCGCCTGATGGTCGTTTCTATAGCGGGCTTCGACGGCATTCAGATGCCGGGCTCGGCACTTTCGGGCGACGTCGAATACCGTCGCTTCCGGAACTCCCGGCGCGCGGTACGTCAGAATCATGTCCTGCTGGTCGATCGGATCCCAGCCATAACTGACCAATTGCACGGCGGACTTGCGCATGCAGTCCCGTGTGTGGCCCACCGCGTCCTCGTAGTCCGCTCGCGTCACCGGTACAGCCGATATGCCGGTGGCGGTCTGGGAAGGCTCGCGGGCCCCTGTTTGGAGTTGGGGATCGCCGGCCTGCGCGCAGCCGGCCGGCGACCCCCAGAGCACGAGGACGACCAACCCCGTCAAGCTCCTGAACCCCAGGGCCGCAGCACGTGCGCTAATGGCTCTGTCCATAGGACTCGTTCGCCTGCGTCCTGTGGTACACCTGGCAGAAATTGACGTCAGGGCAAAGCGTGCCGCTCCTGGAGACGACGTTTTCGCGATGCCCTTCCCACATTTCATCGTAGTCCGAATACACTTTGAGCCAAGGGTGGCCCTTGCAGTCTCCCGAGGTCTTGGCGGTCCATGCATAACGGTGATCGGAGGAGATCCCGCCGGTGTAGATGCAGCCGTTGCGTTCCCTGGACCAATGACCTTCGTCCCCCTGAGCCGGAGTGGCGACGAGTGCGGTGACCGGCACAGCCAGCGCGCAAGCCAGAATAACGTTCACATATCTTTTCTGGATCGTATCCATGCGTTCTCCACGATTGTGAGCCTGAAAGTCAGTGACTTTGCCCATAAGACTCGTTGCTCTGGCTCCTGTGGTAGACGGCGCAGAAGGACGGGTCCGGGCAGAGCGTGCCACTTCTGGAGATCAAATTAGCCTTGTGGCCCTCCCAATATTCGGTGATGTTGGAGTAGTTGGAGTAGATCCTGAGCCACGGGTGGCCGTCGCAGCCTCCCGAGGACTTTGCGGTCCACGCGTAGCGGTGGTCGGCGGAGATGCCACCTGTGTAGACACATCCGCTGCGTTCCCTGGACCAATGACCTTCATCCGCCTGAGCCGGAGCGGCAAGGGAGGCGGTGAGAGGGGCCGCCACCAGGAAGACCAGGACGGCGTTGACGAATCCGTGTTTCGTTCTTCTCATGCGTAGTCCTGTACTGGACGGGAATCGATTCGCATTTCAAAACGCTAGCGGCACATACCGCGCGACTGCTTGACAGCCGCTTAACGCAATGACTCTCCCATCCACATCCATGAGCTGCGGATTCTTTCGGCGTCTGGCGGCGTGCGGCAGTTGTCGGCAGAATTGGCGGCAGGCGAGTGATGCGGACGGGGGGCTGTTCATGCGGCCTGCACGAGATTCGGTCGGCGGCCTGATCCGGCGGCGCCGTGTCGAGTCGGGTATGACCCAGCAGGAATTGGCCCGCCGCGCCGACCTGAGCGTGCGGGCGCTGCGCGACATCGAAAGCGGCCGGGCGCGCCCGCGCGCTCTGTCGGCACAGCGCCTGGCCGCTGCGCTCGCCTTGTCGGACTCCGATCGCGACGCCCTGGTCTCCAATGGCCACCCCGACGGTGACGAGGGCGGACTACGTCTGGACATCCTCGGCCCGATGTCCGTCCGGCTCGACACAGTCGAGGTGCACGGCTTGTCGCCGGCGCGGCGTGACGTGCTCGCACTCCTGGCCCTCCATGCAAACGAGACGGTCACGGTCGACGAAATCGTCGACACCCTGTGGGGTGAGAGACCTCCTCGGACATGCCGCAATGTGGTGCACGTTCACATAGCCCGATTGCGTTCGACGCTTACGGCCGCACCTGTGGGCGGATCGGTTGCTGAGGCCCTGGTCTCGGCAGGCCGGGGGTACGCGCTGAGGATCGACCCGCGCAGGATCGACGCCGGACGGTTCGGCGACCTGGTGACCCGGGCGGAGGGCGAGGCGACCGGGTCGATAGAGGAGTACCGGACGCTGGACGAAGCCCTAGGCCAATGGCGCGGCCGAGTCGTGACCGACGCCAGCGACCGTCTTCAGCAGCACCCCACCGCCGTCGCGCTCACCAATCGACGGCTGGCGGCGGCTCTCGCCCTCGCCGAGACTGCGGCCGCCCTGCGTCTGCCCGAGCAGCCGATCGCGCTATTACGCCGTCTCATCCACGACGAGCCCCTGCACGAGGGACTGCATGTCCGGCTGATGCTGGCCCTGGCCTTGGACGGGCAGCGGTCGACGGCGCTGCGCGAGTTCGCCAGGTTACGCCGCCGCCTGCGCGAAGAGCTCGGCATCGAACCGGGGCCGGAAGCCCGGCAAGCTCACCTCACGATCCTGCACGCGGACCAAGGCGACCGGGCCGGTGCGGACAGCGAGGGTGGGCAGATCCGATCAGCCTTTCCCATTCCCGCCCAATTACCTCCCGCCGTCTCCGGCTTCACCGGCCGCACCGAGGCCCTTGAACACCTCGATGAGCTCCTCCCCGCTGCTGAAGGCAGCCTGGCCACCGTTGTGATCTCCGCTATCGCTGGCACCGGCGGCGTGGGTAAGACCGCTCTCGCTGTGCACTGGGCACACCGAGCCCGTGATCAGTTTCCAGACGGACAGCTGTACGTGAACTTGCGTGGGTTCGGCCCGAGTGAATCGCCTATCACCCCTGCCGATGCGGTGCGCGGCTTCCTCGACGCCTTGGGCGTCGCCCCACATCGGATACCAACCGATGTGACCGCTCAGGTGGGTTTGTATCGGAGCCTGCTCGCGGGCAGGCGGATGCTCGTTGTCCTGGACAATGCGCGGGACGCAGAGCAGGTACGTCCATTGCTGCCGGCCTCGCCTGGATGCTTCGCCGTAGTGACAAGCCGCAATCCACTGACCAGCCTGCTCGTGGTCGAGGGCGCGTACCCCATCATCCTGAACCTGATGACGGTTGCGGAGGCACGTGAGATGCTCGGTCACCGCCTCGGACGGCACCGTGTCGCTGCGGAGCCGGGTGAGATCGACAACCTCGTCGCCCTGTGCGCCCGGCTTCCCCTCGCTCTGGCGATCACCGCGGCTCGCATCGCAGCTCGGCCCGCTGTCACGATCAAGGCGATGACCAGCGAACTGCAAGAGACCGGCAGCACCCTGGACGGCCTTGACGGCGGTGACCCCATCACTAACGTGCGAGCCGTATTCTCCTGGTCGTACCACACGCTCAGCCCCGACGCCGGACGTCTGTTCCGTCTCCTTGGCCTGCACCCGGGACCGGATGTATCCGTGGCAGCCGCAGCGAGCCTGGCCGGAATCCCCATTGATCGCGCCCGGCGGCTACTGGACGAACTTAACAAAGCTCACGTGCTCGCCGAGAACGCTCCCGGTCGGTTCGCTTTTCATGACCTGCTACGTGCGTACGCAGCAGAGTTGGCCCATGACAAGGACGACCACGACGACCGCCGACAAGCCCTGCGCCGCTTGTTCGACCATTACCTGCACACGGCGCTGGCCGCTGATCAACTTCTGTACCCGAACCGGGAAGAGCCGCAACCCGCGGCCCCTCAGCATGGTGTCACCGTGGAATCCCTGACCGATGCCCAACAGGCATCCACCTGGTTCGCGAGTGAGCATCCTGTCTTGATCGCCAGCGTTCGGCAAGCCGCCATGTCCGGCTTCGTCACCCATACGTGGCAGCTTACGTGGGCACTAGCCACGTACCTCGAGCGGCAAGGACACTGGCACGACTGGATCAACATCAGCCACACCGCCCTGGAGATCACTCACGAACACGGCTGCCGGCTTGGGCAGGCGTACAGTGAACAATCTCTCGGATACGGCTATACGCGACTTCACCGCCTCGATGACGCCACCTCACACTTGCAGCGATCCCTTGACCTGTTCAACGCGGTGGGCACTCCTATCTTGCAAGGGCTCACCCTCCTCAACCTCGGTATCGTCGCCGGGCGGCAAGGCAAGTACGCTGAGGCTTTACGGCACGACGAGCAGGCGTTGCAGCGGTACCGCATCGCCGACCATCGCCAAGGACTGGCCGCCACCCTCAACAACATCGGCTGGCACTACTGCCAACTCGGCGACTACGCCAAAGGCCTGATCTACAGCCAAGACGCGCTCGCTCTCCATCACGAACTGGGCAACCGTCCGGGAGCAGCAGCCGCATGGGACACCCTTGGCCACGCCCACCACCACCTCGGCGACCTTCAACAGAGCACCGCCTCCTATCAGAAGGCACTCGATCTGTTCGTGGAGTTAGGCGATCAATACCACCATGGGGAAGTTCTCCTCCACCTAGGCGACAACCACGCCGCACTCAACGAGCTCGATGCGGCGCGACACGCCTGGTCACAGGCCCAAGCCCTGCTGAAAGAGCTTGATCATCCAGATGCCGAGGAGGCGGTGGCTCGCCTCGAGGGTCGGTGAGCGCACGCACCAGGGCCTCCACCTCGGGAGGCACGTCCCAGATGTTATGCCAGCCCCGGCACGGCATCGGCTCGCTGAGCGGACGCATGTTGGCCAGCAGCCAGTGCACCTGTCCCGGTTCCGCCCACGGCGACGACGCGTCCCGGACTACGCCCACCCACTCGGCGACGGCCACGATCGCGCCGAACACGAACCGCTCGTCGTCGGGCACCAGCGGCTCCTCCGACGTAGCCGCTCCCATGATGCGCCAGGCCCAGGCTCCGGCCTCGTCCCAGTGTTTCCCGGCGTGGATGGCGATCTCGCCTCGGTGGGTGGTGGTTATGTAGAGCGAGCAAGTTGGTGTCCATGACGTCCAACTCGCTGGCGGGATCTCACTCTGTGGTGCTTCATAGACACGTCCTGTTGCCGTGTCCATGTCGATGGAGGCCCCGAGATGAGTGGGCTCGCCGTACAGCGCCTTCGGTCCCCAGACAGTGGCCCGGTGTCGTACACCGTGGTGGACGCGGACGGGCTGCCCGTCGAGCCGGTGGAGGCGTTCCTGGCCTGGATGGCAGCTGGCGGCGCGTCGCCGAACACGGTGCAGGGTTACGCCTACGACCTGCGGGACTTCTTCATCTGGCTTGACCAGATCGGCCTGGAGTTTCGTCAGCTGACCCTGGAGCAGCTCGCCCAGTTCTTCGATTGGCTGCGCCGGCCGAAGCCGACCCGGGCGCCGGGAGTGTTCTTGCTGCCCGGTACCGGCCAGGCGCTGGAGAACAGCACCCTGCAGCGCAAGCGGGCCGCCGTCGGCTCCTTCTACCGCTACCACGCCCGGCGCGACGAATCGGTGCCGGCCTTGCTCGGTCAGCTCCTGGGTACCCGGCCGACGGGCCGGTACGTGCCGATGCTGGTGCACACCTGGCGCGGCGGCCCGGTGGAGTACAGTCCGCTCCGGATTCACGCCCACCGCAAGTGCCCGAAGACCCTGACACCGCAGGAGACCGAGGACCTGGTTGCTGCGTGCCGCCGCCTGCGGGACAAATTTCTGATCACGCTGCTGGACGAGTCGGGCCTGAGGGTCAGCGAGGCGCTCGGCCTGCGCCACAGCGACCTGAGCATGCGGCGCGGCGAGGTCGAGGTCGTCCCGCGCGAGGACAACGCCAACCAGGCTCGAGCCAAAGGGCTGAAGGGCCGCACGATCCCGGTCCGCAGCGAGGTGTTCGACCTGTACGCCGACTACGTGGAGATCGAGTACGGGATGCTCGACTGCGACTACGTGTTCGTGAACCTGTTCCATCCACCGATCGGCTCCCCGATGACCAGGGCGAACGTCAACGAGTTGGTGGAACGGCTGCGAGCGCGGACCGAGATCACGCACTTCTCGCCACACGCCTGCCGCCACACCTATGCCACCCGGCTGCTGCGAGCCGAGGTCCCGATCGAGGTCGTGGCTGCGTTGCTCGGGCATGCCAACCCGCAGGTCACGGCTGATACGTACAGCCATTTGAGTGTCGAGGATCATCGACGCGTCCTTGTCTCCGCAGGACTGATCGGAAACGACCAGGAGATGAGCTCGTGACCGCACCGCGCCCGCTGGCCACTGGCGCGGGCTTGCTGGAACGGCTGATGGCGACGGTGCGGCCGGAGTTCCGCACGGGCGAGGAGTTCTATCCGCCGCCCGACAGCCCCGTGTTCTTCCAGGGCATCTGCAGGATTCCGGCCTGCACGCGCGCCGTGAGCTTCTCGGTCAAGGGGCTGTGCACCCACCACTACGGACGCTGGCGCCGAGCGGGCATGCCCGACCTGGAGGCCTGGATCCTCTGCGAGGACCCGACCACGAGGTGGCGCGACAACCCGCCCGGTTGCAGCGTCGCTCGGTGCGGCAGAGCATCGCGCGGCAGCCGGCCCTTGTGCGCACGCCACACCGAGGCGTGGCAGCGGGCAGGTTCGCCGGATCTGGACCAGTGGATTGCCACGGCGCGCTGCGACCCGACGCGACGTGACGATCGGGAGTGCCTGGTCGACGGCTGCCCGTGGCGGACCGACAGCCCATCGATGACCTTGTGCGGACGTCACTACATCCGCTGGCGCAACAACGGCCACCCCAACCTGACGTCGACCCAAATGCGAGATTGGTTCAAGGTCCTGGAGCTGCGCCGCAACCCTTACATCCGGCTTCATGATCTGAGCCAGCAGATTCGCCTGGAGATCCAGTTTGGGCTGCAACGCCGTCATGACCTGGGCACCAGGCACACCCCGCCCAGTATCGTATCGCGCGCCGTCTCCTGGATCCGTCCGGCCGAGCTCACGAGCCTGCTCGACTGGGACGAGGCCGACTGGCTGACCTTCCACCAGGCCCGGCCGCGCGGCCTACCGCAGCATGTCCCACGCCTTCATCCAGGACACCCGCTTCGAGCTGGACGCCTTACTGATCGGTGACGACCCGTGGGCCGACCAGTATCCGCGCGACACGTGGGACCTGCGACACCTGGGAGTGGAACGCGAACAGGCTCGATGGCTACACTTCGACGGCCTCACGCAGCCGTGGCTGAAGGACGTCGTCAAACGCTGGTGCCGCTGGCGTCTTGCCCAAGGGATCAACGCAGCCACGATCAAGACCAACATCTACGCCTGCGTCCGGCTCGCAGGCCATCTCGCCGAGCTCGACGGACCGGACGCCTCCCCGGCGGTTCTGACCCGCGAACGCATCGAGACCTGGATCGCGGCCTTGCACCCCCAGGTGCCCGACCCGACTACCCGCTCGCACCAGATCAGCTCGATCTCCACCCTGCTCAAGGACATCCACCGGCACGGATGGCTGCCCGAACTGCCCGGCAGCGCCTTCATCTACCACGACGACGGACCACGTCCGCGAGTCAGCAAGCCGCGCTTCATCCCCGAACCCGTGATGCGCCAGCTTGAAAAGCCCGAGGCGCTCGCGAAGTTCCCCTCCGACGACGGCCGGCTGCTACTCGAACTGCTCATCGCATGCGGGCTTCGTCTCAAGGACGCGAGGTGGCTGCCCTTCGACTGCATCGTGCCTGATGCCTCGGGCAACCCCTACCTGGCCTGGCTGAACCGGAAGATTCACGACCGGCCCGCGTTCTTCCCGCTCAGCACAGCCCTCGCCGACAGAATCGCCGTTCAGCAGGGCGCCGTTCACCGCCGGTTCCCGGACGGGTCGCCGTGGCTGTTCCCCGCCGCCAACGCCAACCTCGACGGCAGCAAGCCGGTCAGCGACCGTCGTCTCCGAGACCAGCTGAAGGCGTGGCTCGACGCGCTCGACCTGCGCGATGAGCACAGTCAGCCCATCAAGGTCACCTTTCACCAGTTCCGGCACACGCTGGCGACTCGGCTGATCAACGCCAACGTCCCCCAACATGTGGTCCAGAAGCTGCTCGACCACATGTCCCCGCAGATGACGGCCGTCTACGCCCGGCTGCTGGACAAGACCGTCCGCCAGCACTGGGAACGGGCGACGAAGATCAACGCCGACGGACAGACCGTCCAACTCGACCCCGAGCACCCACTCGCGGACGCCGCCTGGATGAAGCTCAGCATGGTCCGCGCCAAGGTCACCCTGCCCAACGGCTACTGCGGGGCACCCATCCAGACCGACTGCGAATACGCCAACCCGTGCCTGGACTGCCGCTTCTTCATCACCACCGCCGATTTCCTCTCCCAGCACCGCCGCCAGCATGAGGAGACCGAGCGGCTCATCGCCGACGCCACCGCGTCCGGCCTGGCCAGGGTCGCCGAGAAGAACACTCGCACCCTGCGCAAGCTCGATCAAATCATCGACGCCCTGGAGCGGACCACGGACGGCCAGATCGTGGCCGGGGGAAAGGTGACCGATCTCGATGCCGCCGGCTGACAACGCCCGCTTCCTCATCGAGGCGTCCAAGCAACGCCACCAGCAAGCCCGCCAGCGCGCCCAGGACGCCATCGCAGCCGTCGAGCGCCGCGGCGACCGCCCCACCGTGGTGGGCATTGCCCAGGCCGCCGCGGTCTCCCGCTCCTGGCTATACACCCAGCCCGACCTGATCGAGGCGATCGGCCAGCTCCAGCAGCGCACCCCGAAAAACTCACGGTCACGCACCCAACGCGCCAGCGAGGCCTCGCTCCAGCGCAGGCTGGAGATCGCACTGGAGCGCAACAAGCAACTCCGCGACCAGGTCTCCGACGTGACCGCCCGGCTCGAAGCCGCGCATGGCGAACTGCGGCGACTTCGGATCTTGCCGTCCCAGTAGCCTTGGTCGAAGCACCACTCATCAGTCATGGGCGGGAACCTCCGCTGGCAGGCAGTTCTCGGGGCGTGAGACAACGGAACGGCCAGTGGCGAGCGAGACGGTGTAGGCGGAATTGCCGCCATCCACCGTTCGAATGCATGGTGGCGCAACCCGGCGTGGCTCACACTGGTCGACAAGGCGTACCCGATCGCCGACCGCCCCAATGTGAAAAGCCGTAGACCTCAGCGGAGTGATCAGTGCGCGTGACGCTCGCATTAGTGGCCTTAGCCGTATTTCTCATAGCCATCTGGGCTGCTTTCCCGATGAGAGGCGGCGACGAGCTGGGCGGGCCTAACAGCCAGATCGGCGCGCAGTTGTCCTCTGACGGCACAGTTTTCTTGAGCGTTCGCGACATCGACCTACGCGCACGTGAGGCGACTTTCAGCGCGGATCTGCAGCTGCGGCTACCCGACGTGGACGAAGAGGCTCTCGGGACAATGAGAGTTTGGGCGGGCGCCACTGGCGTCGCCAGGTCGGGCATCACCACGCAGACGGTTTCCACTCAGATCCGCTTGCGTGACATGTACGCCGGGTTCGCGCCGCTGCCGGATTTCAAGGTGCCGCTCACGGGCTCCATGACCGCCTACCCGCACGACCGCTACTCCGCCAGATTCCAGATTGAGATCACCGTCTCCGACGGCGTCGAACTGCCACCGCTGTCCGACGGGACGAAGCGGATGTCGAAGCGGACGCTCATGCTCTTCATCTCCACCATCAAGCTTGACGACAACCTGAGCGACTGGACGCTCCCGCGCCTGGGCGACAACGCGCACAGCTACTACGTGGACACCGGAGGCAAGGTCGAAGGCACCCGGCCCGACGACAACGTGGTCCACCGGCTACGCCTGGACACGGCTATCCAGATCGACCTCACCCGCCGCCCGAACGCGCTCGCCTTCGTGTACGCCATCCTGGCGACCCCTGTCCTGCTCGTCCTCGCCCTCGCACTGCGCCGACATAGCAAGAACACCAGTCCCTTGGAGCTGGCGGCCGCTCTGCTGGCGGTCATTTCCCTGCGTCAGGTCCTGGTTCCGTCAGACATTTCAGGCTTCACCATTCTGGATAAGGTGCTGGGGATCGAGGTGGCGTTCATCACCGCCGTGACGCTCTACGCATACGCGCGCGAACACTGATCACAGCCTTTGAGCCCCGGTCGCCAGCCGGATCAGCCGCCTCGAAGCTGACAAGCCACCACTGCGGCGTTGGGGTCCAGGGTGCTCGCGCAAAATGCGGGCGAAGGCGATGGCCTTGACACGCGGCACCAAGTGGCTCGTGTGCTCGACGCCGTCCTCGTCTGTGTATTGGGCCGCGAACTGTCTAGCCACGGAAAGCCACCCCCTGCGTCATGGGCATGTCGTTGTCGCAAACCAGCAGGTCAGCGAGGAGATCGCGAGCCAAGATCGACATAAGGGTGGCGCGCGTGCGGTTCTCGACAGGCTTGCCGCCAAGAGCGATGGCCCACGCCCAGGGCTGGTGAATCGTTGGTGCCTTCACTCCCCACTTCCTCCCGTGATCTCGTCCAGCGCCGCCGCCCAGCATGCGGCGGTGGAGCGGACACCGTCGTCTCCGGCCTGCGCGAGCAGGGAGGCTCGATGCCGGTCCTCGGCCGACAGCGCCAGGAACCTGGCCCTGTCCCGCTCGTTGGCGGGTCCTCCCCGCCACGGCGCGAGTTCCTGTGTGCCCGGCTCGGTGGGCGGCCAGTGGCTGTAGGTGTGGTGGCACCATTCCCGGTTGAGCTCTTCGGGGCAGTGCCCGTCCCACGTCGTCATGGTCACCCGCCACCGCCTTCCTGTGCGAACACCTCGGGGTGAGCGGATAGCGAGTTCGTCGATGCAACGGAGGTTGTCAGCCACGGCTCACCTCCGCGAGCCACTCGGCGGCCTGCCTGATGTGGCGGTGCGTGAGTCCCTTGCGCGGCCCCACGTCGATGATCTGGAAGGCGTCCACGTTGTCGTGCCCCTTCAGGTACAGCCGATCGGCTCGTTCGAGGTCGTCGTCGAACCACACGAACGGCCGGCGCATCACATACTCGGCAACGGGCGGCGTTTTCGGGTGTACGTATGGCACCTCACGACCGGAGTTAACCAGGATGACCGGCAGATCGGGTAAGCCGATGAGTGGCGCGATGGACAGGTTGGCGTGGAGTTCCCATGTGGTCGCCCACACCAGTTCCGCGCCCGTCTCGGCGGCGAGCTGAAGCAGCATCGGCCCATGCTCGGGGTTGAGGTTGACCTTGAACGTTCCGATGTCGGAGACAGCGTCGTACGTCTGCCAGTGCGGACCCTGCCGGTGCCAGGCGTTGAGAACGCCATCGACGTCCAAAAGGATCAGCGGGCAGAGGTCGTCAGCCACGGTCGTCCTCGATCTCGATAATGGTCGCATCCGGGCGCCTCATCCGCGCCTCGTCCACCGGGTCGATACGGGTATGGTCCACGGCTTCTAAGGGTGCGACAGGACGGATTTCCCCGTAGAGGGCGACCTGTTCGGTCATCCAAGCCTCGTAGGTTGCCTCGTCCTCGAACGACTTTGGCACGTCGACTTCAGCCAGGTCGGGGTGCTGGGCGAGCAGCGACGGGGTGCATTCTTCTGCGGCTCGCGGGAGTTGGTGGGTGAACAGGTTGTCGCCAGTCATCCAATTCAAGATCTGGTAGAGGCCGTCAAAGCGGGTGGGCGATACGAGCACGTGGCTAGCGCCGGACAGGATGTCGCCGATGTGGAAGTCGCGGGTCTCGGTCACTCCAGGTCCTCTCGCGGTAGGCATGGTGGTGGTCTCCTCAGGTAGGGCGGCGCGGGGGACTACGGCGGTGGATAGCTGGATAGCTTGGCGCGGAGGCAGGCCTCCTCGTCCTTGGAGAAGCCGCGCAGGCGGGCGACTCTCTCTTCCAGGTAGTTGTTGTGCGGCCGTACTCGCACAGGACGTTGATAGCAGCGTCGATGGCGTCCTCGACAGCAGGGTGGTCAAGCTCGACGTCGTGTGTGTGGCCGCCGCCCTCACGTTTGGGTCCCAGCCGCCGCCGTCTGCTACGTATCCGGTGACGGTACGAATCTGGACGGAGCGCTGCATGTTCATCCCTTCTGTAGATCATCGGTAGTGGCTGAGCCCTTCTCGGGAAGAACGGTTCCTTCCGAATTGTGGTCGTGGTCGCCGCGGGGCCAGAGCCCTGCGACGACGAGGGACGCTTCGATCCGGCCCGCCAGGTCCACGCCAGCGGCCCGCATGGCGGTGGCCGCCTGGACGGTGAGGCGGGCGATGAAGTCGGCCAGGTCGTCGGCGGTGGCCTCTTCGATGGCGAGCAGGTGCATGTTGTCGTCGTCGATGAGAGCGATGGCCCACTCGCCCGGCCGCGGTGGCGGGATGAGCTCGTCGTCCTCATCGACGGGACTGGGGCGTTGGTCGTCTCCGGATTGGATGACGATGCGGAGGATGGTGGGGTTGCTGCCCAGCGTGAGGTAGGGCATCAGGGGCGCTCCTGGGCGGCGGGGTTGTTCATCATGTGCTCGGCCACCCGTACGGCCTGGGCCATCTCGTGCTCGCAGTCGCCGGAGCACCAGGAGACAGCCACCCACGCTTCCGCCTTCCCGGAGACGGCGAAGTGTCCTTCGCCTGCGGCGATGGCGACGAGGTGCGGGTTGGCGAACTCGGCTTGGTCCAAGATGTAGCGGATCTCGGCGGCGGTCTGGGGCTTGGAGGAGTTGGCGTTGTTGCCGGGGGTGCGGGTGATGAAGTGGACGTGCTTGGTGGTGGTGGGTTCGGTCATGCTTTCCTTGATCCTTTCTTGTTGGCGGTATCGCCAACGAGTCTGTCGGAGATGCCTCTCTGTGCGCCCGTGCTTGACGGAGACGGCTTGATCGATTCGCTTTCGAGCCTACCTTAGAGCCTGCTGACGAAGGCTTAAGCGCTCAATGAGGTGCAGGCGTAGAGCGCTGGTCCGATCTTGTTGATGTGGCCCTGGTGGGACCACTGG
>NZ_JBITJQ010000021.1:0-206656 GCF_044460125.1 Nonomuraea sp. NPDC050153
GACCGGACTTACACCGGCAAGCGACGACGAGCTTTCGGATCAGTCGTCAACCATCCATATCGATCAACCACCAATCACTACTGGACGCACAGGAGCACATCACCATGTCCATCACCCTGACCGACCAGGACAAGACCACCCTGCGCACCGCCGCCTACGGCGCCGTCACGCTGCTGTCGGCCGCCGGAGCCGCCGGCTCGCCCCACAAGATCGCCACCGAGGGCTCCATCGCCCTGGCCTCGGCCACCGGCCTGATCGGCCACGTGCTCGCCGAAAAGACCAGAGACATCAACCTGAACGGCAAGTCCGTCGCCGAACTCGCCGACCACGTGCTTCCCGCATTGACGGCGGCCATGAGCCTGCTCAAGCAGCAGGACCCGGCCGAGGCCGGCAACTTCCGCAACACCGTCCTCGTCGCCATCGACGCAGCCACCCACACCCACCAAGGCGAGCCCAGCCCCACCCTGGCCGAGATGACCCGCAAGATCACCGAAGCCCTCGACGCCGCCTGACGGCATACCCCCTGCTGGTCACGGGGTCTTGGTCCGAACTCCGTGACCTCAACCCCGCCCCTGTCCCATCGACCCCGAATCGCCCGGCGAGCTCTTCGCCTGAGCGCGACACCAGAACAGAGGAACCATGAAAACCCCATCCCCACCAGCGATCACGGCGACCAAGGTCTTCCGGCGAGCAGCAGCCACAGCTCTGGCAGCCGCGCTGCTGGCCGGGACGTCCACCCCCTGGACGACGGCCTCCGCAGCGGCCGGCAGCACGGCCGTGCCGAAGACCGCTACCGGGCAGGACCGCCCAGAGCTGCAGCAGGCCATCCAGGCATTCATCGATGCCGGTTTCGCCGGGGTACAGGTGCGCGTGCACGATCAGCAGGGCGAATGGGCCGGCAGCGCCGGGGTACGCGAGCTGGGCCAGAGCGCGAAGCCGCCGACGAACGGGCGGTTCTGGACGGGCAGCGTCATCAAGCCCTTCACCGCGACCCTGGTCCTGCAACTGGTGGCCGAGGGCAAGATCACCCTGGACGCCCCGGTGGCCGGCTACCTGCCCCAGCTCGGACTGGACCGGCGGATCACCGTACGGATGCTGCTGCAGCACACCAGCGGACTGTTCAACTACACCGGCGAGTACAACGACGACGGAACGGTCGTGCCGGGGATCCCCGCCACCGGCGACGAGTGGCTGGCCAACCGGTTCCGCTCCTACCAGCCACAAGAGCTGGTCCGGCTGGCGTTGTCCAAACCGGCACGGTTCGAACCGGGCACGGACCAGAACTACTCCAACACCAACTACACGCTGGCCCTGCTACTGATCGAGAAGATCACCGGCCGCACCTACGCCGAGGAGATGCAGCGACGCATCCTGCGACCGCTCGGCCTGAAGGGCACCATAGTGCCGGGCAACCGGACGCAGCTGCCCGGACCGCACGCCCACGGCTACTACCGGTATGAGGAGGATGGCCAGGACAAGGTGGTCGACATCTCCCGCCAGAACCTCTCCCTCCTGGCCGGCGCCGGCGACCTGATCTCCACCACCCAGGACCTGCACACGTTCATCTCCGCACTGATGAGCGGCAAGCTCCTGCCGGCCCCGCTGCTGGCCGAGATGCGCAAACCGTACGGAAAGTACAACTACGGCTTCGGGCTATGGGTGCAGGACCTGGGCCCGAACTGCGGCACCGTCTACCAGCACAACGGCAGCCCCCCACACGGCTACGGAGCGCTGATGTACAGCTCACCCGACGGCAGCAAGACCCTGACCGCCTCGGTGACCTGGGTGGACGAGGCCACCAGAGGCCCGGCCAAGGACTTCCAGAAACTGGTGGACGGGCTCGTCAAGAAGGTGTTCTGCGACGGGCAAGCCGCGGGCTGACGAGGCCAAGCCAGCGCGACCTGCGCTCCTTCACCCTCCGCGGTATCGACCACGCCCGAGAAGCTGGTCGCCGCCATCCTCGCGCACACGGTTGAATGACACGATTGAAAGGCGATCGATATGAAGTCTGAGGGCGCGGCCATCTGGTCCGAAGAGGCCGATGACGCCATCGTCCAGGCCGTAAAGGAGATCGACGGCTTGGGCAAGTCCCCAGGCGTGCCACAGCCTCGTCAGCCGAGGCTGCCGGAGCTCGCGGGGATGTTGGTGACGACCGGGTCGCGCGGGGATGCGACGAACGACCGCGAACGGAGTGGCAAGTGACAGAGGCCGACGTGATCATTGTGGGTGCCGGCCCGACCGGCCTCATGCTGGCTGCTGAACTGCGTTTGGCCGGTGTGCGACCACTGGTACTGGAGCGGCGGCCGCAGCGCCGAGACACCCCCAAGGCCAGTGGTCTGGGCGGGCAGATCCTGGAGCTGCTGCGCTACCGAGGCCTGCTGGAACGATTCCAGGCAGCCTGCACCGGCCCTGTCCCGGCTCCCCGGTTCCCCTTCGGCGGGGTGCATCTGGACTTCACCCAACTGGCCGATCCCCCGATGCACGCCCTGCCGCTCCCGCAGCAGCAACTTGAGCAGCTGCTCGACGAACGCGCCGGCGAACTCGGCGTCGACCTCCGCCGCGGACACGAGGTGGTCGAGGTGAGCCAGGACGATGCCGCCGTGACCGTGGACGTGCGGGGCCCGGACGGGCCCTACCAGGTGCACGCCCGCTACCTCGTGGGCTGCGACGGCGCCCGCAGCCGGGTCCGCGACCGGGCCGACATCGGCTTCCCCGGCACCACCTACCCGGAGGTCAACCGCCTGGCCCAGGTCACCCTGCCCGACACGGTGACCGTCCTCGGCAACGGCGATCTCGACGTCCCCGGCTTCGGCACGATCCGCGCGGGTTTCACCCGGACCGACCACGGCCTCCTCGGAGTCGCCGCGTCGCCCGGCTCCCAGGTCGTCTCCCTCTACACCATCGAAGACGAGAGCACCGAATACGACGACGACACCCCGATGACCGTGGCCGAACTCCAAGACAGCCTCCACCGCGTGCTCGGCGTGAACCTCCCCGTGGGAGAAGCGATCCGGCTGTCGCGCTTCACCTTCAAGGCCCGCCAGGCCGAACGCTACCGCGACGGGCGGATCCTGCTGGCCGGTGATGCGGCGCATCTGTTCCCCGCCACCGGTGTGGCACTCAACGCCGGCATGCTGGACGCGGTCAACCTGGCCTGGAAACTGGCCGCCGGCATCCACGGCTGGGCCCCGGCCGACCTGCTGGACACCTACCACGACGAACGCCACCTCGCCGGCGCCCGCACCATGCTGCACACCCGAGCCCAGGTCGCATTGCGGCGCGGGCACGACCCCGCCGCCGAAGCGCTCCGGGAAGTCTTCCAGGAACTGCTCACCGACGAACAGCCATTGCGCCGCATGGGAGCCCTTCTCGCCGGCACCGACATCCGCTACCCGATGCCCGGCTCCGGCCACCCGTTCGCCGGCACCTTCGCCCCCGACCTCACCCTGCACACCGACCAGGGCATCACCAGCGTCGCCGAACTCCTGCACACCGCACGGCCCATCCTCCTCGACCTCGCCGATCGCCCGGACCTCCGCGAGACCGCCCGAGACTGGCAGGATCGCATCGACATCCACACCGCCAAAACCGATCACCGGCCGGCCGACGCCCTGCTGATCCGCCCGGACGCCCACATCGCCTGGGTCACACCCCTCGACGAACCCGCCGACACCGCCGCGCCCGCGCTGCGAGAAGCGCTCTCCGGCTGGTTCGGCACACCCTGCATCAGGTAGAGCGGAATCTCGGAGGTCACGCAGGCGGACGCCAAGTTCCGGGCGGTGGAGCGGGTAGAACCCCGTGGAGGTGATGTGTTCGAACAGCAGGGGTGAGAGCCAGGTGCGGATCTCCGGGCCGACGCCCCGCCCGTCGGCAGGCCAGGTCCATCACCGGATTCCTGGCCTGCCGGGCGGTCCATGCCCCGGTCGGGTCGGCGGTGACACCGAGGATGTGGACCCGGCGGGTTTCGACCTCATCACAGGGGTGAGCCGTGCTGGTGTTGCTGCCAGCGGTCGAGCAGGGCGGGTATCTCACTCAGCATGAAGTGGTAGAAATCGCGCATCTGGGTCAACCGCCGGTGGGCGGGGTCGTCGGCCGACGTCGTGTCGATGCCGGTCTGCGCCGCCTGGAGCATGACCTGGGTAACGGTGTTCTGGCTGGTGAACAAGGTGGCCCAGGCGTCATCACGGAGACGGTAGTGCTCGCGGCGGCTGCCGGGAGCGGGCAGGCGTTCGATCAGACCGACCGACAGCAGTGATTTCACCGCCGCGGAGACCGAGCCCGCGCTGGCGTCGAGCCGTTCGGCGATCTCGCCTGCGGTGACGCTCTGCTGGTCGGTGAAGAGGAAGACAGCCAGGGTGCGTGCGGCCATGCGCTGCAACCCGCCGTCAGCCAGGGTCAGGGCGAGATGTTCGGCGGCCTGCCACCGGTCACGTCTGTCGCTCACGAGCGCAGGATATCGAACCGGGCGAGGCTTCAGAAATTTCTGAAAATTCGGTATATTGAGCGTATCGGGCTCCGGCGAGCGGAGCGCCGATGGTGTGCCGGGAAGCCTGGTCGGCGATGTGACATCAGCTCCATCGATCAAGGAGATGACCGGCGATGACCCTGCTCAGCCGCCTGTTCGGCGTGCGTCCCGGCATCCGGCACCCGGTGCGCCTGCGGCGTGACGTCGAGATCCCCGCCGCCGACGGAGTGCCGCTGCTGGCCAGCCACTACTACCCGGCCGATGTGGACCGGCCGCCACTGGTGCTGTTGCGCAGTCCGTACGGCCGCGGCAACGCCCTCGACCAACTGCCGAAACTGCTGGCCGAACGTGGCTACCAGGTGCTGTACCAGAGCCTGCGCGGCACGGCCGGCTCCGGCGGACGCTTCGACGGCTTCACCATCGACCCGGCCGACGCCGACGGCACGCTGAGCTGGCTGCGCGCCCAGCCGTGGTTCGGCGGCGTGCTGGCCACCGGGGGAGCCAGCTACCTCGGCTACAGCCAATGGGAACTGGCCGGCCACGAGATCCCCGAATGGAAGATCGCCCTCATCCAGGACGCCCCGGCCGAGTTCGGGTACCGCTTCATGTACCCGGGCGGGGCGTTCGCGCTGGGCAACGCCCTGGGCTGGGTCCAGCTCGTGGATCGGATGTTCGCCGGCGGCTACTCCGTCACCCGGCAACTACTCAGCATGATCACCGCCGCTCGCAGGCTCAGCGAGGCTACCCTGGCGCTTCCGCTGAACGAGGCCGACCTGGTGCTGACCGGACACCGCGTCCCCTGGTTCCGCGAGTGGATCGAGCACGGCCCGGACGACCCCTATTGGGCCCGCATGGACCACCGCGCGAACGTCGCTCGCATGCCGCCTGCCGTGCACCTGCAAGGCGGCTGGGACGACTTCTTCCTGCCCGGCATGCTCGCCGACTACGCCGCGCTGCGAGCCGCGGGCCGCCGGGTCCGGTTGCTGATCGGGCCATGGGGGCACGGCAGGGGTCTCTACACCCGTCACGGCATGCCCGACGCGCTGGCCGCGTTGGACGCCGCGCTGCTTGGCGAGCATCCGCCATCCGGGGTACGGCTGTTCGTCACGGGCGCGGACCGCTGGACCGACGTGGTCGAATGGCCGCCCCCGCACGAGTCGACCCCCTGGCACCTGCACCCCGGCGGCCGGCTCAGCGATGAACTCGCCCCGGACGGCATGCCTCCCAGCCGCTACCGGTACGACCCCGGCGACCCGACTCCCGCGGTCGGCGGCACCGCGGTCGGCCTGTCCGCCGGTCGCAAGGACAACCGCCGTGTCGAGGCCAGGCCGGATGTCCTCACCTTCACCTCCGACCTGCTGCCGCACGACCTTGAGGTCATCGGCCCGGTCAGAGCCCGCCTGTACGCCCGCTCGTCCAGCTCGCACGTCGACTACTTCGCCCGCTTGTGCGACGTGTCACCCGGTGGCCGTTCGACCAACCTGTGCGACGGCATCGTCCGCCTCAGCGAGCCCGGCGACGTCCGGACCGCCGACATCGACCTGTGGCCGCTGGCCCATCGCTTCGCACGTGGCCATCGGATCCGGTTGCAGGTCTCCAGTGGCGCCCATCCCCGCTTCGGCCGCAACCCCGGCACCGGCGAATCCCTCGCCACATCACGCGAGCTGCGCCCGTCCAGCCACGAGATCTTCCACGATCCGGACCGCCCATCCGCCATCTGGCTTCCCGTCTTCTCAGGAGCGGCATGAAACTGCTGGTTCTCGGCGGAACCCACCACGTCGGCCGTCCCGGCGAGGACGTCGCCACCCAACTCGGCCGCGTCTACGGCGACCTCGGCTGGGTCATCCCCGAAACCCTCGCCGGACTCCAGCGCGCCGACTCGGTCTACTTCGACACCATCAGCCAGGTCGTCGCACCGCGCTGGAGCACCGGCCGCGTGGTCCTGCTCGGCGACGCCGCCTGGTGTGTCACCCTGTTCGCCGGGTACGGCTCCTCCCTGGCCGTCGGCGGCGCCGACCTGCTCGGCACCAGCCTGGCCGAGCATCCCGGCGACATCCCCGCCGCTCTGACCGCGTGGGAAGCCCGGCTACGCCCCGAGGTCACCGCCAAGCAGAAGCTGGGCCGGCGGGTCAAAGGCGTCTACGCCCCCGCCAACCCGGTACTGCTGTGGCTGACCCAGCTCCCGCTGCGCCTGGCCACCCTCCCACCCGTCCGCCGCTACCTGACCCGACGATTCATCAAAGGGTGATCCCGTCCCCTTCCCTCCCACCGGATGAGGGGCCGGCGGTGATGCGCCGACCGGCCTAGATCTCGACCTGCGAGCCCATGATGACCGTGCGGTCGCGGGGCAGGCCGAAGTACTCGGCGGCGTCGGCGGTGATGTACGAGGTGGCGATGAACAGCCGCTTGCGCCACGGCGCCATCGTCGGAGCCGTCCCGCGCCGGATCTCGATCTTCGACAGGAAGTAGGACGCCTGGTCGAGCCGCAGCCGTCCCTCCGTCATGGCCGGGTCGAGCAGCGCCAGCGCGCCGAGCACGTCCGGGGTCTCCATGTAGCCGAAGCGGGCGGTGACGTGGAAGATCCCGTCGTCGGCGTAGCCGAGGTCGTCGACGGCGATGCGCCGGTCGGCCGGAACGCGAGGCACGGGCTCCGTCTCGATGGACATGATCAGGACGTGGTCGTGCCGCACGTGGTTGTGCTCGACGTTGGCGCGCATGGCCAGCGGCGCGGTCTCCTTGCCCCGGTTGAGGAAGACGGCCGTGCCCGGGACCCGCCGCGTCGCCGCCTTCCCGGCGCGCAGCCGGCCGACGAACTCGCGCAGCGAGCCTTCTCGCCGTTCGCGCTCCGCGGTGATGATCTCGCGGCCCCGCTGCCAGGTGGTCATGACGGTGAACGCGGTCAGGCCGATCAGCAGCGGCAGCCACGCGCCGTGGACGAGCTTGGTCAGGTTGGCCGCGACGAACAGCAGGTCCACCGCCAGCAGCGCGGTCGCGCCGAGGCCGATGATCCAAACCGGTGTGCCCCACTTCGCGCGGGCCACGTAGAAGAACAGCAGGGTGGTGATGGTGATCGTCCCGGTCACCGCCATGCCGAACGCGAAGGCCAGCGCCGTGGAGCTGCGGAAGGCGAAGACCAGGGTGAGCACCGAGACCATCAGCAGCCAGTTGATCCAGGGGACGTAGACCTGGCCCATGGTGGACTCGGAGGTGTGCGCGATCCGCAGCCGCGGCAGGTAGCCGAGTTGCGCGGCTTGGGATGCGACCGAGTACGCGCCCGTGATCACCGCCTGGGACGCGATCACGGTCGCCGCCGTGGCCAGCAGCACCATCGGCAGCCGCCCCCAGCCGGGAACGAGCAGGAAGAACGGGCTGCTGATGTTGGCCGGATCGGAGAGGATCAGCGCGCCCTGGCCGAGATAGCTGAGAACGCACGCGGGGAACACGAGGATCAGCCAGGCGCGGTTGATCGACCGGCGGCCGAAGTGGCCCATGTCGGCGTACAACGCCTCGGCGCCGGTGACCGCGAGCACGACCGCCGCCAGGGAGAAGAAGGCGACGCCGAAATGACCGGTCAGGAAGCCGATCGCGTACGTCGGCGACAGCGCCTTGAGGATGTCCGGATGTCCGGCGATGCCGGCCACGCCGCACGCGCCGATGGTCACGAACCAGGCGATCATCACGGGCCCGAACACCCGGCCGACGGCCGCGGTCCCCCGGCGCTGCACCAGGAACAGCAGCACGATGATCAACGCGGTGATCGGCACGACGAGCTCTTCCAGTGACGGCTCGACGACCTTGAGCCCTTCGACCGCGGACAGCACCGAGATCGCCGGGGTGATCATGCTGTCCCCGAAGAACAGTGAGGCGCCGAAGATGCCCAGCGCCGCCAGCACGGCGGCGGCCCGCCGGCCCCGCTGCGTGCTCCACCGCCGCAACAGCGTGATCAGCGCCATGATGCCGCCCTCGCCGTCGTTGTCGGCGCGCATCGCCAGCAGCACATAAGTGACCGTGACGATGATCATCACTGACCAGAACACCAGCGACACCACCCCGAACACGTTCTCCGTGCTGACCGGAACGGGATGCGGGTCGCTCGGGTTGAACACCGTCTGCAAGGTGTAGATGGGACTGGTCCCGATGTCGCCGAACACCACGCCGAGGGCGCCGACCACCAGCGCGAGCCGCACCGCGTCGTGCGCGCCCCGAGCCGCCGACGACGCCCGCGCCGCGGATCCGCCGTCCGGCGCGGGCACGTGCTGGCGATCGGTCACGACGCTTCTCCTCCGCGCGGGCTGCTGTGCCGGACGATACCGATCCCCTCGCACACCCGCCGGTATCACCACGCCGTACACCGGTCGCGATTCGACTCAGCGCGTCCGCACGCTCACCGAGGCTTTCGACGGTACGGAGGCTTTTCAATTCCCATTGTTCGCGGCACCCTCGGCACGCCCGTGCAACCGCCCTACGAGGACGGGAGTCCGGCGGAGGTCCGCCCGCATCCGGCGGTACGGACGGCGGGCGCGACGCGCGTGCGCCAACGCGCAACCCATGAGCGCGACCGCGGTGAAGGCGCCGAGCCTGACGAGGTCGTCGGCGCCGAAGGCCAGTTCGCCTCCGGCATGCACCAGGAAGCCCGTGGCGAAGCACCAGGACATCACCCCTGTCGCCAAAGCAGCGGGGTAGCGCCTCGCCCAGGCCCCGAACATGCCGACGACCACCGCCATCACCACGACACGAGCCGTGCTCTCCGAGAAGGCCAGCGAGGCCACCACGCAGCCGCCGACCGCGCATGCGAACCCGGCCGGAAGGAGCATTTCCAAAGGACGCCCGCCCATTCACCGTTCCTTTCAGCGGGGGCCTTTCGATGAAATACGACCCGGCCCGCGAGCGCGGCATTCCCTACGCCATTCCTACGCTCCCCGCACGATCTTTGACGCATTATTGACGCGCCAAGGAGACGTCAAAGCTCTTGCCCGCCGATTTGTGGATGGGCAAGAGTGAGGTCATCGATCGTGGAAAGGAGGGGGAAATGACGGTGCAAGCCCGCCGCAGCGTTGCCCGCCGTCACTCGCCCCTCCTGCCCGTTCGATGGTGCGCCCCGTAGAACGCGGGACACACCCCCTTCCGGCGTCGGACGCTGCCGCGCACGCGGCCGCCACGCCACACCGCCACGGCGGTGCTTCAAGGGGCCTCCCGCCCGGGTGCACCGCCGGATCAGGCGCAAACGGATCCGCCGGGCCCTTGGGGCGGGAGGCCCTTCCGTACGGGATCTCCCTCGAAGAAGGACCCATGACCACACCTCAGTCCCTTGTCCCCCAGGCGGTGACCACCGCCAGGAAGGAACTCTTCCTGCTGGCCGCACGCGCGCTGGCCGACCGGCGCGCCCAGGAGCCCGGCGACCGGCTCGCCTCCCTGGTCGGCGCGCTGGCCTCCGACGACGCCTGGATGAGCGCGTTCATCGGCTGGGCGCGCCGCCGGCCGGCACTGCGTCACCTGGCGCTGGCCACCGCCGCCGAATTCCTGCACACGCGGCTGACCGCCAAACTCGCGACGGCGGCCGAGAGCCGCCGGCTGGCCGCCCAGGTGCTCGTACGCGCCGACGACCCCGGCGACCTGCTGGCCCATCTCCTGGACCGGTACGGCCGGTCCATTCCCAAGCCGATCAAGCAAGCGGCGGGTGAAGCGGCCGAGCGGCTGTACGACGAGCACGCGCTGGCCACCTACGACACCCCGCAGACGGCCGTGCGCTTCGCCGACGTGATCGCTCTGAGCCACCCCAAGCCGGTGGGCAAGGCCCAGAACGACGTGTTCCAGTACGCCGCGCTCCGGCTCAAGCGTGAGAACCCCGTACCCGACTCGCTGCCCATCCTGCGGGCCCGCGCCGAACTGCACGCCCTGCCGGCGGTCAAGCGCCCCAGGCTGCTGGACCGGCCCGACGCGGCCGACCTGTTCGCCCGGGCCGCCATGGACTGGCAGCAGGTGGCCGTCTGGCTCGGCGGCGAGCTGACCGACAAGGCGTGGGCGGCCGTACTGCCCGCGATGAGCTACCGGCAGCGGCTCGCCCGGCTGCGCAGCTTCGAGGCCGCCGGGCTGAGCGGCGAGGTGGCCGACTGGCTCTGCGCCGACCTGGCCGAGGAGGACTCGGTGGTAAGAGGCCGCGCGCTGCCGCTGGAGATCCTCGCCGCCTACCGCGCGGTGGTCGGCTCGCGCTATTCCTGGGCCCTGGAGCGGGCTCTGGATCACGCGCCGGCCCAGGTGCCCGCGCTGCAAGGGCGCACGCTCGTGCTGGTCGACCGCGGCGCCGCGATGGCCCGCACCGAACACGGCCTGACCCGCGCCGACGCCGCCGCGGCCTTCGCCGCCGCCCTGGCGCTGCGCTCGCCCGCCGTGGAGGTGGTCGAGTTCGGACCGGCCACCGAACGCGTGGAGATCAGCGGCTCCCTGCTGGAGTCGGTGGAACGCTTCCGGCAGCCGGAAGGCGCCCACGCGGTGGCCCAGGCCGTACGGGCGCATGTCGACGGGCACGAGCGCGTCATCGTCCTGACCCACCCGGAGGCCGCCGTCGAAGCCGCCGAGGCCGTGACCGTCCCCGGACACGAGCACGTCATCACCGAGGTCAACGACGGCTGGTTCGCCGCGATCCCGGCCGTCGAGCAGGCGCGCACCGCCGCGTGGCCCTTCCAGGAGGAGAACGATGTCCAAGCGGGCAAGTAAGAAGCGGGGCCGTCGCAAGAAGAAGGCCAACCACGGCCGCAAGCCCTGCAACAGCTGAGCGCCGGAGGACTCCGGCCCGGCCGTACGGAAAGCGTATTTAAGGCGTAAATATCACGACAATGCCCGCCCCTTCCGGGCTTTCAACGATCAGGATTCCTCGTAACAGCGGGGAGGGGTGGGCGCCATGTCGTGCGCGCGCGCCGGATGCGCCGGCACCATCGAGGACGGTTACTGCAATGTCTGCGGCCTGGCCGAAGCGTCCCCCGCGGGGAGCGGACGCACCACCTCCAGCCGCACGGCTTCCAGCCGGACGCGGGGCAGCGGCCCGTCCAGGCGGGGAATGCTGGGAGCCGGGCTGGTCGAGGTGCCCGCCGTGCCCTACCGGGATCCGGCCGGCGCGATCCTCGCCGATGCGCAGGTGGCCGAGCACAAGCGGTTCTGCGGCAGTTGCGGCGAGCCCGTCGGCCGGGCCAGGAACGGGTTGCCGGGCCGCACCGAGGGGTTCTGCAGCAAGTGCCGCTCCCCCTACTCCTTCACGCCGAAGCTGACCAAGGGAGACCTGGTCGGCGGGCAGTACGAGGTGCTCGGCTGCCTGGCCCACGGCGGGCTCGGCTGGATCTACCTGGCCCGCGACAAGAACGTCAGCGACCGCTGGGTCGTGCTCAAGGGCCTGCTGAACACCGGTGACGCCGACGCCATGGCCGCCGCGCTGGCCGAGCGCCGCTTCCTCGCCGAGGTCGAGCACCCGAACGTCGTCAAGATCTACAACTTCGCGCAGCACGCCACCGGCGGCTACATCGTCATGGAGTACGTCGGCGGCCAGTCCCTCAGGCAGCTCAGAGAAACGGGACCGCTGCCGTTGCCACAGGTCATCGCGTACGGGCTGGAGATCTTACGCGCGTTCGGATACCTGCACGACCAGGGGCTGCTCTACTGCGACCTCAAACCGGACAACGTGCTGCAGAGCCAGGAGCAGCTCAAGCTGATCGACCTGGGCGGCGTGCGCCGGATCGACGACGAGGACGGCGCCATCTACGGCACGGTCGGCTACCAGGCGCCCGAGATCGCCGAACGCGGCCCCAGCGTGGCCTCCGACCTCTACACCGTGGGACGCACGCTGGCGGTGCTGTCGTTCGACTTCCGCGGAAACGCCTCCTCCATGAAGCACGCCCTGCCGGACGTGCTGCCGCTGCCGGAGTCGTTCGCCCTGCTGCTGCGGCGGGCCACCGACCCGGACCCCGAGCTGCGCTTCTGGTCGGCCGCCGACCTGGCCGAGCAGCTCACCGGCGTGCTGCGCGAGGTGGTCGCCGCGCAGGACGGCCGGCCGCGACCGGCCGCCTCCACCCTGTTCGGACCGGAGATCCGCACCGCCAGGAGCCCGCGCGAGGCCCTCCCGTGCCTGCCCGGCCCGCTGCCCGACCCTGATGACCCGGCCGCCGCGCTGCTGGCCGGCCTCGCCTCGGCCTCGCCCGAACAGGCGCTCGCCGCGCTGCCCAGGCCGGAGACCTCCATCGGGGTACGGCTGCGTACCGCATGGGCGCACATCGAGCTCGGCGCGTACGGGCAGGCGCGCACGGTGCTGACCGGCTCGCCCGACGCCGACTGGCGGGTCGACTGGCAGCTCGGCCTGGCGGCGCTGGCGGCCGGCGATCCCGGTCAGGCGGCCACCTGCTTCTGGCGGGTGCGCCGGCTCTTCCCCGGCGAGCCCGTGCCGAAGCTGGCCCTTGCGTTCTGCGCCGAGCTGTCCGGCGATCCGGCGGAGGCGGCCAGGCTGTACGAGTCGGTGTGGCGGACCGACCACGGCTACGTGAGCGCCGCGTTCGGGCTGGCCCGCGTGCTCCTGGCCAAGGGCGACCGGGCCGCCGCGGTGGCCGTGCTCGACTCGGTGCCCGCGACGTCCATCCACTTCGTCGAGGCGCAGATGGCCGCGATCTCGGCGCGGGTCGGCGACCCCCGGTCCTTCCTCCGCGACGACCTGCTGGAGGCCGGCCGCCGCCTGGAAACGCTCGGGCTCGACGCCGAACGCCGGGAACACCTGGCCGCCGAGGTGCTGGAGGCCGCGCTGACCTGGGTCCGCGCCAACGGGGCGGCCACCGAGACGGTGCTCGGGGCCGAGCTGTCGGAGCGCGAGCTGCGTTTCGGCCTCGAACGCGCCTACCGGGCCCTGGCCCATCTGACTCATGCGGTCGACGAGCGCATCGCCCTGGTCGACCGCGCCAACGCCGTACGCCCGAGGACGCTGCGATGACGACACCCGCACTGGCCGCCCCCGCCCGGCGCCCCATGAAGACCCCGCACCGCCTGCGGGCCTACGTGGTGGCCGTGATCCTGCTGGCCGTCGCGCTCGGGACCGTGCTGGCCGTGGCGGTGACCGGCGTACGCGACGGGCTCGCCTTCATCGGGCACCGGGCCGGACCGCAGGTCATCGCCACCCAGGACGTGTACTTCGCACTCAACGACATGGACGCGCAGATCGCCAACGTGCTCCTGGTCGGCGACGACCGCAACCTCGGCGTCGGCAGGGACAAGGCGTTGCAGATCTACGCCGACCGCCGCACCCAGGTGGCCGGGGACCTGCAGCAGGCGGCGGCCATGGCGGGCGACGACCCGCGCGCCGCCGCCGCGTTGCGGACCGCGCTGGACGGCCTCGGCCGGTACGAGACGCTGGCCGGGCAGGCGGTGCTCCTGGACGGCCAGCGGCCCCACGCCGCGGCCCGGCCACCCCAGGCCGCTCTGGAGCACTACCGCCAGGCGACCGACCTGCTGAAAAGCGTGGTGCTGCCGGCCGTGGACACCCTCTCCCGCAGCAACGCCGCCGCGCTGGACGCCACGTATCAGGACAGGCGGGCGGCGGCGATGGCTTCCGCCGCCGTGGTGGCTGTGCTCGGGGTCACGCTCGTGGGGGTGCTGCTGGCGCTGCAGCTCAGCCTGGTGCGGACGTTCCGGCGGCTGCTGAACGAGTGGCTGGCGGTGGCCACGGTCGCCGCCTTCGCCCTGACCGTGACCGGGGCCGGGCTCCTGGTCACCGAGGCCGAGCACCTGCGGGGGGCCAAGAAGGACGCCTTCGACTCGGTGATGGCGCTGACCAGAGCGCGGGCGGTCAGCTACGACGCCAACGCCGACGAGAGCCGTTTCCTGGTGGACCCGTCGAGAGCGGACAGATATCAGCGGGCATTCCTCGAAAAGTCGCAGCAACTGGCCGGGTTCAGCGGTGCCGGCCTGGAGTCCTACGACAGCCTGCTGGACTCGGCACTCCAGATCTACGAGGCCGACCACGGCGACGTGCGGTTCACCGGATTCTTCGGCACCGCCTTCGGCAACATCACCTTCCCCGGCGAGCGGGAGCTGGCCGAGCAGACCGTCACCGCCTTCCGCGACTACCAGCGCGACGACCGGAAGATGCGCGCCCTGCGCCTCGACGGAGACCTGCGCGCGGCGGTGGCCTTCAACACCAGTTACGCCGAGGGCAACTCCAACTACCACTTCGACCGCTACGACAAGGCTCTGGAGCGGTTCATCGCGCTGAATCACCGCTATTTCGAAGCGTCGATCCGCGACGGCGAGGCGGCGCTGAGCGGCTGGACCCTCATCCCGGCCGCCGGCGCGCTGCTGGTGGCCGTCCTGACCCTGGTGGGCGTCAGACCGCGGCTCAACGAGTACCGCTGACCCGCCGACGCCAGGGAACAGGGTTGAGGTCACCTGGCCTGTCTGGCCTCCTCCTCGACCAGCCAGGCCGGTTTGGCTTTCCGCGGTGGCCGGTACAGCCGCTTGACCGTGATCGCCAGCGGCACCAGCGAGGCGACGATGAGCAGGGCGACCACGACGTCGAAGACGTCCTGCGCGGGCAGCCAGCCGTAGGCCAGCACCAGCGTCCACATGGCCAGGGTGATCCCGGCCGGGCGCTGCGCGAATCCCAGGTTGCGGAACTCCCTGGGCAGCCCGGCGTCGAAGTAACGGCGCGACCAGGTGCTGCCCGCGCCCGCGCGGTGGAAGCGGGTGTGGTTGACGAGCGCGGCGACGGCCGCGAGGGCGGTGACGAGCACCGCCCACGCGGGCGCCTGGGGAAAGGCGTCAGCCAAAGAGCTTGTTCCATCCCTTCTTGATTCCGGAGCCGATGGATTTGGCGGCGTTGATCACGGGTTTTCGGGCTTTGTCGTACCCCCAGATCGCGGCGTCGCCCACCCAGCCGCCGACCACGCCGCCGACGACGTACGCGATCCAGGCGGCGCTGCGGGCACGCGTGGAGGAGACGCTCATGCGGGTCGAGCCGATCCTGGCGGTCGCGGTGAGCCGAACCCGCTGGCCGGCCATCTGGTCTTCGCCCTCCTCGGCCCCGCCGTGGTGCTGACCGTGCTCGGCCTGTCGCTCGGCCTGGCCTACGGTGCCACGAGCGGCGACATCGGACGGCAGACCCTCCTCGTCCTGGGCGCCGCCCTGGCCCAGTTGCCCGCCGTGTGGACGCTGGCCGGTCTCGCCGCCGCCCTGTTCGGGCTGGTCCCCCGGCTGAGCGTCCTGGCCTGGGCCGCGCTCGGGCTGTTCCTGCTGCTCGGTCAGGTCGGCGCGCTGCTCGATCTGCCGCAGGCACTGCTGGACCTGTCCCCCTTCAGCCACCTGCCCCGGCTCCCCGGCGGCGAGGTGAGCCTCGCACCGCTCGCCACGCTGACGGCGATCGCGCTCGCCCTGGTGAGCGCAGGACTGTACGGGTTGCGCCGCCGCGACCTGGGCTGATCCTCACAGCCGGGACCAGGCGACGCTCGCCGGGACGCGACGGAACGGGCTGCGCCTGGCGCCTGCCGTACCGAGAACCGCCTTCCATGGCAGTGGTGACAGGCGTTCGGCTGTGAAATGTAACAACTGCTACAATCCCATTCGTGACAGCCGATAACTCCGCGATGCGCTGGCTCCTGCTCGTGGTCAAAGTGCCCGCCCAGCCCTCCAAGCACCGGGTCGCGATCTGGCGTGAGCTGCGCAAGATCGGCGCGCTCTCGCTCGGCCAGGGCGTCTGGACCGTCCCCGACGTCCCCGTCTTCGCCCGTGGAGTCGCCCGCGCCGTCGAGTTGACCGAGGGCGCCGGGGGCGAGGCCATCAACCTGCAGACAGCCGGGCGGGACACCGCGGACGCGGCCCGGCTGCAGACCCTGTTCACCGCCGCGCGCTCGGCGGACTGGGCCGAGTTCCTCGCCGACTGCGGCAAGTTCGAAGCCGAAATCGCCAAGGAGATCCGGATCGGCAAGTTCACCCTGGCCGAGCTGGAGGAAGAGGAGCAGAGCCTGGAGCGGCTGCGGCGCTGGCACCGGGACCTGACGGCGCGCGACGTGTTCGGCGCCCCGGAAGCGGCCGAGGCGGGCGAGCGCCTCAGAGCCTGCGCCGCCGTCTGCGACGACTACGCCGAGCGGGTCTTCGCCGCTCTGCACGAAAACGGCCAGGCGCCCACCTCATGACCGCGATCCCCTCGACCTCCAGGCGGGCCATGTGGCCGCTGTACGCGGCCGGGTTCACCACCGCCTTCGGCGCCCACGGCATCGCCGCCAGCCTCGGCGGCGCCTCCGAGGACGCCGTCACCTCCCTGCTCGTCCTGGGTGGCCTGCTGGCCGTCTATGACGGCGCCGAGGTGGTGCTCAAGCCGGTCTTCGGCACGCTCGCCGACCGCATCGGCCCCAAGCCCGTCCTGCTCGGCGGGCTGGCCGCCTTCGCCGTCGCGTCCCTGGCGTATGTGATCGCCGACAGCCCCGCCTGGTTGTGGGCCGCCCGCCTCGGTCAGGGCGCGGCCGCCTCCGCCTTCTCCCCGTCCGCTTCCGCCCTGGTGGCCCGGCTCAACCCGGCGGCCAAGCACGGCCGCGCGTTCGGCAGTTACGGCTTCTACAAGTCCATCGGGTACACCCTGGGCCCGCTGCTGGGCGGTGTGCTGGTCTGGGCGGGCGGGTTGCGGCTGCTGTTCGCGGTGATGGCGGCCTGCGGGGCGGCTGTGGCGGTGTGGGCGGCGCTGACCGTGCCGGCCGTACGACCGCTGCCCAGGGCGCGCCAGACCGTCGCCGACCTTGTGCGGCGCCTGACCGACCGGGCCTTCCTGGCCCCGACCGCCGCGCTGGCGGCGGCCACCGCCGCCCTGTCGGTCGGGGTCGGCTTCCTGCCGGTCTCCGGCGCCGCGGCCGGCCTGGGCACGGTGGCCACCGGCGCCGCCGTCTCCGTCCTGGCCGCAGCCGCCGCCGTCGTCCAGCCGTGGGCCGGGCGGGCGCTGGACGACGGGCGTCTTGCCACCCGCACCGGACTCTTCGTCGGGCTCCTGGTGACGGCGGCGGGCCTGGCCGCGGCGACGTTCCCCGGCCTCGCCGGGATCCTGGCCGCCGCCGTGCTCATCGGGTGCGGCACCGGCGTGATCACTCCGCTCGGCTTCGCCGCCCTCGCCGCGAGCGCCCCGCAGGAGCGGCTGGGCCAGACCATGGGCGCGGCCGAGCTCGGGCGTGAGCTCGGCGACGCGGCTGGACCTGTCCTCGTCGGGGCCGTCGCCGCGGCCACCGCTCTCGGCTACGGCTATGCCGCCCTGGCACTCATCCTGGCCGTCGTCCCCTCGCTGGCCTTCAGCCTCGGGAAGCGGGCGGTGCGATAGGTCCCGGCAGCGTCGGCCGTCACGCGAACGGCCGCTCAGCGAGATTCCTCAGCGGCGGGCGAGCAGCAACCGTCCGTGCAGTCCCCGGTCCCGCCGCCCCCGCTGGAACCGGTTGCGATCGGCAGGAGGCTCCTGCCGGCTGGCCGCGGGGCCGGAGCCGCAGGCGCGATGCGGCTGCGGGCGGTGATGCGCAGCGCGGTGTGGTGGGGCAGGCGGGTGCGGCGGCCGGCGCTGACCGGTGCCGCTCTGCCCGCGATCTCCAGCTGAAAGTCCTTTCCGCAGGGCTCCCCGGCCGTCATCCGCCACCCACAGCCGCTCCGCGTTCCTCAGCCGCGGGTTGAGCTCTCCACGTAAAGGTAGGGCGGCGTCGGCTGGGTAGGGGGAAGGCGTTGACCTCGGCAAACACGCGGACGGGAGGTGCGGGCTCCGTGCGCTGCCTCGACAGGGATCGCATCGCGCTCCTGGCCGCGCTCCTGGCACCGCCGGCCACCACGGCCGTGCTGCTGCCATGGCGCGCCGGCCTGCCCAACACCAGCGTCGCTCTCGTCCTGGTGGTGATCGTGGTCGCGGTCGCCGCCATCGGCAACCGCCTGGCAGGGGCGCTGGCCGCGATCTCGGCCGCGGTGTGGTTCAACTTCTTCTTCACCCAGCCGTACCAGCGCTTCACCATCAGCAGGCCCGCCGACGTCCAGACCGCGGTCCTGCTGCTCGTCGTGGGCCTGGCGGTCTCGCAGCTGGCCTCCCGCGCCCGGCGGTTCAAGGTGATCGCCATCACCGACGCCGACTATCTGGCCCGGATCCGCGACACGGCTGCGCTGGCCCAGAGCGCCAAGGAGCCCGACGCGGTGGTCGACCGCGTCATGACCCAGCTCACCGACCTGCTGGACCTGCGCGGCTGCCGGTTCGAGTACGGCTCGCTGATCGGTCATCCCCCTCGCCTGGAACAGGACGGCACCGTGACCTGGGGTCGCAAACGCTGGAACGTCGACCGGCGGGGACTGCCCGACACGGAGGTCGAACTGCGCACGTTCGGGAACGGCCGCTTCCTCGGCCGGTTCATGCTGGATCCCACGCCGGGAGCCAAGCCTGCAGGCTCGCCTGGTCGCGGTCACGCTGGCGGACCAGGCAGGCGCCGCGATCGACACCGCGGGCACCGGCCGCCCGTGACGGCCTCGACCACCCGGGGTCGTCCGGTCCGGCGAGCCGGCCCGAGGTGTGCGGACGCCGACCGCGCACATACAGATGCGATGGTGACGGAACACCACCTTTACTGGCATTTATCCACTTCGTACGCAAAAGGCATCAAGGAGCCGTCAAGGTCGCTTGCGGGGATATCCGGCGCCGCGCATAGTGGAAGGCGCTGACACATCCCGCCCTCCGGGACACGTGCAGTGCGGGCCGAGCGCAGCGGCCCGCGGCGTGCCGCTCCCATCCCCCGATGACCGGCACGAGGCCTCTCGGTGCGCCTGCGGCCCACCGCGCGACACGGCTGGGCATGCCGTGTCACGGTCGGCTCCCTTTTCTCGGGAGGCCCCTTCGCCCTCTTCACATCGACCGGAGTTGAGCCATCCATGACCACCCGCGCCTCGACGAGCGTGGAAACAATGAAGAAGGAGATCTTCCTCCTGTCGGCCAGGGCGCTCGGGGACCCGCACGCCCGCGTCCCGAGTGGGCGATACGTGGCTCTGGCGACGCGGCTGGCCAGGACCGACGAGGCCTGGCTGATCCGGATGCTGGGCTGGATGGGCCGTCATGCCCCGCTGCGCGACCTTCGGCTGGCCACGCTCGCCGAGCTGGCCCAAGCCCGCCTCGAGACCGGTGCCGCGGGCACCCGGCAGCTGATCGACCAGTCTCTGCACCGCGCCGACGAACCCGGCGAGCTGCTCGCCTACTGGCTGCATTGGTACGGCAGAGCGCTGCCCCAGCCCGTCAAGCGCGGCATCGCCGACGCCGCCGCGCGGCTCTACGACGAACTCGCCCTGGCCACCTACGACAGCCCCGGCGCCCCGCTGCGCTTCGCCGACGTGCTGTCGCTGACCCACCCGGTGCCGCAGGGAACGCGGCAGGCGGCCGTCTTCCGCCACGCCGTCGCCCGAAGGCGCGGCGACCTCGGCGACATCCCCGCCTCGCTCCCCCTGCTCCGTGCCCGCCGCGCGCTCTACCAGCTCCCTCCTTCCCGGCGCCCCGCCCTGCTACAGCGCTCCGGCGCGGGCCGCACGCTGGCCGAGGCGGCCATGACCTGGCCCACTGTGCAGCGCTGGCTGCTCGGCCAGATGACCGGCCCGGCCTGGGCGGCCGTGCTGCCGTCCATGTCCTACCAGGACCGGCTCGCCCACCTGGCCTCCTTCGACCGCGACGGGATGCCCGACGAGCTCGCCCATCGCGTGGCCGAGGAGCTCGCTGAGCCCGCGTCGGTCCTGCGGTCCGGGGTGACGCCGCTGGAGGTCTTCGCCGCCCTGCGGTCGGTGCCGGGCTCGCGCTGGAGCCGGGCGCTCCGGCCGGCCATGGAGCTCTCGCTCGCCAACGTCCCGGCGCTGCCGGGCCGCACCCTCGTGCTGATCGACCGGGGCGACCTCATGGCCGGTCCCGCGAGCACCGGCTTGACCAGGGCGGATGCCGCCACGATCTTCGGCGTGGCGCTCGCCTGCCGCGCCTCCCGTGCTCAGGTCGTCGTGCTCGGCACGCCCGTCGTCACGGTGACGGTCCGGCCGGGAGAGCCGCTGCTGGACGTGCTCGACCGCTTCGGCGAGAGCGTAGGCGGCTCGGCCAACCCGGCCCAGGTCATCCGCGCCCACGCGGCCGGACAGGACCGGGTCGTCGTCCTCACCCATCCCGACCAGGCGGCCGAAGCCGCCGAGGCCATCACGGGTCCCGGACAGGAGCACGTGATCACCGACGTCACCTGCGGCTGGTTCACCGCGATCCCGCACGTCGAGATGGCACGTACGGCGGACTGGCCCCTCTGACCGTAGGATCCCCGGGGCCGCGACCCTGGCCGGCTCCCGCTTCGGCGTCGCCTGTGATGCGCGGGTCGGCGGCAGGGCCGCATTTATCGTCCTGACCTGGGCGAACAGCAGGGCTTGACATTGACGCAGGGTCAGGGTCACACCATCGAGGCATGGCTACTTCACTCAACCCCCCGGTGGGCCGCTACTACGAGGTCCAGGGTCGTCGCCTCTTCCTCCACAAGTCGGGTAGCGGCGGTCCCGCCGTGGTGTTCCTGCCCGGCGCCAGCGCCGTCGGACTCGACTACCTGAACCTGCACGAGCCCGTCGCGGGATTCACCACCTCCGTCCTCTACGACCGCGCGGGCACCGGCTGGAGCGACCCGGCCGAGCTGCCGCGTACCGCCGCCGAAGTCGCCACCGAGCTGCGCGAGCTGCTGCGGGCCGCGGGTGTGCCCGCTCCGTACGTGCTCGTGCCGCACTCGCTCGGCGGCGCCTACGCCCGGCGCTTCATCCAGCTGTTCCCTGAGGAGGTCGCGGGGGTGGTCTACCTCGACGCCTTCTACGAGGAATGGGACACCCACATGATCGGCGCCAAGACGCATCTCAAGCCGCAACCAGTGCCAGGCGACCTGATGCTGCGCTTGGTCGCCTTCATCTCACGCGGCCTTTACAAGAAGATGTTCGCCACGTGGCCGCGGGAGATCAGGCAGGCGCTCCTGGCCAGGCACACCACCGTCGAGTCACAGCGAGCGGGCGCGCAGGAGCGCAGCAACCTGCCCGAGCTGCGCGACGAGCTCAAGGCCGCGGGCCAGGTCCCGGACAGGCCGCTGATCGCACTCGCCGCGCTCGGCATCGACACCGGCATGAAGTTCATGATGTCCAAGCGGGCGCTGCGCGAGATGACCGAGGGCAAGAGCCGTCTCTACCAGGCTCTCGGCGCTTCGGTGCAGGACGGCCGAACACGCATTTTGCCTGATGCGCGCCACAGTACGATCAGCATCGATGCTCCAGACGCCGTCGTGCGGGCTATTGACGACCTGTGGCGGCGCGTGTCGTGAAAGGGGTGCCGATGCTCACCATCGGTCAGCTCGCCGCACGCGCGGGCGTGACGGTCCGCGCCGTCCGCCACTACCACCAGCGCGGCCTGCTGGCCGAGCCCGAGCGCGACGCCTCCGGCTATCGGCGCTATACCGCCCAAGCCGTGGTGGACCTGATCCGGATCAAGACCCTGGCCGACGCCGGCGTGCCCCTGGCCCGCATCGACAAGCTGCTCGGCGCAGGGCCCGAGGAGTTCGCCCAGGCCATCGCCGACATCGACAAGGCGCTGGCGAAGAAGGCGCGCGAGCTCAGCCGGCACCGCCGGCGCATCGCCGAGCTGGCAGCGGGCGACCGGCTGTTCGTGTCGGAGGAGGTGGCCCAGATTCTCGACCGGCAACGCGCCTTGGGCTTCAGCGAACAGATGATGCGCATCGAACGTGACGTGTGGATCATCGTCACGACCCTGTCCCCGGAGTCGATCCGCGAATTCGTCGCCACGAAGAACGCCGCTCTCGACGACCCCGAGTTCGTCCGCATCTACCGAGCCCTCGACGAGGCCATGGACTGGGACCCCCGCGATCCTCGCCTGCCCGCGCTCGCCGCCGACGTCACGGCCTGGGACGCGGGCAGGCACCAGGGCGAGGTGATCGCGCCCGACACGATGAGCCTGATGTTCTCCCGCTCCATGGAGTTCTCCCCGGCCTGGCGACGTCTCCTGCGGTTGTCAGCCTCCTCAGGCGGCCGCACACCCCCGCCGTCCTCGTTCCGCGACCACGAAAGTCAGCAACGCCCCGCGCCCTGATACCTACGAGCCTGGTCAGCCGACGTGGACGTGCGGCCGGCGCTCCGGGTCCGGCTCGGCCTGGCGCAGCACCTCCCTGGTCAGCGGCGGTACATCGCCGCCGCCGAAGACCAGGTACCGCAGCATCGCCACGACGGGGTTGCCCTCGGTCCAGTGGAAGTAGATGTGCGGCACTCCCCCGGTCCGATCGCGCAGGTAGAGCAGCAGCGCCGCCAGCGAGTTGGGCACGGCCGAGCTCTCGATGGTCAGGATCTTGTGCCCGAACCGCTCCTCGCCCTTGACGTGCAGCTCGGTCTCGAACTCCGAGGCGTCCGGCACCGACACCTCCACGAACAGCACCGGCTCCGAGCTACGCAGCCGATGGGTGACCCACGTCTCGCGCAGCTTGTCGTTGTACTCGGCCTGGTCCCGCGCGTTCGGCTCGTTGGCGATCACGTGGATCTCACCGCACGCCTCGTTCACGAACCGCTCCGCCAGCGGGTCCAGGTGCACCTCGGTGACCCGCAGCTCGGTCGAGCGGGTCGCCCGGGAGATCAACGAGGTGACGACGATCGCCGCGATGAAGAACGAGGCGATCTTGACGCCGTCCGGCCGCTCGATGACGTTGTCCACCAGCGTGTACGCCAGCACGGCCGAGATCAGCGCGAACCCGGCCGTCGCCACCTGCTCGCGCTTCTTCCACGCCGACAGCGTCACCGCCACCGCCGCTGACAACATGAGCACGAGCACCCCGGTGGCGTACGCGCCGCCCTGGGCGTCCACGTCGGCGTCGAAGATGATCGTGATGGCGAACCCGATCGCGGAGAACACCAGCACCAGCGGCCGCACCGCGCCCGTCCACTCCGGCGCCATGCCATAGCGCGGAAGGTAGCGCGGCACCAGGTTGATCAGCCCGGCCATCGCCGAGGCCCCGGCGAACCACAGGATCGCGATCGTGGAGATGTCATAGGCGGTGCCGAACCAGTCGCCCAGATATTCGTGCGCCAGGTAGGCCAGGGCCCGGCCGTTCGCCTTGCCGCCCTCCTCGAACTCCTGGTGCGGGATGAGCACGGTGGTGACGAAGCTGGAGAAGACCAGGAACACGCTCATGATCAACGCCGCGGTGGTCAGCAACCTGCGGGTGCCCTTCACCCGTTGCTCCATGTCGCCCTTGACCACCGGCATCACCGCGACGCCGGTCTCGAACCCGGACATGCCCAGCGCCAGCTTCGGCATCACCAGCAGCGACAACCCGATCATGACCAGCGGGCTGGAGAAGTCCAGGCTCAGCGCGCGCTGCCAGTCCACCACGACCTGCGGCGCCTCCAGCACGTGCACGATGGCCGTCGAGACCACGACCGCGTTCAGGACCAGATAGACGAAGACGAGCACCACGGCGATGCCGATGGCCTCGGTGAAGCCCATCAGGAACACGCCACCGAGCAGGGCGAGCAGCACCAGCGTGACGATGACCCGCTGTCCGGCCAGGAAGTCCGGCACGAACGGGTTCTCCAGGATGTGCGCGGTCGCGTCCGCCGCCGACAGCGTCATCGTGATCACGAAGTCGGTCGCCGCGAAGCCGAGCAGGGCCAGCACGAACAGCTTGCCCCACCACTGCGGCGCCAGCTTCTCCAGCATCGCGATCGAGCCCTGCCCGTACGGGCTCTCCGCCGCGACCCTGCGGTAGACCGGCAGCGCCCCCAGCAGCGTCAGCGCCACCAGGAACAACGTGGCCAGCGGCGAGAGCAGCCCGGCCGCCAGCGCCGCGATGCCCGGCTGGTAGCCCAGCGTGGAGAAGTAGTCCACACCGGTCAGGCACATCACCCGCCACCACGAGTGCTTCGCGTGAGGACCGTGTTCGATCTGCTTGCGGTCGGTCTGCAGCCCCTCCAACAGCCAGGAACGCACAGTCCCTTCCGTAGCGGCCGGCCGTTTCGCCAGCACCATAACGGTCACTCCTCGTCAAAGCCCCGTAAAGACGCATTGGACACTACATGGGGCGGAAGAGCGATTGAGAAGGGGAGGGCGTCAAGAAAACGTATAAATCAGCGAGCCTGCCGGCTGGTTCATCAGGCATCTTTCGACGTGCCCAACCGTTGCCGGCGGGGTCGCGCGGCCGTACGTCGATCAGCCCTTGTGCGCGTAGTCGCGCCACTGCCCGTCGAAGTGCCTGACCGCTCTCCTGGCCGTCCACCAGTGCGCCACCGAGCGGGCCTGCCACAACATCAGCCACACCGCCCCGCCCGCCGCGGTGCCGGCCACCAGGACGCCGAAGGCGACCTCCACCGGCCCGAACGGGCGCGACACCGGGCGGCCCCGCGGGTCGAGCCAGATCCGGGCCTGTACGCCGCCAACACGGTCGAGCGGCATCCGCACCTGGCCGGTCTGCCGCATGCCGGCCGCGTCCTTCCAGGTCACCTGGGCGACGATGGCCTTCTCCTCGACCACCTCCGCGATGACCTGGCGATGGGTGGCCTCGTAGGCGCGGATCGCGTCGGTGAGCCAGGCGCCGGCCAGCACTCCGGCGGCGCATCCGGCCACGAGCACGACCATGGCGATCAACCGGCTGGGCATCGAGACCGCTCCTCCGTAGGGTGCCTTCTCATGGTCACCGGGGAAGAGCCACCTAACGCCCATCTCTACGAAAACCGGACGCCGGTTTGACGCCTGTCTACGGGAAAAATACGGACGGTCTTACTCTTTGGTGAAGTGCAGGTCCTGCCGGTCGAGGTCACGTTGAACGCGGCGGCGGGTGTGTTCGCTGACCTCCCCTGCCGCGAACATCCGGCTGAGCTCCGTGCTCTGCACCGCGAGCACCTCCCTGCGCACCTGGCTGTAGTCACCGGGCATCGGCTCGGACTCCTGGTCCCGCTCGAACTGCAGGGACCGGCGCACATGGTGGAGCACCGCGGGAGAGACCACTTCCAGGTCCTCCAGCTCGTCCACGTACTCGCCCGCCTTGTCCGTCAGTCGGCGCCGCGCTTCGAGGTACTCCGAGCGGGAGTGGCCGGGGGCGACCGCCAGCCCTGACAGTCTGACCAGCGGCGCCAGGGTGAAGCCCTGCACGATGAGGGAGACGACGATCACACCGGTGGCCAGCACCATCAGCAGGCTGCGGTGCGGCAGGGGCTGGCCGGCGGCTGTGGTGAGCGGGATCGACAGGGCTGCGGCAAGCGGCACGACACCACGCGCGCCGGCCCAGGAGATCACGGTGGGGACCTGCCAGGTCGGCCGGAGCCGCCGCTCGCGGCGCCACTGCTGCAACGCCGCCAGCGGGAAGACCCAAGCCACCCGGACGAGCACCAGCACGACCACGATCGCCACGACGGCCACCACCCACGGCTGCTCGGCGCCGGTGAGCTGGCGGACCTGGCTGGGCAGCTGCAGTCCGATGAGGCTGAAGACCACGCTCTCCAGCACGAAGATCACCGTGCCGTACACCGCGGTCAGCTGGAGCCGGATCCCGGAGCTGGTGAGCTCGTGAGCCTTGACACCGAGGACCACCGACGCCACCACCACCGCGGTCACGCCCGAGCCGTGCACCGCCTCGGCCAGGACATAGGCCAGGTACGGGGTCACGAGCGCGATCACGCTCTCCAGCGTGGGATCTTCCGTGCGCCGCCGGACGAAGGCTACCCCGGCGGCCACCACCGCGCCGACCACCACACCGCCTCCGGCCAGGCGCACGAAGTCCACCACGACGCCGCTCCAGCCGGCGACACCCCCGGCCACCGCCGCCGCGACCGCGATCCTGAACAAGATCAGGCTGGTGGCGTCGTTGAACAGGCTCTCCGCCTGCACCAGCGTCTGCAACCGGGGCGGCAGCGCCAGCCTGCGGCCCAGCGCCGTGACGGCCACCGGGTCGGTGCTCGACAACACCGCCCCGAGCACGAACCCCAGGGCCAGGGGCAACGGCGTGAGCCACGACGTCAGGAAGCCGACCGCGGCCGCGGAGGCGACCACCAGACCCACCGCGAGCAGCGACACCGGCCGCCACAGGCGCTTGAGGTCCGGCCAGGACAACTCCTCGCCGGCCGCGTACAGCAACGGCGGCAGCACCACCAGGCTGACGATCTCGGGAGTGACGCGGATCTGCTCCGAGAAGGGCAGCAGCCCGACGCCGAGTCCGGCCACGACCAGCAACGACGGGGCGGGAACGCTGATCCGATCGGCGAAGGTGGCCACCACGGTCGCCAACGCAACCAGAAAAAGAACTACCTGAACGCTCTGCACCACGTCTCCTCGGCCACCCGCTGCGTATGCCGACCAGACTTCCCGGCGCTCCAAAGCACAAAGTACCGGAAAGACGGCGCGAGTGGTCAGGCCGTCAAGGAGCGTTACGGGCGCCGCGCGACTCCGCACACGTAGGTGATCCGATCGATCTCGAAGCGATCGAGACGCTCAACGGCGAACCCGGCGCCGGCGATGGACCGGACGGTGTCGCGGGCGGGGTGGCAGCCGTTCGCGGTCGGTGACCAGATAGGGCTGATCAGGCGCTCGGCCAGGGCCGCCAGGGGCCTGGTGGAGCGTACGTGCTCGTGGAAGCGGAGCTCACCGCCGGGCGCGAGCACCCGCATGATCTCGCCGAGCGTCTCGTCCGGACTCGGCACCTGGCACAGGACGAGGGAACTGACCAACACGTCGACGGACCCCGCGGGAACCGGGAGCCGCTCGTAGGAGCCCTCGAGGAACCTGACGGGTACGTGGCACCCCCGGCTGCCTTCCCCGGCCGTCTCACGCGAGGCGGGGTCCGGCTCGACGACGGTGATCTCGACGACCTCGGGCGGGTAGAGGAGGAACTTCACTCCGTCTCCCGCGCCGAGCTCCAGCGCGGCACCGGACACTCCGTTCAGGAGCCGCTCTCGCACGGGGGTGGGGCGTCCTCCCCAGAACACGGGGCGTGGATGATGGAACTGCTCGATCCCGGCATGTCTCACATCGGGCGGCCGATTTCGCACCATGGGTCTCCTCCAAGGGCCTCTTCAACGCACTATTCCTCCCCTGAGCGCGAACGTCGCCGCTCTTGACAGGTCCTGGACGGTTCGAGGACGAACGACTACGAGACTCTGACGCGCCAGGAGACGGCGCTCGGAGCGGCGCGTAGGGATGCCGTTAAAAATCAGGCTCGCGCCGTATAGAAGCCGTCAAGAACGCCAAAATCGCCCAAATCTCAGGGTTTGCTTGCCTTGGAGCCGCCCCGGATGGGTGCGGCCGAAACAACCTGTCCAGATTGAGGAGTGGGGATGGCTGACGTCATCTTCGTCGCCCTGACGATCGCGGTCTTCGTGATCCTGGGGCTGGTCGTCAAGGCGGTGGAGCGGCTGTGAGTGCCGTCAACGCCACCGGTCTCGTCGTGGTCGTCGGCCTGGTGATCTTCGTGGTCGTGGCCCTGCTGTTCCCGGAGCGGTTCTGATGTCACCGACCCTGGCGGGGATCCTGTTCATCGCCTCCCTACTGCTCGCCCTGGCCATCTGCTACAAGCCGCTGGGCGACTACATGTACCGCGTCTACACCGGCACCAGGCACAACGTCGTCGAGCGGGTCATCTACCGGCTGCTCGGCGTCCAGCCCGACAGTGAGCAGCGCTGGGGCGCCTACGCGCGCGGCGTGCTGGCGTTCTCGGTGCTGTCCATCCTGTTCCTGTACGGCCTGCAGCGCCTGCAGAACCACCTGTTCCTGTCTCTCGGCATGGAGCCGGTCGAACCGGCACTGGCCTGGAACACCGCGGTCAGCTTCGTCACCAACACCAACTGGCAGGCCTACTCCGGCGAGTCGGCCATGGGCCACGTGGTGCAGACCGCGGGCCTGGCCGTGCAGAACTTCGTCTCCGCGTCGGTCGGCATGGCGGTGGCCATCGCCCTGGTACGCGGCTTCGCGCGCAGCAAGACCGACACGCTCGGCAACTTCTGGGTGGACCTGGTCCGCGGCACCATCCGCATCCTGCTGCCGATCGCCTTCGTGGCCGCGCTGGTGCTGGTGGCCGGCGGCGCGATCCAGACGTTCGCCGACCACAGCACGTGGGCGACGCTGACCGGCGGGGAGCAGACCTTCACCCCGGCCGCCGCGGCCTCCCAGGAGGCCATCAAGGATCTGGGCACGAACGGCGGCGGCATCTTCAACGTCAACTCGGCGCACCCGTTCGAGAACCCCACGTCGTGGACGAACTGGCTGACCATCTTCCTGCTGCTGGTCATCGCCACCTGCCTGCCGCGCACGTTCGGCCGCATGGTGGGCGACAACCGGCAGGGCTACGCCATCGTGAGCGTGATGGCGATCATCGCGATCATCAGCATCGGCGTCACCCAGTGGGCCGAGCTGTCGGCGAGCGGCACCGTGCCACAGGCCATCGGAACGGCCATGGAGGGCCGGGACGTGCGCTTCGGCACCTCGAACTCGGGCATGTTCGCCACCGCGACGACCCTCACGAGCACCGGTTCGGTGAACTCCTTCCACGACTCCTACACCGCCATCGGCGGCGGCATGCTGATCTTCAACATGCTGCTCGGCGAGGTGGCCCCCGGCGGCGTCGGCGCAGGTCTGTACGGCATCCTGATCCTGGCCGTGATCACGGTGTTCGTGGCGGGCCTCATGGTCGGCCGCACCCCCGAATACCTGGGCAAGAAGATCGGCGCCCGCGAGATCAAGCTCGCCTCGCTGTACTTCCTGGTCACCCCGACGCTGGTGCTGCTCGGCACGGCCGTGGCGATGGCCACCGAGGTCGGCCGCTCGGCCATGCTGAACACCGGCCCGCACGGCCTTTCGGAGATCCTGTACGCCTACACGAGCGCGTCCAACAACAACGGCTCGGCCTTCGCCGGGGTGAGCGTGAACACGCCGTTCCACAACACCACGCTCGGCCTGTGCATGGCCTTCGGCCGCTTCCTGCCGATCGTGCTCGCGTTGGCGCTGGCCGGCTCGCTGGCCCAGCAGGCACCCGTCCCCGCGAGCGCCGGCACTCTCCCCACCTACCGGCCGCAGTTCGTCGGCATGGTCGTCGGCGTGACGATCATCCTGGTCGCTCTGACCTTCCTCCCGGCGCTCGCGCTCGGCCCCCTCGCAGAAGGACTCCTGTAAGACATGTCAACGCACGTGCTCGAATCACCGGGCCAGGCGCCGGCACCCAAGAAGAACGGCCGGGTGGGCGGCGGCCTGCTCGACCCCAAGCAGATGATCAAGTCGCTGCCGGACGCGCTCAAGAAGCTCAACCCCGCACACATGTGGCGCAACCCGGTGATGTTCATCGTCGAGATCGGCGCCCTGTTCACCACCGTATTGGCGATTGTCGACCCGTCGTGGTTCGCCTGGGCCATCGTCGTGTGGCTGTGGCTGACCGTCGTCTTCGCCAACCTGGCCGAAGCCGTCGCCGAAGGCCGCGGCAAGGCCCAGGCCGCCACGTTGCGGGCGGCCAAGCGCGACACCACCGCCCGCCGCCTCAAGAACCGCGACGACCACAGCCAGTGGGACGTCGTCGGCGCCCCTGAGCTGAAGCAGGGTGACTACGTGATCGTCGAGGCCGGGGAGACCATCCCCGGGGACGGCGACGTGACCGAGGGCATCGCCTCGGTGGACGAGTCCGCCATCACCGGCGAGTCCGCGCCCGTCATCCGCGAATCGGGCGGCGACCGCTCCGCGGTCACCGGTGGCACGAAGGTGCTGTCCGACCAGATCATCGTGCAGATCACGCAGAAGCCCGGCGAGAGCTTCGTGGACCGCATGATCGCCCTGGTCGAGGGCGCGAACCGGCAGAAGACGCCGAACGAGATCGCCCTCAACATCCTGCTCGCCGCGCTGACGATCATCTTCCTGGTCGCCACCGCGACCATGCAGCCGCTGGCCATCTACTCCAAGTCCATCAACCCGGGCGTGGGCGACTCGCTGGCGCTCACCGGCGACGGTGTCACCGGGATCGTGCTGGTGTCGCTGATCGTCTGCCTGATCCCGACCACGATCGGCGCCCTCCTGTCGGCGATCGGCATCGCGGGCATGGACCGCCTGGTCCAGCGCAACGTCCTGGCCATGTCCGGGCGCGCGGTGGAAGCGGCCGGGGACGTGTCCACGCTGCTGCTGGACAAGACCGGCACCATCACCCTGGGCAACCGGCAGGCGTCCGAGTTCGTCCCGGTGGACGGTGTGAGCGAGGCGGATCTGGCCGAGGCGGCGCAGCTGTCCAGCCTGGCGGACGAGACGCCGGAGGGCCGCTCGATCGTGGTCTTCGCCAAGCAGCGTCACGGGCTGCGCGAACGCCAGCCGGGCGAACTGGCGCACGCCGAGTGGGTGCCCTTCACCGCCCAGACCCGCATGTCCGGGGTGAACCTGGACGGCCGCGAGGTCCGCAAGGGCGCCGCCACCGCCGTCATGAAGTGGGTACGCGACCACGGCGGCCACCCCACCGAGCAGGTGGGCCACCTGGTGGACGGCATCTCCGCCTCCGGCGGTACCCCGCTGGTCGTCGCCGAGAAGAGCCGCGTGCTGGGTGTCATCCACCTCAAGGACGTGGTCAAGGAGGGCATGCGGGAGCGCTTCGACGAGATGCGCCGCATGGGCATCCGCACCGTCATGATCACCGGCGACAACCCGCTGACCGCCAAGGCCATCGCGGACGAGGCCGGCGTGGACGACTTCCTGGCCGAGGCCACCCCTGAGGACAAGCTCGCCCTCATCCGCAAGGAGCAGCAGGGCGGCCGGCTGGTCGCGATGACCGGCGACGGCACCAACGACGCCCCCGCCCTGGCCCAGTCCGACGTCGGCGTCGCGATGAACACCGGCACGTCGGCCGCCAAGGAGGCCGGCAACATGGTCGACCTCGACTCCAACCCGACGAAGCTCATCGAGATCGTCGAGATCGGCAAGCAACTCCTCATCACGAGAGGCGCGCTGACGACGTTCTCCATCGCCAACGACATCGCGAAGTACTTCGCGATCATCCCGGCCATGTTCGCCGCGGTCTACCCGGGCCTGGACGCCCTGAACATCATGCGCCTGGCCAGCCCCCAGTCAGCCATCCTGTCGGCGGTCATCTTCAACGCGCTGGTGATCATCGCGCTGATCCCGCTGGCCCTGCGGGGCGTGCGCTACCGGCCCTCCAGCGCCTCCAAGCTGCTCTCCCGCAACCTCTACGTCTACGGCCTGGGCGGGATCATCGTCCCGTTCATCGGCATCAAAATCATCGACCTGCTGATTCAGTTCCTTCCGGGGATGTCATAAATGGACCGCATGCCCAGCTGGGTCCGCCAGCACGTCGCCGCGCTCCGCGCGCTGCTCGTGCTCACGGTGGTCACCGGCATCATCTACCCGCTCCTGACCACGGGCGTGGCCCAGGCGCTGTTCAACAACAAGGCCAACGGCTCGCTGATCGAAAAGGACGGCAAGACCGTGGGCAGCGCGATCATCGGCCAGTCCTTCGGCGACGCCGACGGCAATCCGGTCAAGAAGTACTTCCAGTCCCGCCCGTCGGCGGCCGGCGACGGTTACGACCTGACCTCCACGGCGGCCAGCAACCTCGGCCCCGAGGACGTTCTGGACACGCTGCCGGTGCCCGGCGCCAAGGACGAGGAGGGCAACCCGGACGAGGGCAAGCAGTCGCTGCTCACCCAGGTGTGCGCCCGCTCCAAGGCGGTCGGCGAGCTGGAGGGCGTCAGCGGCGCCCGCCCCTTCTGCACCGCCGACGGGGTCGGCGCGGTGCTGAAGGTCTTCCCCGACCGGGCGGTCAGCGCCAACCAGGCCTGCCCCGCCGCCCCCTTCGTCGCCACCTACCAGGGGCTGAAGGTGGAGTGCGCCAAGCCGGGCGAGGACTACGCGACCGGCCGCACCGTACCCGTCAGGGGGAACGCCGGCACGCCCGCCGTCCCGGCGGACGCGGTGACTGCCAGCGCTTCGGGCCTGGATCCGCACATCTCCGTGGCCTACGCCGACCTCCAGGCACCCCGCGTGGCCAAGGAGCGCGGTCTGGCCCTGGACAAGGTCAAGACGCTGATCGGGGAGCACACCACCGGCCGGGCGCTCGGCTTCATGGGCGAGCCCGCCGTCAACGTGCTCGAACTGAACCTCGCACTCGACGGGAAGTGACATGCGAGGGCGGCTGAGGGTCTACCTGGGCGCCGCGCCCGGGGTCGGCAAGACCTACGCGATGCTCGGCGAGGGCTGCCGCGCCCTCGAACGCGGCCGGGACGTGGTCGTGGGCTTCGTCGAGACCCACGGCCGCCCCCGCACGGCCGCCCTGCTGGAGGGCGTGGAGGTGATCCCCCGCAAGACGCTGGTCTACCGGGGGGCCACCTTCACCGAGCTGGACGTGGAGGCGGTCATCGAGCGTGCGCCCAAGGTGGCGCTGATCGACGAGCTGGCCCACACCAACGTGCCCGGCTCCAGGAACGTCAAGCGCTGGCAGGACATCGACGACATCCTCGACGCCGGCATCGACGTCATCTCCACGGTCAACATCCAGCACCTGGAGTCTGTCAACGACGTCGTGCAGCAGATCACCGGCATCCCCCAGCGCGAAACCGTCCCCGACGAGGTGGTCCGGCGGGCGAACCAGATCGAGCTGGTCGACATGTCGCCCGAGGCGCTACGCCGCCGCATGGCGCACGGCAACGTCTACACGCCCGAAAAGGTAGACGCGGCCCTGTCGAACTACTTCCGCGTCGGCAACCTCACCGCGCTCCGCGAGCTCGCCCTGCTCTGGGTCGCGGGAAAAGTCGATGAGCAGCTCGACCGCTACCGCTCCGACCACGGCATCGCCACCACCTGGGAGACCCGCGAACGCGTCGTCGTCGCCCTGACCGGCGGCCCGGAAGGCGACACCCTGGTACGCCGGGCCGCCCGCATCGCCGCCCGCACCAAGGGCGCCGACCTGCTGGCCGTCCACGTCACCAGCGCCGACGGGCTCACCGGCGGCGACCCGGCCAACCTGGCCCGCCAGCGCTCGCTCGCGGAGAGCATGGGCGGCACCTACCACCAGGTCGTCGGCGACGACATCCCACGGGCCCTGCTCGACTTCGCCCGCGGGGTCAACGCCACCCAGCTCGTCCTCGGCGCGTCCCGGCGCGGCCGCTTCGCGCAGATCTTCTCGCGAGGCGTCGGGGTGGAGACCACGGCCCTGTCCGGCCCCATCGACGTCCACCTCGTCACCCACGAGGAGGCCAAGAAGGGCCGTCGACGGCCGGACGGCTCCCCGGCGGCCTTGAACAGGAAGCGCAGGCTGGGCGGATGGGGGGTGGCGGTCGCGGGCATGCCGCTGCTGACCGCCGCCCTCCTGCCCTTTCGCGACGTGCTCTCCCTGCCCAGCGAGATCCTGCTGTTCCTGTGCCTGGTCGTCGGCGTCGCGCTGATCGGCGGCATGTGGCCGGCGATCGTCGCCGCGGTGGGGGGGTCGCTGCTGCTCAACTGGTTCTTCACGCCGCCCATCGGCCAGCTCACCATCTCCGACCCGGAAAACCTCCTCGCGCTGGTGGTGTTCGTGCTGGTCGCCGCCGCCGTCAGCACCATCGTCGACCTGGCCGCCCGCCGTACCCGAGAGGCGGCCCGCGCCCGCGCCGACGCCGAAGCGCTGTCCACCCTGGCCGGGCACGTCCTGCGCGGCGAGGCAGCGCTGCCCTCGCTGCTGGGACGCCTGCGCGAGACCTTCGCCCTGGACTCGGTAACCCTGCTCGAACGCCTCGGCGAACCCACTCCGGACGACCAGTCCGAACCCGCCGCCTGGCGCATCATCGCCACCTCAGGCGCCGCCCCGTGCACGGCCCCCGCGGTCGCCGACACCGACGTGGCCATCAACGACACGCTGGTGCTGGCCGCACGCGGCCGGTTGCTGGATGCCAGCGACCGGCGGGTGCTGGAGGCGTTCGCCGCCGAAGCCGCCGTCGCGCTGCGGCAGGAGCGCCTGCAGGAGGAGGCCGAGCAGGCCAGGCCGCTGGCCGAGGCCGACAAGATGCGCACGGCCCTGCTGGCCGCCGTCAGCCACGACCTGCGCACCCCGCTGGCGGGTGCCAAGGCCGCTGTGGAGAGCCTGCGCAGCAAGGAGATCGACTGGTCACCGGAGGATCGCGACGAACTGCTCGACACCGCCCATGAATCTCTGGCCCGGCTGGACCGGCTGGTGGAGAACCTGCTCGACATGAGTCGCCTGCAGGCCGGAGTGCTCGGTCTGGCACTCCAGCCCATCGCCCTCGAGGAGATCGTCCCCCGGGCGATCGACGACCTCGGACCGCTGCGCGACCGCATCGACGGGGACATCTCCATCGAACTGCCGGAGATCGTCGCAGACCCCGCGCTGCTGGAACGCGTGCTGGTCAACCTCATGTCGAACGCGGTCCGCTTCAGCCCCGACGATCACAAGGCGCTCGTCACCGCCAGCTGGCACGAAGACCAGGTCGAGATCCGCGTCATCGACCGCGGCCCCGGCATACCACCCGAGGCCCACGAACGCGTCTTCCAGCCGTTCCAGCGGCTCGGCGACCGCGACAACGGCACCGGCGTGGGCTTGGGACTCGCACTCTCCCGAGGGTTGACCGAGGCCATGGGCGGCACGCTCGACCCCGAAGAGACCCCCGGCGGAGGTCTCACGATGATCATCAGGATGCCCATCTCATCCCAGGCGGTGACACCATGACCAAGATCCTCGTCGTCGACGACGAACCGCAGATCCTGCGCGCGCTGCGCATCAACCTGGCCGCCCGTCACTACGAGGTCGCGGTCGCCTCCGACGGCGCCTCCGCGCTGCGCGAAGCCGCCGAATGGCACCCCGACCTCGTCGTCCTCGACCTCGGCCTGCCCGACATCGACGGCGTCGACGTCATCCACGGCCTGCGCGGCTGGACCCAGATGCCCATCGTCGTCCTGTCCGGCCGAGCCGGCAATCAGGACAAGATCGACGCTCTGGACGCCGGTGCCGACGACTACGTGACGAAACCGTTCAGCATCGAGGAGTTCCTGGCCCGTATCCGCGCCGTCTCCCGCCGCGCCGCCTTCCAAGAGGCCGAGCTCGCCCGTATCCAGCTCGGCGACCACACGGTGGACCTGGTCGGCAAGACCGTCTCCGGCGGTGTGCGGCTCACCCCCACGGAATGGCACATCCTGGAGATCCTGCTGCGCAACCCGGGCAAGCTCATCCCCCAGCGCTACCTGCTGACCGAGGTGTGGGGCAGCAAGCACGTCAAGGAGACCCACTACCTGCGGCAGTACATGGCCCAGCTCCGCAAGAAGTTCGAGCGCGACCCCGCCCACCCGGCGTACCTGATCACCGAGCCAGGAATGGGCTACCGCTTCACCCCGTGACTTCCACGGCGAGGGCGCCTTCGCGATGTGTTCGCGTCAAGGCATGTCAACAACCCTTTTCCCGCCCACGGCCGTGAGAGACATTCGAGATATGAACGGACGGACACTCGATCTGGTCATTCTCGGCACGTGGGCGGTCGTCTTCGTGATCGTGTCCCTCGTCGTCCCGGGGATCGCGAATCTCATCGTGGCCTGGACGGGCGGCGTCGCCCTCCTCTGGTACGACGATCTGGTACGCCACAATCCGGCGGACGGGTCACTACGTCCTCGCCGGCCCCGCTGACACGTTCCCGGCGCCAGGCCTCAACTCGGCCTGGCGACCCCCAGAACGTGGCTGAAGTGCCGGAACGCGAACCGCTCCAGGCTCTCGATGACGAACCCCGCCCGCTGGATGGCGGCCACGGTGTCGCGGGCGGGGCGGCAGCCTCCGGCGGCCCGCGACCAGATCGGGGTCGCCAGGCTCTCGGCCAGCGCCGCCGCCGGGTTGCCGGAGCGCTGGTGCTCGTAGAAACGCAGCTCGCCGCCGGGCGCCAGGGCCCGCCGTGCCTCCAGCAGGGTCTCCTCGACGCGCGTGGCGCAGCACAGCACCAGCGAGCACACGACGGCCTCGCAGCAGCTGCCCTCCACCGGCAGGTGGCGCAGGTCCCCATCGAGGATCCGGACCGGGGTCGCAAGGCGCGCGGCGACGTTCCTCGCCGCCGCCCGCAGGAACGGATCGGGCTCCACCAGGACGATCTCATCCACGCTGTCCGGGTAGCAGCTGAGCTTCACCCCGTCCCCCGCGCCGATCTCCAGCACCCGCCCGCTCAGTCCGGCCAGCAGCCGCCGTCGCTCCGGGGTCGGCTGCGAGCCGGCGCGGACCGGCCGCGGATGGTGGAACTGCTCCATGCCCCCGTGGAAACACTGCGCGGTATCTGGGGGTTCGACGGGATCGCCGGTACGCACTGCCATGTGTCCTCCTGAAGACCACACTCCCAACTATCGGGCCGTACAGCTCCAGGTAGGAGACATTTCTACGCGATCCTGACGGCTTGGGCCGTCATTCATACGCTTCCTTGAGGCACCGCGGATCATCGGTCGTAGCCTGGCGGGTAAGACGTACCGGCGGGAGTGACCGATGAGCACAGCGCGTGGTCGGCTGCGAGTCTATCTGGGCGCGGCGCCAGGGGTCGGGAAGACGTACGCGATGCTGGGCGAGGGCCGTCGTGGCCGCGAACGCGGCCGGGACGTCGTCGTCGGCTACGTCGAAACCCACGGCCGCCCCCGCACCGCCGCCCTGCTGGAGGGCATGGAGGTGATCCCCGGAAAAACCATCGTCCACCGGGGCACCGCCTTCACCGAGCTCGATGTGGCCGCCGTCCTCGCCCGCGCCCCGAAGATCGTGCTCGTCGACGACCTGGCCCACACCAACGTGCCCGGCTCGAAGAACGCCAAGCGCTGGCAGGACGTCGAGGAGCTCCTGGAGGCGGGCATCACCGTGATCTCCACGGTGAACATCCAGCACCTGGAGTCGGTCAACGACGTCGTCCAGGAGATCATCGGGATGCCGCAGCGCGAGACCGTGCCTGACGAGGTGGTACGGCGGGCCGACCAGGTGGAACTGGTCGACATGTCGCCCGAGGCGCTGCGCCGCCGCATGGCTCACGGCAACGTCCATCCTCCGGAGAAGATCGACGCCGCTCTGGCCAACTACTTCCGGGTCGGCAATCTGACCGCGCTGCGCGAGCTGGCGTTGTTGTGGGTCGCGGGCAAGGTCGACGACCAGCTCGACCGCTACCGCGCCGAGCACGGGATCGCCGCCACCTGGGAGGCGCGCGAGCGGGTGGTGGTGGGCCTGGCCGGCGGCCCGGAAGACGACACGCTGGTACGGAGGGCCGCCCGGATCGCCGCCCGCACCAAGGGCGCCGACCTGCTCGCCGTCCACGTGACCACCGGCGACGGCCTGCGCGGCGGCGACCCGGCCGCACTGACCCGCCACCGCAGGCTGGTGGAGGAGCTGGGCGGCAGCTATCACCAGGTGGTCGGCCATGACATCCCGCGCGCCCTGCTCGACTTCGCCCGCGGCGTCAACGCCTCGCAGCTGGTGCTGGGCGCGCCCCGTGAGGGCAGGTTCGCCCAGGTGTTCTCGCGGGGCGTGAGCGTCGAGACCAACGCCCTGTCCGGCCCCATCGACGTCCACCTGGTCACCCACGAGCGGACTCGCCCACCCCGCCGTCGCGCAGGCTCCCCCGCCGCGTTGACCCGCGCCCGCCGCCTGACCGGCTGGGGCGTCACCGCGCTGGGCTTACCCGCCCTCACCACGATCCTGTACGACCTGCGCGACGTGCTGACCTTGCCCAGCCACATCCTGCTCTTCCTCGTCTGCGTGATCGGCGTCGCCCTCATCGGCGGACTGTGGCCCGCGATCACCGCGGCCGTCGCGGGATTCCTGCTGCTCAACTACTTCTTCACCCGCCCCTATCAGACCCTGATCATCTCCGATCTCGAAGACCTGCTCGCGCTCGTCGTCTTCGTCGTGGTCGCGTTCGCCGTCAGCGCCATCGTGGACCTGGCGGCCCGCCGTACCAGAGAGGCCTCCCGCGCCGGCGCGGACGCCGAGGTGCTGTCCACGCTGGCCGGGCACGTGCTGCGTGGCGAGGCCGCGCTGCCGTCGCTGCTGGCACGCCTGCGTGAGACGTTCGGGCTCACCTCCGTCACGCTGCTCGAACGCACCGGCGACCCGGGCCCTGACGACTCCGATACCTGGCGGATCGTCGCCACCTCCGGCGGCGCGCCCAGCACTCGCCCCGGCACCGCGGACACCGACGTCGTCATCGACGACCGCCTGACGCTGGCCGCCCACGGGCGGCTGCCCGACGCCGCCGACCGGCGGGTGCTGGAGGCGTTCGCCGCCGAAGCGGCCGTCGCGCTGCGCCAGGAACGCCTGCGCGAGGAGGCCGGACGCGCCGCGCCCCTGGCCGAGGCCGACAAGATGCGCACCGCCCTGCTGGCCGCGGTCAGCCACGACCTGCGTACCCCGCTCTCCTCCGCCGTGGCCGCCGTCGAGAGCCTGCGCAGCACCGAGATCGACTGGTCGCCCGAGGACCGCGACGAGTTGCTGGCCACCGCCGACGAGTCCCTGACCAGGCTGATCCGGCTGGTGGAGAACCTGCTCGACATGAGCCGCCTGCAGGCCGGGGTGCTCGGCGTGTCACTCCAGCCCATCGCGCTCGAAGAGGTCGTCCCGCACGCGATCGACGAACTCGGCCCGCTGCGCGACCGCATCGACGCCGACATCAGCGTCGAGCTCCCGGAGATCATGGCCGACAGCGTTCTGCTGGAGCGCATCCTGGTCAACCTCATGACCAACGCCATCCGCCACAGCCCACTCCCGGAAAAGGTCCTTCTGACCGCGAGCTGGCACGGGGAGCACGTGGAGATCCGCGTCGTCGACCGCGGCCCCGGCATCCCCCGCGAGGCGCACGACCGCGTCTTCCTGCCCTTCCAGCGACTCGGCGACCGCGACACCCACACCGGGGTCGGCCTCGGCCTGGCGCTGTCACGCGGCCTGGCCGAGGCCATGGGCGGCTCCCTCACCCCGGAGGAAACTCCGGGAGGCGGGCTCACCATGATCGTGGTCATGCCGATCGCCTCGCTCACGCCGGCCATGGCAGCGGACGAGATCGCCGAGGCATGAGGCCGGGAGAGGAGATTGTCATCTCCGCGCCGGCGGCCCGGCTGAGCAGCCAGGCGGTCATGCCACTGCGCACGCTGGATCCCACCGCCCCGTCAGACGACCTCGAGTGACTCCTCCGCTCCCTGAAGAGCCGGTGTGCTCCTTGGATCTGTTGTCGTGGTGCCGGTTCCACCGTCCCAGCCGGACTGACCGATGGACGCATGGTCCCGTGCCGCAGGGGCCGGGCAGGCCCCCGTGACAAGCGGTCGGCGCCCTGTCAAGCGGCGTCGAGGGCTGCGGTGATCTTGCGGATCATGTCCGCCATGGTAGGGGTGGGCACGCTCCGGTGGGTCCGGGCGGCTGCCTCGACGGCGACCATGACGGTGCTGCGGAAGTTGTCGGCCTCTGCCGGATCCTGCTCCTTGAGCAGACTCACGGCCGCCGTCAGAGCCGGCAGCACCTGGTCGGCGAGTTCGGCCACGGTCTTGCTCTTCAGGTTGATGTCCTTGCTCTTCGCGGCGAGCACGTGCCCGACCAGGCCGGTGGCGGAGGCCAGGGCGATGGAGCCGTCGGTGGCGGCCCGGTGAGGGCTGCCGGTGGCGTCAGCGGCGGTCATCAACGAGATGGCGCCGTACGCGGCGGTGCGCAGAGTGAGCTTGTCCTGGTCGGAAAGGATGATGGACATGGTGGTGTGCTCCTTTGAATCTGTCAGGAAGGGGTGTTGAACAAACGGAGGGCGGCTTCGGTGACCGATACGCCCTCGTCCGGGTGCCACCGGCATGCAGGCCGGGAACGCGCTCCCACAGCGGTGGCGGGTGGTACGTCTTTGGCTCGCGGTCAGGCGTCCCAGGTCACCGGGAGGCTCTTGACCCCGTAGATGTCCGCAATCTCCGGGCGCAGGGCGACCTCGCCGACCGGTACCGCCAGGCGCAGCGTGGGGAAGCGGTTGAGCAGCGCGGGGAGCGCGACCCGCAGCTCGACACGGGCCAGCTGCTGGCCCAGGCACTGGTGGATGCCGTGGCCGAAGGCCAGGTGCCCGCCTTCCTGCCTGCGCAGGTCGAGCGTTTGCGGGTCGGTGAAGCGCTCGGGGTCGCGGTTGGCGGTGTTGTAGGTGAGCAGGACCATCGTGCCGGCCTTGATGGTCTGCCCGCCCAGCTCGACGTCCTCCAGCGCCACCCTCCCGAAGCCCTTGGCGACGCTCAGGTACCGCAGCAGCTCCTCCACGGCCCCCTCGGCGAGCGCGGGCTCGGCGCGCAGCGCCGCCAGCTGCTCCGGGTTCTGCAGCAGCGCGAAGGTGCCCAGGGCCAGCATGTTCGCGGTGGTGTCGAACCCGGCCGACAGCAGGATCAGCGCCATCCCCCGCAGCTCCTCGTCGGTCAGGTCGCTGTCGATCAGGTCGCTGAGCACGTCGTCGGTGGGGTCGGCGCGCTTGGCGGCCACCAGTTCCGCGAGGTACTGCTGGGTCGCGGTGTAGGCCGCGATCAGCTCCTCGTCGCCGACCTCCCCGCCGAGGAACTTGTCGATGTTCTCCTGGAAGCGGCCCCGGTCCTCGTACGGCACGCCCAGCAGCTCGCAGATGATGACGGCGGGGATGGGCTTGGCGAACGCGGTCACCAGGTCCACCCGCGGCCCGGCCTGCTCCATCGCGTCCAGGTACTCGGCGGTGACCTGCTCGACCCGCTCGGTGAGCAGCCGCATCCGCCGGACGGTGAACTTGCCCACCAGCGGCTTCCGATAGCGGCTGTGCTGCGGATCGTCCATGAGCAGGAACTCGCCGGGCGGCGCCGGAGGCACCTCGAAGTCGCCGTAGTCGACCAGCGGGTGATGGCGCACGAGCTCCCTGCGCGAGCTGAACCGCGGGTCGGCCAGGACCGACCTGACCAGGTCGTATCCGGTGACCAGCCAGCCCTGGTGCCCGTCGGGGAAGGGGAAGTGGCTGATCGGGCCATGCTCGCGCGCCTGGATCAACTCTGCCGGCGGGTCGAAGGGACAGCCGGCCTGACGCGCCGTCGGCATGGTGGTGAGGGTGTGGAGGGATTTACCCATTGCTATTCCTCATTTCGCGTTGGAAGGAGTTTCCTTTTGTGGCGAGAAAATGCCGTGATGACGCTGGGCTAGAATGCGATGCCGCGTTGCGATGAATGGCGGGGTGCGGCACCGGACCGCGATTCTCACCGCTCCACCACCTGACTCGGGCGAGCCTGAGGGGATAAGCGGGGACAGCGTCAAACGCCTGGAACGAAGCGATACCGGTTGCGGGCACGCGAGCGGCTACGGCAGGGGGCGGCGGCACTACGCCGGAGGACTGCCTGGTATCAGCGCCGGCTGCTCAAACCCGCCTTCGACGTCAGGGGCACTCCGCGGGCCGACGTCGAGCACGATCTTGTCCTGATCTGCTTTGCGCGGCCGCTAGGAGATCTTGCGGCGGTAGGTGTTCATGGCGAAGGCGTAGGCGACGATGAGGATGCCGACGCACCAGGCCAGGGCGATCCAGATGTCGGTGCCGACCAGCTGCTGGGTGAACAGGTCCCGGATGGCGTTGACGATGGAGGTCACCGGCTGGTGCTCGGCGAAGAAGCGCAGCGGGCCGGGCATGGTGGCGGTGGGCACGAAGGCCGAGCTGAGGAACGGCAGGAAGATGAGCGGGTAGGAGAACGCGCTCGCGCCTTCCACGGACTTCGCGGTCAATCCGGGGATGACGGCGATCCACGTCAAGGCCAGGGTGAACAGGATCAGGATGCCGGCGACCGCGAGCCAGGCCGCCACTCCCGCTCCCGAGCGGAAGCCCATGAGCAGGGCGACGAGCACCACGACCACGAGCGAGATCAGGTTGGCGACCAGCGAGGTCAGCACATGAGCCCACAGGACGGACGACCGCGCGGTCGGCATGGACTGGAACCGCTCGAAGATGCCGCTCTTCATGTCCATGAACAGCCGGAAGGCGGTGTAGGCGATGCCCGAGGCGATCGTGATGAGCAGGATGCCGGGCAGCAGATAGTTCACATACGAATCCGACCCCGTGTTGATCGCGCCGCCGAACACGTAGACGAACATCAGCATCATGGAGATCGGCATGATCGTGGTCGTGATGATGGTGTCCGCGCTGCGCGTGATGTGACGCAGGGATCGTCCCAGCAGGGTGACGGTGTCACCGAAGAAATGCTTGGTCATCATCGTTCCTCACTCATCCGGGCTGAGACGCGGTGTTGGCCGTACCGACGAGGGTGAGGAAGACGTCTTCGAGGGTCGGCTGCTTCTCGACGTATTCGACCTTGGCCGGCGGCAGGAGCTGCTTGAGCTCGGCCAGGGTGCCGTTGACGATGATCCGGCCCTCGTGCAGGATCGCGATCCGGTCGGCGAGTTGTTCGGCCTCGTCCAGATACTGCGTGGTGAGCAGCACCGTCGTCCCCCGGCCGGCCAGCTCCTTGACGGTCTGCCACACCTCGATCCGCGCCTGGGGGTCGAGCCCGGTCGTGGGCTCGTCCAGGAAGATGACCGGCGGATCGCCGATGAGGCTCATCGCGATGTCCAGGCGGCGGCGCATGCCACCCGAATACGTCGACACCTTGCGCCCGCCCGCCTCGGCCAGCGAGAAACGCCTCAGCAGGTCATCGGCGATCGTGCCCGGATCCTTCAGGTGCCGCAACCGGGCGACCAGCACCAGGTTCTCCCGCCCGCTGAGGATCTCATCGACGGCGGCGAACTGCCCGGTGAGGCTGATGGACTCGCGCACCTCCGCCGCCTGCGCGGCGACGTCGAAACCGTGGACCCGGGCCGTGCCCGCATCAGCCTTGAGCAGCGTGGACAGGATCTTCACGACCGTGGTCTTGCCCGCCCCGTTCGAACCGAGCAGCGCGAAAATGCTGCCCCGTGCCACCTCGAAGTCCACGCCGCGCAGCACCCGCAGCTCCTTGTACGACTTCTGCAGGCCCTGCACGCGGATCGCAGGCCCCTGAACCTGGTTGGCTGTCATCCTCATGTCCGTTCTCTTCCTGGTCACGATTCGTCACCCGCGACGCGGTCGATGGCCTTGGCCAGCCGTTCCCGCTCCCGGCCGATCCACGAACCCCCCGCGTAGTTGCGAACGAACGTCTCGGCGAACTCGACCGGGTCCTCCCCGACAATGTCGCGGACCGGGGTTCCGTCCGCCGCGCTCTGCTCGAACAGATCGGCCAGATCCTCCAGCATCGCCAGCAGGCTGTCCGCCTCCCCCGGCCCGAAGAGCTGCATGTACCGCTCCAGCGCCTCGACCGCCGTGCGATGGTTCGCCGGAAGCCCTCCCACGCGCGCCTTGTACTGCCGGTAGCGCTTCTTGTCCTCCAGCGGCCCGGTGACCGTCTCCAAGGCTTGCCGCAAGCGGCTCTTCGGCTCGCTCGGCTCTGCGGCCATGACTACTTACCCCCTTCGCGGAGCTGTTCGAGCCGTTCCGTGAGGAAGCTCCAGGTCCTCCAGAACTCTTCGAGATACACCCGTCCCTGAGCGTTCAGGGAGTACACCTTGCGCGGCGGCCCCTTCTCCGACGGAACCTTCTCCACGTCGACCAGGCCGCGCTGCTCGACCCTGACCAGCAGCGCGTAGATGGTGCCCTCGGCGATGTCGGTGAAGCCCTGCTCCCGCAGCCACGCCGTGATCTCGTAGCCGTACGCGGGCCGGCCGGACAGGATCGCCAGGACGATGCCCTCCAGCACACCCTTGAGCATCTCCGTCACCTGCTTGCCCATGGAACACCTCCCTTCAGCTACTCAATAGCGCTGACTACCGGTACAAAGTAACACTGACTACCAGTACTTAGCAACGCCGAATAGCTGAGAGCACAACCGTGGGGATGTGGGCGACCTGATCAGCACCAGGCCGCTTCCTGGCGGATCGCGTCTTCAGCGCCCTGCGCGGTCGAGGGCGGTGACCTCGCGTACGGCCGCGGCGACGGCGCGGAAGTCCTTTTTCAGGATCGCACCGTGGTTGCCGGCGACCTTCGCGCTGATCTTGATGTTCGGGTTGCGGGCGGCCACAGGGTCGACGTCGGCGCGGATCCGTTCCTGCCCATCACCATCACGGCGGCTTCCGAACGACGCCCCCGAAGCAAGCACGTACCGGGTCGGGACGGTGATGCCGTCCAGCACGGGGCCCAGCTCGCGCTTGCGGGCGAGCCATCCGAGCTCGATGTTGACGTTCGCCATCTGTTCGGCATTCATCCGCGGGGTCAGGCCCGTCGGGCGCAGCAGCGGCATGAACCAGTTCAACCGCCGAAACAGCTTCCGGATCCGCTGCTCCATGGCCTCGTCCATCCAGTCGGACGGCTGCGCGCCGTCAACCAGGACCGCGCCCACGCAACGGCCGGGATTGCGGTGTGCCGCCAGTACCCCTGAGTGGCGAACTGGCCGTTGCAATAGACCACAGGGGTACCGGGACCGCCGGTGTCGGTGACGGCCAGGGCCGTGTCGTCAACCGGCATCATGCCGGTCCACTTCGCATTGGTCATGGTTCCTCGTCTCTGTATTCGTTGTCGTCCGCGGTTCGACTGATCGCCGGAGTCGCCGAGCAGCGACCGGCGGATCACGACGTCACCGGTGCAGGTGGGCGCGCTCGACCTTTACCGGGGCCGTCGGCGGCGCCCGGTTCATTGCGTACGTTGCCGGCCATGGCGTTCACGTCGAGCCAGGCGGCAGTGCCTTCGCGGATGCCGACCTCAAGGTCCCCGCGCGCAGGTGTAGAGGAACACCTCGCGGTGCACGACCTCTCCGCGCCCGGATGAAGCCCGAGGCGGTCTTCCCGGTGAGCGCGTGGCCGACGCCGGATGTCGCCGGCGGCCTCGCCGATTCGGGGCATCCGCCGGAGTTCTTGATGACCGCGCACGCGGGCGTGGACCTCGCCGCCGCCGGCGCCGGGGGGCCGACCGGGCCGCGCCGATGAGCGGCTAACGGTCAGATGGGCAGTTCAACCGTGCTCTGCCGTAGCGGGCGCGGCCTCGGAGGGGGTGTTCCAGCACCCTCCCCAGGGCCCGTCCAGGTGGACGGCGCCTACTCGCAGAAGACCCGCAGATGGCCATCGGACATCTCCATCTCCATCTCCACGATCGTCTCGTCGAGATGGTCCACCAGCGCCTCAAGCTGTTCGGGCTTGAGCTGCGTCAGGTCGAACGGCACGCCCGACCTGCTCATCTCGGCATTGGCCCGCTCCAGCGCCTGCGGCGGGATCAGAGCCGCCAGCTGGACGCCGGCCCGCAGCAACTGCAGCGGCACCCGCACGTTGAGCCGCCCCGACTGGCCGTCCTCCTCAAGGAACTCCATCATCACCCGCAGATACTTCGCCCTGCCCTTCGGCCGCACGCCGGGACCGGCCGAGGCCGGCAGCCGGTCCTGTTCGAGCGCGGCGATGAGCCGCTCCGCCTCCTCCGCGGTGACCTTGCCCTCGGCCAGCAGGTCGAGGACGTCCTTGCGCTGTTCGTTCATCGCAACCTCTCCTATCGGATGGCTACCAGCACAGCCGTACGGCTGTACTCCGCGTCGAACCGGGTGCCGGGCAACGCGCAGACGATGCGCCAGCCGGTGCCCAGCGCCCGCACCACATCGACGCGGTACATCCGGCAGGCCACCACGACCCCCACCACGGCCCCCACGACGGCCACGACCACGACCGGCGAGAACACCAGCACCACCGGCAGAACCGGCACCCAGACCCGGACGGGATGACGATCCGGACGTTTGACCCGTACGGTGACCAACTGTGGCATCACGTGCGCCCCTCCAATGCGGACAAGGCCTCCTGCGCGGTGATCTCGCCGCGGCGCAACCGATCGATGACCTCGGCCCGCGACGGCGCCGGATCGGTCTCGACGAAGTCGAGCATCTGCGCGATCCGGTTCAGCCGCGACTTGATCGTCGGGTAGCTCACCCCGAAGATCCGCTCCATCTGCTTGATGGAACCGTGGCACCGCACGAACGCCGTGACGAAGACCTGATCCTCGACGCCGAGCTGAGCCAGTTGCGGCAGCTCGAACTCGCCCTCGATCGCGACACCGTTGCCCGCCAGACGCACCCGCTCGACCAGGAACGGCTGGCCCCGGGTCAGGTTCGTGAGCTCCTGCCACTCCATCGCCCGCTCTACCATATCCAAGTTATATCCGAGCCGAACTTAAACTTTCAAGATGTGGATCTTAATTTTCTTAAGCCTGTGCTTCCTTCGGACTCCTTGCCGGTCCGCGACTCGACTCCAGGAGACCCCGGCCATGTGCCGGTCAGGTGGGGCGATCAGGGCGCCCCGCGTGGCGAGGGGACACCCGCAGGCCTGCGCCTGGTCAGCCCAGGTCGAGCCCGGCGAGTTGGGCCCTGCTGGTCACGTTGAGCTTGGGAAAGGCCCGGTAGAGGTGGTAGCTGACGGTCTTGGGGCTGAGGAAGAGCTGCGCGCCGATTTCCTTGTTCGTCCGCCCTGCCGCGGCCAGGCGCACGATCTGCAGCTCCTGCGGCGACAGCGCCGGCAAGGCGTCGGTGTCGGCGAGGGCGGTATCGCCGGCGGCGCGTAGCTCGTTTCGGGCGCGTTCCGCCCACGGGCGGGCGTCGAGGCGCTGAAAGGTTTCGAGCGCGGCACGCAACTGGACGCGGGCGGCTCTCTTGTTCCGTGCCCTGCGCAGGTACTCGCCGTAGACCAGCGCGGTGCGCGCCGACTCCCAGGGGCGGCCGCCGCCGGTGTGCAGCCGTACGGCCGCGCGGAAAAGTGCCTCCGCTCGCTCACCGTCGGGTTCGAGCAGGGCCCGGGAACGATGCAGGACGGCCTGTGCCCAGGCCAGACCGGAGGCCTGCGCCCAGGCCTCGTAGCGGCGCAGCGGCCCGTCGGCGGGCAGGCCGAGGCGGGCTGCGGCTTCGATCTGGTCGGGGGCGAAGTGCACGGCCTGGAACTGGTGGCGCGCGGGACCGGCCATGGCCGCGTCGAGCCGGTCCAGCACCTCGGCGAACCGGCCCTGACCCAGGTCGAGCAGGGCCTGGGCCCACTGCGCCCAGGCCAGGCCGTTGACGATCCCGTTGGCGTCGTACCGCTCCAGTGAGCCTGCGGCCAGCTCGGCGCACCGGCCCGAATCGCCTCGGGCGGCGGCGATCCAGGCGAGCATGCCCTGCATACAACCGGCCCGGCTGGGCCGTCCCGTCTCGGCGGTCAGACGCAGTCCCTCGCTCGCGGTGGCGGTGGCGTCCGTGAACCTGCCGAGGAAGATCTCGCTGGTGGCCAGCGTGATGTGGAGCACAGCGAGCTTGCTGATCTCGCCGGCCGTCCGGCATTCGTCGGCGGCGGCGCGGGCGATCTCCCACGCGGTCTGGAAGTCGCCGGTCTGGAGCGCGAAGTAAGCGGCATTGATGCGGCGCGAGTGCATGTCCGGGGTGATCCGGCGGCCTTTGTCCACCAGTTCCCGCATGACAGGCAGCGCGGCGGCGGGACCGTCGGTCAGCAACAGTGCCGTGCTGAGGGCGGCCTGTCTGGCGAGGTCGAGATCGTCCTGCGGGCGCAGGTCCAGCGCGCGCAGCCGGGTGGCTGCCGCCACGATGCCGTCGGCGTCGCCGAGGCGGTTGGCGTTTCGTGCCGCTTCGACCAGCATCAGTCCCGCGGCGGCACGGTCGTCGGCGGCCACGTCCGCCGCGCCTTTGAGCAGCAGATCGTGGGCCAGACGCGGGGCGCCCTGGCCGAAGGCGATCCTGGCCCGCAGCCTGGGGAGCGTGGCGCGGGCCGACGCGTCCGGCACGAGGCCGGTGGCGGTGTCGAGGAGCTGCTCGGCCCGGTGCAACTGCCCCTCCTCGGTGGCGTCCACCGCTGCCGCGAGCAGCCGCCGTCCCTTGAGCTCGGGATCCTCGCTCAGCTCGGCCGCCCGCTCGAACGCGGCGCAGGCGCTGACGTTCGCGCCGCGCTCCCTGGCCCGATGAGCCGTGTCCTCCAGCGCTCGCGCGGCCGTCTCGTCCGGGCCCGTCGCGGCGGCCGCCAGGTGCCAGGCCCGCCGGTCCGGGTCACCGGCCAGCAGACCGGCCAGGATCGCGTGCACCTCCAGACGCAGGTCGTACGTGCTGAGCTGGAAGGCCGCGGCGCGCATGAGCGGGTGGGCGAATGCGGCGTGCCGTCCGGCGATCCTGATCAGGCCTGAGCGCTCGGCCGCTCCCAGAGCCGCGGGCTCGATGCCGAGTCCGGCACAGGCTTTCGTGATCATGTCCAGGCCGCCGTCGTCCACCAGGGCGGTGACCAGCAGCGCGGTCTGGGCGGGTTGCGGCAGGCGGCCGATGCGGTCGGCGTAGGCCAGGCGCAGCCGTTCCGGCAGCGGCAGCGGGCCGTGGTCATGGGCCGGCAGGGCGGCCGTGCGCGGCAGCTCGCGCAGGGCGAGCGGGTTGCCCGCGCTCTCCTGGAGAATCCTCAGACGCACCGGTCCGGTGAGGTCGGGTGCGACGTCGGCCAGCACCTGGGCGGCGCTCTGGTCGTCCAGGCCCGCCAGCCGTCGCTCCGGCAGGCCCGCCGGGTCGAAGCCGTCGCGTGCGCCGAACACCACCACGACTCCCTCCGCGTGCAGCCGGTGCGCGGCGAAGCGCAGCGCGCGTGCCGAAGCCTGGTCCAGCCAGTGGGCGTCGTCGACCAGGCACAGCAGCGGGCGCTCCTCGGCCAGCTCCGCCAGCAACGACAGGACGGCCACGCCGACGTGGAACCGGTCATCGGTCCTGGTGGGAGCCAGTCCCAGAGCGCTCCCGAGAGCCACCGCCTGAGGCTCGGGCAGCGTGCTGAGGCGGTCGAGCCCGCCACGCAGGAGCAGGTGCAGGGAGGCGTACGGGAGGTCGGCCTCGGTCTCGATGCCCAGACCGCGCAGCACGGTCATGTCATGCGCGCGTTCCCCGGCGTAGGCCAGGAGCGAGGTCTTACCTATCCCTGGCTCGCCCTTGAGCACCAGGACGCCGGAACGTCCGGCCCGCGCCTGGTCGAGCAGCACGTCAATGGCCTGCTGATCAGACTCCCGTCCCCGAAGCACGGGACGAATCCTAGTCGCTTGTCCGATACCGCCCCGCTGGCGGCGTCCATAGCGTCGTCGTCCATGAATCCCATGCAAGCGGTCGACCTGACCGCGGTCACCAAACACTACGCACATGGCGTCACGGCGCTCGACGACGTGTCGATCGGTTTCGGCGCCGGCACGTTCACCGCCGTGATGGGGCCGTCAGGGTCGGGCAAGTCGACGTTGCTGCAGTGCGCCGCCGGGCTCGACCGGCCGAGCTCCGGTCGAGTGCTCGTGGACGGACGGGATCTGGCGACGCTCGGTGACAGAAAGCTGACGCTGCTGCGGCGCGATCGGATCGGGTTCGTCTTCCAGTCCTTCAACCTGCTGCCGTCGCTCACCGCCGCCCAGAACGTCGCCCTGCCGCTGCGGCTGGCCGGCCGCCGTCCCGACGCCCAGCAGGTACGCCAGAGCCTGGCCGCCGTGGGCCTGGCCGAGCGCGTGAACCACCGGCCCGCCGAGATGTCCGGCGGCCAGCAGCAGCGCGTCGCCATCGCCCGCGCCCTGGTCACCCGGCCGGCCGTGCTGTTCGCCGACGAGCCCACCGGCGCTCTGGACGCCGGCACCAGCCGTGAGGTGCTGCGGCTGATGCGGAACCTGGTCGACCGGCAGGCTCAGACGATCATCATGGTCACCCACGACCCCGTGGCCGCGTCCTACGCCGACCGCGTGGTGTTCCTGGCCGACGGCCGGGTGTACGGGGAACTGCGGGATCCGAGCGCCGAGCAGGTCGCGACCAGGATGTTGCAGTTGGAGGCGTCGTGCTGAGCATCGCCTGGTCCACCCTCCGTACGCGATGGTTGTCCTTTGCCGGCACCTTCGTCGCTCTGGCGCTCGGCGCGGCCCTCATGGCCGCGCTCGGCCAGGTGCTGGCCTCCAGCCTCTTCTCGCCGGACCGAGCCCCGCAGCGATACGCCGCCGCTCCCGTCGTGGTGGCCCCCGACGAGCGGCTTACCGTCAAGAGCCGGTACGGCCAGAGCAGCGCGCCGCTGGCCCAGCCACGGGGCCTGACGCCCGAACTGGCGGCCCGGCTGCCCGGGGCCGTGGTGGACCGGATCTTCCCCGCGCAGCTCGACGGGGGGCCGCCCGCCGTCGGCCGTCCCTGGTCCGCCGCCCGTACGGCGCCACAGCGGTTGTCGGCGGGCAGGGCGCCCACCGGGGACGACGAGATCGTCGTCACCGTCGGCGCCCAGGTCGGTGGGCGAGTCCACGTGGTGACCGCAGCCGGGGCCCGGAAGTACCTGGTGGTAGGGCTCGCCACGGCGGGCTCGCAGCCTACGGTGTTCTTCAGCGACGAGCGGGCTGCCCGGTTGTCGCCGCGGATCGACGCGCTCGCCCTGTGGCGTCCCGTCGCCGAGGTACGCGCCGTGCTCGGCGGGGCGGCCGCGCCCGATTCGGCTCGGACGGGCACGCCGGCGGTCTCAAGCCGGTTCAAGATTCTGACCGGCCAGGACCGGGCGTTGCTCGACCCGACCCGTGAGGCGGACGATCAGGCACGGAACAACGCCAACACGATCGTCGGCATCGCCGCAGGCTTCGCCGGATTCATCGCCATCTTCGTGGTTTCTTCCACGTTCGCCTTCGCGGTCGGTCAGCGGCAGCGCGAGTTCGCCCTGCTCCGTACCATCGGTGCGACCGCCGGCCAGGTCAGACGCATGGTGCAGGGTGAGGCCCTCCTGATCGCGATCGTCGCCTCCGCACTCGGCGCGGTGATCGGCCCCTTGGGCGCCCCGCCGATCCTGGACTGGCTGGGTTCGCTCGGGATGGCGCCCCACTGGCTCACACCCTCCACCTCGTCCGTGCCGTCCTACGTGGCCTTCGCCACCGGTGTGCTGGTCGCCTTGCTCGGCGTGGTCGTCGCCGCCTGGCGCGCGGCCAGGGTGCGGCCGGCGGAGGCACTGCGCGCGGCGGCGGTGGAGCCGAAGGCCATGACGATCGGACGCTGGATCGCCGGAGCCGGCCTGCTGGCCACCGCGGTCATCAGCATGACCGTCAACGCCGTCAGCGACCCGGACGGCGCGACCAACAACAAGACGTTCATGCCCATCGTCATGCTGCTCATCGCCGGGGTGGGTCTGCTCGCGCCGGTCTTCGTCCGCCCGGCCGTGGCGCTGCTGGCCGCCCCGCTCGCCCGCTTGCGTGGCGCGGGCGCGCTCGTGGTCGCCGCCGGCGCGGGCGCCTCGGCCCGGCGTACCGCCGCCGTCGCCACACCCGTCCTGGTCACCGTGGCTCTGGCCGCGACCCTGCTCGGGGCCGCGGCGATGACCGACGCCACGAAGTCGGCGATGCAGACCGCTCCCGTCCGCGCCGACTACCTGGTGATGCCCACCGCGGCGGCCGGACTCGACCGGCAGCTCGTCGAACGCCTGCGTACCGTGCCCGGCGCCGATGTCACCACCGTCACCTCGACCAGCCTCTACACGCTCGAAGGCGCGGGCACTCAGCTCATCAAGCGGCCCGCCGAGGCCGTGAACCCGGCCGCGCTCACCACTGCCCTGTCCGTGCCCGTCACCGCCGGATCGCTCGCCGAGCTGCGGGACGACACGATCGCGGTCTCACCTACCTGGGAGCTGGCCTTGGGGCAACGGGTGAGGTTGTGGCGGGCCGACGGCAGCCAGGCCACGTTGACGGTCGTCGCGCTGCTCGGCACCGGCTCGGCCGCGGACTCCTACGTCACCCCGGCGCACGCCCTGTCCGTTCTGCCGTCGGTCGCGTACGTGAAACTGCGTCCCGGCGCCTCCTCCACCGAGGTCCGGCAGGCGCTGGAGCGGGCCACCGACGGGCACAACGCCCGCGCCGTGACCAAGGACGCCTGGGCCGCCACCGCCATCGACCGCCGCACCTCCGCCAGCCGTCTCGGCCTGCTGGCCGTGCTCGGCATCATGCTGAGCTACACCTTGATCGCCCTGGTCAACACGCTGCTGATGGCAGCCCCTGACCGGGCGGGCGAACACGGCGCCCTGCGCCTGCTCGGCGCGACCAGGGCTCAGGTCCTGCGGTACGTCATGGCCGAGGCCCTGCTGGTAGTGGCGGTGGGCGTGGTCCTGGCCGCCGTCGCGACCGGGCTCGGGCTGCTCGGTCTGTACGCCGCTCTGGCGCAACTGTCCGGGTCTGTGGCAATCGACATGCCCTGGGGGCCGGTCATCGGGGTGATCGGCCTCTGTGGTGCACTCGCGGTGCTGGCGGCCGTACTGCCCGCGAGCCGGATCAAGACGGTGGCGATTCCCCGGGCCTGAGCCCGGCTTGGCCGTGATCGGCTGGACGCGGCCCGTCCAGGTAGTCGACCAGATCCCGCTTCGTCGGCGTCAGCGCCGTCGAACAGCGGCTGATCCAGGTTGGTCAGCGCTACCCGTCACGCGTCTCGTCCGGCTCTTTCGCCGTCTCCAGAGCTCAGGTGCCGAACCAGCGCTTCGAGAACCACCAGGTCTTCCCCCGGCTCGATCGTCTGCGGGTTCAGCGCGATCGCGTCGTCGGGTACGCCGGACACACCGACCGCGATCCGCGGGTCCCCGTCCCACAAAGCCCGCACCAACCCGTCCCGGGTCCAGCCGCTGGTTGTCGATAATCGGACAACCGCCCGCCCGTGCGGCTGGCCCGCCTCACTCGGGTACCCGCGCTCGGCGACGACACCCGGCACTTCGCGCAAGCCGGCAATCCATCGGTCGACAATCTGCTCATAGCTCGCGAGCAGTGCCTCCTCGTCCTGCTCCAGCGTCCACTCGACCGCGGCGTACAGCCCGAGCAGCTCTTCCTTCCCGACCTTCATCCCGCGCCCGATCTGCTGATTCGGCGACGCATGCGCCCGGCACCTGTCGACGATCCACCGCTTCCCCAGCACCAGCCCGCTGGACTGCGGTCCGCGCAGCCCTTTCCCGCCGCTGAAGATCACGGCATCTGCGCCGAGCTCCGTGGTGAATCGCCACAGCGAGGAGCGGGGTGGAATCTGGGCCGCCGCATCCACGATCACCGGCACAGCCGGTGGACCGGCGGGGCCAGAAGGGCCGGCGAGGGTCAGTCCGCCCGGAGTGCCGGCGGGGGCCGGGCCGGACGAGGCGAGCTCCTGGGCGACTCGGATCACGTCCTCGATCGGCAAGGCATCCGCCGCGTAGTGGGCGCCGGCGAACCACAGTACGCAGGCGGGGCGGCGTGCCAGGGCGGCTCGGAGCTCCTGGGTCGACGGGCCGACTTCCACGATGCGGGCGCCGGTCAGGCGGGCCGAGTAGTCGTAGCCGTTGCGTTGGCCGGTGAACATGACGACCTCGGCATCGGCCGGGAACGCCTGCGCGGGCTCACCGGCACACGACGCGACCGTGAGGGTGATCGCCGCCGCGGCACCGGACGTCACGCAGGCCGCCTCGTTGCGGGTGAGCGCGGCCAGGCGCTCACCGACGTGGTCGTGGAGTTCGGGCAGGTCGACGAAGTGGGCCGCCGCCTCCGTCATCGCCTTCAGCACCGAAGGCGGCATCAGCGAGCCGCCCAGTGCGGTGAGTGTCGCGGAGGCGTTGATGACGGGCCGGACCCCGAAGGGATTGGTCATACGAGGAACTTCGACATCGGTGGTACGCCGGAGAGTTCGGCCAGCCAGGCGTCCAGGAAGTCGTTGTCGGTGCCGTCGAGGTGGGTCAGCTTGTAGACGCTCGCGGCAGGCAAGGCCTCGATCAGCGCGGCGCACCAGTCGGGATCGTCGACGGCGAGCAACGTCCGAGCGGTCACCGCAGACGCGTGCCGGACCGGATCGAAGTAGGCAAGAGTGTTGTCGACGATCTGCGCCGACGAACCGGCACGCAGGTGGTCGTTGAGCTCCTCGAGCGGATAGTGGCTCGACTTCAGCCGTGCCTCTGCCGCCCGGTAGAACAGCAACTCCGAGACCCGGACCGCGCTGAACCCGGACCGCCGCGCGGCCGTCAGCACCGCCAGGTCGTTCCCACGCACGGCCACCCGCGCCGGATCGACCTCGTCCAGGCTCATCAGGAACTCCGCGGCCCGCAGGCAGTCCGCCGCGATCCCGCGATAGATGTACGACGCCGGATCGTCGATGCCCATCGTCAACAATCCCGGGTACGCCGCCGAGAACCCTTCGTCGGCCAGCCGCTGACCCCGGTGCACCAGGCCGAACACGACGTACCGGCTGCGATCGTTCGGGTGCGGCATCTCGTTGACGCTCCCGTGGCGCGGCGTCTGCAGGAGCGCGGGGAACGGCCCGTCACCGGCCGGGATGCTGAGATGACCGAAGACGCGGTACGGCCCGGTGCTGGTGAGCCGCACGGTGTAGCTGGTCGCCTCGTCCGTCGTCCGCGCCGGCACCAGGTCGAGCACGGGCCGGGCAGGGATCGCGGCCAGCTCTTCGTCGACGGCGGACCAGTAGCTGTCGAAGTTCATCGGTTCACCGTCCCGGGGTGAGGTGTTCGGCCAGGAAGTCCTCCACGATCCGCAGCACGCCCGGCAGCCCGGCGTGGTGCGCGCAGTGCGGGTAGGCGTGCAAGGTGGTCTCGCACGTCAGCACCCGCCGCAGCGCGAACCCGGTCTCCGGCGGGCACACGTCGTCCTCGAGCCCGAGGTACAGCAGCGTCGGCGCCCGCACCTTCGGCGCGAAGTTGAGCCCGTCGTAGTACGCGACCGTCTCCCGCACCCGGTCGACGTCCTTCGGGTGCACCCGCAAGTACTCGTTGATCTCCTCGTACGGATACGACCGGGTCAGTGTCGGCGCGGTCATGATCCCGCACAGGTACGGCGCTCCCGCCGCGACGCACCGGATCACGTCCGGCATGAGCGCGGCCGTCGAGATCCCGAGGCCGCCGCCCTGACTCGACCCCTGCAGTCCGATCCGCAGATTGTCGACTTCCGGACGATCGAGCAATACCTCCACCGCCCGCACCACGTCGAGGTAGAACCCGCGATACCCGTACGTGTTGTGGTCGACGATGTTGTGCGTCAGCAATCCCGGGTAGCCCGGGTTGAACACGTCGTTCGACCGCAGCTTTCCGCGCGGCGCCACCGCGAGCGCGGCGTACCCGAGCTCGGACCATTCCTTCGGGATCGTCGGCTCGGACATGTAGCCGGGGATCGTCACCAACGCCGGGAACTGAGCCGGCCGATCGCGCGGGACGGTGTACCAGCCTGCGATCCGCAGACCGCCATAGCTGGTGTAGCGCAGATCGTAGACGATCACCTTGTCCGTGGACAGCGACGGCATTTCGGTGAGGACCGGGTCCAGCGGGTACGACGCGCAGTCCGCCAGGCCGGCCGCCCAGAAGTCGTCGAAGTCGTCCGGCAGCTCGACCTCGACGATCGCGTTCTCGGGGTTTCTCAAGAGCGTTCCTCTCGATGGGGAGCTTGCGGGGCGGTACTCGGGGGCGGCGCCTATTCCCGCCGCGGTGCGTGCAGCGCGGTGCCGTCGGAGGCCTTGAACAGATGCAGGCGGTTCTGGTTGAAGCCGACGTACACCGTGCTGTCATGACCCAGCCGGAACGGCACCGGGACGCGGGCCTTCAGCAGCTCGCCGTCGATCCGGACCGTGACGAGCACGTCCGGACCGAGCGGCTCGGACACGAACACCTTCCCGGGCTGGTAGCCCTCGACCGGGGTCGCCGACAGCGTCACGTCCTCCGGCCGGACGCCCAGGACGACGGCCGGGTCGTCCGGCGAAACGTCGTACCGGCCCAGTTCCTGGCTCAACGCGCCGCTGCGGAAGGTCCGGACGCCGTCGACGTCGGCCAGCTCGCCGGTGACGAAGTTCATCGGCGGCGAGCCCATGAACGACGCGACGAAACGGTTCGCCGGGCGTTCGTAGATCTCCGCCGGCGTCGCGCACTGCTGGACCACGCCATCGCGCATCACCGCGATCCGGTCCGACATCGTCATCGCCTCGACCTGGTCGTGGGTGACGTAGATGAACGTCCGGGCGACGTCCACGTGCAGCCGCTTGATCTCCGCACGCATCAGCACCCGGAGCTGCGCGTCCAGGTTGGACAGGGGCTCGTCGAGCAGATACGCGCCGGCGTCCCGCACGATCGCGCGACCGAGCGCGACCCGTTGCCGTTGGCCACCGGACAGCTCGCGCGGCTTGCGATCCAGCAGGTCCTCGATGTCCAGCGTCCGGGCCGCCTGCAGCACCTGCTCGGCGATCGTCGCCTTGGGCACCCGCATCATCTTCAGCGCGAACCCGATGTTCTGCCGGACCGTCTTGTGCGGGTAGAGCGCGTAGCTCTGGAACACCATCGCGACGTCGCGCTTGTTGGCCGGCAGCCAGCTGACCGGCTTGCCGTCGAAGAAGATGTTGCCCTTGGAGGCCCGTTCCAGGCCGCAGATCATTCGCAGGGTTGTCGACTTTCCGCAACCGGACGGGCCGACCAGGGTGAGGAACTCCTGATCCTCGATGGTCAGATTCAGGTCGTTCACCGCGATCTTGCCGCCGAACGACTTGGTGATGCCTTCGAGTCGAACCTCTGCCATCTGTCAGCCCTTCACGGATCCGGCGGCCATGCCCTGGACCAGCTTGCGCTGGAAGAGCAGGGCCAGCACCAGGGGTGGGACGACCGCGAGCACGCCGGCCGCGGCCATCACGGTGAACTGGGTGTTGAAGTCGGTGGCGAAGTTCGCCGCCACCACCGGGATCGTCTTCGCCGCCCTGGTGCTGGTCAGGAACAACGCGAACATGAACTCGTTCCACGCGGTCATGAACGCGAACACCGCGGCCGCGACCAGCCCCGGCGCCGCGACCGGCAGGAACACCGACCACATGGTCCGGAACCAGCCGCACCGATCCACCCGGGCCGCCTCCTCAAGCTCGCGCGGCACCGAGCGGAAGAAGTCCTTCAGGATCCAGATCGTGATCGGCAGCGCGAACGTCGTGTACGAAAGGATCAGCGCCAGGTAGGTGTCCAGCAGCCCGAACGTCCGCATCAGCAGGTAGAACGGGATGATGATCGCGATCCCCGGCACCATCCGGGTGAGCAGGTAGAGCACCAGCAGCACCTGACTGCCGCGGAACTTCAGCCGCGAGAACGAGTACGCCGCGAACGTGGCCAGCACGAGATTCAGGATCGCCGTCGAGGTGGCGACGATCAGGCTGTTCCGCAAGGAGTACGGCGTCTCGTCGATCGCCCGACCGCCGACGAGTTGCTGGGCCTCACTCGGGTGAATGAAACCGAGATAGTTCTCCAACGTCGGGGGGGCCGGAATCCAGTGCGGCGGAACGGAGATCGCATCCACCTCGTGCATGAAGCTCATCGCGACGATCCAGTAGAACGGCAACACCAGATACAGCGCGAACGCGACCGCCAGCACGTACAGGACGATCTTCTTCCAGGGGATTCGGTAGCGCAGGGGAACCTTCACCGCGGTGCTCATACCTCGAAGTTCCCCTTTCGGTAGAGCAGGCCGATGTAGCCGACCGAGATCAGGAGGGTGATCGCGGTGATCACCCAGGCGTAGGCGCTGCCCAGGCCGAAGTCGGTGAAGGTCAGGACGGTCTGCACGTCGAGCAGGGCGATGGTGGTGGTCGCGTCACCCGGTCCGCCACCGGTCAGCACGTAGATGGTGTCGAAGGCGCGGAACGCGTTCATCGTCTCGAGAATCAGCACGATCAGCAGGGGGTGCAGCAACCACGGCAACGTCACCTGGATGAACCGCTGCACCGCACCCGCCCGGTCGACGGTGGCGGCGTCGTACAGCTCTGAGGGGATTGTCGACAATCCGGCGAGCAGAATGATGACCGAGAACGGGAGCGTGTTCCACACCTGGGCCAGTGCGGTGAACAGGAACGCGCCGGTCCCGGACGTCAGCCAGGCGTGATAGTCGTCGATCAGTCCGAGCTGCGTCAGCAGCCCGTTCAGGGCTCCGGTCTTCGCGTCGAAGATGGTCCGCCACATCAGGCCGTTGACCACCCCCGGCATTGCCCAAGGCAGCAAAGCCAGGCTGAGCAGCAGACCGCGGCCGCGGAACCGCTCGTTCAGCACCAGCGCCAGGATCAGCGCGAGTACGACGGTCAGCCCGAGCACCACGAGGACGAACAGGGCCGACACCTTCAGCGCGGACAGGAAGGCCTGATCGCTGAGCAGGGCCTCGTAGTTGTCGAAGCCGATGAACTTGTTCGCCCGCGGGCGCTTCAGGTTGTTCCGTTGCAGGCTGACCCAGAACGAGTACGCGATCGGGTAGGCGACCAGCAGGGCGATCACGATCATGGCCGGCGCGTTCAGCGCCCAGGCCTTGGCGTTGTCGCCCAGCGGCCGGCGTTCGGAGAGGACAGCCATCCTCAGTTGTACTTCTTCTTCAGCGTGTCAACGGACTGCGCCAAGCTCGCCACCGCCGCGGACGGCTGCGTCTGGTTGCTCAGCACGCCCTGCACGACCTTGTGCATCTCGATTTCGAACTCGGTGTACCACGGCACGCCGAGCACGTTGCGCGGCTTGGCGATCTCGCCCAGGTGGGCGTAGATCGCCGGGTCGGCGAACTTCTTCAGCGATGCGACGATCTCCGGGTCGGTCGCCATCGACTTGTAGGCGAACCCGAGACCACGCTGCAGGAACCAGAATTTCGCGGTATAGGGCTTCTTGTTCGCGTCGAGTCCGCCCAGGTAGGTGAGCAGCTTGAACGCGTTGTCCTTCACCTCGGTGTCCTTGGCCAGCGCATAGAGCCGGGTGTTGCTGACCGTCCCGTGCACCTGACCATCGAGGCTCGGTACCAGCGCCATCCGGATCTTGCCCGCGGCCTTGGACTTGGTCGCGTCGTTGTAGTCGCGGCTCGCGTACCGCGCGCCGATCGTGTACGCGTACCGGTTCGCCTTCATCGCGTTGTCGATCGGGACCGCCAGCAGTTGCAGGCAAGCCGGGTCGATCACCTTCGACTTGTTCGCCGCCTGCTGCAGCCAGGCGAAGACGTCCTTCACGACGGTGTCGGTGGTGTTCATGATCGGCGCCTGCTGGTCGTCGAACATGTTGCCCCCGCTGCCGAAGACCAGCGCCCACACCCAGGACCACCAGGTGTCGGACAGTTGCGCCGGTACGCCGATGGGGTACTGCAGGAGGCCGGCGTTCTTGATCTTGATCGCCTGCGCTTCGAGTTCCTCCAGGCTGGCAGGGGGTTTCTTGATCCCGGCCTTGGCAAGGATGTCGGTGTTGTAGGTCAGGCAGTTGGAGTCCGTGTAGTACGGCAGGCCGTAGCGCTTGCCCTGGTACGTCATCGCGGCCGCGTTGCCCGGGTAGATCGCGTCGTACACCTCGTCGACGCCGGCCAGGCCGTCGAGCGGCTGCAGATAGTCCCCCTCGACCCAGGCCGCGAGGGAATCGTCGTACACATAAAGGGCGTCCGGACCGCCGCCGCCGGTGAACTCGGCGACGACCTTCTGCACGTACTGCGCACTCGTGATCGGGGTGTAGTTGACCTTGATGTTGCTGGTCTTGGTGAAGTTGTCGAGGTTCTGCTGGACGAGTGCGGCCTCGTAGTCCCAGCCCTCGAACTTCACGCTGCCGTCGCCGGAGCCTGCGGACTTGTCATTGGAGCAGGCGGACAGCAGGGGCGATGCGGCGGGCAGGGCCAGGCCGAGGCCTGCGTACTTCAGGATCTGGCGGCGGTTGAACTCCATGGCTGTCCCTTCAACGCGATGGGCGCAGTAGTGCTTGGGCGATGCGTAGCCGGTACAGACGCGTCGGGCGTCCTTTGGGATGGTGCTGAGCAGTGCCTTCGACGCTCACCAGGCCCCCGGCGTCGAGTGTCCGGATCAGCCGGCGCCCGCTCTGATCCGTGATGCCGAGATGGTCGGCGAGCTCACCGGGCGAGATCGCGCGACCTTCCAGTTCGTGGTCCAGTGCCGCCAGCCGGGAGACGGTCGCGGCACTGAGGCCGACGGACTTCGCGAGCCGTTCGACGTCGTCGCCGTGCTCGCGGTACGAGTAGCTGAGCGCCGCCAGGACCGGACCCATCGGGCCGATGATCACGCCGCTGTCCTCGATCAGGTAGCCGCATGGCTCGCTCTCCCGCTCGGCCCGGGCGGCCGCTTGTTCGGCCAGGGCCACACAGTTGCGGGCGGACGCGCCGACGCCGAACCCGGCCGAGACCCGCGCACCGAGCGCCGCGGCCGCCTCGGCGAGCGCGGGTACGGCGACCCAGTTGCGGGTGATGCGCTCGAACAAGGCCTTGTGGGCGAAGACGATGACTCCGCGCCGGCCGCGGTCCTCGATCCACGCGCCGGCGAACTCGGGGGTGTTGAGCAGCAGATTCATCAGGCCGATCCGGGCCCGTTCCTCGTCCTGCGAATGCGAGATCAGGAAGACTCCGGCGGCGAAGCGTTGTGCGCTGGCTCGCTCGGACTCGATCCGGAGCGCGAGCTCGTGCAGCTCGGTCCGGATCGTCGTCGGCACCGGCATGCCGCTCATGATCGGGATCTCGCCGGACAGCTGCTCGCGAACGGCGGCGCGGACGCTGATCACGTAGCCGCGGTCGCCGAACCGGCGGTACGCGGAACGGTGGAACTCGACGATGTCCTCCACGGATTGCGTGGGGGCATACGGCAGGCAGTCGATGGCGTCGGCGTCGAGTTCGAGCGCGGTGGCGACCGCCTCGACCGCCTCGGCGGGAAAGGTGTCGATGCTGACCGGGGTGCGGCCCCAGCCACGCTCCTGGGCGCGACAGAGCGCGAGGGACAGGTCGAGCGCCGACGAGCGGATCACGCCGACCGGGAGGCCGGGTGGGAGGAGTTCGCGGCTGGCCGTGTACGGGACCGGGCCGGCCAGGAAGCCGTCGAGCCGGGTCGTGCTCAGGAACTCGGCGACCTTGGCACGGATCTCGTCCTCGTGGTCGTAGCTGACCCACTCCAGGTCGACCCCACCGAGCGTGTTCGCGGCTTCCCGGAACAACTCCCCGTGCGTCGAGTGGGTCACCACTCCGATCACAATCGCCACGACGCCCCTTTGCGAACTAGGTTCGGAAATGACTCGTAAATCCGATGCCGCCCAAACTCCCCCCTCTCGGGGCCCAGGTCAAGGGGTCAGCCCAAAGAATTTCCCCAGTAACAAGCCGGCCGCCGAGGGCCGGTGGTGTACCGGAGGACGGGTGGTGGTCGGGTCAACGGGGATCGATGGGAGACTTCAGGCGGCGAGCGGTGTCCTGAGGATCTTGGTGGGTGGGTCGGTATGCGCCGGCCCGTCCGCTGGTTATGGGGTGGTGGCACACACGGCGTGGTCCCGCGCGCCTCCTGCGGCCCGCATCCCGGTACGGAGCCCTCGGTGAACGGTCTGAAGGGCGACCTGCGCGTGCGGGCGGCTACTTGACGGCGCCAGTCCTTTGCGCGGGCCGAGCAGGAGCTGGAACGGGTTCCGCATCGCCCGGGAACGCTGGTGGACGACGGCCTCATTCCGCCCGATGACGGCGCGCCGGCAGCGGTGGAGGCTGGACTGAGCGGCTTACAGGAGGATGCGCTGGTGCTTCGCCCGCTGAGGCGGGATCTGGATCCCGACCAGTTCTCGCATGGCGCGCAGGCCTCCCGTCTGCCTGGCCATGGCGAAGGCCTGGCGGGCCGTCTCGACCGACTGCTCGCGCTCGTGGGCGTCGGCGTAGGCATGGGCCTTGCGGGCCAGCGCGTAGGCGGCGGCGTACGTTGGCGTGACCTTGGCGGGCTCCTGTTCCAGGATCTCGATCGCGCCCCTGGCGCGGCCGAGCTCAACGAGACACCAGACGCACAGGGCGTTGTGCGCCTCGGCCGAGCAGTCGAAGCGGTAGGGCGTGACGTCCTCCGGTTCCGCGAGTGACTGGGCGGACTCTTCCAACCGGCGAAGGCACATGTCGAAGTCTCCGGCGAGGGCGTGTCCCTGCGCTTCGTGATGCCGCGACAGCGCGTCCATCCGCGGCGGGAGGTGGCCGTGTTCACGGGCGGCGACGGCCAGGTCGACGAGGTGACCCGGGTCGTCCTCCGAGTCGGACAGACCGCTCCGCTGGGCGAGCGCGTAGGCCTCCAGGAGCGTGTCCGCCGCTTCACGAGCATCGCGAATGGCCTCATCCGACCATGCGAGCGCCCCGTCAGGGTTGCCGTTCTCGTGATGCATGCGGCTGATCAGTTCCGCGTTCTCCGCCGCGAGCAGCAGGAAGTCCCGCCTGACAGGCGAACGGGCGTCGCGGTGGAATTCCTCGATCCCGGCGAAGATGGGGCACAGGACATTGATCTGCTCGGCGGGCCGGAGGTCGGCCCGCGTGTAGGCATCAGTGATCGCCCGGAAGTAACCGACCGTTCGGTCGTCGGCCCGCTGAGGCGCCTCAATCGCCCGACCTGTGCGCTCCTCTTCTTCGGCTGTGAACATACCCGACAACAGGGGTATGCCGGTCAGGAAATGCCACAGGGTGGTCCCGGCGGCCTCCCCGATGAACAGCTCCGCCTCGTCCACGTCGAAAGCCCGGCAGAGCAACTCTGCGTGCCGTTCGTCGGGCCACCGCTCTCCGGCCTCCCAGAACCGAATCATCCGTACGAGCGTCTCCGGTGCGGCAACCCGATCACGCTCGGTCTCGTCCGCCGCCTCCACCAGCCGGTCTGCCAGCTCGCGCCGGCCCCACAGCCGCCCGCGGCGCAACACCCGGAGCCGGGCAGCCCAGATCGGAACATCGATGTCAACCATTGGCGTGCCCCCACCGTCTCAGCGACTATCGATCCTTTCGTAGCTATTTATTCCCATTGTCCGCTTTGGTTACCTCGTCGGCCACGAATCACGTGAAGGCATCCCTACGCGATCAGAGCGCGCGGTCGCGGCCGCGGCGTGACCGGCGTCGGACTGGCCACGCAGGAGCAGCAGCACGATGGCGACCAGCCCGCACAGAGCCGCCGCGACGACCACGCAGTCCGACGGCCACGCCGACTGCGACTCCCAGGGCCACCGCGCCCGCGAGCCGCGGCACGGCATCGAGTGGCAACCAGGCGCAGCCGGCGGCGTTCGGTCATCGGCGTGGGTCGTGTGCTCTCCCCTCGTGGTGCACTGACGCTGCACGAGGTGGACGGAGCGCTGCTCTTCGCCGTGCGGGCGGCCTTGGCCATGGGGCTGGTGGCGGTGCCGATCGTGCCGGCGGGGCGACCCGACCTCGCGGTCTACGCCATGCTGGGCTCCTTCACCACCACGTTCTGCCGCAATCTGCCCTACGCTCGCCGCGCCCCCGTGCTCGCCCTGGCCGCCGCGGCCATGACGGCCTGCGTGGGCAGCGGTTCCGCCCTCGCGGTGTGAGCTCGGCCGGGAGCGGGAGGAGCCGGCGCCGCCGTGGTGGTCGCGGCGACGGGCCGGGATCGACCCCACCGAACTCGCCGCCGCCGAACAACGCGCCTACCTCCTGCTTGATCGGCTGCACTGCCATCGCCGGTGAACGAGCCGCACTGTTCGCGGCGGCGAGCCCACTGCTTTTCAACCCGGGTTTTTCTGTGTTTTCCCGGCGAGCCATAATCTTTTTACTTTGTTCGGCCGGGCGGGGCGTAGTGAAGTTTGACCGCCAGTTTGCGCTCGCCGGCCCCTTGGCAGATGGAGCCGAAAAGCCCCCCGTCATAAAATGCACATAATCCAAAAGTCCGGACAGGGCAGCCCTGCCTGAAGATGGGTGACCCGTGAACTCTATTCAAGCGACGGTGGAAATTGCGGTCCCGGTGCGCACCGTGTACAACCAGTGGACCCAGTTCAAGAGCTTTCCGCGATTCATGACCGTGGTGAAGAGGGTCGAGCAGGTCAAGCCCACGGTCACCCGTTGGGTCATCGGTTACGGGCCGATGCGCCGCGAGTTCGAGGCGGAAATCGTGGAGCAGCAGCCGGACTCGCATGTGGCCTGGCAGAGCCTGGAACGGAGTCTCTGGCATTCGGGAGAGGTGTCGTTCCGCCCCACCGAATCGGGAGGCACCGTGGTCACGGTGCGGCTACAGGTCAGCCCGGGTGGCGGCGCGGCCCTCCTCCCGAACGCCGCTGGGCTCACGTGCCGTGTGGTCCGACATGAACTCGGGCACTTCAAGGAGTTCATCGAAGCGTTGGGGGAAGAGTGCGGGGCCTGGCGAGGGATCATCCGCAACGGACGCGTCCAACCGACCGAAGCGGAACCGCCGAGATGCCGGGTACCCACGTGGCCCGTTGGCTGACCTGCGTTCCTGAGACTGCGAGCGAGAAGCGACCTGATGCCGAATCCACCGGGCGACGAGCCCAAAGATCCGCTCACCGTGACCCCGCCGAAGAAATGGGCGGCGGGGGTGCCCGCGGTGGTGCACGCGCTGGAGTACTCCCTCGGGCAGACGTCCCCGTGGCGAGCCGGAGTGACGCTGCTGACCATGAATCAGGTGGCCGGCATCGACTGTCCCGGATGCGCCTGGGCGGACCCCTCTCCAGGTCACAGGCATCGCAACGAGTACTGCGAGAACGGTGCCAAGCACATCAACGACGAGGCGACGACGCGGCGCGTCACCGCCGACTTCTTCCGCCGGCACACGGTCTCCGAGCTGGGCCGGCGATCCGACATGTGGTTGAACCATCAGGGGCGGCTCACCGAACCGATGGTCAAGCGGCCGGGTTCCGATCACTACGAGCCGATCGGCTGGGATGACGCCTTCGGGCTGCTCTCCCAGGAGCTGATCTCGCTCGACTCTCCCGATGAGGCGGTCTTCTACACCTCGGGCAGGGCCGGCAACGAGGCCGCCTTCGTCCTGCAACTCTTCGCCAGGGCGCTCGGCACCAACAACCTGCCCGACTGCAGCAACATGTGTCACGAGTCCAGCGGTTTCGCCCTGCATCAGACCCTGGGCACCGGCAAGGGAACGGTCAGCCTGCACGACCTTCACCACGCCGACCTGATCTTCCTGGTGGGCCAGAATCCCGGAACGAACCATCCGCGGCAACTTTCCGCGCTGGAGCAGGCCAAGCAGAACGGCGCCCGCATCATCGCGGTGAATCCGCTGCCGGAAGCCGGGCTGTTGCGATTCAAGAATCCGCAACAGGTGAACGGGGTGCTCGGACACGGCGTCCAGATCGCCGACCGTTTCCTGCACATCAGGCCCGGCGGCGACCTCGCACTGTTCCAGGGCCTCAACCGGCTGCTGGTGGAAGCGGAGGACACAAACCCAGGCCGTGTCCTGGACCACGACTTCATCCGGGCCAACACCAGCGGTTTCGAGGAGTTCTCCCGGCACGCCCGCGCCATCGACTGGACGGACGTCGTCACCGCGACCGGACTGACCCGCGAGGAGATCGAGAAGGTCCACGACGAAGTCCTGCGTAGCCGGCGCGTCATCGTCTGCTGGGCGATGGGGGTGACGCAGCACAAACATGGCGTTCCCACCGTCCGGGAGATCGTGAACTTCCTGATGTTGCGCGGAAACCTCGGCAGGGCAGGAGCCGGGGCCTGTCCGGTGCGCGGGCACAGCAATGTGCAGGGCGACCGTACGATGGGTATCTGGGAGCAGATGCCGGACTCATTCCTGGACGCGCTCCAGCAGGAGTTCGGCTTCGACCCGCCTCGTGCCCACGGCTTGGACTCGGTGAACTCGATCAGGGCGATGCGCGAGGGCCGCATCAAGTTCTTCCTCGCTCTCGCGGGCAACTTCGTCCGGGCCGCGCCCGACAGCGCCGTCACCGAGGAGGCCATGCGGCGGTGCCGCCTCACCGCCCACATCTCCACCAAGCTCAACAGGTCCCATACGGTCTGCGGTCAGACCGCACTCATCCTGCCGACCCTGGGCCGTACCGAACGCGACATCCAGGCCGGCGGAGAGCAGTTCGTCACCGTGGAGAACTCGATGAGCGAGGTGCACACCTCCCGCGGGCGTCTGAAGCCAGCCTCCAAGCTCCTGCTCAGCGAGGTCGCCATCCTGTGCCGCCTCGCCTCTCGGACCCTCAGTGGCAAGGCGGACATACCGTGGAAGCAGTTCGAGGCCGACTACGGCAGGATCCGTGACTACATCTCCCGCATCGTGCCAGGACTGCACGACTTCAACCGGAGGGTGGCCCGTCCCGGCGGTATCACCCTCCCGAACCCGGTCAACGAGGGGGTGTTCCCCACACCGCAGGGCAAGGCATTGTTCACCTGCAACGCCTGGCAGATGCCGCACGCCCCCGAGGGGCACCTGCTGCTGCAGACCCTGCGCTCCCATGACCAGTGGAACACCATCCCTTATTCGTCCAACGACCGGTACCGCGGCATCCACGGCAGCCGCCGCGTGGTGCTCGTCAACCCGGCTGACCTGAGAGAACTCGGCTTGTCCGAAGGCCGGCATGTCGACCTCGTCAGCGTGTGGACGGATGACGTCGAGCGCCGTGCCGAAGACTTCGTGGTGGTCCCGTATCCGACCACACGGGGCTCCGCCGCTGCCTACTACCCGGAGACCAACGTCCTGGTGCCGCTGGACAGCGTCGCCGAGAGCAGCAACCAGCCGACATCGAAGGGGATCGTCGTCCGGCTGGAGCCCAGGCGGACCGCCTCACAGCGATGACCGTGTCGCCGGGGTGACCAGCCGATGAAAGCGCAGCACCGTCGGCAACCACCGGGCCGGCGCCGCGAGTGCCGAGCCGGACGAGCCCGCTCCGACGACGATGGTGTCGTAGCCGCCTTCTGATCCCATCTGGCCTGATCCCTGGTCTCGTCGCTAGGCGGTGAGGTCGAGCGTGTGAACGGTCATCTCGCCGAGTGCCGCGGGAAGAGGTTCGACACCGAACCCGGCTCCGCCGGGGATCGACACCGCGCCGTCCTTCATGACGATCGGCTCGGTGATGTCCTGGGCGTAGAACCGATCCGAACCCGAGATGTCGCCGGGCAGCGTGAAGCCCGGGAGCCCGGCCAGCGCCGCGTTGGCAGCCCGGCCGAGGCCGGTTTCGAGCATGCCGCCGCACCAGACCGCGACGCCGTGCGCCAGCGCGAGGTCGTGGATGCGTGCCGCCTCGAGGTATCCCCCCACTCTTCCTGGCTTGATGTTGATGACACTCGCCGCCCCCAGCGTGATCGCGTCGGCGGCGGACCGCGCGTCGACGATCGACTCGTCCAGGCAGATCGGCGTGGTGAGCATGCCCGCGAGCAGCGCGTGTTGTCGCAGGTCCTCCTCGCCCAGCGGCTGTTCGATCAGCAGCAGATCGAAGGGGTCGAGTCCGCGCAGCAGCGGGGCATCGGAGAGACGGTAGGCGGTGTTCGCGTCGACCTGCAGCGCGATGTCGCCGAACCGCTCGCGCACCGCCTTGACCGGCTCGAGGTCCCACCCGGGCTGGATCTTGAGTTTGATGCGCGCGTAGCCCTGATCCACGAAGTCGCCCACCCGGCCGAGCAGGTCGGGAATCGACTTCTCGATGCCGACGCTGACCCCCGACGGCACCGAGGCGCGGGTCACACCGAGGTGCGCTGCGAACGACATGTTCCGCAGCCGCAGCTGGGCATCCAGGATCGCCATCTCCAGAGCGCCCTTGGCCAGGCGGTGGCCGACCACGTGATCGAGTGCCGCGCCGACCGTCGACGCCGACACGGCGTGACCCGCGGCCTGCCACTCGAACAGCGCGGGCACGAGGAATCGCCGCAGGACCTCTCGGGCTCCCTCAAGGTATTCCGGCGAGTAGAACGGCTCGGCCAGGGCGACGCACTCACCCCACCCTGTCACGGTGCCGCCGTGGTCTGAGGCCGTGACCCGGATCAGGAGCGGAAGGCGCTCCGTCTGGGTGGAGAACGAGGTGGTGAACGGGTGGATCAGCGGCATCCGGACCGTGATGAGCTCGACACGCTCGATGTGCATTCTCAGGTACTCCTTGTGAGGCAGTAGTGACCCTCGCGGTCGAAGTCGACGACGACCCAGCCTTCTCGCAGCAGTCCACCCAGCGCCCGTCGTAGCGCGAGCCGCCACGAGATCGCGAGCTCGGGTTCGTGGCGCCGTAAAACCTCGATGTCCGAGGGGATCTCCACGATGCATCGGGTCAGCGACTCCGCCTGGCCGAGGTCGAGCTGGGGTCGCCGGTCCACAGACCTCAGTACGGCGGGGCCGTGCTCCTTCTCGGCTCGTGAGGGCGTCGTGGCCTGCCCGATGTGCCAGGCCACCATGATCCGGTCGCTGTGCTGGCCCTGGTTGAGCCCGTCACCCATCGGTCCGTAGAAGTCGGGAAGGTAGACCTCGACCTCACAGCCGAGCTTGTGCAGGTTGAAGTACGCGTTCCGGGCCACCAGGGGGTCATAGGTCCACGTCACGCGGGTGACACCGCGGGCCAGGCACCAGTCGCGCTGGTGGTGCTTGAGGGCTCTGCCCCATCCTGTGCCTGCCGCGTCCGGTCGCACGCCGGCGATGTGGGAGTGCAGGGCATTCTCCCGGGGCGGGTAGAAGAATCCGACGCAGACCGCCATGAGCTCATGGCCGCGGAAACCACCGGCGACGTAGTTGCCCGCGTGCGCGAACGCCGTGAGGAGCTCCGGGCTGACATGCGACTGGGTGTTCTGGACCTTCCAGATCTGCGCCACGAGCTCGGAGGCGGCGGACATCTCCTCCGGGCGGTGAAGCAGCCGCAGCTCCATGGAGGTCGAGCTCGGCGCCTGGGTCGTCATGAGCGCTCCTGCCGCAGGAAGCGGTGTCCGTTGTAGGCGCCGCCGGCGACGGGCCGGAACTGCTGCTCCCCCGCGAGCTCAGCGGTGGTGTAGGCGTAGACGCCCGGGATGTTCGAGGCATGCAGCGCGACGGACTCCGGCTCTGCTGCCGTGCCGTCGCGCAGATGCTCCTTCCGCTCCCACAGCGTCAGTGTGAGACCGTCCGCGTCGGGGGCCACCTCCGCGCGGTGGCCCGCGCATTCCCAGGCGCCCTCCAGCGGTTCGGGTGGACGTGTCATGTCGGCCCGGACCCGGACCGGGGGCAGGCTGCCGTCGATCGACGACGTGACGTCCGCGATGGCGATGGTCGCGTTCACGCCCTTCTCCGGATCGAGACCGCTGTGCGCGGCACGACCGAGCACGTCGATCCGGTAAAGGGACACGCCTTTGCGCCCCGTCTTCAGGGCACCCTCCGGGCCGGCCGCCTCCAGCACGAGGACTGCCCGGCAGTGGCCTGCTTCCTGCTCGATCAACGCTCGTGACGTCGTGGACCCCAGCTCCTCATCGCCCGTGATCAGAAGGGTCACGTCGTCGAGGGCACCGGTGCCGCGGCGTTGCCGCAGCCACGCGAGAGCATGGATCGCCTGGACGAGGCCAAGGCTTCATGTCGAAGCAGCCCGGGCCACGGACGACGCCGGCAGCTTCGGTGCAGGGGAGCTCGTCCAACGTGCCGAGCGGCCAGACGGTGTCGTGGTGCCCGAGGAGCATGACCTTCGGGTCGGCCCCGCGCAGCAGGACATGGTCGACTCCGTCGACGCGCAGGATCTCTGGTCGACGCCCCAGGCGCTCATGGACCAAGCCAGCGACCACCCGCGCGGAGCGACCGACCGCGTCCAGGTCCGCCGACGGTGACTCGGTACGAACGAGTCTGCTCAGCATCGACATCGACGTGCTCGATCCCGCCTATGCGCCCGCGACCGGCGCCCCTGAGCCCGGCGGGCTGAGCACCCGGGAGCTTCAGATGCTGCTGTACTGCCTCGCAGACCTCGACGTCGTCGGTGCGGATGTCGTCGAGGTCTCACCCGCCTACGACCACGCTCAGATCACCGCGCTGGCCGCCGCCGGCCTCACGTTCGACCTCCTGGCCATGGTCGCCCGGACGTAGTCGTCGGAACGGCCCCGGTCCAGGGCGTCGTGGCGAGCCGCCGGTGACCGCTCTGCCGGACGCGACCAGGCATCTCGACCTCCTGATGCCGAGCGATGACCGGCCCGAGCAAGTGGCACGGGAACAGCTGTGGCCGGATCGCGAGCCCGCGCGATCCGGCCACAGGTCATCGGGTCAGCAGATCAGCCGCCGCAGTGTTCGAAGGGGCTCTCGTACGTGCTCGTTCCGACCTTGCCGCCCCACTGGACGCACTTGTCGGCGGCGGCGGCCCGTACGGGTCCGGCGTAGTAGTCGAAGTTGCCGGTGTCGGTGGCCCGGGTCTTGCCCTTGACCCCCAGGAAGGCGGCTGTGGCGGTGGCCTTGCCCAGCGAGGTCTTCTTGATCGTGGCCACGCAGTTGTTGCCGTTGCCGGCGTTGAAGGTCAGGTAGACCGTGCCCGCCGTGCCCAGCGCCTGCGAGTCGATCACCTTGTAGCCGGTGCCGCACACCGACTCGGCGGTGTGCGGGTTGGTGCCCCCGCCGCCGCCACTGCTGCCGGTGACGTACTGCATGTACTTGGACCAGTTCCAGTACCGGCCCGGGTCGGTGTGGTCGGCGCCGGGGACCTCGTTGTGGCCCACGATGTGGGTGCGGTCCTTGGGGATGCGGTACCGGTCGGCGATGTTGCGGGTCAGCGCCGCCGACGCGCGGTACATGGTGTCGGTGAACCAGGTCGCGTTGTCGACGAAGCCCTCGTGCTCGATGCCGACCGAGCGCCGGTTGTAGCTGCCGGCGTGGAAGGCCCGGTTCTTCTCCCTGACCGTCTGGGTGACGGCGCCGTCGGAGGAGCGGACGACGTAGTGGGCCGAGGTGGGGTTCGGCCGGGGTCCGGTCTGGAACCAGGAGATCGTTCCGGCGTAGCTGCCCTGGGTCACGTGGATGACGATGCGGTCGATGGCGTCGCTGGTCGGCCGGTTGGAGACGGCGTAGTTGCTGCTGTGCGCCGGAACCCATCTGGCCGACGGGTAGTCGGTGGCCGCCGCGAGCGCGCTGGGCTTGTCCAGGTCGTCCACCTTGGCGTACGGGCCGCGGTCGGGAGTCACGGTGCTCGCCGATGTGGTGATGCTCTCGCCGCCGGGGGTCGTCGCCTGGATGCCCTTGGCGAGCTCCTCGTACACGGTGTCGGCATACAGCCGGGCTACCGCGGGGGAAGAGGCGCCGCTGTACTTGGCGACCGCCTGGTACCACTTGCCCGCGTCCTTGCGGGCGGTGGCGTCCAGCTTGAGCTCGTCGGCGAGGGCACGCAGGACGGCCGCGCCGCCCGCGATGTTGGCCGCGTCGTCCGCCTTCAGCGACGAGGCGGGCTGCTTGGTCAGCGTGGCGGCCTTGTCGAGGGTCTTGGAGGTGACCAGGTGCATCACGCCATAGCCGCCGTCGGCGCTGGGCCGTCCCTGGTGACCGTCCAGGTGGGTCTCGGAGTAGGCCACCGAGACCAGCAGGTCACGAGGCACCTCGTACGTCGACGCCGCCTTGGCGAACGCGTCGGTCATCGGATCGGCGGCCGCCGCCCCGGCCGGCTGCCCCACGAGCAGCGACAGAGGCAGGACGGCGGCACCGGTCAAGATCATGCGCAGATTCAAAGGGGTTCAGCTCCCGCAGTGCTCGGACGGGCTGTTGTACGTGCTGGATCCGGCCTTGCCGCCCCACTTGACACACTTCTTGGCGGCCGCGGCGCGCACCGGGCCCGCGTAGTACTCGAAGTTGCCGGTGTCAGTGGCCCGGGCCTTGCCCACGACCTCCAGATAAGCCGTGGTGGCGGTGGCCTTGCCCAGCGAGGCCTTCTTGATCGTGGCCACGCAGTTGTTGCCGTTGCCGGCGTTGAAGGTCAGGTAGACCGTGCCCGCCGTGCCCAGCGCCTGCGAGTCGATCACCTTGTAGCCGGCGCCGCACACCGACTCGGCGGTGTTCGGGTTGGTGGAACCGCCACCGCCGCCGCACTTGTTCTTCGAGGTCACGCTGGCGTTCGGGTAACCGAAGGTGGCGCCGTTGAAGACGGCCTTGCGGATGTTGCCGGGGTAGCTCGTGCCCTGGCGCACCTCGAAGTGCAGGTGCGGGCTGATGTTGTTGCCGGGCTTGCTGGTGTTGCCGACCGTACCGATCTTCTGGCCCTGCGTGACCTGGGCGCCGGCGGAGACCGAGCGCACGGTCAGGTGGGCGTAGTACGTCGTCCAGCCACCACCGTGGTCGATCTTGACCAGGTTGCCGTAACCGTTGGCCGAACCCTGGTGGGCCGAGATGACCACGGTGCCACCCGCGGCGGCGACCACGGCGTCACCACGGTCGGCATCGGCGGTGCTGCCCCGGTTGAAGTCGATCTCGTACGACTTGTGCGCGCTGCTGTTGCTGGAGTTACCCGTCCAGGTCTGGCCACAGGGGAACGGGAGCTGGAAGCCCGGCGCCGCCAGGGTGGAGACCGGCGGGACGTCCACCTGGTTCGGCGGGTTGGCCGTCTCCCCCTCGTCCTCCTTCGCCGTCGACGACGGGGAAGGAGTGGGGGTCGGGGCGGCCCATGCCGTCGCGATCGGGCCGGCTGCGAGGCTGAAGAGCAGGGCGAACCCGGCCGTAAGCACCCCTCTGGTTCTCATGCGGATACCTTTCTGCGCGCACCGGAGGGGCCCATGCCTCCGCCGGCGCCGCGAATCTTGACCGTTGATCTTGCGAAGCGTTCTTGCCGGTGATCAAGATTGGGAGCTCCACGTACAAAGAACATCCAAAAGAGCTACAAAGGCTCTCCCACCTTGAGCGCTTCACTCAACGGGCGCCCCGCACGGGGCCCAGCGCAGGAGAACGCGCGGTCATGGCGGTTGAACAGCCCGTATTCAAGGTCCTTGGGCTGCTGCCGCTCCGGGTCCGGAAGGGCCGCAGGCCGGGGCGACTCTCGTCCGCGTGCTGGACTTGATCGGCACTCGCCCGACACTGGCGGACGCCGCCCAGGTCATGGCCTTGCGGGGCGTCTCCAGGCAGCCGCGTGGCGTCGGCTCGGCCCTCTGGGCGCCGTCAAGGGCTCACCCCTGGGGTTTCGGCGTTCCGTAAGGGTCGTGCGACGTGTCGGCGTAGGCCCACTGATGATCGCGGGCGTGCCGGCAGGCCACCTCCACGTCCCCGGCGCGCATGACGTCCAGCAGCTCGCGGTGCTCGTCGGCGACCCGCTCGAGTTCCGGCCTGGTGACCATGAGGGCGATGGCCGTGCGCGCCTCGATCTGCAGCGCCTCCCAGGCGCGGGTCAGCAGCGCGTTGCCGCCGGCCTGCACGACGTGCCGGTGAAACCGCGCGCTGGCCAGGCCGATGCCGTGCACGTCGTTGTCACGGGCACAGCGGTGCATCTCCTCGACCGCCTCCCCCAGCCGGTCGAAGGGGAGGGTTCCGGCCAGCATGGCGAGCCGCGTCGCGGTCTCCTCAAGGGCCGCCCGCACGATGTACGCCTCGCGGATCGTCTGCTCGGCGAAGGGAAGCACCCGGCTGCCGTGACGAGGCCGGCCGTCGATGAGGCCGAGGCCCTCAAGCTGCCGAAGCGCCTCCCGGACCGGGGCCTGACTCGTTCCGAACTCGATGGCGATCTTCGTCTCGATGAGCCGGTCGCCCTCGCCGAGTTCGCCGGAGACGATCCGTTGCAGCAGGCCGTCGCGGATCTGCCGGCTCAGCGTCGGTCGCGCGGAGCGCGGGCTCCCCGTGGGTTCCGACAACGAACCTCCTGACGTTGAGGGCCCAGATGGCCCTTGACTCTTCGATCATGCCACGTAAGTTAATTATCGATATCGATAACGGGAGTGCACATGCTGACCTCCGTTCAGACACCCGAGAGCCCCGAAGCGGCGCGTGCGGCGCTTCAGGCCGGGGCCGTGCCCCTCGGCGGCGGCACCTACCTGCTGGCCCGCCTGAACGAACAGGCCGGCGACGACCTGCGGCTGGTCAGCCTGCGCAGGGCGGGATTGTCCGGCATCGACGTGGAAGGCGACACGGTGACCCTGGGCGCGGCCACCACTCTCGCCGACGTCGAGGACGACGATCGGTTGAGCTACCTGTCCGGCTGTGTACGGTCGATCGCCGCGCCGCCGGTCCGCAGCCTCGCCACCGTGGCCGGCAACCTTTTCGTGCCGCAACCGTACGGCGACCTGGCGGCGGCGCTTCTGGCCCTGGACGCGGAGCTGGACGTGCTCGGCGCCGACGGCGCCCGCCGCGAGCCGCTCGAGCGGGTCGTCACCGGCGGCCTGCGGGCGGGCGACCTGGTGACCCGCGTCCGGTTCACCGCTCCGGCCGAGGACGCGTTCCGGTTCCACAAGGCGAGCCGGCGGCGGCTCAACTCGGGATCCATCGTGACGGTGGCGGCCCGGATCACGATCGAGGACGGCCTGGTCGGTGACATCCGTCTCGTGCTCGGCGGCCTGGCCCGGCGCTTGGTACGCGCGGTCGGCGCCGAGCGCGTTCTGCTGGGCGCGCCGCTGAACGCCCAGGTCGTCGCCCAGGCGGCCGGAGCCGACGTCATCGAGCCGTTCGACGACGCCTACGCCTCCGCCTGGTACCGCGCTCGGGTCTACCCCGTCCACCTGCGTCGCGCCCTGCTGGGGGCCTGAAAGGGGATCGCATGTCCTCGACAATCGTCACGCTCAAGGTGAACGGCACCGAGCGGGAGCTGATCGCCCGGCCGTCGACGACGCTGCTGAGCGCACTGCGCGACACGTTGGGACTGATGGGGGCCAAGCGCGGCTGCGCGCAAGGAGGCTGCGGCAGCTGCACGGTGCTGCTGGACGGCCGGCCCGTGGTCTCGTGCCTGATCCCCGTCGTGACGATCGACGGTTCTGCCGTGGAGACGATCGAGGGCCTGGCCGAGGGCGACCGGCTGGGCGACGTACAGCAGGCGTTCGTCGACCTCTTCGCGACGCAATGCGGGTTCTGCACCCCCGGGATGATCATGTCCGCCACGGCCCTGCTCAAGCGGAAGCCGGATCCGACCCGCCAAGACGTCACCGAGGCGATCTGCGGCAACGTCTGCCGCTGCACGGGATACGAGCCGATCATCGCCGCCGTCCTCGCCGCCGCGCGACACCGCCGCGGCGCCCCGCTCACGAGCGCGGAGGCCGAGGTCTGATGGCGCGCCTCACCCCGATCGACACCGCGTACTTCAAGGGCGAGCGCGCGGACGGATTCGCCGTCATCGGCTCGGCCGTCCCGCGCTCGGACGCCCGCGCTCACGTCACCGGCCGCACGGTCTTCTTCGAGGACATGACGCCGCCGGAGATGACGCACGTCAAGATCCACCGGTCCGCGCGGCACCACGCCCTCATCAACCGGGTCGATGTCTCCGGCGCCCTCGGGGTGCCGGGCGTGCTCCGGGTCATCACCCACCAGGACGTGCCGAACAACTGGTACACCGTGCTGCGCCTGATCGGCGTGGGACCTGACGACGAGCCGGTGCTGGCCGAGGATCGGGTCCTCTACCGCGGCGAGCCGATCGTCGCCGTCGTCGCCGAGACCGAGGACGCCGCCCGCGAGGGCGCGGCCCGGGTCGCGGTCGACTACACCGACCTGCCCGCCGTCCTGGACGTCGAGGAGGCGCTGGCAGACGGCGCCCCGATCATCAAACAGGCGGGCACCAACCACTTCGTGTACGAGGGACATCACTGCCGCCGGATCCGCTTCGGCGACGTCGAGCGAGGCTTCGCCGAGGCGGACCGCATCATCGAGGGCCGCTACAGCTCCTCCCCCATCGAACACGCGCCGACGGAGCCGACCGGCTGCATCGTCGTCCCTCAGGGCGACGGCCGGCTGCGCATACACACCAACACCCAGGCCGCCTTCTTCACCCTCGACAACACCGCGCTCATTCTCGGCGTCCCGCCCACCAGCCTGCGCGTCGTCGGGGGCACCGTGGGGGGCGGCTTCGGCGGCAAGGTCGATGTCATCGTCGAGCCGCTCGCCTGCATCGCCGCCACGCTCACCGGCCGGCCGGCCAAGTACGTCTACAGCCGCGCCGAGGAGATGCAGGTGTCGTCCCCCCGCGCGGCCGAGCGCATCACCATCAAGGACGGCGTCATGGACGACGGCCGGATCGTCGCCCGCAAGATCACGCTCTACGTGGACGCGGGCGCGTACTCCCGGCACAGCCCGTACGGCACCACCAAAGCGGCGGCGCACATGCCCGGCCCGTACACGATCCCGAACGTCCATGTCGACGCCTACTGCGTCTACACCAACCGCACGCCGTCCAGCGCCATGCGCGGGTTCGGCGTCACCATCGGCGACTTCGCGCTGGAGTCGCACATGGACCGCATCGCCCGGGAGCTGAACATGGACCCGCTGCGACTCCGGCTCAAGAACGCCTACCGGGACGGTGACATGAAAGCTCATCGCAAGATCGCGTCCGGCACGGCGCTGGTCGAGGTGATCCAGAGCGCCGCCGACCTGGTGGGGCACGACCTTCCGCCGGAGTACCGGGCGATGTCCTCGACCGAGCGATCGGAGAGCTGAGCGATGGCGTTACGGCAGGGGCGCGGATACGCGGCGGTCAACTACCCGACCGGCATGAACCTCGGCGGCGACCCATCGCAGGCACTCGTCCACGCCACCACGATGGGCGGATTCGTCGTCACGCTCTCCTCGGTGGATCTCGGCCAGGGGCTGCGGACGGTCATCGCCCAATGCGCCGCCGAGACACTCGGCATCCCGATCGAGAACATCATCGTCGACACCGCCGACACCGACACCGGCCCGCACTGCATGGGAACGTTCGCCAGCCGCGGCACCCACCGCGTCGGCAATGCCGTGATCATGGCGGCGCGCGAGGCCAGGGACGTCATGCTCCAGGTCGCCGCCGACGAACTGGAGGTCGACGCGGAGGACCTGGAGACCGACGGCACGGGCTTCGTCCGCCTCAAGGGATCGTCGGAAAAGAAGATCCACATCAGCGACGTCGCGCTCGCCGCGCACTTCCGGCAGGGCCGGACCATCTCCGGCCGGGGCATCTACCTCAAGGAGCCGAGCACCCCGGTGCCGGAGACCGGCGAGATGGACCCGGACTCCTGCCAGGCGCACGCGTGCACGGTGGCCGAGGTCGCGGTCGACGACGAGACCGGCGTGATCGAGGTGCTGCGGCTCTACAACACCTACGAGATCGGCCGGGCGCTCAACCCGGCCCTCGCGACGCAGCAGGTCGAGGGCGGCGCCTGGATGGGCCTGTCGCACGCGTTGTTCGAATCGACCGAACCGTACTATCCGCACTCGCGCGAGCACGGTCCGGTCGATTTCACGGAATACCTGATGCCGGGGCCGGCCGACATCCCGGCGCAGACGAGCCTGTTCCTCGAACGGCCCGCCGACAACGGGCCGTTCGGGGCCAAGGGGATCGGCGAGATGACGGCGAACGCCCCGATCCCCGCAATCGCCAACGCCGTGTACGACGCGGTCGGCGTACGGCTGACGAGCATGCCCTTCACCCCGGAGAAGGTGCTGCGCGGACTCGACGAGCTGCGGGCCGGCCGTGCTGGTTGATCAGGACACGCTGGACCGGCGGCTGGGCGCGGAGGGCTACCTCGCCGACGAGGGACTGCTCACCGCCCTCCACCTGGCGGGCACGCTCGGGCTCCCGCTGCTGCTGGAGGGCGAGCCGGGGGTCGGCAAGACCGAGGTCGCGAACGTCCTGGCCCGGATCCTCGGCCGCGAGCTGATCCGGCTGCAGTGCTACGAAGGACTGGACGCCTCCCAGGCCCTGTACGAGTGGGACTACCCCAAACAGTTGCTGTCCCTGCGGGCCGCCGAGGTGGAGGGGCGCGGCGTCGGCGACCTGTACCGGGAGGAGTTCCTGCTGCAGCGCCCGTTACTGCGGTCGTTGCGGGCGGCCTCCGGCGCGGTGCTGCTGATCGACGAGATCGACCGGGCGGACAGCGAGTTCGAGGCCTTCCTTCTGGAGTTCCTCGGCGACTTCCAGATCACCATCCCGGAGATCGGCACCATCACGGCGGAGAGCGTCCCGTTCGTCGTCCTCACCTCGAACCGGACCCGTGAACTGCACGACGCGCTCAAGCGCCGGTGCCTCTACCACTGGATCCCCTTCCCCGACGCCGAACGGGAACGAGCGATCATCCGGGCGCAGGCGCCGGGCCTGGACGAGAGAAGCGCGGCCCGCCTCGTGGCCGCCGTGCATCGCATCCGCGGGCTGGCTCTGCTGAAACGCCCGGGCATCGCCGAGTCGGTCTCCTGGGCCCGCGGCGTGCAGACGCTGGCCCGCGAGGGTTCAAGCTGGCTGGAGGCGATGCGCCGGTCCGCGGGACTGCTCGTCAAGCACGAGGAGGACCTCGCGCTCCTCGGCCGCCACACCGCGGAGGTGTTCGGTGACTGAGCGGTCCCTCCTCGTCCGCGTCGGCGATCATGTGCACGGGTTCCTGCGGGACCTGCGTGATCAGGGCCTGCCCGTACCGGTGCCCAGACAGCGGGTCTTCCTCCAGGCGATCGAGGCCGTCGGCCCGCGCGACGCCACCCACCTGTACTGGATCGGGGCGGCCACGCTCACCACCTCCCACGAGGACCTGGGGGTGTACTCCCCCACGTTCGAGCGCTGGTTCGGGGAGGTCGCGGCACGGCGCATCCCTGATGAGGAGTTCCCCGACGGCGAGGCCCCCGCGCCGCGCGGGAAGGGAGAGGAGGCTCCGCTCACGGCGGCGTCCGGCGGGGAGGCGGGCCTGAAGGCAGGCTCCTCGGAGCGCGAGAGACGCCCGGTGTTCGGCCCGGCGAGCGAGGACGACCGGGCAGTGCTCGCGCTGCTGCGGCGGGAACTACCCGGAGCGGTGCCGACGATCCGGTCGCGACGCCGGCGGCCTGCCCGGCGAGGTCCGTGGATCGACGTCGCCAGGATCTGCCGTGAGTCCAGGCGCAGCCACGGGGAGATCGTGACGTTGCGCCGGCGCGACCGTCCGCGCCGGCAGCGCCGTGTGCTGCTGCTCATCGACGTGTCCGGGTCGATGAAGCAGCACAGCGCCGACTACCTCCGCTTCGCCCACGCCGTGGTCGGCCGGCTCGACCGCGTCGAGGTGTTCACCTTCGGCACCCGGCTGACCCGGGTCACCGAGCCGCTGCGCGCACGGCAGGTCGACGCGGCCGTCGCCTCGCTGAGCGACCTCGTCCTGGACGCCGAGGGCGGGACGCGGATCGGCGCCTCGCTCCAGGAGTTCCTCGCCAACGCCCGATATGTCACCGTGGCGCGCGGCGCCCTGGTGATCGTGCTCTCCGATGGCCTGGAACGCGGCGACTGCCGGCCCATGCAGGCGGCCGTACGGCGGTTGTCGCTGCTGAGCCACCGGTTGCTGTGGTGGTCGCCGCTCGCCTGCGATCCGGCGTACCGGCCGGTCACCCGCGGCATGTCGGCCGTGCTCGGCAGCGTGGACGCGCTCGCGGGCGTACGCGACCTGCGTACGGCGTACGAGCAGGTACGGACCTTGATCAGGGAGTGATCGTCATGTCGGAGACGGCCCGCTACTCGGGCGACATCGTCGACTCGCACCACCACATCTGGCGGGCCGGGGACCTACCCTGGCTGTCCGGACCGATGGTGCCGCGGATCTTCGGCCCGTACGAGCCGATCAGGCGGGACTACCTGATCGACGAGTACATCGCCGAGGCCACGGCCTCAGGCATCCGCGAGTCGGTCTACGTGCAGACGAACTGGCCGCTCGACCGGGTTGTGGACGAGGTGCGATGGCTTCACGAGGTTCATCGGAAGACGGGCTGGCCGATGGCGGTCATCGGATCGGCCGACATGTTCGACGAGGACGCTCCGGACGTCATGCGGCGACAGGCCGCGCTCACGCCGCTGATCCGGGGGATCCGTCAGCAGCTGCACTGGCACGAGCGCCCGGAGTTCCGGTTCGCCGCCGCGCCCGACCGTACGAAGGATCCGGTCTTCCGCAAGAACATCGGCGCGCTCGCCGACCACGGCTGGCTGTTCGAGCTGCAGGTCTTTCCCGAACAGATGCCGGACGCGGTCGAGCTGGCGGCGGCCTTCCCCGACGTCACCTTCGTCCTCGTGCACGCGGGCATGCTCATCGGGCTCGAGTGCCTCGAGTCGTGGCGGGCCGGGATGGCCGCGCTGGCCGAGCGGCAGAACATCGTCGTCAAGCTCACCGGGCAGGGCACCTTCGTCCACCGGGTGGATCCCGACCTCATCTCCTTCGTCGCCGACGAGGTGATCGGCTGGTTCGGAGCCGACCGGGCCATGTTCGGCACCAACTTCCCGGTCGAGAAGATCTGGACCAGCCTGCCGCACCTGGTCGACGCGTGGAAGGACGCACTGACCCACCTCCCACCCGCCGACCAGCACGACATCTTCGCCGGCAACGCACGACGGGTGTACGGGCTGGAGGGCTGACCTGGAACTGCTTCGATCGGCGACGGTCGTCCAACGGTATGAAGTGAAAAGGAGTGTCTCGGCATGGCACTGTTCGTCCTGACCTACGGCTACAACGACACCCCGCTGAGAGCGGAGCGCCGCGAGGACCATCTCGCACACCTGAACAAGCTCTTTGAGCAGGGCAGCCTCGTCGCGGCCGGCCCCTACACGGACCTGACGGCCGGCATGATCGTCCTACAGGCCGAGGACGAGACCGCGGCGCAGGCGCTCGTCGACCAGGACCCGTACACGCGGCTGCAGGTCACCAAGGATCGCCTGCTGCGCCAGTGGCGCGTGACGGTCGGCTCGCTCGGCCCCGGCTAGAGTTCACCCCTTCCGCGCACCGGGGTCAGCCGCGGGGGTGGATCAGGGCGGTGAGGAGTGACTTGACCTCGGTTGCCGCGTAGGCGTCGCCGTCGAAGGGGCCCAGGATGACGGGGCCGTCGGCGGGGTCGTCGGGGAGGCGGCCGTGGCTGCCGCGAACCGGCGAGGGGTCCAGCGGCACGACGGACATCGTGTAGCGGAACCCCAGCTTCTTCCTGGCCAGTGCCGCCGCGGCGCGGAGCTTGACGTACGGGTCGCGAGGATTCATGAACAGTTCGGCGGGATCGTAGCCAGGTTTGCGGTGGATGTCCACCAGCCTGGCGAAGTCCGGGGCCCGGTCGTCGGAGAGCCAGTAGTAGTAGGTGAACCAGGCGTCGGGCTCGGCCACGGCCACGAGCTCGCCGGCGCGCTCGTGGTCGAGGCCGTACTTCGCCTTGCCGACCTGGTCGAGCACCTCGTCCACGCCGGGCAGGGCGGTGATGACGTCGCGGGTACGGGCGAGGTCGGCGGGGTCGCGCACGTACACGTGGGCCACCTGGTGGTCGGCGACGGCGAAGGCGCGCGACGTCCACGGGTCGAGATATTCCATCCCTGCCTGGGTGTGGACCTCCAGCAGGCCCGCGGCCCGGAGCGCCCGGTTGATGTCCACCGGGCGGGAGGCGGGCGTGATGCCGTACTCCGACAGCACGACCACCTCGGCGTCCCCGGCACGCAGTTCGTCGAGGAACGGGGCGAGCGCGGCGTCGACGGCGCGGGCCGCGGCGATGGCCTCGGGGCCGGCGGGACCGTATCGCTGCAGGTCGTAGTCGAGGTGTGGGACGTAGACGAGCAGCAGGTCCGGGTGTTCGCGGGCCAGGATGCGGCGGGCGGCGGCGATGATCCATTCGGAGGAGGCGATTCCGGCGTTCGGGCCCCAGTAGGTGAAGAGGGGGAACGGCCCGAGCGCGCTCTCGAGGTCGTCGTGGAGCGAGGGTGGCCGGGTGTAGCAGTCGGGGGATTTGCGGCCGTCGGCATGGTAGATGGGGCGTGGGGTGACGAGCAGGTCGGTGGGCGCGCCCATGGCGTACCACCAGCAGACGTTGGCGGTGCGCAGGCCGGGTACGGCGGTCCACAGCTGATCGCCTTGGATGAGCGCGTTGTGCTGGCGCCACAGCAGCACCTCGCCGAGGTCGCGGAAGTACCAGCCGTTGCCGACGATGCCGTGGTCGCGGGGCAACGCACCGGTCAGCAGGGTGGCCTGCATCGAACAGGTGACCGCCGGCAGCACCGGGCGGATCGTGCCGGCCGGGCCTGTCCTGGCCACGTTCGGCATGTGCGCGAGCAGGCGCGGGGTGAGCCCGACGACGTTGATCACGACCAGCGGTGCCATCACGACTCCTTCAGCCCGAGCGCGGCCAGTTGCCGCCGGGTCCAGTCGAGTTCGGCGGCGATGCCTTCGGCGAGGTCGGGCGGCGCGCCGGGCAGCACGTTCCAGGTGTAGGTCTCCACCTCGATGTGCCTGGTCAGCGGGGCGGCGCCGCCGAGCAGGGCGTGCAGGACGTTCCGCAGGTAGCACGCGGTGGTGGTGAGCGGTGGTGGCGGCGTGGCGTGGAGCGGCACGTGGAAGTGCACCCGCCAGTTCTCTTCCGCGGGCAGCCCGCCGGCCAGGGCCTCTCCCAGGTCGTCGACGTATCCGCTGGCCGAGCGCGTCTGGTGGAGGAACCGGGCCTCGTCGAACGCTTTCAGCGCGTCCTGGGTGCCGGGCGGCGCCTCCAGCGCGCACGATGCCTGGAGCTTCACGATCGGCAGCCCGAGGCCGGCCGCCGCGGCGGGCTCCTCGAAGCCCACGGCCAGATGGCAGGCGTCCAGGCAGACGCCGAGATGATCCCGATCCACATCGGCGAGCAGGCGGGTGGCTTGCGGGGTGGTCTCGACGATGCAGCCGGGCTCCGGTTCGAAGCCCAGCCTGATCACCTTGCCGGTGCGGTCGGCCAGCGCGCGCAGTTCGCGGGCGGCGGTGTCGAGGTTGGCCGCGACCGCCGCCGCCTTCTCGGCCGTCCAGCCGGTCCGCCAGGCGAGGGGCAGCGTGGAGATCGTGCCCTCGGTGACGTCGCCGGGCAGCAGCGTGGCGAGGATCTCGGCGAGCCCGAGCGTGTAGTGCAGCCGCTCCGCGTCGGCCCAGTCGGGGGTGTAGACGCGGTACTTGACGACCTCGTCGTGGAAGCCGCGGTACGGGAATCCGTTGAGGGTCACGACCTCCAGGCCGAGCGTGGTCAGCCGCTCGCGCAGCCGGGCCAGTTCGTGGGGCCGGGCGAGCAGGTCCGCGGCGGCGTGCTGAGACAGCCACAGGCCGAGGCCGAGCCGTTCGGCGCCGAGCAGTGTCCTGACCTGCGCGGCGATACCTGAGAGCTGTGCGTGGATGCCCGGGAGATCTTCGGCGGGGTGCACGTTGGTGCAGTAGGCCAGGTGCACGGTCGAGCCGTCCGGGTGACGTAGCCGCATGGTCAGCCTCGCTTGATCGTGTTGCCGGCGTAGTCGGGGCCGGCCGAGCCGGTCTCCAGGTCGAGCCTTCCGCTCTGCCCGTAGAAGGCGACCGGATTGCGCCAGAGCACCTGGTCCACGTCGTCCTCGCCGAAACCGGCCGCGAGCATGGCGTCGGCCACCGCGCGGGTCTTCAGCGGGTCGCTGCGGCCCCAGTCGGCGGCCGAATTCACCAGCATCCTGGCGGTGCCGTACTCCTTGAGGATCGTCACCATCCGGCCGGGATCCATCTTCGTGTCGGGATAGATCGAGAATCCCATCCAGCAGCCCGAGTCGGCCACCATGCCGACGGTGGGCTCGTTGAGGTGGTCGAGGAGAGCCTGTTCGGGCGGCGTGCCCGCCGCCTTGAGGACGTCGAGGCTGCGGCGGGTTCCGGCGACCTTGTCGCGGTGCGGGGTGTGCACCAGGACCGGGAGGTCGTTCTCCGCCGCCATCGCGAGCTGGACCTCGAAGATCCGCTCCTCGGCGTCGGTCATCGAGTCGTAACCGACCTCGCCGACCGCGACGACGGAGTCCTTCAGCAGGTACCGGGGCAGCTCGGTGAGCACCTCCGCGCAGCGCGGGTCGTTGGCCTCCTTGGGGTTGAGCGCGAGGGCGCAGTGGTGGCGGATGCCGTACTGGGCCGCGCGGTACGGCTCCCAGCCGAGGAGCGCGTCGAAGTAGTCCAGGAAGCTGCCGACGTTGGTGCGCGGCTGGCCCAGCCAGAAGGCGGGCTCGACCACGGCGCGCACCCCCGCGTCGTACATCCGCTGGTAGTCGTCGGTGGTCCTGGAGGTCATGTGGATGTGCGGGTCGAAGATGCGCATCAGATCCTCTCAAGGATGTCGTGGGGGACCGGGCGTCCGGCCGCCCGTCGCTCGGCCGCGTAGTCCGACAACATGCGCGTCAGCTCGGCGTCGGTCCGCCCGTCGAGGCCGGCGACGGAGGCCAGCGGGATCTCCATGAAGACGCACTTGAGCACGCCCTGGCGGAAGGCGTGGTCGTCGAGCCACCGCGCGCCGTACGGCCCGAGGGCCGCGGCCACCAGCCGCGCGTCGTTGGTCCGCAACGCGTCCTCGACCAGCGGGATCGCCGCCGCGCCGAGACCGAGCTCGGGCAGGGCCGTCAGGATCGCCAGCCGCTCGCCGCTGTCGCCCCGCTCGTAGAGCGCCCGGATCGTCGCGTGGTCACCGTGCAGCACCGCGAGCAGCGCGCGCCGCGCTCCGGGGCCGCCTCGCCGCTCGGCCTGCGGGAAGAGCAGGTGTACGGCGCCGCGGTCAGACTCGACCCGTGACAGTGCCCGCGCCAGCCACTCCCCCGTCTGCGGCCCGGTCTCGTTCATGGTGGCTCGCTCCTTCCTGACTCACCGTCCTCAGGAAATCGATCGACCGGCGGGCGACCTGGGGCGCCGCGTGGGAGTGCCGGGCGAGTTCCACGGCCACCTGCCCCTGGTAGCCGGCCAGCGCGGCGAGCACCGGCGGGAAGTCGATCTCGCCCTCGCCGAACTCCAGGTGCTCGTGGACGCCCCGGCGCATGTCCTCGATCTGCACGTGCGCCAGATACGGCAGCGCGCGCCGGACGCAGGTGGGCGGGTCGTCCTGCTCCAGGCAACGGCAGTGCCCGATGTCGAGGGTGAGCCCGAACCGGGGATGGCCGCCGAGCAGGTCTCGCAGCCGCTCGAATCCGGCCAGGTCCTCGACGAACATGCCGGGTTCGGGCTCGAACCCGAGCGTGACGTCGCGGCGGTCCGCTTCGGCCAGGAGGTGTTCGCAGCGGCGGGCGAGCAGGCTCCACGCCGCCTGCTCCGGCAGGTTCTCGGGCCGGAGCCCGCTCCACAGGTGCACCACGGGAGCGCCCAGGTCGCCGGCGATCCGCATGGCCTGGTTCAGGAACGCGACCCGGCGCTCGGAGCCGTCGCTGATGAGGGTGGGATGGTGCTTGCGTCGGGGGTCCAGGGTGTAGCGGCCGCCCGTCTCGATGACCGCGTTCATGCCGAGCCGGTCGAGCAGGGCCGCGGTCCGGCTCACCTCGGCGGCCAGCCCGGGGGCGAAGGGGTCCAGGTGGCCGTGATCCAGGGTGATGGCCGCGCCGGTGTAGCCCAGCTCGGACAGGATCTCGAGCGCTTCGTGGAGTCTGTGGCCGGAGAACCCGTTGGTGCAGTACGCCCAGTTCATGACGTGGCCATCCGGGCCGAGAGCCACCTGCCCGCGGGCAGCGCGCCGAGCAGGGCGCCCGCCGTGGCGAGTCGCCCGCGGCCTGCCACGGCCGCCGCCTGCAGCGGGATCAGGCCGAGGATGCTCAGCCGTACGGCCTTGCGTACCTGCTCGGGATCGGGGTGGGCCCGCAGTCCCGCCTGGATCGGGATGGTCGCGGCGAGATGGCCGGCGAGGAGAAGGGCGGTGCCCGCCCGTGCGGCGGTGCCCTTCGAAAGGGGGGCGCTACGCAGGCAGGACACGGCCGCCAGGCCGGCCGCGGCGGCACTGGCGGCGAGCGCGCCGCGCACGGTCGCCCCCGTCGCCCCGGACACCTCGGCCCTGCCGAGGATGCTGATCCCGTAGGTGTGCGCGCCGATCGCCAGCGCCATCGGGGCGGCGGCCCTGACCTGCGGGCCGGCGCCGAGCAGCACATCCAGGGTGCGGCAGGCCGCCATCGCGGCCGGCCCGAGCGGGGTTCGTTTGAGGCGCAGGTCGTAGGCCCACACCGCGCCGGCCAGCAATCCGGCCACCCCGGCGGCACGGCGACCACCGGCCCCCGCGGCAGCGACCAGCCCCGCGCCGGTCAGCCCGGCCGCGAGACCGAACGCGGTGCCGGCGCGTACCCTGCCCGAGGGGATGGGGCGCTCCGGCCGTTCGATGGCGTCGACCTCGCGGTCGGCCCAGTCGTTGAGTGCCATGCCCGCCCAGTAGATGAGCACCGAGGCGAGGGCCAGGCCGGGTAAGGGGGGTCGCCCGGCGGCCGCGGCCCCGGCCATCACGTCTCCCGGCACCGAGAGCGCGGCGGGGGCGCGGACCAGTTCGAGCAGTGCCTTCACGACGCGTCCCCGGCCAGCTCCTCGGCGAAGGCACGCAGCCGGGCGTACTGGGCGGCGAGGGCGTGCTGATCGGTGCCCAGCGGGTCCTTGAAGAAGAAGCCCAGCTCGGCCAGCACGCCGTACCGCCGGCACTCGTGCGCGCGTGCGACGAGCCGGGCCAGGTCCAGGACGAGAGGCGCGGCGAGCGCCGAGTCGCAGCCCTGCCAGGTGAACTGGAGGCTCATGCGCGCCCCGAGGAAGCCCTCGAAGGTCACATGGTCCCAGGCGGTCTTCCACTCTCCGAGATCCTCGACATAGTCGATGTGCGTCTCTCCTTCGACGGGCGCGCCGAGGATCCCGGCGACGGCCCGGTCCTTGGACAGCGCCTTGCTCGATCGGGCGGCCGGGTCGGCCAGGGTGGCCCCGTCTCCCCCGCCGAGCAGGTTGAGCCCGGACCACGAGCGGACCCGTAGCGACCGCTGCGCGAACATGGGCGCGAGGGCGCTTTTGACCAGGGTCTCGCCGGTCTTCCCGTCGCGCCCCGCGTACGGCACGGCCCGCAGCTCCGCGAGCTCGGCCAGGGCCGGCAGCGTGGGCCCGGTCGACGGGGTGAACTCCACATAGCCGCAGCCGGCGTGGAACGCCGTGTACGCGTACAGCGAGCTCGTCGGCAGCACCTCGTCTCCCGTGGCAAGCCGCTCCTCGAGATCCGCCAGGCGCTGGAACTCCGGGCGCGGGACGGCGGGAGGCTCGGTCGACGAGACGTTGACCACGACCACGCGGGCGAGCTGGTGCCGGTCGCGGAAACCGGCGATGTCACCGGCCAGGCGGGCCACAGCCGCCGCCTGGGTGCCGTCGCCGGGAAGGTGGCCCGGTCTGATCTCCGCGTCCGCGGCGTCGAGATCCTGGGTGAGGAGTTCTGGCAAGGCGGTCGGCACCACTCCCGCCTTGCTCAGCTGCTCGGCCCGCTTTCGCAGCGGGATTTCGGTGATGTCGTGACCGCCGAAGACCAGGTCCGCGATCGGAACCAGGCCTCCGGGGAAGTCAGGGGACTCGGTGACGCATCCCTGAGGGGGTAAGACGCCCGCCTTGACGGCTGCGGCGCCGATGGTCGCGGTGGTCGCCACGGATCCGCGTGCTCCGATGAACCAGATACCGAGCTTGCGCATGGGAGCTCCTGTTCATCCGCCCGTATACCGATATGAGTTGGCATATCGGTATGGGTTACGCGGATCGTAAGAGCCCTTTTATCGATGGTCAAGCAGAAGTCTGCCGCCGTTCGTCCTAACGGTCGCCGATCAGGCCGACAACGCCTGGTCCACCGCCTCGGGCCAGAGCAGGTGCTCGACCATCATCACCGCCGCGCCGACCACCCCCGCTCGGGCGGCGTCGCGGCCGTCAAGCCGGTCACGCGTGCTTCCTATGGTCCCGCACAGACTTGCGCCATCCGCTCTTCGGCTTTTGCCTGACCGTCGTCATAAGTGAGATCCGGACTCCGCGTCAGGCGGCTCCCATGGTCGGCATCGCCGTCCCGGGGTCCCTCGCCGGGACGCGTACGGCGCGGAAGTTCGTGGTGCGGCGCAGGCGGAAGCCGAGCCGCTGGTACAGGCGGATCGCGCCGACGTTGGCGGCGGACGCGTGCAGGAACGGGGTCTCGCCCCGGTCGCGGATGCCCGCGGCGACGGCGAGCACCAGCCTGGTCGCCAGTCCGCGGCCCCGATGGGCTGGGTCGGTGCAGACGGCGCTGATCTCGGTCCAGCCCGGCGGGTGCAGGCGCTCGCCGGCCATCGCCACCAGCACACCACCGAACCGGATGCCGAGGTAGACGCCGAGTTCGACGGTACGCGGCAGGAACGGCGCGACGTCGGGGGATAACGCAGCACGCGGCCGCGCCGTTCGGCGAGATGGGCGTGCGGGCCGAGGAGCGAGGCACGTACCGGGTCGTCCAGGACGGACACGGGGACGGACAAGGGGACGGTCATGGCGCGACCGGGCTCCGCTCCGCCCGCTGCCGGTCCCGTTCAGCACATGGTGGCGGCGGACGATTCCGCGCCACGACCCGGGTCTTGCCGCAAGCCCCCCGGGGCGCCATACGTCAGGAGAGGCGAGGAGAAGGATCTTCCTGCCCTTGCCCCGTGCTCTCCCGAAACGCCAGTCGATGCGGCACGCACACCTCCTGTGCCTTGTCCGTCCCGCCGCTCAGCCGCTCGGCCAGCAGGTCCACCGCCGACTGCGCGATCAGCGCCTTGTCGGGCGCCACGGTCGACAGTGTGGGCGTGGCGAACCGGCCGTCCTGGATGTCGTCGAACCCCATCACCATCACCTCGCCCGGCACCTCGTACCCCCGCTTGAGCAGCGTCCGCAGGGCGCCCAGCGCGAGCGTGTCGTTGAAGCAGAAGACCGCGTCCGGCGCGCCGGAGTCGAGCAGGCGGCTCATGGCCTCGGCGCCGTCGGCGCGCCCCCAGCGTGCGACCGGCGCGACCAGTGACGGGTCGGCGGGGACGCCGGCCTCGGCGAGCGCCTGCCGGTAGCCCTTCAGCCGCAGGCGGCCCGTCGCGGCGACGGCCGTGCGCTGCACGCCGATGGCGGCGATCCTGCGCCTGCCGCGCTCGGCCAGGTGCAGGGTGGCCGCCCGCGCGGCGGCCACGTTGTCGATGCCGACGTGATCGTACGGCGAGCGGCCCATCCCGATGCGCTCCCCGAGCAGCACCATCGGCGTACGCTCGTCGCGCCCGGCCAGGTCCTTGCCCGTGAGCGCGAGCGGGCTGAACAGCAGCCCGTCGATGAGGTGGTCGCGGATCCCGGAGATCACCACGCGTTCCTTGGCCCGGTCGCCCTGGGTCTGGTCGATGAGCACGGTCCAGCCTCGCCGGTCGGCCGCCTCGATGACGTTCGTGGCCAGTTCGGCGAAGTAGGGGTTGTCCAGGTCGGGCACCGCCAGCGCGACCACGCCGGAGCGGCCCGCGCGCAGGCTGCGCGCCGACAGGTTCGGCCGGTAGGAGAGCTCGGCTATCGCCGCCTCCACCCGGGCGCGTGTCTCGTCACTGACATGGGGATAGTCGTTGACCACATTGGACACGGTCTTGATCGACACCCCGGCCAGTTCGGCGACGTCCTTCAGCCTCGGCCGCACCATGCCCCCTTCGCCATCGGAACCCTACCTGGTTTACAACGATGTAACGAACTGGCGCCAGGCAATTTACAACGTTGGAACCAACGATGTAGAACGTCCGTAACCTCACGGGCAGGAGTGATCTGGCATGTCCCTCGACAACCTCTCCAGGCGGCGCGCACTGGGCCTGGGCCTCGGTGCGCTGGTCATCGGCGCCGCGGGCTGCGGCGGAGGCGGCGGCCCCAAGCAGGCGCAGGCGCCGGGCACCGCGCCGGCCACCACGGCGGCGCCCACCGCATACACCGGCCCCTCGGTCTCGCTGAAGTTCTGGAACGGCTTCACCGGCGGCGACGGCCCGGTCATGAAGAAGCTGGTGGACCAGTTCAACGCCGAGCACCCCAACATCCAGGTGTCGATGAACGTCTACAAGTGGGAAGACTATTACGCGAAGGTCCCCGCGGCCGTCTCCGCAGGTCAAGGCCCCGACCTCGGCATCATGCACGTCGACAGCGTCGCCACCAACGCGGCCCGCCAGGTGGTCCTGCCCCTCGACGACGTGGCCAACGCGCTCAACCTCACCGAGGCGGACTTCTCCCCGCCGGTCTGGAAGGCCGGCGTCTACAAGGGCGCGCGCTACTCGATCCCGCTCGACGTGCACCCGCTCGGCATGTTCTACAACAAGACGGTCATGAAGCAGGCCGGGCTCGACCCGGAGCAGCCGCCCAGGACCGGCGAGGAGTACATGGCGGCGCTGGAGGCGCTGAAGAAGGCCGGCATCCAGGGGCACTGGGCCACGCCGTTCCCGTTCACCGGAAGCATGCAGTTCGGGACGCTGCTCTACCAGAACGGCGGCCGGCTCTTCGCCGACGACGCCGGCGTCTCGCGCTTCGCCGAGGACCCCGGCGTGCAGGCCCTGACCTGGCTCGTCGACCTCGTCAACAAGGGCTACAGCCCCAAGAACGTCGGCCAGGACGCCGACTTCATCGCCCTGCAGAACGGCAAGGCCGCGTTCAACTGGAACGGCATCTGGTCCATCAACACGCTCAAGGAGATCAAGAACCTGGAGTGGGGCGTCGCGCCGCTCCCGCAGATCGGGGAGAAACCGGCGGCGTGGGCGGGCTCGCACCAGTTCGTGGTGTTCAAGCAGCGTACGCCCGACCAGAACAAGCTGACCGCGGCCAAGGTGTTCATCAACTGGATCAGCGGCCACTCGCTGGAATGGGCCAAGGGCGGCCAGGTGCCGGCACGCAAGTCGATCCGCGACGGCGCGGAGTTCGCGGCGCTGAAGGAGCAGGCCACGATCGGCACCCAGATCGACTACCTGTACTTCCTGCCGTCGGTGGCGGGCATCGGGGACGCCTCCGCGGTCGTCGACCAGGCGATCAACGCGGCGATCCTGCTCAGGAAGAGCCCCAAGGACGCGCTCACGGAGGCCGCCGCCAAGGCCGACAAGATCCTTGAGGCCAACCGGAAGAAGTACGGCGCCTGATGGTCGCGATCTCGGCGGAAGAGACTCTGGAGCGGGAGGCCCGCGTTCCCCGATCGGGCAAGGCGACACCGTACCTGTTCCTGGCGCCGTACCTGCTCCTGTTCTCCGTGTTCGTGCTGGCCCCGGCCCTGTTCGGGATCTGGGTGAGCCTGCACGACTGGGACTACCTGCTCGACGGCAAGCCGTTCGTCGGCCTGGACAACTACACGGCGCTGTTCGACGACCAGTCGCCCGTCTACGGCGACTTCTGGATGTCGATGCGGGCGACCGGGATCTTCACCGTGTTCAGCGTGCCGTTCCTGGTCGTGCTGCCGCTCGGGGTGGCGTTGCTGCTCAACCGGCCCTTCCGGGGCAGGACGCTGTTCCGGGGGCTGTTCTTCGCGCCATTCGTGCTGGGCGTGGCGGTGGTGTGCCTGATGTGGCGGCTGCTGCTCGACCCGAACCTCGGCCTGGTCGACTGGATACTCGGCACGCCGATCCCCTGGACCACCGCGACGCCGTGGGCCTGGATCGCGCTGGTCGGGGTGACGGTCTGGTGGACGCTCGGGTTCAACGCGGTGATCTACCTGGCCGGGATGCAGGACATCCCGCGCGAGCTGTACGACGCGGCGAAGGTGGACGGCGCGGGGCGGTGGGGCGAGTTCGTCCACGTCACGCTGCCGGGGCTGCGGCCCGTCGCGCTGTTCGTGGTGACGACGACGATCCTGGCCTCGGCGAACATGTTCGGGCAGTCGTACCTGCTGACCCAGGGGGCGCCGGGCGGGGGCACGCGGACCGCGATCATGTACATGCTCCAGCAGGGGCTCAGGGAGTACAAGATGGGCAGCGCCTCGGCGATGAGCTACCTGCTCACGCTGCTGCTGATCCTGGTCAGCGTGGTCAACTTCCGGCTGTTCAGGACCCGGTCATGAAGCGCTACACGGGCCTGCTGGCCCTCGCCGTGCTGTTCGTGGGGCCGCTGGTGTGGGCCTTGGGCGTGTCGTTCAAGACGCAGACCGAGGCCACCCGGGTGCCGCCCACGCTGCTGCCCGCCGAGCCGACGACGTCCGCGTACGGGACGGTCTTCCAGGGCACCACGGACACGCCGGTGCTGCGCTGGTTCGCCAACAGCCTCATCGCCGCCACAGGGCACATGCTGCTGGTGCTCGCGGTGTCGTCGCTGGCCGCGTACGCGCTGGCCAGGCTGGAGTTCCGCGGCAAGAAGCTGATGTTCGGGGTGATCGTCGGCACGCTGCTGGTGCCGGGGTTCGTCTTCCTCATCCCGCAGTTTCTGATCGTCGACCGGCTCGGCTGGCTGGACAGCCTGACGGCGCTCATCGTGCCGGGGGCGGCGGGCGCGTTCGGGGTGTTCTTCCTGCGGCAGTTCTTCCTCGGGCTGCCGCGTGAGCTGGACGAGGCCGCGCTGATGGAGGGCGCCAACCACTGGCACATCTTCTGGCGGATCACGCTGCCGCTGTCGCGGCCCGCGCTGGCCACGCTGGCCGTGCTGAGCTTCCTGGGCAACTGGAACGACTTCATCTGGCCGATCTACGTGATCTTCAGTCCCGAGTACTTCACGCTGCCGCCGGGCCTGTCGATCCTGCAGGGCGCGTACACGATCCACTATCCGGTGATCATGGCGGGCGCGGTGCTGGCCAGCATCCCCGTCCTGATCCTCTTCAGTCTGACTCAGCGGTACGTCATCGAAGGCATCTCTCGTAGCGGCCTGAAAGGCTGACACATGCATTTGGCCGTCATCGCCACGCTGATCCTCTCCCTCTTCACCAATCCGGTGTCCGGCTCCTTCTCCGACACGTTCGCCGACCCGTCGGTGATCCGCGGGCAGGACGGCTACTGGTACTCCTACGGCACGTCGGACCCGCTGCGCGAGGGCGAGAAGGTCCTGCACAGGCTGCCCATCGCCCGCTCCGCCGACCTGGTCGACTGGACCTACGTGGGCGACGCGTTCGGGCCGGACAACCTGCCGTCGTACGCGGCGCCGGGCAGTCTGTTCTGGGCACCGGACATCCGTTACCTCGACGGCCGGTACGTCATGTACTTCACCGTCACCGATACCGCCACCACGCCCGCCAACTGGGACTACTCGATCGGCGCCGCCACGGCGCCCACGCCGACCGGGCCGTGGACGCACATCGACGCCCCGGTCGTCGCCCCGCGCCCCTCGGGCGACTCGTACTGGAACACGATCGACCCCTCGCAGTTCACCGACGTGGACGGGCGCAGGTACCTGTACTTCGGCGGGTTCTTCGGCGGCCTGTGGGTGACCGAGCTGTCCGCCGACGGGCTGCACGCCACCGGGCAGCCGCAGCAGGTCGCGATCGACAACAAGTTCGAGGGCGCGTACGTGGTGCGCCACGACGGCTACTACTACCTGCTCGGCTCCTCGGCGAACTGCTGCGCCGGGCCGACCACCGGCTACTCGGTGCTGGCCGGGCGCTCGACCAGCCCGCGCGGGCCGTTCGCCGACCGCGAGGGCGTGCCGCTGCTGGCCTCGCGCGCCGGTGGCACCCCCGTCCTGGACCAGAACGGCAACCGCTTCATCGGCACCGGCCACCACGCCCAGCTCACCGACCTTTCCGGTCAGGACTGGATGCTCTACCACGCCATCGATCGAAGCGACCCGTTCCTGGACGAGCCGTACGGGATCAACGAGCGGCCCATGCTGCTGGACCGGCTGGACTGGATCGACGGCTGGCCGGCCGTGCGTGCGGGGGCCGGGCCTTCGGAGCAGTCGCGGGAGACGCCCGTGACCCGCGGGGTCGTGGACGATCGGTTCGCGGGCGATCTGTCGGGCTGGCGGAACCCGGCCGGCTGGACCGTACAGGATGGACATGTCCGCGGCCAGGGCACGCTCATCAGCCGCAAGTCGCTCGGCGGGGACGTCCGCGTCGAGACCGACCTCAGGACGGACAAGTCCGCCGGGATTCGCATCGGCGGCACGACCGCGGTCGTTTCGCGCGACGGGTTGACGCTCGCCTCGGGCGGCACGTCCCGTACGGTGGCGCTGCCCGGAGGGGCCGCGACCTGGCACAACCTGGCCGTCACCGTCAAGGGACGGACGATCACCGCCGAGGTGACCGAGGCCAGGCTCCGTGACCCGCAGGCGAGCGTCACCGTCACGGGCAGCGCGAACGGCCCGATCGGGCTGGTCGCCGACGGGGGCGCCGACTTCGACAACGTCTCCGCCGCCCCGCTGTTCAGGGCCGTCACCAAGGCGGCGCCGACGCCGCGTACGGGCAGGCTGCTGGACGCCGACGAGTTCGGCGGGCCGCTCGACTCCCGCTGGACCTGGGTGCGGCAGGACCCCGCGGCCAGGATCGAGGAGGGCGTGCTGCGCTGGCCCGTGCAGGGCGCCGACCTGGTCGGGGCCGGCAACAAGGCGTCGGCTCTGCTGCGCGAGGCCCCCAAGGGCGACTACGTCGTGGAGACCAAGGTCACGCTCGATCTGGGCGAGGACGCCGTACGCAACTACCAGCAGGCCGGGCTGGTCGCCTACGCCTCCGACGACGACTTCGCCCGCCTGTCCCAGGTCGCCATCTGGAACACCCGCCAGGTCGAGTACGGCCGCGAGTTGAGCTTCGCCGGCCGCCTGTCCTACGGCGGCAACATCGTCGGCCCGCCCGCCAGGACCACCTGGCTGCGGCTGGCGCACCACGTGGACCCGGCCAACGGGGAGCACGAGTTCCGCGCCGGATCCAGCCGCGACGGCAAGACCTGGACCTGGGGCGGCGTGTGGACCTTCCCCAAGGACACGGCCGTGCGCATCGGCCTGGTCGCCCACGGCGGGGCCCAGCCGGCCGTCAACGCCGACTTCGACTACGTACGCGTCTACCGAGGAGCCTGACCTGTGCCGCAAGCACACCTGACCCTTGACCCCTCTTTCCGCATCGCCCCCGTCGACCGGCGCCTGTTCGGCTCGTTCGTCGAGCACATGGGCCGGTGTGTCTACACCGGCATCTACGAACCGGGCCACCCGGCGGCGGACGACAACGGCTTCCGCACCGACGTGCTGGAGCTGACCCGCGAGATGGGCGTGAGCGTGGTCCGCTACCCCGGAGGCAACTTCGTCTCCGGATACCGCTGGGAGGACGGCGTCGGCCCCGACCGGCCCTCCCGGCTGGACCTGGCCTGGCGGCAGATCGAGACGAACGCGTTCGGGCTCAACGAGTTCATGGCCTGGACCCGGACCGCCGGGGTGGAGCCGATGATGGCCGTCAACCTCGGAACCCGGGGCCTCCAGGAGGCCTGTGACCTGCTCGAATACGCCAACCACCCCTCGGGTACGAGGTGGTCGGACCTGCGGGTCAAGCACGGAGTGACCGACCCGTACGGGATCAAGCTCTGGTGTCTCGGCAACGAGATGGACGGACCCTGGCAGGTCGGCCACAAGACCGCGCACGAGTACGGACGGCTCGCGAACGAGACCGCCAAGGCCATGCGGCTCGTCGACCCCGACGTCGAGTTGGTGCTGTGCGGCAGCTCCAACAGCGGGATGCCGACGTTCGGCGCGTGGGAGGCCACCGTGCTCGAACACGCCTACGACGCGGTCGACTACCTGTCGCTGCACAACTACTACGAGGAGAACGGCGACCTGCCCGGCTTCCTCTGCAGCGCCGTGGACATGGACCGCTACATCTCGGCCATCGTGGCCACGGCCGACCACATCGGGGCGAAGCTCCGGCGCAAGAAGAAGATCAACCTGTCCTTCGACGAGTGGAACGTCTGGTATCAGAGCCGGTTCACCGGGCGCGAGCGCTCGCCGTTCCAGGAGGCGCCGGAGCTGATCGAGGACACCTTCACCGCCGCCGACGCCGTGGTGGTGGGGGACTTCCTGATCACGCTGCTGCGGCACGCCGACCGGGTGAGCATCGCCTGCCAGGCGCAGCTCGCCAACATCATCGCGCCGATCAGGACCGAGCCCGGCGGCCCGGCCTGGCGTCAGACGATCTTCCACCCGTTCGCGCTGACGGCCCGGCACGCGCGCGGCACCGTGCTGCGGGTGGAGCCGTTCGGGCCGCTCCTGGAGACCGAACGGTACGGCGAGGCGCCCGCGCTGTCGGCGGTGGCCACCGTCGACGGGTCCCAGGTGGCGCTGTTCGCCGTCAACCGGTCGCCCGACCAGGACCTCGACCTCACCGCCCGGCTCCCGGCGGCGGTCAGGCCGGTGTCGGCCTCGGTGATCGCCGCCGGGGACGACCCGCACCGGGTGGAGGCCCAACCGCAGCCGCTGGCCGTAGAGGCTGACGGTGACCGGCTGACGGCGCGGTTGCCCGCCGCCTCGTGGACGATGATTCTTGCGGAGTGCGAAAGCTTGCGTGATCAGCAATAGTTCGTAGACCGGAGACACGACCGGGCCACGCGAACGCGAGAAGCGGGAGACCCGGGACGCTCTGTCGAAGGCCGCGCTCCAGCTCGCACTGGAGCGCGCCCTCGACAGGAGCCGTCTGACCAGCCGCCCCGTCAAGGTCACGAGCGGTCCTCGCGCGGCCTCGCCGCTCCCCGGTCCGGAGTGGCTCGCGAGGAGCAGCGAGGCGGGCGTCACGCGGGAAAGGGCTCAGCCCGTGTAGTCGGTGGCATGGGTCTCACCGCTCGGCCACAGGTATCTGCCGTGGTCGGCCGTCGTGTAGGTCTGGTTGTCGTCTCCCGTACGGGCCTGGATGAGGTTGCGGCGCCAGGTGGAGCCGCGTGCCGAACCGCCCCAGATGTTGCCGTACAGGAAGCCGTAAAGCTGCTCGAGTTCGGCCGAGAAGATGTTGTCGGTGACGGTGATGTTCGTGGCGTTGTTGACGACACCGATGCTGATCGCGTACCCCCAGCCGGAGACGTAGTTGTTCGTGAACGAGATGTGGTCGTACACGCCGCTGCCCTGCAGGGCCAGGGCATTGGTGTTGCCCAGGGAGGCCAGGGTGTTGTGGTCGACGATCATGGGGCCGCCGTCGCCTTCGCTCTGCGGGCCTATGCCGTCATGGTGGTATTCGTCATGCGACGTATCGGCCATGTCGTGGATGTAGTTGTTCGTCCAGGTCGACGGGCGGTCCGGGAAACCCGTCACCATGATCATGCCGGCGTTGCCCCAGATGTCGTTGTGGTCCATGACGGCCACGGCTTCCTTCATCGTCGTGGCGAGCTGCCAGGACTCGTCGAAGGGCGTGCCGGGCTTGGTGTGGGACGACGAGACGGTGCCGTCGTTGCCGGGCGGCATCGCGTAGGAGCTCGGCTTGAACGTCGAGTAGAGGAACTTGATGTTGTTGTCCGAGTAGATCTGGACGAGGTTGTCGTTGGGGTTGGTCCCCTCGAACAGGCAGCCGACGAACGTGAGGTTGTCGCCGTAGATCAGCACCTTCAGGCCGAGGAAGCGCTTGTAGGAGATGACGCTGTTGTCCGGGAACTCGAGCCTCAGCGGTTTGTCGGCGCTCATGCCCGTCGCGTAGTCGGTGAGCTTGCCCGGGTACGCGCCCAGCCCCAGTCCTCCGGCGTTGGCCGGCGTGTTGGCGTAGCCGGTGTTCGAGAAGTCCGGCCAGTAGCCGGAGCCGTCGTTGGGCCGGGCGTCGATGGCGCTCACGGCCTGCTCCGCGCCGCGCGTACGGAATTCGCCGCCGGCGACGACGCTGGTGGAAAGGGCGGCGGCGAGGAAGGCGAGGGCGACGGCGGCGGCGAAGGAGCTCCGGGCGAACGCGCGGACGAGGGGTAAGCGCCGGCGATTCTCGACGTCTTGGCGGTGTGATGTCTTGATGTCGTGCTCCGATCGGGTCGGTTACGAGTCCCGCCGTGCCGCCCAGCGGCAGAGGCGATACTTCGGCACCACGTAGTGTGCCGGGGAGCCCCGTTGTTTCGGGTGTTTTCTTATGACCACATGGCGCAACCGAAAAATGCCTCCCCGTGGTCACGCACCCTCTCGCCGGCCTACCCCTTGACCGGACTTAAACAAGAACCCATGATAAGTGCCCATGCGACGTCGAGCACTCCCCTTACTCTGCGTTACCCTGCTGCTCTCGCCATTCGGACCATTCACGCCGGCTGCCATGGCCGGTCCGAACGCCGCGCAGCTATGGGTCGAGAGTCCGCAAAAGACCGTCTATCGCACGACGACCGTCCCGCAGCGGCCGAGCACCTCCATCAACCTCGTAGGCGCCCGCGGTGAATACGAGAGCGCCCAGATCGCCGTACGCGCGAAAGAGCGGCTGCGCATCCAGCGCGTCCGGTTCGGCGACCTGACCGCAGACGGCAGGCGGCGGATCGCGGGAGCCAACCTGAGCTACCACTTCGTCGCCTACAAGGACGACAGCAAGGTCGCGGCGAACCCGTTCTTCCCCGACCGTGCGGGCAACCTGCTCTATCCCGAGTCGGCCATGCCGGACCCGCTGTCCAACGACCGGGCGACCTGGGTCGAGGCCGGCCGGACCCAGCCCGTCTTCGTGACCGGCTTCGTGCCCCGCGGTACGGCGCCCGGCACCTACAGCGGCACGGCGACGGTCGAGACGACCCGTGGCGACTACCCGGTCCCGATCCGGTTCAGCGTGTACGACGTCGAGATCCCCACGATCGACAAGTCACCGTTCACCAACTACCACTGGACGATGACGAACGGCTTCACCTGGGACGGCTTCAGCTGGAACGGTGAGGCCGGCCAGGCCTACGACGTCGGCAAGTACTACTACGGCGTCGACACCTACAGCGACGCGTGGTTCGACCTCATGGACGAGTTCGCCCGCAAGCTCGCCGCATATCGCACCAACATGGTCTGGCTCCGTACCGACCTGTTCCTGCAGTCCACCGGCACGGAGCTGTCGGAGTTCGTCAGGGGAGTCCCGAGCGACATCGACTGGACGAACTTCGACCGCTACGTCGAGGCGTTCAAGCGACACGGGATCACGAACTTCGCGAACCAGCATCTCGTTCACGCGCTGAACAAGATGCCGGACAACGAGAAGCCCGACGACAGCTGGAACACCAAGCTGCCGGACAGCCTGCCGGTCACCGACGCCTTCCTGACGAACTATCTGACCGCGCTGCACGAGCACCTGAAGAGCAAGGGCTGGACGAAGGGCCTGACGTGGTACCAGCACATTCGTGACGAGCCCATCACCGCCGATCAGCGCAACCTCTGGACCTATGTCGCGCGCAAGATCCAGCAGATCAATGCCGCCATCGGCGCCGATTTCCGCACCATGGACGCCGACCCCGACGGCATCCTGCTCGACGACAGGACCAAGCCCTATGTCGACACCTGGGTTCCGCTGACGCCGGCGTTCGAGCACAAGAAGGCCGGCTACAAGGCGCAGCAGGCCGCGGGCCAGGACCTGTGGGTCTACACCTGCGAGGTCAACACTCCCCCGTGGCTCAACCGGTTCTGGACGCAGCCGACGATGACCGGCCGCATGCTGTTCTGGGACCTCGAACGCGAGGGCGTGCAGGGTCATCTGCACTGGGCGTGGAATGCGTGGTACGTGGGCCCCTGGAAGGGCGACTCCTACATCGTCTATCCCGACAAGGCCAACATGACGGTGAAGAGCAGCCTGCGTCTCGAGGCGCAACGCGACGGCCTGGAGGACTACGAGCTCCTTCACATCCTGAGGAAACGCGACCCGGCATTGGCGCAGCGGATCGTCGACAGCGCGATCAGCCCGGACGACCCCCGGCGCTACACACTCGACCCGGCATATCTCGACACCCTGCACAACTACATCGTGCGGGCGGCCGCGGGCGAGAGCGTCGGCGCGATTCCCCAGCCGACAAGCCCGTACGAGGGGCAGGACGTCCCGAACGCATTCCTGCTCGACAGCACCGACGACAGCATCGGCTACTCCGCCGGCTGGGCGCCACGCCAGCGGCAGTCCGCCTATCTCGGCAGCGTCCACATCAGCAAGACCGCCGGCGACAAGGCGACCTACGAGTTCGAGGGCACCGGTGTCGACGCGTTCTTCGAGAAGAACACGACGACCGGAAAGGTGTCCGTGTCGGTCGACGGCGGGCCGGCGACGGTGATCGATCTCTACGAGGCGGTCCAGTACGACCGCTTCACCGCCTATCGAAAGACCGGGTTGACACCGGGCAGGCACCGGATCGAGATCACCAACCTCGAGAACAGGGAGGTGCGGTTCGACGGATTCCGCGTGCGTCTCGCACCTGGGCAGCAGCACTTCGACGCGACGTTGAAGGACCTGAGGCTCACCGGCGTCTCGGCATTCACGTTCGAGGGGCATCGCGGTGACTATGCGCTGCTCGTCGATCAGGGGGCGAGCACCGTCGGCCTGACCCCGACGCTGAGCGACCCCGGCGGCACGATCACCGTCGACGGCAGCACCGTCGCCAACGGCGCGACCGTCGACGTCAACGTGGGGAACGGCAGGAACAAGGTCGAGATCCGCACGCTGGCCGGCGATGGCCGGACCGCGAAGACCTACGAGCTCACGCTCGTGAAGGGCGCGGTGAACACCGCGGACGCCAACATCGCCCGCGGCTATTCGGCGGTGTCGGCTTCGGCGGCCCGTGACGGCGACGGCGGCGTGCAATACGGCCCGCAGAAGATGGTCGACGGCGAGTACGGCACGATGTTCGCCGCCAAGCAGGGGTATACCGACGCGAACCCGTTCCCGCACGAGATCATGCTGGACTGGGACGAGCCGAAGGCGTTCAACACGCTCGTGGTCGCCACCCGTGGCGGCATTCCGCAGGGCCTGACCGACGTCGACGTCGAGGTCTCGACCAACGGCACCGACTGGGCGACCGCCGCGCGGGGCGTCGCGTTCCGATGGACGCACGATGACGACGACGGAGTCATGGAGTATTCGGTCGCCGACCTTCCCGACCTGCAAGGCGTCAGGAAGCTGCGCCTGAAGATCAACGATGCGAACTACACCCGCTGGAGCATGTATGCCGTCTACGAGCTGGAGCTCTACAACCTCCCGGCTCTGCGTTCGGCGACGAGCGGCCGGACCGGGTAGCCGCCACCGAGGGTGAGCACGCCGGCGGGCGGCCGATGACCGGGCACGATCCGCGGTGACCAGCAGGGCCCGTCGCCTTGGCCGGGCGACGGGCCCACGTGACGGGCCCAGGCGACGGGCCCAGGCGACGGGCCCAGGCGACGGGCCCAGGCGACGGGCCCAGGCGACGGGCGCTGTCCGCGGCGTGCCGCGGGAGCGGCGAAGGCGATCGGGCCGGTCGCGTGGTCCGATCGTCAGGACGACGGCTTCGGGAGGGGAGCGTCGAAGTCATAGAGGCGGGCGTCGACGTGATCGAGCGCGCGCCGTACCGCGCCCAGGACCACGGCCTGCTCCCCCAGATCGGAGATCGCCACCACCGGAGGTTCGAGGCAGAACGGGTCCAGATGCCGGCGCACCGGCGCGAGCAGCACGTCGCCCGAGCGCGAGACGCCGCCGCCGAGCACCACCAGCTCGGGATCCACGGTCAGCACCAGGGCGGCGATGCCTTCCGCCAGGTCGCGCGCGTACTGCTCGACCGCCCACTGCGCGGCCGGGTCGCCGGACCTGGCCGCGGCGAAGACCTGGGCGGCGGCGTCCCGTGGCGGCGTGCCGGGCGGCAGGCCCTGGAAACCGGTCAGGTGGACGGGCGCGCGGTGCCAGCCGACCAGCGGCAGCGCGCCGATCTCCCCCGCGCCGCCCCTGGCGCCCTTGAGCAGCTTGCCGCCCACCACGATGCCCGCGCCCGTACGCACGCCGGACAGCACGAACACCAGGTCGTCGACGCTGTGGGCCTGGCCGCGCCAGCGCTCGGCGAGCGCGGCCAGGTTGCAGTCGTTCTCCACCAGCACGGGGCAGTCGAAGCTCGCGCGCAGCTCGCCCGCCAGATCGAGGCCGGTCCACTCGGGAAGGGCGACAGACAGCTTCACCACGCCCTCGGCGGTCACCACGCCGGTGGTGCCCACGCAGACGGCGGCGATGCGGTCGGCGGTCAGCCCGGCGGCCTCCAGCGCGGCCGCGACCGCTGTCCTGAGGCCCGCCAGCCGTTCGGCGCGGCCCGCGGTGGCGGCGATCTGTTCGTCGCGCGCGGCCACGACCGTGCCCTCCAGATCGGCGACGCTGGCCCTGAGCGTGTAGGAGCCGATGTCGATCCCGAGCACGTGGCCGCCCGTCGCGTGGAAGGCGAACAACCTGGCCGGCCGCCCCATCTGACCGCTCTCCGGCGGCAGTTCCCTGAGCCAGCCCGCCGCCAGCAACTCCTCGACCAGGCCCTCCACGGTCGGTCTGGAGAGCGCGGCCCCCCTGGCGAGGTCGGTCAGTCCGAGCGGCCCCTGCGACCGGACCGTACGGAGCGTCGTCACGAGATTGATCCGGCGAAGCCGCGAGGTGTCGCCGCCACGGATTGTCACGCTTGCCCCCTTGACAGATCTTCCGTCGCAGAAATAAAAACAGTCTTCATTAGTATGTTACAACTCGTAGGGGATGCGAATGGTCACTCTTGCCGTGATTGGGGCGGGCCTGCGCGGCACCGGCTACGCCAGGCTAGCGCGGGAAGCCGGGTTCGCCGAGGTCGTGGCCGTCGCCGAGCCCGACCAGGACAGGCGGGCGGACCTCGCGGCCGAGCACGGCATCCCGGCCGAGCGCGTCTTCGCCGACTGGCGAGACCTGCTGGCCGGCGAGCGGCTGGCCGACGCGGTGATCGTCGCCACGCAGGACCGCCTGCACCGGCAGCCCGCCGTACGCGCGGCCGAGCTGGGTTACCACATCCTGCTGGAGAAGCCGATGGCGCCGACGGAAGCGGACGCCGCGGCCATCGCCGAGGCCGCCGACCGCAACGGCGTGATCCTGGCGGTCTGCCACGTGCTGCGCTACGCGCCTTACACCACCACCCTCAAGAAGCTCCTGGACGAGGGCAGGATCGGCCAGATCATGAACATCCAGCACCTGGAGCAGGTCGGATGGTGGCATCAGGCGCACTCCTTCGTGCGGGGGAACTGGCGAAACGAGGCGGAGTCGGCCCCGATGCTGCTCGCCAAAGCCTGTCATGACCTCGACTGGATCGTGCACATCAAGGGCGAGGTGCCCGAGCGGGTCTCCTCCTTCGGCAGGCTCGTCCACTTCACCAAGGAGGGCAAGCCCGCGGGGGCCGCCGACCGTTGCCTGGACTGTTCGGTGGAACCCACCTGCCCCTACTCCGCCCGGCAGTTGTACATGGACTGCCTCGCCGATCCGGGCCGGCACGGCTGGCCGCTCGGCGCCATCACCCGCGACTTCACGGAGGAGGGCGTGCTCACGGCCCTGCGCGAGGGCCCGTACGGCAGATGCGTCTACGCCTGCGACAACGACGTGGTCGACAGCCAGGTAGTGATCATGGAGTTCGCCGACGGCACGAGCGCCACCTGCACCATGACCGCGTTCGGCGCGCTCGAACACAGGAAGACCCGGATCTTCGGCACGCGCGGCTCGATCGAGTGCGACGGCGAGACACTCCGCGTCCACGACTTCCTCACCGACGAGGTGTCGTTGGTCGACGCCCTCGCCGGAGCGGACGCCTCGGCCGCCTCCGGGCACGGAGGGGGCGACGGGGCGCTGATGGAGGCGTTCCTCACCGCCGTCCGCGACAACAACCCGGCCCTCGTCCCGAGCGACGCACAAGCCAGCCTCGCCACGCACCGGGTGGTCTGGGCCGCGGAACAGGCCAGGCACACCCGGACCGTCGTCACGATAGGAAAGGCCCCCCACCATGCGTAAACTGACGGCTCTCCTCCTGATAGGCGCCCTCGGCCTGGCCGCCTGCGGCAAGAAGAACAGCGGCGAACCCGCCCGGCAGTCCCTGTCCTACCGCTCGTCCTGGGGCGCGGCGGAGCCCCAGGCGAAGATCATCAAGACGATCCTCGACGATTTCGCCAAGGAGACCGGCACCAAGGTCGACCTGAACTTCGTCGGCCGCACCGGCAACGAGAACCTCAACGCTGAGATGGCCTCCGGCCAGGGCCCCGACCTGTTCGACACCACCACCGGCGACATCGACACCCTGAGCGCCCAGCAGATCGTCGGCCCGCTGGACGACGTGGAGAACGCGCAGGTCCCCGGCGAGGGAAAGACGGTCAAGGACGTGCTCCCCGAGCCGGTACGGCGGGCCTCCTCCGGCAGGAACGGCCTGGCCTTCGTTCCGCACACGATCATCTCCACCGCCGTCTGGTACGACGCGGCCAGGCACCCCGGGCTGAACCCGCGGACCTGGGAGGAGTTCATCGCCTTCCTCGATGAGTGCAAGAAGGCCGGCCGTACCCCCATCGGCCAGGACGGCACCATCGCCTTCTACAACGTCTACTGGTTCTACAGCCTGCTGGTGGGCGCCAACGGCGCGGGAAGCCTGGCCGAGCTGGCCAAGGACCCCGCCAACTGGGACAAACCCCAGGTGCTCGACACGGCGAAGAAGATCGAGCAACTCGCCAAGGGCGGCTACTTCCAGCGGGACTTCATGGCGACCAAATTCCCCGCCGCGCAGAACGCCTGGGCGCAGGGCACGTACGACCTGAACCTCAACGGCACCTGGCTGGCCAGCGAGGTCCAGCCCCAGCTGGCTCCCGGCTTCAAGGTCGCCTCGTTCCAGCTGCCCACCGGCGGCAAGAGGTCCATCGAGGTGGGCACCCTCGGCTGGGGCGTGAACGCCAAGGGCAGGAACGTCGCGACGGCCAAGAAGTTCCTGGCTTTCGCGCTGCAGAAGAAGTACATGGAGCAGTTCTCCACCGTGGCGCTGAACATCTCCTCGCGCGGTGACGTGCCCGCGCCCGCGCACATGGCGGACGTGCAGAAGGCGGTGCTGGAGGCCAAGGAGACGCACCTGAGCTACGACTACGCGGGTGCCGACAAGACCTGGTGGGGCGACATGTTCCTGCCCCTGAACGACAAGCTCCTCTCCGGCGGGATCGACGCGACCACGTTCGTCCGCGAGGGCAGGAAGCGGACGGCCGAGCACCTGGCGACCGGGTGAAAACCTACGAACGGGCCTTCTGGCCCTTCCTGCTGCCCGCGCTCCTGGTCTACACCCTGCTGTTCGTCGCACCCTCGCTGTTCGGGATCTGGATCAGTCTCACCAGATGGTCGGGACCCGGCTCGGAGATGACCTGGCGCGGGCTGGACAACTACGTGGCGCTCCTGCACAACGAGGTCTTCGCCACGGCCTTCACCAACACCTTCGTGATGGCGATCGTCGGCGGCGGCCTGATCTTCGGCTTCACCTTCCTCGCCATGGTCGTGCTCAGGCAGCTCAAGGGGCGGGCCTTCATCCGGGCCGTCGTCTTCCTGCCAATGATCATCTCGCTCATCGCGATCGGCGCGGCGGTGGGCTTCCTGCTCAACCCCGAGGGCGCGGTCAACATCGTGCTCGGCTGGGTCGGCCTGGACCCACAGCCCTGGCTCGGCCCCGAGATGGTGTTCCGCTGCATCGTGGGCGGGCTGGTCTGGTCGAGCACCGGCTTCTACGTCGCGCTGATGATGTCGGCCGCCGACGCCATCCCGGCGCACGTGTACGAGGACGCCCAGCTCATCGGGGCCACCAAATGGGAGCAGTTCCGGCACATCACGCTGCCGTTGACCTGGGACGTCTTCGCCGTCTCCGCCGTCCTCTGGGTGGTCGGCAGCTTGAAGATCTTCGACATCGTGCTGGCCTTCACGACCGCGGGCACCACCGCCGCACCGCCGATCCCCGCCCGCACGATCGCGGTGCAGCAGTACATCGTGGTGAAAGGCGCCGGCCTGCCGGAGCTCGGAAGCGCGGCGGCCATGGGCGTGATGACGCTCCTCGTGACGGCCGTACTGATCGTGCTGACCCGGCGCATCACCAGGCGTGATCGAGTGGAGCTGTCATGAGACGTCTGATCGGGGACATCCTGCTGCCCAGGGCCACGGCCCTCGCCCTGTGGGCCTGGGTCGCCTTCAACCTCGCCCTGATCGGGTGGGTGGGGATCCAGTCGCTGAAGGACTCGCGGGACGTGTGGCTGCGTCCGTTCGCGCTGCCGGCGACCCCGCGATGGGACAACTTCAGCTCGGCGTGGCAGGCGGCCGAATTCTCCGCCGCGGCCTTGAACAGCGTGGTGCTGACCGCGTTCGGCGCCGTGCTGATCGTGGCGGTGTCCGCGCCTGCCGCCTATGTCCTGGCACGCTCGAGCCGGCGCGTCGCCGGCGCCACGATCAACTATTTCGCGATGGGATTGAGCATCCCGCTGCAGACGATCCTGGTGCCGATCGTCGTGGTCAAGCTGTCGGTCTACACGTTCATGGAGGACTGGGTCACCGGCTGGTGGGACAACCGCATCACCTTGCTGGTCTTCCAGGTGACGCTGTCGGTCCCCTTCGCCGTGTTCGTGCTCACCGGGTACATGCGGTCGCTGCCGCACGAGATCGAGGAGGCGGCCGAGATCGACGGAGCCGGCCCGCTCCGCGCGTTCGTCCAGGTCATCATGCCTGTGGCCAGGCCGGGCCTGACCACCGTGTTCGTGCTCAACGTCATGGGCCTGTGGAACGAGACCCTGCTCGCCCTGCTGATCGCCCCCCTCCCCGAGGAACGCAACCTGCCCGCCGCCCTCCTCGGTCTGTACAGCAGCATGCAGTACAGCTCCGACTGGGGCGGCATGTTCGCGGGCATCGTGATCCTGGTCTATCCCATGATCGTGCTCTACATCTGGCTGGGCCGCCGCATCGTCGACGGCATGACCGCCGGAATCAGCAGATGACACCCGCAAAGGATGGTCTCGTGCGTGCCTTCTCCGTCGCCGACGGCTCGTTCCGGCTGGACGGCGCCGAGTTCAGGGTGCTGTCGGGCGCGCTGCACTACTTCCGCGTGCACCCCGAGCAGTGGAAGCACCGGCTCGCCATGGTGCGCGCCATGGGCCTCAACACGGTCGAGACCTACGTGCCGTGGAACCTGCACGAGCCGCGGCCGGGAGAATTCCGCCGCCTGGACGACCTGGGCGCGTTCCTCGACGCGGCGGCGGCCGAAGGACTCCTGGCGATCGTGCGGCCCGGGCCGTACATCTGCGCCGAATGGGACAACGGCGGGCTGCCCACCTGGCTGACCACTGGGCTGATCACTGGGCTGACCGGCGCCATCCGCACCGGCGACCCGAGCTACCTGGCTCACGTCGACCGCTGGTTCGACCGGCTGCTCCCCCAGGTGGCCGGGCGCCAGGTCACGCGCGGCGGCAACGTGATCATGGTCCAGGTGGAGAACGAGTACGGCTCCTACGGCAGCGACCACTCCTACCTGCGCCACCTGGCGGACGGCCTGATCAGCCGCGGCGTCGAGGTGCCCCTGTTCACCTCCGACGGGCCGGCCGACCACTGCCTGACCGGTGGCACGATCGACGGCGTGCTGGCCACGGTGAACTTCGGCTCCGAGCCGGAGCAGGCCTTCGCCGCCTTGCGCGCCCACCGGCCGGACGACCCGCTGTTCTGCATGGAGTTCTGGTGCGGCTGGTTCGACCACTGGGGACAGGAACACGCCACCCGCGACCCGCAGGACGCCGCGGACACCCTGGAGCGGATCCTCGCCGCGGGAGCGTCGGTGAACCTGTACATGGCGCACGGCGGCACCACCTTCGGCACCTGGGCGGGCGCCAACCGCACAGGGGACGACAGCGCCGGCCCGTGGCGGCCCACCGTGACCTCCTACGACTACGACGCGCCCATCGACGAGCGCGGCGCGCCTACCGAGAAGTACTGGCGCTTCCGGGACGTGCTCTCCCGCTACGGCGGCGAGCTCACCGACGTGCCCCCCGTGCCCGCCACACTGCCTCCCGCCACGCTACGCCCTGCGCAGTCAGTGCGGCTGTCCGAGGCGCTGGACGCCATCGCGCGGCCGGAGACCACCGCGCCGGTGCCGCCGACGTTCGAGGACCTGGGGCTGGACCACGGCTTGGTCCTGTACCGGACGACCGTTCCCGGACCGCGCGGGCCGTACCCGCTCACCCTGCGCGGCGTGCACGACCGCGCGCACGTCTTCGTCGACGGCCGCCTCGAAGGCGTCGTCGAGCGGGACGCCGATCCCCCCGCACTGGTCGCGACCGGGCACGCCGCCCTGGAGATCCTCGTGGAATCGATGGGACGGACCAACTACGGTCCGCTGCTCGGCGAGCGCAAGGGCATCCTCGGCGGTGTCCTGCACCACCACCAATACGTGCACGGATACACGGCGCGGCCGATCCCGCTGGAGGACATCTCGCGACTGACGTTCCAGCCGGGAACGACGAGCGGGCCGCCTTCGTTCTTCCGCACCACACTCGAGGTGAACGAGCCCGCGGACGCGTTCCTGGAGCTGCCCGGCTGGGGCAAGGGATACGTCTGGATCAACGGCGTCCTGCTGGGCCGCTACTGGAGGCACGGACCTCAGCAGACCCTGTACGTCCCGGCGCCCCTGCTCGAAACGGGCACCAACGAGATCGTCCACTTGGAATTGGACCACATGGGCTCCCTGCTGGAGATCCGCGCCCGGCCCTCGCACGCCCGGTAGCCGCGATGAGCGGTGCCGGACGACCGGGAGGCCGGGCAAGTCGCATGACCTGCCCGGATGACGCTGCCGACAACTAGCCGGGGAGCGTGGCCCGGGTGGCCGTGGAGACCACCGTGTCCTTCTGGGCCGAGGTCATCAGGCCGGGCCGATCGCCTGGCAAGGCCCCCTCGGGATCCAGGGCCCGGATACGCTGCCGCTGCGCTTCGGCTGACCAGGACCCGCTGCTGGCGGTGAGGCCCGGGCCGCTGACGCAGTTGAGTGTCCCTCACCAGAGCGCGCTCCGTGCCTCCTCAGTGCGATCTTGTTCCCTGCCGGGCGGCCGTCTCCCCTGAGAACGCCGACACCCTGAAGACGGCCCCGCTCAGCCGGCCAGCAGGGGAAGCGCCCCGAAGACGTGGTCCTGCCACAGGCGGCGCGAGGTCTCCTCCGGGTACGCCGCGATCGACGGCGGCGTGTCGAAGATCCGGGTCAGGCGCTGCCGGGAGTCGTACGCGGGCCAGCCCGGGTCACCGGAGGTCGCGAAGGACGTCCAGGCCGTCCGGATCTGGGACGTCAGCTCGCGGGCCGCGGCGGTGTGCTCGGGGCCGATGGCCGCCGGGCCCAGGTGGGCGTCGTAGGTGCCGAACAGGAGCGGGCCGTCCAGGCCGTGGCAGGCGCGCATCACTCCGCCGTTGCCCGGGGACTGCCAGGCCAGCTCGTACAGGTAGGCCCGTCCGCCCCCGGCCGCCTGCGCCTCGGCCAGGCGCAGCGTCGGCATGCGGAACAGCCAGTCGGTCTGCACGAGCTCGTACAGCTCCTCGGCGGACGCGTCGGGGAAGGCCGCGCGGTAGGCCCGCTCGCCGTCCTGGCCAGGGCCGAAGTGGCGCAGCGCCTCCGTCGCCTGCTCCTCGGTGACCTTCCCGAGCTGCCCGGAGAAGAGCAGGAACGTACGGTACTCGTCGCGGGTGTGGCCGATGATCAGCTCCACGTCCCGTCCCGCGCCGTCCGCCAGCGCCTGCCAGGGCGCGACCGGCAGCACCTCGCCGTCGACGACGGGTGAGAAGAGGGTGAGCGTGTGCGCGAACGGCCCCCAGCGGTCCTCGTACTGCCGCATCTTCGGCTCCAGGGCCTGGGCGACCGCCGGCAGTTGCCGCGGATCCACGCCGGACAGCTCCCCGGCCGTCGGGCGCAGGCCCGCCTCGGCGGCGATGGCCGCCGCGACGTCCCGGGCCAGGGCGTCGGAGAAGTACGTCCCCGGCAGGCTCTGCCCGACGGCGCGCCGGAACAGCCCCGCCGCGCTCGGCATGGCCATCAGCGCGGCGACGGACCCGGCACCGGCCGAATCGCCGAGCACGGTCACCTGGCCTGGGTCGCCGCCGAACGCCGTGATGTTCTCCCGCACCCACTCCAGGGCGGCGACCTGGTCGAGCAGTGCCCGGTTGGCGGGCGCGCCGTCGATGTGGGCGAAGCCCTCGACGCCGAGACGGTAGTTCAGCGACACGAAGACCACGTCGCCGTCGCGGGCGATGTGCCGGGCGTCGTAGCCGGGGCTGCCGGAGAAGCCGAGTTTGTACGCGCCGCCGTGGATCCACACCATGACCGGGCGGCGGGCGGCCGGGTCGGGGTCGGGCGTCCAGACGTTGACCGTCAGCCAGTCGTCGCCCGTGCCCATGAACAGGTCCCCGCCGTCGCGGCCGGCCATGCTCATGTCCTGCGGGGCTGGCGGGCCGAACGCGAACGCCTCCCGTACGCCGTCCCAGCCGCGCACGCGCCGCGGCGCCTGGAAGCGGGCCTCGCCGACCGGGGGTTCGGCGTACGGGATGCCGCGGAAGACGGCCAGACCGTCCTCCGTGCGGCCGCGCACCACACCGGCGGCGGTACGGACCTCGGGCTCCTCGGCTGCGGACATGGCGACTCCTCATCCCTAAATCGGCTGATTTAACTGTTGTCGATTTTTTGACACTTGTCTAGTGTTGAGGGTGTGCAGGATCGACAGGACCGCCGGGTGCGCCGCTCCCGCGCCGCCCTCATGGCCGCCGCCGTACGCCTGGTCTCCGAGCGCGGCACCACGGCCCTCCCCGTCGGCGACCTCTCCGACGCCGCGGACGTCAGCCGGCAGCTGGTCTACCTGCAGTTCGGGGACCGTGACGCGCTCCTCGTGGCGGCCGCGACCGACCTGGTCGAACGGGAGCTCATTCCCGAGGCCGGAGACGAGGGCGCGCCACCTCGCGCCCGCATGCTGGCGATGGCCCGGCACTTCGCCCGGCACCGGCCCTTCTACCGCGCGATGCTCACCGGATCCTGTGCCTTCCCCATGACCCGGGCCCTGAACAAGCTGTTCGGCTCGCTCATCACGATGACGGGGCTGCGGGAGGTGTTCGGCGGCCTCGACGACGCCACGGCGCGGGATCTGGCGGCGCTGATCGCCGGCGGGACCGGCACGATCGTCAACGACTGGCTGATCGACGCCGACGACCCCCTCGACCCCGACGCACTGGCCGACCGCCTGCTGCGCCTCTCGACCACCCTCGCCCGCACCCCCGGAGGTCGCCCGCGATGAACCTCAACAGCCATCTCGTCCAGCGCATGCTGCGCCTGCCCCCGCCCCTCACCAGGGACCTGACGATCGAGCGCGGCCTGCGCGTCCCGATGCGCGACGGGGCCGTCCTGCTGGCCGACCGCTGGGCGCCGAAGACCGGCGGCGACGGCCTGCCCACCGCGCTCATCCGCATCCCCTACGGCAGGGCCGGCCTGGCCGCGGGCCCGATGGCCCGCCCGCTGGCCGAACGGGGCTTCCAGGTGCTGATCCAGAGCACCCGCGGCACGTTCGGCTCCGACGGCCCCTTCGACCCGCTGCGCCGCGAGCGCGAGGACGGCCTCGACACCCTGGAGTGGGTGATCGGGCAGCCCTGGTTCGGCGAGTCGATGATCCTGTACGGCTCCAGCTACCTCGGCTTCGTCCAGTGGGCGGTGGCCGACGCCGTGCCGCCGCAGGTCAAGGCCATGATCCCGGGGGTCTCCGAGTCGGCCCTCACCCTGGACTTCCTGCGCGGGGACGGCTTCTCCCTGGAGACCCCGTTCGTCTGGGGCGTCCAGGTGGCGGGCCAGGAACGCCCGCTCGCGATGCCGCGCCAGCTGCTGAAGGCCAAGAAGGTCCAGCGCGCCCTGCGCACCCTGCCGCTGAACCAGGCCGACACCGCCGCCCTGGGCCGCCGCGACGACTACATCCAGAGCATCCTCGCCCACGACGCCGGCAGCCCGTTCTGGCAGGGCCTCGACCACCGGCACCGGGTCGCCGGCATCCAGGTGCCGGTGAGCTCCGTCGGCGGCTGGTACGACATCTTCCTGCCCGGCCAGCTCCGCGACCACCGGGCCCTGCAGGACGCCGGGCACTCCCTCGTCCGCCTCACCGTCGGCCCCTGGGCGCACATCTCCATGGGCGTCGGGCAGACGGCCGCCGCCGAGGCCCTCGACTTCGGCCTGGCCCTGGCCAGGGGCGAGGAACCGGCAGAGCGCGCCCCGGTACGCCTGTACGTCATGGGGGAGGAGAAGTGGCGGGACTTCCCGTCCTGGCCGCCGCCGGGATACGAGCCCCGGCGCTTCCATCTCCAGCCGGGCGGCGCCCTGTCCACCGAGACGCCCGCCGACTCACCCCCCGACGGCTACCGCTACGACCCGGCCGATCCCACCCCCGCGCTCGGCGGCGTCCGCATGGCCTTCGGCGAGAAGGCCGGCCGGGTCGACAACGCCGCCCTTGAGGCCCGGCCCGACGTCCTCACGTACACGACGTCCGTACTGGACGAGGACGTCGAGGTCATCGGCGAGGTGAGCGCCGAGATCTTCTTCCGCTCCAGCCTCCCCCATGCCGACGTGTTCGTCCGGCTGTGCGACGTCGACGCCGACGGCCGCTCCACCAACGTCTGCGACGGCCTGGTCAGCCTCACCGGCGCCGACGAGCTCACCCCCGCCACGGTGGCCCTGTGGCCGACCGCCTACCGCTTCGCCCGCGGCCACCGCATCCGCGTCCAGGTCTCCAGCGGCGCCTTCCCCCGCTACAACCGCAACCCCGGCACCGGCGAACCCCGCGCCACCGCCGCCACCCTCCACACCGCCGACCAGCAGGTCTTCCACGACCCGCGGCACCCGTCGGCGGTGCTCCTCCCCATCCGCCGACCGCGCCGTCAGGCGAGTTCGTAGGTCCAGCCGGTGGCGAGGGAGGAGGTCACCCGCGCCTCGCCGCCGGAGCGGATGACGGTGAAGTGCGTGGGCTCGCCGGTGGCGTGGTCGGTGAGGGTGGTCCCGCCGTCCGGTCCCGGGTACACGCGCCCGCGGAGGGGGGCACCACACGAGCTGTCACATCACGAAATTGCCGGACATTTCCTGTCATGTGAAATCCAAACCCATCGTGATCACCGCCGGCGCGCTGGTCACCAGCCTGCTGACCGCGGCGGCCGGCGTCACCCCGTTATCGGCCACCGCACTCCCGGCCGGCCCCGCGGACAACACCGTGACCCTGATCACCGGCGACCGGGTCGTGGTCGCCGGACGGAACTACAGCGTGACGCCCGGCCAGGGCCGGGAGGTGACGTTCACCGGGCAGATGAGCGGGGGCCATCTGTACGTGATCCCGTCCGATGCCCGGCCGCTGATCGCCAAGGGGGTGCTGGACAAGCGGCTGTTCGACGTCACCCAGCTCATGCGGTGGCAGTACGGCGACGCCGCCACGAACGAGATCCCCCTGATCCTGCGGTCGCCGGGCCAGGACCTGCGCGGCGCCGCGCCGACCCGGCGGCTGGCCACCCTGGGCATGAGCGCGATGCGCCTGCCCAAGGCGAACGCGGCCCGGACCTGGCGGGACCTGACGGCCGGCGCCCGCGGCCTGGCCTCCGGCACGACCAAGCTCTGGCTGGACGGCCGCCGCTCCTACAGCCTGGACCAGAGCGTCAAGCAGATCGGCGCCCCCGAGGCGTGGAAACAGGGGTTCACCGGCAAGGGCGTCACGATCGCCGTGCTCGACTCCGGGTACGACCCCGGCCACCCCGACCTGAAGAACGTCGTGACGCAGTCGCGTAACTTCAGCAGCGAACCCGACATCAGCGATAGGCTGGGCCACGGCACCCACGTGGCCTCGACCATCGCCGGCGCCGGGGAGAGGTACAGGGGCGTGGCGCCCGATGCGAAGATCGCCCTGGGAAAACTGGGTTCCACGTCGTTGACGGAGTCGGCCATCCTGGCCGGCATGGAGTGGGCCGCCGTCGAGGTCAAGGCCAAGGTCGTCAACCTGAGCCTCGGCGCTCCCGACACCCCCGAACTGGACCCCGTCGAGCAGGCGGTGAACGAGCTTTCCGAGCGGACCGGCGCGCTGTTCGTGGTGGCCGCGGGCAACGACGGCGCCTCTCCGGTGAGCAGCCCGGGCAGCGCCGACGCGGCCCTGACGGTCGGCGCCGTGGACAAGCAGGGCAAGATGGCGCCGTTCTCCAGCAGGATGCGTGACATCGACCACGCGATCAAGCCGGACGTCACGGCGCCCGGCGTGGACATCACGGCCGCGCGGGCCGGCGGCGGACACGTGGCGATGAGCGGCACCTCGATGGCCGCGCCGCACGTCGCGGGAGCCGCCGCGATCCTCGCCCAGCGCCATCCCGAGTGGACCGGCCGGCAGCTCAAGGCCGCGCTCATCGGCAGCGCCGCGCCCGTGGCCGGCGCGACCCGGTATGAGCAGGGCGGCGGCCAGGTGGACCTGGTACGCGCGCTGGCCCAGCCCGTGATCGCCGAGCCGGGCAACATGTGGGCCTATTTCCGCTACGGCAGCACCGACGAGCAGGTGCGGACCGAGACCATCACCTACACCAACTCGGGCGACAGCCCGCGCACGTTCGACCTGACGGCCGAGGGCGAGGTGCTCAAGCTTTCCGCCCGGCATCTGGAGGTGCCCGCCGGCGGCCAGGCGTCCGTCACGCTGACGATCGACGGGCGGGGCAGGAAGACGGGCGAGTACCAGGGGACCGTCACCGCCACGTCCGGCGAGCAGGTCATCAGGACGCCGGCCGGCGCCTTCGTCGAGCCGGAGTCGTACGACGTGACCATCGACGTCCTCGACAAGTCCGGCGGGCCCGCCGACTTCTACGCCGAGCTCTACAACCCGAAGACCGGCGACGTACGTGAGCTGCAGGTGGAAGGCGGACGGAGCCGGGTTCGACTGCCCAAGGGCCAGTGGAACCTGCTCACCGAGGTCCTCCAGGTGGAAGGCATCACGCTCGCTCACAGCACCGTGACCGTGGCCGACGGCGACCAGCAGGTGACGGTGGACGCGCGCGCCGGCAAGCGGGTGCGCTTCTCGATCGACGACCCGGCGGCGGTCCAGCAGAACGGGTACACCATCAACCTGGCCCTCGGCGCCTGGTCGACCTCATGGACGTCGTACATGAGGTACCCCGACAGGCTCTTCGTGGTCCCCGTACGCCAGCCGGGCCTGAAACTCATGATCAGAAACCTCTGGGACGGCACGGCCGGCACCCCGTACCTCTACGACCTGGTCCAGCGCCACAGCGACGGGATCCCCGCCGACCCCGTGCTGGACGCCAAGCGGGACGAACTCGCGAAGGTGACCGCCGTCTACCGCGGCGCCGGTGTCGCGGCCAAGGGCACCCCGCTCGTCGGAGCGCGGTTCGACGAGGCCGGGGCCGGGGTTCTGCTGCCGGTCCGGGACGAGGTGGACCTGCCGGGCACGCTCACCCACTACCGCACACCGGGCCTGGTGTGGAACAGCGCGCTCGAGGTCGGCTCTGCCCTGCTGGCCGACACGGGGCACGAGCCGAAGCGGGGCGACACGCGGGAGACGTGGAACGTCGCGGTGACCGGCCCGTCGCTCGCCGGGCTCGGCGCACGCCGTACCGGGGACACGTTGACCGTCGCCGCCGGCGGCCTGTTCGCCGACGGAGGCACCGCGCGGGCCGGGACGGACTCCGCGGCCACGGGCGCCGTCACCGTCGCCGCCAAGGGGCAGGTCCTGGCCAGGGCCGACCTCGCCGACTGCGTGCTCGGGGATGCGGAGGCGTGCGTGCTGCGCGCCGAACTGCCCGCCGGGGCGGCCACGTACACGATCAGCTCGTCCATGCGCAGGGAGGTGCCGCACTCGACGCTGTCCACGGCGGTGGACACGGTCTGGACGGTACGGTCGTCGCACACGGCGGGCGAGCGGCCGCTGCCGCTGATGGCGATGCGGTACACCCCCACCGGGCTCGACGACCTCAACCGCGCCGCGCCCGGCTCGACGACCCCGCTGCCCATGAGGCTGGAACGCGCCCCGGGAGCCCCCCAGGCGCCGGTCGAGCAGGTCCGGCTGGAGATGTCCGGGGACGACGGCACGACCTGGCGGCCGGTCCCGGTGCTCAGAACGGGCCCGGGGTGGACCGCCATGGTGCCCAACCCGCGCACGCCCGGGCACGTGTCGCTGCGGGTGAAGGTGGCGGACGCCGCCGGCACCGGCCTCACCCAGACCGTCATCAGGGCCTACGCGGTGGGGTCTCCCAACTGAGGAAGCGCAGCGTGCCGGCCTGACGGACGCGTTCGGCCAGGGCGCGGTCCAGGGACGACACCGCACGGGCCGGGCGTTGTGTCACGGCTGGCGGGTGACGTCGCTCACAGTGGCGGCGCAGGGTCGCCTCGGGCGCGTTTCAGCCGGTCGGACGGGGAACAGGTCGGGGATGGAGGTGCTGAGCAATCGAGTGCTGCTGCGGCCGAAGGATCTCGTCCGCAGCCTCGACTTCTACCGCGAGACGCTGGGCCTGGCCGTCTATCGCGAGTTCGGCCCCGCCGACCGGCCGGGCGTGGTCTTCTTCCTCGGCCAGGGGTTCCTGGAGATCTCCGGGCACTCCGACGACGGGGCCGTCTCAGGGCTGTCGCTGTGGCTGCAGGTACGCGATGTGGCGCAGGAGGAGGAACGGCTCCGGGAGGCGGGGGTCACGGTGGTGCGCGAGGCGCGTCAGGAGCCGTGGGGCCTCATCGAGCTGTGGATCGAGGACCCCGACGGGCATCGCATCGTGCTGGTGGAGGTGCCGTCCGATCATCCGCTGCGCCGTGACCCCCGCTGAAGGACGGTCAGCCCATCGCGCGCTCGATCGCCTCGATGATCCGCGGGCGCAGCTCGGCGGCGCTGATGATCGCATCGACCGAGCCGACCTCGACCGCGCGCTGGATGCTGTGCACCCGGTCGAACTCCGCGGCCACCTCACCGAGCTTCTCCGCCCGTACGGCTGACTGCACCTCCGCGAGCTGGGCGTTGAGCGCCGCCCGCTCGGCACCGCTGGCCGCCGAGACCCGCGTCTGCAGCTCGGTCACCCGCGGGTCGGTCGCGGTGCGGTTGTTCACCTCGCCGGAGAACACCACGGCCGCCGCCGGGGCGCCGCCGAGCACCGAGGCGAACGAGCCCTCCAGCGCCAGCACGGTCATGTTCGGGTTGAGCGCCTTGGAGAACACCACGAACGCGCCGCCGTGGTAGCGGGAGATCACGCAGAACACGATCGGGCCCTCGAAGTTGACGATCGCCCGGCCGATCTCCGCGCCGTACTCCAGCTGGAGCTTGCGCATCGACTCCGGCGAGCCGTCGAACCCGGACAGGTTGGCCAGCACCACCAGCGGCCGGTTGCCGGACGCGGAGTTGATCGCCCGCGCGGTCTTCTTCGACGAGCGCGGGAACAGCGTGCCCGCGGTGTAGGTGTCGGGCCCGTCCGTGGGCGGGAAGCCGCGCCGCGGCACCGACCGCGACTCGATGCCGATCAGGCAGACCGGCCGGCCGCCGATGTGCGCGTCCTGCACCGCGGACGTCTCCGCGTCGGCCATGCCCGCCCAGCGCTCCAGCACCGGGTGGTCCTGGTCGGACACGGCACGCATCACCGTGCGGATGTCGAACGGCTTCTTGCGGTCGGGGTTGAGCTCCGCGGAGAAGATCTGGCCGACGGTGGCGAAGTCGCTGTCGGCGAGCTCGTGCGGGAACCCGGAGATGTCACGGTCGAACGGGTCGCCGGTGCGGGCCCGCCGCGGCCCCGCCTCGCCGGGCACGACGTAGGTGTGGTCGTAGTGCGCCATGAGCACGTCGCGAGCGGCCGGCAGGTTGGGCGCCCAGTACTGCGCCTGGCCGTTCGGCCCCATGACGCGGTCGTAGCCGCCGATGCCGAAGTTGTCCTCGGCCGACACGCCGCCGGAGAAGTCGAGTGACTGCTTGCCGGTGAGCACCATCGCCGAGTCCGGCGTCATCACCAGGATGCCCTTGGTGTGCATGAGCATCGTCGCCTCGGCGTTCCAGTACGGCTGGGCGCCGACGGTGATCCCGGCGACCACGATGTTGATCTCGCCGCCGCCCTGGGTGAAGGTGACGATCCGCTTGAGCGCCGCGGCGACCCAGTCCATGTTCTCGGTGCCCGAGGTCATCGAGATCCGGGCGCCGGCCGACAGCGCGTACCACTCCAGCGGGACCCGCATCCGCTCGGCGAGGTCGAGGGCGGCGATCACCCGCGAGCACTCGGGCTCCGAGAGGGCGCCCAGCGCCTTCGTCGGGTCGCCGATCAGGACCACGCGGGTGACACCTTCGGGGTGCCGCTCGGTCGGGGTCGTGACGACGCCCGCCACGATCGCCGCGGAGTTCTTCCCCTTGGGCCGCTCCACCGGCACGAGCGCGCCGTGGGCGTCGAGGTCGTGCTCAACGAAGCCGCCCTCCGGCCCGGTGAGCAGGCCGGTCAGCTCGTACGGGTAGACGTTGCCGCGCCGGGCCGCGCGCAGCACCTTCTGGCGGTAGTCGTCCAGCGGCTGGACCGGCTCCGTCGACGGCTTGCCGACGTCCAGGGTCGCGGCGTGGCCGGGGTCGAGGGTGATCCGCACGGCGACCTCGGCCAGCTCGCCGGAGGCGGTGCGCTGGCGGGCCACGAACTGGACCTCCTCCAGCCCCGCGCCCGCCGCGGTCGGCAGGATGCGCTGGAGCAGCATGTTGAGCTCGTCGGTGGACAGCTCGGTCGACGGCCAGACGTACATCATGATCCGGTTGGTGTCGAAGCGCTTGTTCTGGGGGCGCTGCGCCTGGATGTTGCGGATCGCGTCGAGGCCCGCGGTGAGCGCGTCCTCCACGGCGGGCAGCGCGACCAGCCTGCCGTCGGCCTCGCGCAGCGGCGTCAGGTCGCGGACCTGGCCCATCGCGATGAGCCGCTCGTCAGCCGGGTTGCTGCGCGCCACGGCCTTGAACAGGTAGATCTCCTCGTCGGCGGACGGCAGCCGGGTGAGGTCGAACTCGCGCAGCCGCTGCAGCTGCAGGCGCTCGGCGATCTGCGGGTGCAGGCCGCGGATCAGCCGGTCTTCGGCGAAGCCCGCGCCGTCGGGGCGGAAGGTGAAGTGGTGGTGCATCACGGCGCCGCTGGTGCCGACGACGGTGGTGGTGATCCGGCCGACGCCCGCGGGCCGCGAGTGCTCGGCGAGGAGCTCGCCGATCCGCGCCGCCATCGCGTCGGCGTCCGGCTGGTCCTCCCACGTGACGTAGAGGTCACCGACCAGACCCCGCTCCGCCCCGTCGGCGGAGCCCTCGACGACGCTCTCGGTGGCGCCCTCGACGACCCCCTCGGCGGCGAACGTGTCGAGGGCGCCGATGGCGTCGGGCAGGGCGGCGATGTCGACCGCGGTGGCGACCACGCGGGTCACCCCGGCCGCCCCGGTGTGCTCGGCGGTGACGAACCGGCAGCCCGCGGCCTCGCTCGCGGTGACCTCGGACAGCCCCCGGTTGCCGTAATAGCGGCGGGTCAGCACCTCCAGCAGCGGCGCGTGATCCCGCCCGTGGCGGCCGATGCGCTGGCCGATGAGCCGGACCAGCGGCTCGGAGCCGGCCACCATGGCCTGGATCCGCTCGGCGCGGTCCGGCGCGTCCGGGTTGGCGTCCAGGTAGCGCAGGTCGTCGCGTACCGCGGCGTAGACCTTGGCGCGGTTGCGGCGCAGCAGCGGCTGGGCGTACCAGCGGAACACCACGCCACGGGCCAGGTCGGACACCGTGGGGAAGCGCACCTGCGTGGCCTCGACCAGGTGCTCCAGGGCGAGCCCGGCGCGCTCGCCGAGCGGCTCGACCGGCGGCGGGCCGGCCAGCCACTGGCGCAGCAGCTCCGAGACGATCGCGACGGCCTTACTCATCTGCTGCTGGGCCAGGAAGATCCGGAAGACCGCGGCCTCCAGCTCCGGCGTGCGGTCGAGGTCGTCGACGCCGTAGTGGGCGAAGACCCTGGCGAGCTTGGCCTGGAAGCTCTGGGTGACGCCGGCGCGCTCGACGTCCAGGCTCTGCAGGTAGCTGTGGAAGAACTCGCGCGGGCTGTGCACGGGGCTGCCCGGCTCGACGTCGAGCGCGCCGCCCGGCTTGTTGCGGCTCAGCTCGGCCAGGTCGGCGAACACGGTGAGCAGGTCGAGCTCGCCCTCGATGGGCTGCTCGCCCAGCTCGGCGCGCGCGGCCAGGTACGCCGACAGCGCCCGGTTGCGCTCGTCCGGGGCGCCGTCGAAGCCGAGCAGCAGGCCGCGCAGATCCTGCAGGCCGCGCTCGACCCGGTCGGCCGCGGACATGCCGGGCTCGGGGGGCAGGTCGATCTCGACGACGCCCGCGGACTCCTCTTCGGGGCCCTCGTCGGCGAGGGGCTCCAGGCGCATCAGCGGCGCGCCGGTCTCGACCTGGCTGCCCACCGACACCGGACACTCGCGGACGCGGGCGCGGAACGGCGCGCGCAGCACCGTCTCCATCTTCATGCTCTCCAGCACCAGGATCGGCGCGCCCGGCTCGACCTCGTCGCCGGCCGACAGCGGCGTCGCGACCACCAGCGCGGGCGCGGGCGAGCGGACGACGCCGCCCTCGTCGCGGCTGATCCGGTGTGTCACGCCGTCGACCTCGACCAGGTGGATCGGCCCGTGCGTGGCCGAGACCACCCGGAACCGGCGGCCGTTGACCACGATCTGGCCGCTGTGCGCGTCGAACCGCTCCACCTCGACGTCCGCGGGGTGCGCCTCGCCGCCGCCGGAGATCCCGACGCGGAAGCGCCCGTGCCCGACCCGGGCCACGCTCACCCGGTAGCCGACGCCGCGGAGCTTGAGGTCCAGCGGGCGGCCCGAGTCGTGCTGCACCTGCGGGCGACCGCCGTGCGCGGTGGACAGCAGCCGCCGGCGGCCGACCTCCTCCTCGTCCTGGTAGGCCTCGATCGCGGCGGCGGCCAGGGCGATCGCGGAGTGCCGGTGGCTGACCAGGCGGCCCTTGGCGCGCACGCGGTCGATCCAGCCGGTGTCGGCGCTCGCGTCGATCACCTCGGGCTGGTCGAGCAGGTCGAGCACGAAGCTCTTGTTGGTGGCGCCGCCCTCGATGATCACCGTGGTCTCGGCCATCGCGCGGCGCAGCCGGCCCAGCGCCTGCTCGCGGTCGCTGCCGTAGGCGATGATCTTCGCGATCATCGAGTCGAAGTCGGCCGGGATGCTGTCGCCCTCGCTGACGCCGGTGTCCACGCGGATGCCGGGCCCGGCGGGCAGCACCAGGCGCGCGATGCGGCCGGGGGCGGGCGCGAAGTCGCGGTCCGGGTCCTCGGCGTTGAGCCGGGCCTCGACGGCGTGGCCGGCCTCGGCCGGCTGGGGGCCCGCCAGCCTCCCGCCGTTCGCGACGTGCAGCTGCAGCCGTACCAGGTCGGTGCCGGTGGTGATCTCGGTGATCGGGTGCTCGACCTGAAGGCGGGTGTTGACCTCGAGGAAGGCGAACAGCTTCTCGCCGGGGTGGTAGAGGAACTCGACGGTGCAGGCGCCGCGGTAGCCGACCTCCACGGCGAGCCGCTCGGCCGACGCCTTGAGCTCGGCCGTCTGCTCGATCCCCAGCACGGGGGAGGCGGACTCCTCGATGATCTTCTGGTTGCGCCGCTGCACCGAGCAGTCGCGCACGCCCAGCGCCCACGCGGTGCCCTGCCCGTCGGCGATGACCTGGACCTCGACGTGGCGGGCGCCGGTGACCAGGCGCTCCAGGAAGACCACGCCGGAGCCGAACGCGCGCAGCGCCTCCTGGCTGGTGCGCTCGTACGCGTCGGCCAGGTCCTCCTTGGAGGCGACCATGCGGATGCCGCGCCCGCCGCCGCCCGCGGTCGCCTTGAGCATCAGCGGGTAGCCGATCTCTTCGCCGGCGCGCAGCGCGTCCTCCAGGGTGGCGACCTCGCCGCGGCTCCACGGCGCGACGGGGACGCCGACCTTCTCGGCGATGAGCTTGGCGCCGATCTTGTCGCCGAGCTTGCGCATCGCCTCCGCGCTCGGCCCGACGAAGGTGACGCCGATCTTCTCGCACAGCTCGGCGAACGCCGGGTCCTCGGCGACGAACCCCCACCCGACCCAAGCGGCGTCGGCCCCGGTCTCCACCAGCGCCCGCTCCAGGACGGCGTGGTCGAGGTACGGGCGGGCGGCGGCGGGCCCCAGGGGGTAGGCGAGGTCCGCCTCGCGGACGAAGGTCGCGGTGCGGTCGGCGTCGGTGTAGAGGGCCACCGTCTCGATCCGCTCCCCGGTCTCCGCGCAGAGGTCCCGGACGGCGTGGATGAGCCGCATCGCGGCCTCTCCACGATTGACGATGGCGACACGACTGAACACCGGTTGAGCCTCCCCATACTCACGCACAAAGGCGACGCCCGGGATCCCGGAACGCCGCCTGCACCTTTCTACACCCTGCTCGATCGCCATCCGGTGCACCATGGCCCGCATCGCTCATGGCGGAGGTGCTGCGTTGTGGGAACCCCACAAAAGTACCGCGAGCCACACCACCCCTGGCGCCCGCCGGAAGCCGGGTGGGGACGCACCCGAAACACCAGCCCGCAGAATTGGCGATAATTACGCCCCGGAAATTATCCGCGAGCCTGCCATAAAAGCACAATATCGCCACTATAAGGCTCTTATAAAAACCTCCGCACGGCCGACCGGAGGGACTCTTCAGAATTTTAACTGCCTGCCTTCTGCAACGCTCGCGAGCTGGGCAGACGTGAGATTTTCGGCTCGGTGGGGCGCGGCGCGCGACCCGTCGCCAATTGCCGTCCGCCACGGCTGCCGACCGCGCCGAGCGGGCGCTTGTGCCGGGCGCCAAGGTGCGGCTCCGTATGCGATTTGAGCACCGTCATGAACGCCTGTCCAGACCCTTGTCGGGCGCTTTGCGATCATTTACTGTCCAGGTGATCAAATCACTGGCTCATTTCAGGAGGCCCGGTTGCGCCGATTAACGTCCGCGGTGCCCCTCCCCCTGCCGCTCCCGCCGCAGGCCGCCATCGGAGCAGACGCGACATGAAGAAGTGGCTTGTCTCGGGCGTCATCGTGGCCCTGGCGGCCACGGCCATCGCGAGCGCGCCGGCCCACGCCGCGCCGGCGGATCTGGACGGGCAGGCCACGTCCGCGCCCCCGTCGGTGGAGCCGGGGTTACGCACGCGGGCCGCCGCCGGCAAGATCAGGGTGAACGTCGTCACCAAGACCCGGGCCGATCTGCCCGACGCGGCGAGCACCGGTCAGGTGCTGCAGACGTTGTCCCGGTTCCCCATGGTGACCTTACGTGTCGACGCGGCGGCGCTGGACCGGCTGGCCACGCGGCCGGGCGTCGTGAGCGTGTCGGAGGACCGGCCGGTGCCGCCCGTGCTGGCCGAGAGCGTCCCGTTGATCGGCGGGGACCGCACCCGGGCCGCGGGGCTGACCGGCGCGGGCAGCGCGGTGGCCGTACTGGACACCGGCGTCGCGACCGGCCACCCCTTCCTGGGCGGGCGGGTGATCGGCGAGGCCTGCTTCTCCCCCGTCGACGCCGACTACTCCGCCACCAGCCTGTGCCCCAACGGCACCGCCCAGCAGGAGGGGGCCGGATCGGCCGACTCCGAGCAGGGGGCATGCGCGGACCCGGCCCTCGACTGTGATCACGGCACGCACGTGGCCGGGATCGCCGTCGGCAACGGCCAGAGCGTGAGCGGAGCCCCGCCTGCCGGTGTCGCGCCCGGCGCGAGCCTGGTCGCCATCCAGGTGTTCAGCAAGTTCACGTCGGAGGACTTCTGCGGCGCGGGCGCCGCGCCGTGCGTGCTGAGCTTCACCAGCGCCCAGGTGGCGGGCCTGGAGAAGGTCCTGCAGCTGAAGGAGGCCGGTACGCCGCTGGTGGCCGCCAACCTGAGCCTGGGCAGCGGCCGGTACACCGTGTCGTGCGACACCGATCCGCGCAAGCAGGCCATCGACGGCCTGCTGGCGGCCGGGGTGGCGACGGTGGTGGCGGCCGGGAACAACGGGTACGGCGACGCGGTGAGCGCGCCGGCCTGCGTGCCCTCGGCCATCACGGTGGGCAGCACCACCGACGACGACACGGTGTCCGCCTTCAGCAATCGCGGCCCCCTGCTGGACCTCTTCGCTCCCGGGACGTCGATCGTCTCCTCGGTGCCCGGTGACGGGTGGGCGCCGCTGAGCGGCACCTCGATGGCGGCTCCTCACGTGACCGGCGCGCTGGCCGTGCTTCGCCAGGCCTTCCCCCAGGCGGGCATCGCGGAGCTGGAGTCGGCCATGAAGACCACGGGCAAGCCGATCGCCTACACCGGCGCCACCACGCCACGACTCCGGCTGGACGGCGCCGCGCTCCCCCAGCCGACCCCGACCCCGACCCCCACCCCGCCGGCGGACCCGGGGGCCGTCTGGCCGCCGTACTTCGTCAACATGGACGATTACGCCATCCCCGACCGGGGCAGGGTGGACTCGCCGATCGACGTGAGCGACATCCTCGACAAGGGGCCGGCGCAGCTGCACGTCTGGGTCTCCATCCGGCACCCCTGGGTGGGTGATCTGAAGCTCCAGCTGATCAGCCCGGACGGGAAGGTGTTCCCGCTGAGGGAGCCGTCCCCGGACGGCAGCGATTTCATCGACGAGACCTACGACGTGGACGCCACGTCCGTGACGACGCCGAACGGGACCTGGAAGCTCCGCGCCACGGACGACTATGCACCCGATTCCGGCTTCATCGACGGCTGGTCGATGGACTTCCCCTTCTTCGAGAACTGGGACGATCGCAACATCCCGGACAAGGGCGTCGTCACGTCGCCCATCACGGTGACGGGCTGGCTCCCGGGCAACGCGCCCGCGAAGGCGACGGTCTACGCGGAGATCCACCACACCTGGGTGGGCGATCTGAAGATCGACCTGATCAGCCCGAACGGCATGGTGTACAAACTCCGCCTGCCGGCCCCCCAGGACAACGGCGACGTGATCTGGGAGACCTATCCGGTGGACGGCAGCGCCTCACCGGCGAACGGGACGTGGACGTTACGCGTCGAGGACGTCACCGCGGGCGACACGGGTTACCTGGACGGATGGTGGATCAAGTTCTGAGCCGCTGATCGGCCTGTGATGTCCGGGCGGGGAGCCCGGGCATCACAGGCAGGCTGCCGGTGGGCGGTCCGCTGATCAGCGCCGGCAATGCCTCGGAAATGTGACCTTAATCACACCGCCTAACATTTCCCAATCATGTAACCGATTACATACCCTCATGTAACCGATTACATGGAGGTCAGGTGGCTCGAATCAAAGATGTCGCCGCGCAGGCGGGCGTCTCCGTCGCGACGGTCTCCCGGGTGCTCAACGACAACCCGTCCGTCACCGAGGAGACGCGCAACCGGGTTCACGACGCGATGGCCGCGCTGAACTACCGGCCCAACGCCGTGGCCAGGTCCCTGCGTACCGAGGCCACCAGGACGCTCGGGCTGATCATCGGCGACATCCTCAACCCGTTCTTCGCCGAGCTGGCGCGGGCGGTGGAGGACGAGGCACGCGAGGCCGGCTACACCGTGATCATCGGCAACGCCGACGAGCGGCCCGACCAACAGGACCACTACGTGCGCACCCTGCTGGAGCGGCGGGTCGACGGGCTGCTGATCTGCCCCACCGCCGAGGTGACGCCCCTGGTGGAGGAGGTCAGCCGGGGAGAGCGGCCGCTGGTCTTCCTCGACCGGACGCTCAGCGGCGTGGAGGTGCCGTCGGTCCGGGCCGACGGCAGCGCCGCCATCGCCGAGCTGGTCGCCCACCTGCGCGCCCTCGGGCACCGGCGGATCGCGTTCGTGTCCGGGCCGAGCACCCTGTCCACCGGGCGCGAGCGGACGGAGGCGTTCCTGCGCGCGACGGCCGAGCACGGCCTTGAGATCCCCCCGGAGTACGTGCGCGTCGGCGACTTCCGCGCCGGCAGCGGCCAGCGGATCACCTCCGAGCTGCTCGACCTGCCCGAACCCCCTCAGGCGATCTTCCTGGGCGACAACCTCATGGCGCTCGGCGCGCTCGACGAGGTCCACGAGCGCGGCCTGGACATTCCCGGCGACGTCGCGTTGGCCTCGTTCGACGACGTGCCGTGGTTCAGGCACGTACACCCCCGCATCACCGCGATCAGCCAGCCCACCGCCGAGCTGGGCCGGCGCGCGGTCCGGGTGATCCTCGACGTGCTGAACGGCCGGGCCGCCGAGTCGGTGGTGCTGCCCGCGACGCTCGTGGCGCGCGAATCGTGCGGGGAGACGGGCACGAGGAAGGAGGGCCGCTCGTGAGCCAGGCACGGGAGATCCTGCGCGTGGAGGGCCTCGGCAAGAGGTTCCCCGGCGTGGTGGCGCTCGACGGCGTCGACTTCGACCTGCGCGCGGGCGAGGTGCACGTCCTGCTCGGCGAGAACGGCGCCGGCAAGAGCACGCTCATCAAGATGCTGTCCGGCGCCTACCAGCCCGACAGCGGCCGCATCCTCGTCGACGGCGAGGCGGTCGCGATCAGGACCGCCGCCGACGCCCAGCGGCTCGGCATCGCCACGATCTACCAGGAGTTCAACCTGGTCCCGCAGCTGACCGTGGGCGAGAACCTCGCCCTGGGCCGGCCGCCGCGCCGCTTCGGGTTCGTCGACACGCGGCGCATGCACGAGCAGGCCCGCGGCATGCTCGACCAGGTGGGCGTCGGCGTCGACCCGCGCACGCGCGTCGCCGACCTGGGCATCGCGCAGATGCAGATGGTCGAGATCGCCAAGGCGCTCGCGCTCGACGCCCGTGTCCTGATCATGGACGAGCCCACCGCCGTGCTCACCACCAGCGAGGTACGGCGCCTGTTCGACCTGGTCGGGCAGCTGCGCGAGCGGGGCGTCGCGGTCGTGTTCATCACCCACCACCTGGAGGAGATCGCCCAGATCGGCGACCGGGTGACCGTGCTGCGCGACGGCCGCTCCGTGGCCCAGGTGCCGGCCGGCACGCCCGAGGAGGAGCTGATCCGGCTCATGGTGGGCCGGCCCATCGACCAGCAGTACCCGCGCCGGCCCGCCACGGCCGGCGAGCCGCTGCTGCAGGTGCGCGACCTGAGCCGGGCCGGCGCGTTCTCCGGCGTGTCGTTCGAGGTGCGGGCCGGCGAGGTCGTCGGCCTGGCCGGGCTGGTCGGCGCGGGCCGCACCGAGGTGGCCCGGGCCGTGTTCGGCGCCGACGCCCCCGACTCGGGCGAGGTGCTGGTACGCGGCCGGCGGCTGCCCCGCGGCGACGTGCGCGCCGCCATGGATGCCGGGCTCGGCCTGGTCCCCGAGGACCGCAAGGGCCAGGGACTCGTCCTGGGCGCCGACATCGCCGAGAACCTGGGCCTGGTCACCCTGCGCGGCGCCAGCCACGGCGGATTCGTCGACCGGGCCGGGCAGCACAAGGCCGCCGCGCGGGTGGCCGACCAGCTCGGCGTGCGGATGAGCCACCTCGGCCAGGAGGTGCGCACCCTGTCGGGCGGGAACCAGCAGAAGATCGTGATCGGCAAGTGGCTGCTCGCCGACGCCAACGTGCTCATTCTCGACGAGCCGACGCGCGGCATCGACGTCGGCGCCAAGGTCGAGATCTACCAGTTGATCAATTCGCTCACCGCCTCCGGCCACGCGGTCCTCATGATCTCCAGTGATCTGCCCGAGATCCTCGGGATGAGCGACCGCATCCTCGTCATGGCCAGAGGCAGGCTCGTCGGCGAGCTGAAGGCCGCCGAGGCGAACCAGGACTCCGTGATGGCGCTGGCCGTCACCGAGGTGGAGGATGCTCGTGTCCACTAACGTGCTGGCCGCACGGCCGACGGCCCGGAGCCTGCTGGCCGAGAACGGCTCGCTCGCGGCGCTCGTCGTGCTCGTCGTGGCGCTGTCGCTGCTGTCCGGCGACTTTCTCTCCGTGACGAACCTGCTGAACGTGGGCGTCCAGGCGGCGGTCACCGCGATCCTCGCGTTCGGCTCGACGTTCGTCATCATCACGGGCGGGATCGACCTGTCCGTCGGCGCCGTGGCCGCCCTGTCGGCGATCGTGCTGGCCTGGACGGCCGCCGACAGCGGGCTGCCCTGGCCGCTGGCCACGCTCGTCGCGCTGGCCGTCGGCATCGGATGCGGGCTGGTCAACGCCGCGCTCATCGCGTACGGCAAGCTGCCGCCGTTCATCGCCACGCTCGCCATGCTGGGCGTGGCGCGCGGGCTGGCCCTGGTGGTCTCCCAGGGCAGCCCCATCGAGATGCCGGAGGCGGTCTCCCACCTGGGCGACACCGTCGGCGGCTTCCTGCCGGTGCCCGTGCTGGTGATGGCGCTCATGGGCGTGATCACCGCCGTCGTGCTCAACCGCACGTACGCCGGCCGGGCCATGTACGCCCTCGGCGGCAACGAGGAGGCCGCCCGGCTGTCCGGCATCGCCGTCAGCCGGCAGAAGCTCGTCACCTACGCGCTGTCCGGCGCGTTCGCCGCCGTGGCCGGCATCGTCCTGGCCAGCCGGCTCGCCTCGGCCCAGCCGCAGGCCGCCTCCGGCTACGAGCTGGACGCGATCGCCGCCGTGGTCATCGGCGGGGCGAGCCTGTCGGGCGGCAAGGGCCGGGCACTCGGCACGCTGGTCGGCGCGCTCATCCTGGCCGTGCTGCGCAACGGGCTGAACCTGCTGTCGGTTTCGGCCTTCTGGCAGCAGGTGGTCATCGGTGTGGTGATCGCCCTGGCCGTCCTGCTCGACACACTGCGCCGCCGAAGCGGCCGCTGACATCACCGTAAATATCAGTAAGAAGGAATGAGGTACCTCCCATGCGCATCCACGCCCTCATCGCGGCGGGCGCCGTACTGACGCTCGGCCTGACCGCCTGCGGCTCTGCCGGCTCCTCCGGCACGTCCTCCTCCGGCTCGGGGGGAGCCGCCTCCGGCGGCGACATCAAGATCGGCATGTCGATCTCCACCCTGAACAACCCCTACTTCGTGCAACTGCGCGCCGGCGCCGAGGCCGAGGCCAAGAAGCTGGGCGTCACGCTGACCGTCACCGACGCCCAGAACGACGCCTCCCAGCAGGTGAACCAGGTGCAGAACTTCACCAGCCAGAGCATGAAGGCGATCGTCATCAACCCGGTCGACTCCGACGCCGCCGCGCCCGCGGTCAAGATCGCGGAACGTTCCAACATCCCCGTGATCGCCGTGGACCGCGGCGTCAACGGGGGCAAGGTCGCCCAGACCGTCGCCTCCGACAACGTGGCCGGCGGCAAGCTGGCGGCGGAGCAGCTCGCCAAGGAGATCGGCGAGAAGGGCGAGGTCGTCGTCCTGCAGGGCGTGCCCGGCACCTCGGCCTCGCGCGACCGCGGCCAGGGCTTCACCGAGGGCATCAAGGCGTTCCCCGGCATCAAGGTCGTCGCCCAGCAGCCGGCCGACTTCGACCGCACCAAGGGCCTGGACGTCATGACGAACCTGCTGCAGTCGCACCCCGGCGTCACCGGCGTGTTCGCCGAGAACGACGAGATGGCGCTCGGCGCGATCAAGGCGCTCGGCGCCAAGGCCGGCAAGCAGGTCAAGGTGGTCGGCTTCGACGGCACTCCCGACGGGCTGAAGGCGATCGAGGCCGGCACGCTGGCGGCCAGCATCGCCCAGCAGCCGGCCCTGCTCGGCCAGCAGTCCGTGCAGAACGCGGTCAAGGCGATCAAGAGCGAGCAGCTGCAGGCCACCGCCAACGTGCCGGTGAAGGTCGCCACCAAGGACAACCTGTCCGAGTTCACCGGGGCATGAGCTCCGTGACGGAACACGACGACGGCCCGCCCCGCCACCCGCTCGACGTCGTGGTGGTGGGGTCGGCCAACGCCGACCTGGTCGTCCAGGTCGAACGGCATCCCGCGCCGGGCGAGACCGTGCTCGGCTCGGAGCTGGCCGTCCATCCCGGAGGCAAGGGCGCCAACCAGGCGGTGGCCGCCGCCCGGCTCGGCGCGCGGGTGGCGCTGCTCGGCCGGGTCGGCGCCGACGGGCACGGGCGGCTGCTGCGCGAGTCGCTCGAACGCGACGGCGTGGACCTCGGTCACCTGCGCGACACTCCGGCCGCCAGCGGCATCGCCATGATCGCCGTCGGGCCGCGGGGCGACAACAGCATCATCGTCGCCCCCGGCGCCAACGCCCGGCTCACCGAGGACGACGTGCTGGAGGCGGCGCCGCTGCTGCGGTCGGCTCCGGTCGTGTCGCTGCAGCTGGAGATCCCGCTGCCGGCGGTGCTCGCCGCGGCCCGGCTGGCCCGCCGCGCGGTGCTCAACCTGTCGCCGGCCGTCCCGGTGCCGGACGAGCTGCTGGCGCTGTGCGATCCGCTGGTCGTCAACGAGCACGAGGCGGCCCTGCTGCTCGGCGCGCCCGGCGAGCCGGACCGGCAGGCCAAGGAGCTGCTGGCGCTCGGCCCCCGCTCGGTCGTCATCACCCTGGGCGCCGACGGGGCCGTGGTGGCCGAGGGCGGCAGCACCCCGGGTGCCGAGGGCGGCGCGGTCCACCCCGTGCCCAGTCCCCGCGTGGCGGCCGTGGACACCACCGGGGCCGGCGACGCGTTCACCGGAGCGCTGGCCTGGCGGCTGGCCGCGGGCGAGCCGCTCACGCGGGCCGCGGCGTTCGCCGCCAGGGTGGGCGCCGCGGCCGTACGCAGACCGGGGGCGCAGGATTCGTACCCGACGATGGCGGAGGTGGAGGGCTTGTGAAGCGCGGCGGCGTCATCAACGCGGCTCTGGCGGGCGCCCTGGCGCGGCTCGGGCACACCGACGAGCTGCTCATCTGCGACAGCGGCATGCCGCTGCCGGCGGGGGCGCAGGTGGTGGATCTGGCGTTCGTGGCGGGCGTCCCGTCGTTCGCCGACGTGCTCGACGGGATCCTCGCCGAGCTCGTCGTCGAGGGCGCCACGGCGGCCAAGGAGGTCCAGGCGGCCAACCCCGACTGCCACGCGCTGCTCACCGAGCGGCTGCCGGGGCTGGCGTACGTGTCGCACGAGCGGCTCAAGCAGCTCTCCGCCGCCAGCAGGCTCGTGGTGCGCACCGGGGAGGCGCGGCCGTACGCCAACGTCATCCTGCGTTGCGGCGTCGCCTTCTGACGGGGGCGCCCTCTCAGGACCGCGCGTCCCGGCCGAACGCGGCGAAATTCCCGGTTAATTGTTCGGCCCGGCCGAATCGTTAATCCGCGGGTAAATCATTCGCCCGAGGTCAGCGGCCCCGGCTGGCCCTGTCCGACAAGGTGTGCTCGGCCTTGCAGGTCATCGAGCACTGCCAGGACGTGGGCGAGGACCTCCGGCGCGGGCGCGTCTACCTGCCTGGGGAGGATCTGCGCCGGGCGGGCTGCCCGATCGGCGATCTCTCGGCGGCGACCGCGTCGGCGCGGTTGCGCGAAGTGGTGGCCGTGCAGGCCGCACGGGCCGGGACGATGCTGGCCGAGGGGGAGGCGATCGCCGCCACGATCGCCCGCGCCACCCGCTCGGGCGCGATCGGCGCCGGCCAGCCGCGCGTGTACGGGGCGCCGCGCCGTACGAAGAAGGGGGTGTCCACCACCCCGGGCAGCAGGACGGACACGCCGACGCCGGGCACCCGATGCAGCTCGTGGCGCAGGCCCTCCGCGAACGTCATCAGCCCCGCCTTCGTGGCCGAGTACACGGCCTCCTGCCCCACGCCCACCGCCCCGGCGATCGAGGCCACGAACACGAGGCGCCCGCGGCCCGCCGCCACCATCCCCGGCAGCAGCAGCCGCGTCAGCGCGATCGGCGCGGCCAAGTTGACCGCCAGCAGCTGCTCGACGCTGCCGGCCGGCATCCGCACGAACGGCCCCGCCCACCCCACGCCCGCGTTGTTCACCAGCACGTCGACGTGCCCGGCCCGCGAGACCAGCTCCTCGGCCTGGGTGGCGACGTCGCACGCCAGCGCGCGCCCGCCGGTGGCCGCGGCGACGGCCGCCAGCCGTTCGCGGTCGCGCCCGGCCAGCGTCAGCCGCGCGCCGGTGCCCGCCAGCGCCCGCGCGGTGGCCGCCCCGATGCCCGAGGAGGCTCCGGTGACGAGAACGTGGGCGTCGGCGAGCCTCATGGCCGCCCTGCCCGCGGGGCCGGTCCTGGTGCGAGCATCGGCCGCCTGCTTTCCGTCACGGTGCCTACGATCGTGTGCTTTCCACTCCCGCACCGCCCCAACCCGTACACGGGCTTCTCCCCATACTTCGACGGCGAACTATGGGCGATCTCCCGGGCTGCCGCCGCCGCGTGAACCGGGGCCCATCCGCCGGGACACGGTATACAGAATGGGCGACGCGGCCGCGTTTACGTTCCGGCCGCCGCTTGACCCGTACGCGCGACGCACACCCGCACTCCCCGGCTCGTGAGCCGTCGCGGCGCTGATCAGCGGCACGGCGGGCGGGCGCAGGACCGGCCCGGGCCACGCGCCACGGCGGCGGGTCCGCACGGACGAAATGCCGACGAAAATTTAATGACGAATTTACCCGTGGTCGGAATTCAGCGTCGAGGGACTTCGGCGGAGTCGTTGTAATTGTTGGTGTCGTCATGCACGCCGAGCGTGGTAATCGCTGTTTTCCTCATATTTCAACAGTAAATGCTGACGACCCGTCAGGCAATAAGCAGGCCCAATGAAATATGGGCGAATTATTCATTCTGAATCGACGGACAATGCCGCGCGGATTTGCCGTTCCGCGGCGCGGAGGTGGATGTCCGCCAAGGCGGTGAGCGCCTGCTCCTCGATCTGGCGGAACCCCCAGCGGCGCGCGTCGTTGAGCGCCTCGTGGCCGTGGGCGGACGCCTGTGCCAGATTCCCCAGATGACCGTGGGCGCCGGCGAGCCCGATGAGGGACTCCAGCCGGGGCTGCGGGTTGCCGACCTCCCGGGCGATGGCCAGCGCCCGGCCGTGCTCCTCGGCGGCCTGCTCCGCGCGCCCGAGTTCGGTGCGTACGGTGGCGCGGGTGTTCAGGGTGTCGGCCTCGGCCCGGCGGTCGCCGATCGCGACGGACAACTCCACCGCGTGGTCGGCCAGTTCGAGAGCGTCCTCATATCGGCCGGCGTCGCGGTGGACGGCGGCCAGCGCGTTCAGGACGAGGACCTCGCCGTAGCGGTTGCCCGACTGGCGGAAGATGGGCAGGGCGCGGTCGAGATAGTCCAGCGCGCGGTCGAGTTCGCCGAGATCGTGGTAGATCTCGCCCATGTTCTCCAGCGCGATCGCCTCGCCGTTGCGGTAGGCGGCCTGCTGGTAACGCGCCAGGGCCTCGTGCTGGAGCTCGGCCGCCCGCGCCAGCTGCCCCTGACTTCGGTACACCATGCTGAGGTTGGCCAGGCTGGTGGCGTGGATCGTGCGCTGACCCGTCTGCCTCGCGATGGCGATGGCCTGGCTGTAGTGGTCGGCGGCCTCCTGCAGCGAGCCCAGCTTCCAGTGCACGTTGCCGAGGTTGTTGAGCACCGCGCATTCGCATTCGCGCCATCCGGCGCGCTGGGCGAGCTTCAGGGCCTGCGCATAGTGGCTCAGCGACTGCGGGTGCATGCCCCGGCTCTGGTAGACCTGCGCCATGCTGAGCTCGGTCGCGGCCTGGGCGGTGAGGTCGCCGTCGAGGCTGGCGGCCGAGCGCGCGGCCTCGGCGACGGTCTGCCAGTCGTTCGGGTCGCGCCGCAGCGACAGGTAGCCGCGCAGCGTGTCGGCCAGCCGCCAGGCCACGTCCCGGGGGCCGTGGGCGGCCGCGTACGTGATGGTCGCGATGAGGCCGGAGCGCTCCGCGTCGAGCCACGCCAGCGCCGCCGCGGACTCCTCGAACGTCAGCGGTGACAGCTCCCGGGGCGGTCCCGCGAGCTGCAGGGCCTGCGGGTAGAGCAGGCGTTTGGCCTCGTCGGCGACCCTGAGGTAGAAGTCGAACAGCCGCGCGAGCGCGGTCGTCCGCTCCGCCAGGTTCGCGCTGTCGCGGGCGTAGAGCCTGATCAGGTCGTGGAAGCCGTACCGGCCGGGCGCGGTCTGCAGGATCAGGTGGGTGCGTTCGAGGCGGTCCAGGGCCCGCCGCACCTGGTCGGCGGGGGCGGCGGCCAGCGCCGCGGCGGCCTGCGGGGTGAGGTCGGGGCACGGGCTCACGCCCAGCAGCCGGAACAGGCGCTGGTCCGGCTCGTCCAGGGCGGCGTACGACAGGTCGAACGCGGCGCGCACGGCGGCCCGGCCGTCCCCGTCGACCTGCAGGGCGTTCAGGCGGTCGCTCCCGGCGAGCTCCGTGACGCCGTCGATGATGGTGCGCGTCGGCTGCCGGGACAGGTTGATCGCCGCGATCCGCAGGGCGAGCGGCAGGTAGTCGCACAGCAGCGCCAGCCTGGCGGCGGCGTCCGACTCCTGCCGTACGCGGTCGGCGCCGAGGATCCTGGCCAGGAGCGTCCGCGCCTCGACGGGATCCAGCACGGCCAGCGGGAGCTGCCGGGCGCCGTCGAGGGCGACGAGCCCGCTCAGCCGGTCCCTGCTGGTCACCAGGGCCAGGCAGTCGGTGGCGCCGGGGAGCAGCGGGCGGACCTGTTCCGGCGTCGCCGCGTTGTCGAGCAGGACGAGGACGCGCTTGCCGGCCAGGAGCGTCCGGTACAGGGCGGCCGCCTCGTCCGCGTCCGCGGGCACGTGCTCGGGGGCGACCCCGAGGGAGCGCAGCAGCCGGGCCAGCGCCTGGTCCGGCCGCATCGGCGGCCCGGTGGCGAAGCCGCGCAGGTTGACGTACAGCTGGCCGTCGGGGAAGCGGTCACGGATCCGGTGCGCCCAGTACAGGGCCAGCGCGGTCTTGCCGACCCCGGCGGTGCCGGTGATCGCGATCGTGACCGGGGTGCTGGTGTGGTCCTGGACGTGCTCGTCCAGCCATCTGAGCTGCCCGGCCCGGCCGGTGAAGTCGGAGACGGAGCGCGGCAGCTGCGCGGGCACCGCCGGCGGGGCCGGGCCGGCCGCCAGGACGCGGTCGGGCTGCGGCAGCAGGACCGGGTCGTTGCGCAGGATGGCCACTTCGAGCCGCTGGAGTTCGAGGCTGGGGTCGATGCCGAGCTCGTCGGCCAGGTGGCGGCGCGCCCTCCTGGCCTCCTCCAGGGCCGTGTGCGTCTGCCCGCTGCGGTACAGGGCGATCATCAACTGGCAGGTCAGTCGTTCGCGGAACGGATGACATCGGGTCAGCTCGGTCAGCTCGTCCAGTAACTGGCGGTGGCGGCCCAGCCGCAGCCCGGCGTCGATCTTGTCCTCCAGCGCCACCAGCCGCGACTCCTCCAGGCCGCTGCCCAGGCGCTCCTGCGTCTCGGGAGGCGCCGTACCGGCCAGCACGGGGCCGCGCCACAGGCTGAGGCCCTGGTCGAGCAGCGCGACCCGGCGCTCGTCGTCGGGCTCCGCCCGGGCCCGCCGCACCAGGCCGCGGAAGCGGTGGGCGTCGATCCGCTCCGGATCGATCCGCAGGACGTACCCCGCGCCCTGCGCCGTCAGCGTGACTTCGGCTCGGTGGGGGTCGGCGCGGCCCAGGATCGAGCGCAGCTGGGAGACGGAGACCCGGATCGCGTGCTGGGCCGTACGCGGACGGGACCCCGGCCAGTTCAGCTCGACCAGCCGGTCCACCGTGACGGGATGGTTGGCTTCCAGGGCCAGGACCGCGAATGTCAGCCGCTGTTTGCGCGGGCCCAGTCCGATGCGCTGCCCGTTCGAGTAGGCCTCGACCGCGCCGAGCAAGCGAAACTCCAACATGAGTCACACTCCGGTTCGGATTTCGCTCTCATGGTCTGTCAGTCGATGGGGTTTCTCAAGCCCTCGAAATCGGTCTCAGGCGACGCTTTGATCGGACTCTGAAGTAACTATGAACGGCCTCTCCCACTATTTCCTCGGAGCCGGGAACAATGACGCTGAGGGTGGGCAATGGCTGATTTTCAGGCTGTCGCGGAGGCACCGCCTCTCCGGACCTTTCGGCTGGCGCACGCCTCACGTGGCGCGGTCCTGGACTCGGCCCGGCTGGCCCTCCCCTGCGCGATCACGCGTGACTGGGCCTGGGGGTCGGCCACCGGATCCGGCGTGCGGATCTGCCTGATCGACAGCGGCGTCGACGAGCGGCACCCCGTCTTCACCAGGCCGATCACCCCGCTCACCGTGACGGGCGACGGCCTGGACGTCGTGCCCGACGAGGTCGGCGACCAGGCGGGCCACGGGACGGCCTGCGCCGGCGTCATCCGGTCCATGGCCCCGGACTGCGAGCTGACCAGCGTACGCGTGCTCGGCAGCGGGTTGCAGGGCCGTGGCGAGGTGCTGCTGGCCGCCCTGGAGTGGGCCATCGAGCAGCGCTTCTCCCTGGTCAACCTGAGCCTTTCGACCCGGCGCGCCGAGCACAAGGAGGCCCTGCACGACCTCGTCGACAGGGCGTTCTTCGCCGGGGTCACCATCGTGGCCTCCGCCCACAACCGGCCGGTGCGCAGCTATCCCTGGCACTTCCCGAGCGTGATCTCGGTGGGTTCGCACACGCTGGCGCTCGCCGAGCACATCGAATGCAACCCGGAGCCCCCGGCCGAGTTCTTCGCGCGCGGGATCGGCGTCGAGGTGCCGCTGCCCGGCGGCGGCACCTCGCGCCTCACCGGCAACAGCTTCGCCACCCCGCACATCACCGGGCTGTGCGCGCGCGTACTGCAGCGGCACCCGGGCCTTCCCACCGGCCAGCTCAAGCATGTGCTGGCCGCCGTCGCGAACAACAGGACATGAGGAGGCCACCATGGGCGTGGGCATCCCTGATTCCTTGACCTCCTCGCTGGGGCGGCTGCTGCGCCCCACCGAGCACGACGAGTTGCTGAGGTCGGCCGTACGGCTCGCCCGGCTGACGTTCTCGGCGTCGGCCGCGTCGGTGTTCCTGTACGACGAGGAGCGCGACCGGCTGGTGTTCGAGGCGTCGTCGGGGGAGGGCGAGGACCGCCTGCTCGGGGTCGCCATCCCGACCGGGCGCGGCGTGGCCGGGTGGGTGTTCCAGACCGGCGAGACCGTGCTGCTCAGCGACGTCCAGGCGGACCCGCGCTTCGACCGCGAGTTCGCGCAGAGCACCGGATACGTGCCGAAGATCCTCATGGCGGCCCCGCTGGAGCTCGAGGATCGCACCATCGGCGTGATGGAGGTGCTCGACCCCGCCCTGCAGAGGTTCGGGGAGATGGCGGCCATCGACCTGTTCACCGAGCTGGCCGCCCAGTCGGCGATCACGCTCACGCTCATGGCCGCCGCCCGCTCGCTGACCCGCAGCGCCAGGGAGGGCCTCACCCCCTGGTCCCGCCTGGAGATCGCGCTCAGCCGTACGGAGGCCTCCGACGCCGCGGTGGACGAGCTGCTCAACGCGCTGAGCAAGTTCGTCACCGCCACCACCGGCCACGGAGTGACCTGATGCATCTGGCCGAGATGGCGGTGCTGCGCGCCGTGCCCGCCGCGGGCGTCTTCCTCGCCCTCACCCGCCGCTGCCCGCTGTCGTGCGCGCACTGCTCGACGGAGTCCGCCATGGACGCCGCGGAGCACGCGGACCGCCCTTTCCGGCGGCTGGTCGCGTCCTTCACGCGGCAGGAACATCCGGAGTTCATCGCCATGTCCGGCGGCGAGGCGCTGCTGCGGCCGCGGCTGGTGCGCGACCTCGCCGACTCGGCCCGGCTGTCGGGGACGAGGTCGTACCTGCTGTCGGGGCTGTTCTTCGCCCGGGACGGGCACGCGGTGCCGCCCGCCCTGCGGGCGGCCATCTCGGCGGTCGATCACTTCGCGGTCAGCCTCGACCGCTTCCACGAGCGGGAGGTGGGCAGGCGGGCGGCCTTCCGCGTGCTGCGCGAGATCCGGTCCTGGGGGCCGCAGGTGAGCGTGCAGATCACCGGGGACGGCGAGGCGGACCCGTACGTCGCGGACCTGGTGCGCGAGGTGCGGGAGGAGTTCGCCGACCGGGTGCCCATGCTCGTGGTGCCGCTCCGGTCCGTCGGGCGCGCGAGAGCCCTGAACGGCCCAGCCGCCGGCCCGGTCGCCGTCCCGCCGGAGGGTCCCGCCGCGCCCGCGCCGTGCGAGCTGGCGGCCTGGCCGCTGGTCACCTACGACGGGACGGTGCTCACCTGCTGCAACGAGACTCTCGCCGCCGCCGCGCGCCCGCCGCACCTGGTCCTCGGGCACGCCGATCACGATCCCTGGCCGGTGCTGCGCCGCCGCCACCTGGACCGCCCGCTGGCGCGGGCCGTCCGGATGTTCGGGCCGCGCTACGCCAAGGCACGGTTCGGAGCGGGAGCCGTCGCCTCCGGCTACTGCGACGTCTGCGTCACCCTGCACCGCGACCGCGGCCTGGGCGAGCGAGCCGCCGGTTACCTGGGCTCCCCTGCCGGTCCGGCGATGGAGGGCGCCGTACGCGCTCTCCTGGAGCGCCACGGCCCGTACGGTTTCGCCCGCCGCCACGGCATCGCCCGCTACAGCGAGCTGGTGACGCTCGGCTGGGAGGGTCGGGAGCGGTGATGCGCCGGTTGAGGCTAGCGGACATCGAGCGGCTGCGACGGACGCGTGGCCGCACCGTGCTGCTCTACCTCACCGACCGGTGTCCGGTCGGGTGCGCGCACTGTTCCGTCGCCGCGCTCCCGGCCGGGCCGCGCATCACCGACTACCGCCTCTTCACGGAGATCCTGGCGGGCATCGCCGCCGAGCCCGGCATCGAGGCCGTGGCGATCTCGGGCGGCGAGCCGTTCGCCGAGCGTCGCGGGCTGATCCTGGCCGTGGACGCGTTCACGGACGCGGGCAAGGACGTCGTGCTCTTCTCCAGCGGACACTGGGCGTCGGGGCCGCGCTGCCCCCGGTGGATCACGCGGGTGCTGGAACGGTCCTCGACCGTGATCCTCAGCACGGACGGCTTCCACCGGGCCACCGTCGACCGGCGGCGGTTCGGCCGCGCCGTGGCGCACGCGGCGCGGGCGCGCTGCCACATCATCGTCCAGCTCCTGGACGAGCCCGGCGCGGTGCCGTTCGCCGAGGGAGTCCTCCGCGACACGCTGGGGGACGACTGGTCCGGGCGCGCGGAGATCACGCTGATCACCCCGCTGCGGGCCGGCCGCGGGAGCGGCGTCTTCGCGATCGGACGCCGCCACGGCGTCGCCGAGCTGGGCACGTGCCCGCTGACCGCGTCGCCGACCGTGCGCTACGACGGCGTGGTCACGGGCTGCTGCAACGAGAGCGTCATCACGGGCGACGGGCCCCGGGGACTGCGCCGGCGGGCGACCGGCGCGGCGGAGGTGCGCGCCGCGCTGGCCGGGTTCCGCGACGACCCGCTGCTGCGCGCCGTCGGTTCGGTCCGGCCGGACGACCTGGTGCGGCTGCCGCCGTTCGCCGCGCTCGCCCGATCTCGCTACCCGGACATCTGCGGCCTGTGCTGGCGCCTGCACGAAAACGCCGAGGGCGACGGATCCCGGCTGCTCACCGCCCTCATGGGCCAGGGAGGCGGGACATGATCACGGCACCGACCACCAGCCTGCGGCTCATGGCCAAGATCGACCTCGTCATGCCGGCGCTGCTGGCCAGGACGGAGCAGATGTGGCGGCACCCCGCGCCGCGCGAGGTCTATCTGGAATGGCTGCGGGCCCTGCACGGCATGCTGCGCGCCACCGTGCCGCTCATCCTCGACGCCACCACGGCGTGCCTGGCGCGCGACGACGAGATCGCGCGGGGCCTCGCCGGGTATCTCGCCCACCACGTGCACGAGGAGTACGGCCACGACCAAGACGTGGTGCGGGACTACGCCCGCGCGGGAGGCGACGCCGGCACCCTGTTCACGGACCCGCCGCTGCCCTGCGTCGCCGCGGTGGTCGGCTCCCAGTACTACTGGATCAAGCACGCCCACCCGGTGGCGCTGCTCGGGCACGTCGCCGTCCTGGAGGGTTATCCTCCCCCTCCCGATCTGGCGCCGCTGCTCTCCCGGCGCACCGGCCTGCCGCTGGACGCGTTCCGCACCCTGGTGACCCACGCCGTCGTGGACGGCACGCACCGCGAGGAGCTGTGGCGCGCGATGGACGGCCTCCCGCTCACCCCCGAGGCGGAGACGCTGATCGGGCTGAGCGCACTCAACACGGCATACGGCCTGGCACAGCTCGTCGACGCCGTCCAGCTGCGCGCGAACGCCGCAGGAAAGGAGAGACCATGGCGACCATCGACCAATTGGAAGCCGCCGGCTTCGACCTGACGACCGCGTCAGGGGAGCAGATCGCGGTGCTGCAGTCGCTCAGCGACGAAGAGCTCCAGGTGCTCATCTCCATCAAGGAACGCATGGAGGACGCCGTGGACGTCGAAGGGCATGCCTACGCGAGCGGTGGCTGGTGCTGGTGACCCGTGATGCGACCCTGCGATCGATGCGGCGCTGAGAACCCCTCCGCCGCGCGCTTCTGCATGTCCTGCGGCAGCGCCCTGACCTCCGTGTCCAGACCCCGCACCACCCTGCGGTTCGTGACCGTGCTCTTCGGCGACGTGGCCGGCTCGACGGAACTCGCGCGCGGCCTCAGCCCCGAGGTCTGGCAGAGCACGCTGGCCACGTACTTCGCCGACGTCAGCCGGGCGGCGACCGAGCAGGGCGGCCGGGTGGAGAAGTTCATCGGGGACGCCGTGGTCGCGGTCTTCGGCGTGGAGGCCACCCACGAGGACGACGCGCTCCGCGCGGTCGAATGCGCCCGGGTCTCCCTGGAGCGGATCGCGCACCAGGCCGCCGACCTGCGCCGGACGCGAGGGGTGGACTTCTCGGTCCGCTTCGGGATCGCCTCGGGGCAGGTCGCCCTCTCCGAGCGGGACTCCTCGTTCGCGATCGGCGAGGTCATGAACCGCGCCGCCCGGCTCCAGGCCGCCGCGCCGGCCGACGGCGTCGTCATGGACGTGCGGACCTGGCTGCTCGTCCGGGGAGCCGTATCCACCCGTCCCATCGAGCCGATCGCGGCCAAGGGCTTCAGCCGCCCGCTGCGGGCGTGGCAGGTCTCCGCCGCCGTCGCTGAGGGAGGGGACGCCGACGAGGCGCGCACGCCCCTGGTGGACCGCCGATCCCAGCTGGACGACCTCATGGCCGCGCTGCGGACCGGACTGAGCCGGCCGGGCGTCCCGGTCGTGGCGCTGGCCGGCGAGCCGGGCGTCGGGAAGTCCCGGCTGGTGGCCGAGGCGTCGCGGCGGATGGCGCCGGTCGCGCGGGTCCTGACCCTGCGCTGCCGGCGCGACGGGCAGCGGCTCGGCTACTGGCCCCTCTACCAGCTGGCCGAGGCTCTGGGGGGAGACCAGCCGGTCCGCGTGCCGAGGGGACAGGGGCCCCAGGGCAAGGAGGAGATCTTCTGGACCCTGCGCGAGCTGCTGCGGGAGGCGGCGGCGCGGCGTCCGATCGTCCTCGTCCTCGACGACTGCCAGTGGATGTCCCCTGCGGTGCGCGAGTTCGCGGAGGGCCTCGACGATCCGGACCTGGACGTCCGGGCCGTGCTGCTGCTCAGTGGCCGGGTGGACGGGCCGCCCCTGGCGCGGGGGGCGGTGACCGCGCTGCGCATCCCGCCGCTCGGCCCGGCAGACGCCCGGGAGCTGGCGGCGACCGTGGCCGCCCGTCTCGGCCCGCCCGTGCTCGAAGGCATGCTGGACGACCTCGCCCGGCGCAGCGCCGGCAACCCCCTCTACCTCGAACAGCTCGCCCACCTCCAGGTGGACGCCGAGGGCCGTACCGATCTCATCGCGCCGAGCGCGGAGGCGGCGGTGGGCGCCCGCCTCGATCATCTGGGCGTGGACGCCCAGCGGCTGCTCGCCATCGCCAACGCGCTCGGCGGCAGCTGCGTCGCCGGTGACCTGGAGAAGGTCGCCGCGGCCCTGGACCCGCCGCTGGACCGGACCTTCGACGAGACGCTCGCCCAGCTGCTCGGCGACGGGCTGCTGGTCACCCGGGCGAGATCGGCCGGCGAGCTGGAGGTCGAGTCGCCGGTCGTCGCCGAGGTCGCGTACGGCAGGCTGCCGCTGGCCGACCGCGCCCGCGCGCACGCGCAGGTCGCCGACCTGGCCGAGGCCCGCGTCGACCGCCATCCCTCGGAGATCGAGCTGTGCGCCCTGCACGCCGGCCGCGCGCACGCCGCCTGGCTCGAACTGCGCCCGGGAGGGCAGGAAGAGCGGCACGCCGCCGCCCGCGCGGCACGTGCTCTGTGCGCCGCCGCCCAGTTCGCGCTCTCGCGGGGCGACCTCGCGATGGCCCTGCAGACCGCAGGCCAGGTCGGCGGGCTCGACTCCGGCCTGCCCGGTCTCGAACTGGAGATCGCGGCCATCGAGACGTACGCCACGGCCGCCGCCGGAAGGGCCGACGAGACCCTGGCCCGGATCGCGGAGGCCAGGAAGCGCTGGGACACCGGCGGCAACCTCGCGGCCGCGGTGCAGCTCACCCTCAACGAGGCGGTGGCCCGCTCCGCGATGACCGGGCGATGGCACCGGTCCCTGATCGGCCAGGCCCGCGAGCTGGCCCGCCGCGCCGACGATCCGGCGGCGCACGCCAGGGTCCTCCTCCTGGAGGGCATCGGGCACATGGAGGACGGCGACTACGTGACGGCCGAAGCCGTGCTGCACGAGGCGTTCGGCCACGCGCGGCGGGCACGCTGGTGCTTCGGCGCCACCGAGATCTACGGCAACCTCGCGCTCTGCCTCGCGTACGGGAACACCCCCGCCCCGGCGGCCACGGCGATCTGCGCGCAGCTGCACGCCGAGCTCAAGGACGCCCACACGGTACGCGCGGCCGTCGGCTGCCCGGCGGCCCTGCTCGCGGACATGACGTGCGACTCGGCCACCGCCACGGACCTGCTCGACGAGGGCCGGTCCATCCTGGCCGGAATCGGGCACCAGCCCGGCCTGGCCGGGCTGGACATGTTCCGCGCCACCCTCGCGGAACGGCACGGCGACCACGACGGCGCCGGGCGGGCCCTGGAACGCGCCATCCAGCGGTTCGACGCGATCGGGTTCAGCGCGGGCGCGCGGTCGGCCCGGCTCTGGCACGCGACGTTAGCGGCGGACGGCCCGCCCGGCGCGCGGGGCGCGGACAGCTGGGACATCGAGGTCCTGACCGAGCAGGCCGCGGCCGCCGCCGCGCTCCGCGAGGAGCGTCCGGACGCGGCGATCGAGCACGTGGTCCGCGCCGGCGCCCGGCTCGACGGGGTGCACGGCGCGGGCGCCAGGATCACGCCCCTGCTCGTGTCGCTGCGGCTGGCGGCCCGCTGCCGGGACCGCGCTCTCGCCGAGCGCGTCGCCGGGCTCGCGCGGGCGGACGCCGAGGTGAAACGCGACGTCAGAGCCCTGCGAACGATCGACGCGCTCGTATGAGCCGACTATGAACCGACTCTGAAGGCCCTCCCTGACGATCGTGGAGACGGCACCGAGGAGGTGGGCGAATGAAGCGGTCAGCCGGATCGGCGGAATCCGAGGTCCTGCCCGGGGCGGCGCTGGAGGTCCCGGCGGAACGCTGGCTGCAGTTCGGTCTCACGCCGATCCCGGAGCGGTCCGGCGACCTCTACGCGGGGCTGGCCGCCCTGGCCCGCCGGTGCGTCCGCGACGAGCTGGTCCGCGACTTCTTCTTCATGCACAAGCCCCCCGGCATGCGCGTCCGGTTCCGGCCGGCTTCGGCCGCGCCCGATCTCGACCTGCTGCTGCGCGAGCGGCTGGACGCCTGGCTGGGCGACGGCGTGATCAGCGGCTGGCGTCCCGGCGTGTACGAGCCGGAGACGTACCTGTTCGGCGGGCCGGCGTCGATGCGCAGCGTCCACCGCGTCTTCACCGCCGACTCGCTGGCCTGGCTGGACTACCACCGGCTCCGCCTGGCCGGGCACGCCCCCGGCCCCGCGTGGGCGATGTCGCTGCTGCTGCTCCGGTCGCTGTTCGCCACCCTGCGGATCGACGGCTGGGAGGGCCTCGGCGTCTGGGAGCGGGTGCGGCGCTACCGGCGGCTCCCCTCGGCCGCCCTGGCGGATCCGCGTCTCACGCGGCTGACCGCGGCGCTGCGCGCGGTCTGGCCGTCGCCTGCCGCGCTGGCCGCGAAGCTGTCCCCCGAAGCGGCCGAACTCGCCGAGGACTACCGGCAGGTCGTGCTCAAGGAGGGCGAACGCTGGTTCCGCGACTACTTCGAGAGCGGATCGGCCGAGATGGGGCCCCGCGCGGTGGCGTCGTACCTGGTCATCTTCCACTGGAACCGGGCGAACCTGCCGGCCCCGCGGCAGGCCCTGATCACCGGGGCGCTGCTGGCCCGCGAGGAGGGTGACGCCCGGTGACCACCATGAGCGAGTCGGCCATGCTCCGCGTCGCGGGGCTGCCCATCCGGCTCTGGCTGGCGGCCTCCTCCCCCGAGCTGTTCGCGTGCGTGCGCGCGCTCGACCGCTGCGCCGACGACTACCGCGGGGACGCGTCCGCCCTGGCCGAACGGCTCGGGGACGAGGTGGTGCCCAGGCCGGAGCTGCCGGCCGCGGCGCGGCGCGCGGTCCTCGCCGTACGGCGCCGCCTGCACCAGGGCCGGCCCCTCACCGCCGACCAGGCACACCGCCTGCGCGAGATCGCCCCGGGCCTGACCGCGCACCTGGACCGCGTTGCGTCCCTCTCCGCCGCGCTCCTGCGGCTGGAGGAGCAGGCCGGGGCCCTGGTCGAGAAGGAGCACGACCGCCTGCTGGCGGCCCCGTGGCACCTGCTCGACTCGGTGCCCGGCGGCCGGTCGTGCGTGAGCTCCGACGTGCTCGCCGACATCGAGCGGCGGCTGGCCCGCGACGAGCCGTGGACCTCCAAGAAGATGCGCAGGCGCAGCGACTACCTCTGGCGGATGATCGCCAGGGGCGCGGTCAAGACCACGCCGCGGACCTGGCTGGGGCAGGTCTCGCTCGTCCCCGTGACAGAGCACTCATCCGAGCTCTCCGTGAACGGCCAGGTCGCCGTCGACTGGACGGAGAACGTGCACACCAGGCGGCGCGACCTCGCACGTTCGGCCGCGGATCGGCTTCGGCCGGACCACCGGCTGTCGATGACCCCCCTGCACCGGGTGGAGGGCGACCGCCTCGCGGTCTGGACGGTCGATCCGGCCGCCTCCACGCCCAAGCTCCTCACCTACCGGCTGCGGCGGAGCCCCGCGCTCGACCGCATCGTCGAGGCTCTGCGATCCGGCGTCCGGCCGGTGCCGGAGCTGGAGGCCGGCTCGCCTCCGGGTCTCGTCCGCAAGCTCGTCCAGCTCGGCGTGCTCGAAGTCGCGGCCCCGCTGAGGCAGCGGCGCGGCCGATGGGAGAAGACCACCGCGCGGGCCGCCTCCGACGCCGATGCCGGGTTCGTCGACGTGTACCGGCGTGCCGACGGTGCCGTCACCGCCGACCTGACGACCCTGCAGCACGCCTTCGAGCAGTACCGCAGGATCGGCACGCTGATCGCCGAGGACGCGCCCAGGCCGCACAGCAGGCTGCGGGAACGGATCGGCCCGCGACCACGTCCCGTCATGGACGTGTTCGCCGAGGAGATGGCGGCCCGGACCGCGGAGGGAGAGCTGAACCAGCGGGTCCTCCCGCAGAACGCCTGGCCCCCGGCACACCGCACCGGCTCCGGCTACGCACGGCTCCTGGGCCTGATGGCCGCGGCGCTGGACGCCGCCTCACGGCCGGCACCCGTCATCGACATCAGCCCGGCGATGCTCGACGCCGTCGGGGCACCGGACGCCCCGATCACCTGGCCCACCGATTGCGCGGTCCGCCCGCTCTCCGGCGGCGGATGGGTGCTGGACAACGCCAGCCCGGCCGCCGTGCTCGACGCACGCTTCGTCGAGACGCTGCGCTGGCTGCACGGGCCGGTGCCCTCCGCCGACGCCTACCGGGCGTTCCTCTCCGAGCTCGACCGGATCAGCGGCGTCCCCTCGGTGGAGCTGTTGATCCCGCCGCTGGTGGAGCAGGCCGCCAACGCCATCCGCAGGCCGCGGTACACCTCCGTCTGGACCGGCGACCCCGACCCCGGCCATTACGGCACGACGTGGCAGGCAGCGGCGGCGCGTCACCTGCCGTTGGGCGAGCTCACCGCGCACCGTGAAGCGGATCGAGTCGTGATCTCCCATGCGGGCAGGCCCGTGCGGATCTGCACCCACGCGACGCGCACCCCCACGACGCCGTGGAACGTGCTGAGCGGGATCCTGTGTGCCGACTCCCAGCAGCATGCGGCCCGCTGCCGCCGGTTGCGCTGCTCGCTCACCGCGTTTCCCGAACGGTCCTTTCTCCCCCGGATCAGCGTGGCCGGGTCGCTGGTGATCTCCGCCGCGCAGTGGCGGGTCCCCGCCGATCGGCTGGGCTTCGCCCTCGCGGGAGGCGGCGACCTGGCCGGGCTCCGGGCGCTCACCACACTGCGGGACCGGCTCGGGTTGCCCCGATGGGTGTTCGTCGCCGGCCCGTCCGGATACCGGCCGCTGGCCTGTGACCTGGACAGCTTGCGCGCGCCGCGGGTGTTCGAGCAGGCCTTGAAGGCGCTCGCGTCCGCCGCCGGCGACGAGCCGCCCGAGCTCACCGTCACGGAGATGCTGCCCGCGGCCGACGAGCTGACCGTGTCCGACCACGGCACCGAGCGGGTGGCCGCGGAGATCCTCATTCGATTGCCCCACGCGGTGCCGCCCACAGCGCTGGCGGCCGCCGCTCAGGTTTCGGCCGGAACGACATGACCGGCCGGATGTCGGAATACCGATCAACAAAAGGAAGAGGTGGCGCGTCAATGTCCGAGAACACCGCACCCGAGCCCCAGGACGGCACCGAGCCTCAGGACGAGGTCGAGGCCCTGGTCGACGAGCTGGAGGTCCACGGTCTGGACGCCCCCGTGGAGGGCACCGTCGGGTGCAGCGGGCACTGCACCGGGACCTGCTGAAACCGCGATCACCAAGGGCGCCCCGGTAAGCGGGCGCCCTTGGTGAGCCGCACCGAGCCGGCATCCGCTGAAAGGGCATCGTTGTGACATCGACCCACGTGCTCGAGCGAGCCGCCGTGCGGGCGGTCGCGGAGACACTGCTTCAGGAATACGCCAGGACAGCCGAGCCGGCACACAACGGAGGTGACTCCGGACCGGCCATCCTGGCCACGCTGGTCGCCGGCCAGGACCGTCCGCCGGGCGAGTCGGCCGCCGCCCGCGCCATGGCCACGTGGCTGCGCGACTTCCGCAGCCCTCACTACCATCCTGGCCTTTTCGGCGGCGGCGCGGCGGCCAGGATGTTCGGCCTGCGGATCGCCGCCACGACGTGGACGCGGCTGAACGAGCCCCTGGCGAAACAGCGGGCCAGGCTCATCGAGTACGTGGCGGCCCCGCGCTGGCGGACCGCAGAGGTCGGGTGGGAGGACTACGACCTCATCGTGGGCCCGGCAGGCGTGCTGGTGGCGTTCGCCGCCGATCCCGGTGTCGACGCCGCGGACCGGGCACCGCTGACAGCCCGGCTGGCGCTGCTCTGCGCGGACGAGGAACTGTCCGGGCTGCGGGTGGGCCAGTACCAGGGCGAGAAGCTGCGCGGCTGGAACTTCGGCCGCGTCAATCTGGGGCTGGCCCACGGGCTGCCCGGCATCGTGACCGCTCTGCGCGCCGCCGCCGAGGCCGACGGGCTGAGTGAAGAATTGACCGACCTGCTGCGACGGCTCGGGGCCCGGCTGGTGGCCGAATCCTACGTCGACGGCAGAGGAGTGATCACCTGGCCGTTCGGAACGACCCGGCCGGACGGCCATCGCGCGCCCCGGGGAACCGGCCGGCGGCAGGCCTGGTGCTACGGATGCCCCGGCAACGCCTGGACACTGTGGGAAACCGCACGCGTGCTCGGCGACAAAGACCTGGGCGCCTTCGCCGTCGAGTCGGCGCGATCGTTCCTGGCCGCGTACGACGACGACCTCTACCTGGACGGTCTGGGCCTGTGCCACGGGGCCGCCGGACTGATGCTGCTGTTCGACGCCTTCGCCCGGTTCGCCGGGCTGCCGGAGGCGTCGAAGCTCGCAGATCACCTCACGGACCATCTGATGAGCCGGCTCGGCGACCCCCATGCGCTCGCGGAGACCGGCTGGTCACTGCAGGAGGGGGCACCCGGGGTGCTGTCCGCGCTGCTGACGAGGAACGGAGGTGACCGGCGATGGCTCGCCGCATTGGGGCTGAGATGACCCGCGGTCGCGGCGCGAGCGGCGTGCTGGAGGTGATCCGCCTCCTGCCGCGCGTCTCACTCGTGCTGACCGCCGCCCTGACCGCCGTCGTGCTGTTGCAGGCCCTGCTGACCAGCGGATTCATGCTGGCCAGCGCCACCGTCGTGGGAGACGTGGCACGCCATGCGGCCGGCGGCGCCGGTGGCACGGACCTCGCGCTGCTGCACCTGGCCGTCTTCGTCGCCGTCTTCGTGGCGCGGCTGGCCATCACGCCCCTCTCGGGGATGATCTCCGGCGAGCTGGCGCGCCGGCTCAACGCGACGCTCGGCCAGACGACCCTCGAAGGAGCACTCCGGCCGGTCGGCATCGGTCATCTCAGCGATCCCGGCGTCGCCGACCGCATCCAGCTCGCGCAGGGGCTGGCGACGGGCTATCCACCCGGCGACGCCGTGACTTCGCTCACCAGGCTCGCGACCAGCCGGTTGAGCGGAATCGCCGCGGCGATCCTGCTCGCCACCGTCGAATGGTGGCTGCCCCTGCCGCTGGCCGCCGCCTGGATCGCGCTGTCGCGATGGCGGCTGAGCGAGGTCAGGAAGGCAGTGGATGCCGAGGAAGGCGCGATGCCCGCGCTGCGCCGGGCCGCCTACGCCCGCGATCTCGCGATCGGCGACGCCGCGGCCAAGGAGGTCAGGGTCTTCGGCTTCCAGGACTGGCTGCACGAACGGTTCACCCGGGCCTGGCTCGTCGGCATGGACGCGCTGGCCGGGCCGGGCCACCTGCTCACCAGGGCGGCGGGTCCTGTCCTGCTCGCGCTCTCCCATGCCGCCGTGCTCGGCTACCTGGTCTTCGCCACGGCGGGCGGGCGTTTCGACGTGGAGTCGGTCACCGTCGCCCTGCAGGCCATCGCCGGCATGGGCGCGCTGGGCTGGATCGGGGACATCCAGTGGATGCTGGCCCAGGCCGGCGCCACCGTGCCGCACGCCCTGGCGGTCGGCCGGCTCGGGGTGGAGGCCGAGCACAGCCGGTCGGACGCCACCGCCCCGGACGAGCGGTTGCCCGCTCAGGAGATCCGGTTCGAGGACGTACGGTTCGGCTACCCCGACCGTCCGGTCCTGAAGGGCCTGGACCTGAGCATCCCGGCCGGCTCGTCGCTGGCGATCGTCGGGATGAACGGCGCGGGCAAGAGCACCTTGATCAAGCTGCTGGCCCGGCTCTACGACCCCGTCGCCGGCCGGATCACGATCGACGGCGTGGACCTGCGCACCCTCGACCCCCACGCCTGGCGCCGCCGGCTCGCGATCGTCTTCCAGGACTTCGTCCGCTACGAGCTGCCCTTGCGGGACAACGTCGGCTTCGGCCGGGTCGACGCCGACCGCTCCAACGGCGCGTTCGACCGGGCCGCCAAGCTGGCCGGCCTCAACGACTTCCTGCCCCGGCTCACGGCCGGCTGGGACACCCCGCTCAGCCGCAGGTTCGAGGGCGGCACCGACCTGTCGGGCGGCCAGTGGCAGCGGGTCGCGCTGGCCCGCGCGCTGTTCGCGGTCGAGCACGGCGCCCGCGTGCTCGTCCTCGACGAGCCGACCGCCAACCTCGACGTGCGTGCCGAGGCCGAGATCTACCAGCACTTCCTTGAGATCACCCGTGGGCTCACCACGATCCTGGTGTCCCACCGGTTCGCCACCGTGCGGCTGGCGGACCGGATCTGCGTGATCGAGGACGGCCACGTCATCGAGTACGGCTCGCACGAGGAGCTGATGGCGCTCGGCGGGAAGTACGCCCACCTGTTCACCCTGCAGAGTGCGCCGTTCAGGGAGGCCCGCCATGTCTGACCGTACCTCCCCGCGCGTCGCGGTCCGGGCCGTCGCCCTGCTGGTCGGCGCCGCCTTCAAGGCGGACGCTCCCCGGGCGGCGCTCGTGCTCGGACTCGCGCCCGTGACCGGCGCGATCGCCGCCGTGACGGCGGTCGGCCTGCAGCGCATGGTGAACTCCGCGGCCGAGGCCGATCCGTCCGGGATGGTGAGCGCGGCCATCTTGCTGGTCGGCGCGATCGTCGTCGGCAACCTCGCCGGGACGTTCGCCGCGGACCTGCGCATCCGGCTCCAGCAGCGGGTAGGGCTCCTGCTCGACCAGCGCATCATGGCGATGACCAGCGGCCTGCCGCACCTGGACCACCACGAGTACCCGCCCTACCAGGACCAGCTGGAACTGCTCCGCAGTCATCGCTCCTCGCTCGGCTCGGCCTTCGGGGCCCTGGTGGAGAACCTGCGGGCGATGGTCGCCTTCGGTTCCACCGTCGCGCTGCTGATGAGCGTCCGCCCGGAGTTCCTCCTCCTGCTGCTCCTGGCCCTCCCCACGGTGCTCGCCGTGCGGCGCGGCGAGCAGGCCGCCGCACGGGCCGAAGAGGCGACCGTGGCGCCGGAGCGGCTGCGGCAGGGGCTGTTCACGACCGCCTGCTCTCCGGGCGCGGCCAAGGAACTGCGGGTCTTCGGCCTGCAGGAGGAGATCGCCGGCCGCCACCGCACCCTGTGGGCGCAGGTCGACGGGCCCCGGCGGCAGGCGGAGGTCCGCACGGCCGGGTGGACCTCCGTCGGATGGCTGATCTTCGGCGCGGGCTTCGCCGGCGCGCTCTACCTCGTCGTCACCGCGGCGCTGCGGGGTCAGGCGAGCCCCGGTGACGTCGTCCTCACCATCGCGCTGGGCGGCCAGCTGACCGGCAGCGTCTCCGGGCTGATCCAGATGCTCACCTGGATGCAGAAGACGCTGCGCGCCATGGGGTACTACCTGTGGCTGGACGACCACGCCAGGGCCCGCATCCGGCCGCGTGCGGCGGGCGCCCCCTCGCCTGCCGCCGGAGCCGACCTCGTCCTGGAGAACGTCTCCTTCAGCTATCCGGACGCCGCCCGGCCGGTGTTGCGGGACGTGTCGCTGCGGCTGCCCGCCGGCCGTACCGTGGCCATCGTGGGCGAGAACGGCGCCGGGAAGACGACGCTGGTCAAGCTGCTGTGCCGGCTGTACGACCCCACCGCGGGCCGGATCGCGTACGGCGGGACCGACCTCGCCGGCTACGACGTCCAGGCCTGGCGCGACCGGGTGACGGCCTGCTTCCAGGACTTCTGCCGCCTGGAGTTCCTGCTGCAGGAGTCGGCCGGCATCGGCGACCTGCCCCGCATCGACGACGAGCCCGCCGTAAGAGACGCCCTCGACCGCGCGGGCGCCTCCGCCCTCCCCGGCCTGCTCCCCCAGGGCCTGCGGACGCAGCTCGGCCCCACGTTCCCCGGCGGCACCGACCTGTCGGGCGGGCAGTGGCAGAAGGTCGCGCTGACCCGGTCGATCATGCGGGACGCGCCGATCCTCCGCGTCCTCGACGAGCCGGCCGCCAGCCTCGACCCGGCGAGCGAGTACGAGATCTTCCGCCGCTTCCAGATCGCCGCGAGCCAGACGGAGAACGGCACGATCACGGTCTTCGTCTCGCACAGGTTCGCGACCGTGCGCACCGCCGACCTCATCGTGGTCCTGGACGGCGGCACGATCCGCGAGCTGGGCGGCCACGCGGAGCTCATGGCCCTGGACGGCCTGTACGCCACGCTCTACCGGCTGCACGCCAAGGGGTACGAGGAGACGAAGCCTTCCTGGACCGACGCCCTCGACCAGGACTTCGACGACGCGGCTATGAGTAGCGCTCGCACACCGTGAAGGACGTGCTTCTGGTGGCCTTCGAGGGTGTCAGCAGGTGGAAGACGATCGTGTGCCGGCCCGGTTCGAAGGCGCCGAAGGGGTTGCGCCGGTTCTTGGTCGTGCCGGTCACCCAGTCCGTCTTCCAGCCCTCGTCCTGGCCGTCCACCACCCAGCGGTAGCCGTACTCCACCTGCCTGCCGGACGGGCCGCTGATCGAGGCGACGGGGAAGAGGCTGGGCGACCAGCAGCCCTTCTCCGTCTTCAGCCCCTCCAGCGTCAGCGACACCAGGCGTACGGCTCCCGCCGGCGCGGCCGTCTTCGTGGCCTTGGCCGTCGGCCGCGCGCGGGAGACGGTGGGGGTCGAGCCGACGGTCCCGGTGGGGCGCGCGCTGGGTCTCTTGGTGGGTGTCCTCGAAGGCGTCTTGCTGGGCGGCTTATTGGGCGACCTACTGGGCGTCTTGGCCGGTTTGCCGGCCGGTGCGCTGGGTGAGCCGGTGGCGCCCTGTCCCGCGCCCGAGGCGGTGGGCTCGGGTGTCGCCGCCTGGTTCGGCGCGGCCGTCGTCGCCGGTGCGGGCATCCAGACGATCGCCCCGGCCACCAGGGCCCCGGCCACCGCCAGCGCCCCCGCGCCCGCCAGCAGCGCCTTCCCGCGCGGGCGGCTCGCCACGGTACGGTCCCGCCGGCTCGCGACGTCGCCCGCCGGACCGGTGGGCAGGCCGGTGGGCGGGGCGCCGATGAGCCGGAGCAGGACGTCCTGCATGGCGGGCCGGGCGGCGGGGTCCTTGGCCAGGCAGGCCAACACGATCGAGCGCAGCGGACCCGGCAGGTCCCCCAGGTACGGCTCGTCGTGCAGGATGCGGCGGATCACCGCGGGCAGCGAGTCGTTGCCGAACGGCGGGTGTCCCGTCGCGGCGAACACGATCACCGACGCCCACGCGAACACGTCCACCGCGGGACCCAGCGGCGCGCCCGCGAGCTGCTCGGGCGCCATGTACGCGGGCGTCCCGACGATGCTGCTCGTCACGGTCAGCGAATGGCCGGCCGCGCGGGCGATGCCGAAGTCGATGACGCGCGGCCCGTCCCTGCCCAGCAGCACGTTGGCGGGTTTGAAGTCGCGGTGCACCACCCCGGCCCGGTGGATGGCCGCCAGCGCGGTCGCGGTCGCCACCGCGAGCCGCTGCAGGTCGGCGCCGTAGTGCCGCCCGGCCTGCTGGAGCGAGGGCCCCTCGACGTACTCGGTGACGATGTACGGCCGCCCGCCCAGCGAGGCGTCGAGCACCTGAGCGATGCAGAACGGCTCCACCCGGCGCGCCGCGTCGATCTCCTTGGCGAAGCGATGGTCATCGGCCAGGCCGTCCACCAGCACCTTCACCGCGACCCGCCGCCCGTCTGGAGCCTGGCCCAGGTAGACCACGCCCTGACCGCCCACGCCCAGCCGCCCGAACAGCCGGTACGGCCCCACGGCCGGGGGATCCTCCGGCAGGAGCGGGTTCATCACTCGGTCCCGACCGGACAGATGGTGAACGAGAGCGCTTTCGACGCGGTCGCGGGCGAGGTGACGCGCAGGGTGATCCGGTGCGCGCCGTTCGACTTCACGAGCGGGCCGACGACCTGCATGGTGTGGGACTCGGCGATGACGGACTCAGAGCGCTCCACCACCCGTCCGTCCAGGATCCACTCGTAGTTGAACCTGGTGCTCAGCTTGGTTCCCTCGACCAGGCCGAAGGTGTTGGTCTGGCCGATCTGGCAGTCCTGGGTGTTGGCCTTCCTGGCGCCCATGGCCCGGATCCACACCACCCGGAATGAGCCCCCGCCCGACGAGGGCTTCGCCGACGCGGTGGTCCGTCTGGGCGCGGGCTGCGTCGGTTGCACGGTCTTCTTCACGGTCGGCCTGGTCGTGGCCACCGACACCGCCGGAGAGGGACTCTTGCTCCCTTTCGGACGCTGACGCGTTTTCGTCGCAGCCGGAGTCGAGGTCGAACTCGGGGTCGAGGCCGGGGCCGACGTCCCGGCGGAGGTGAACGCCAGCGGCAACGTGCTCGGCTGCGTACCCTGGGCCCGCACGTTCGTGGCCGCCCAGGCGACGGCGCCCGCGACCGCCAGCGCCCCCACGCTGGAGAAGACCGCGACGACCGCCGTCCTGCTCCCGCGCCGCCGCCGTCCCGGAACCGTGGACAGGCCGCCGGACAGACCGCCGGACAGTCCATCGCCGCCGACCGCGTCCGGACGCACGGGGGCCGGTCCGCCCAGGAGCCGCAGCAGCACGTCCCGCATGGTCGGCCGGCGGGCCGGGTCCTTGGCCAGGCACGCCAGGACGATCGTGCGCAACGGTTGTGGCAGGTCGCCGACCTGCGGCTCGTTGTGCAGGATGCGGTTGATCACCGCGGGCAGCGAGTCCTCGCCGAACGGGGGCACCCCGATGGCGGCGAACACGATCACCGACGCCCACGCGAACACGTCCGCCGCCGGCCCGACCCGCTCGCCGGCGAGCTGTTCCGGTGCCATGTACGCGGGCGTCCCCACGATGCTGCCGGTAGCCGTGGCCCCCGCCTCGACGGACCGGGCGATGCCGAAGTCGATCACCCGGGGCCCGCCCTGCCCGAGCAGCACGTTGGCGGGCTTGAAGTCGCGGTGGACGACGCCCGCCTGATGGATGGCCGCCAGCGCGGTCGCGCTCGCCACCGCGAGCCGCTGCAGGTCGGCGCCGTAGTGCCGCCCGGCCTGCTGGAGCGAGGGCCCCTCGACGTACTCGGTGACGATGTACGGCCGCCCGCCCAGCGAGGCGTCGAGCACCTGAGCGATGCAGAACGGCTCCACCCGGCGCGCCGCGTCGATCTCCTTGGCGAACCGCTCGTCGGCGAGCCCCTCGCGCAGCACCTTGACCGCGACCGGCCGGCCGTCCGGCCCCTGGCTGAGATAGACGACTCCCTGGCCGCCCGCGCCCAGCCGCCCGAACAGCCGGTAGGGCCCCACGGCGGTGGGATCGCCCTCCCGTAGAGGCTCGGCGCGCGGCATGGGACTCCCGTGACGACTTTAGGGGATCTTCGGCACCATAGCGGGAAAAGTCAGATCTAGTGAGCCAGTCGCGTAAACCCGGGCGTTTCACACCTCAGCTATGGGCGGGAGACAGCGCCCGTCCTAGGTGCCGGCGGGCTCCGTGGCGGAGCGGCGCAGGTCCGGGGTGGTCGCGGCCACCACGGCGACGGCGCCGAGGCAGAGCAGGCCGCCGCTGATCAGGGCCGCCGCGCCCGAGGTGGCGTCCGCGACGAGGCCGCCGCGCAGGTTGCCGAGGTCGGGGCCGGCCTGCCCGACGATCTGTTCGGCGGCGCCGACCCGGCCGAGCAGTTCGTTCGGGGTGTGCAGCTGGACGATCGTGCTCCGGGACACCACGGCCACGGTGTCGGCGGCGCCGGCCAGGGCGAGGAAGGCCAGCCCGGCCCAGGGGTCGGCCGACAGGCCGAACAGCGCGAGCGCCGCGCCCCAGGTGGCGGATCCGGCGAGCATGACCAGGCCGGGCCGGGGAAGCCGGGTGAAGGTCCCGGAGAAGACGGAGGCCACGACGCCACCGACGGCCATGGCCGTCAGGAACAGCCCGAGAGTGCGCGGGTCGCCGCCGAACCGCTCCGCGTTGACCAGGGGGAACAGGCTGACCGGCATCGACAGCACGGTGGCGGCCAGGTCGGTGACCAGGGCTCCGCGGACGGCGGGAGCGCGGGCCAGGAAGGCCAGGCCGTCCAGCACGCCGCGCAGGCCGGGGCGGGCGGGCTCGCCCTCGGGGCTCATCGGGGGCAGTCCGAACACCGCGTAGAGCGCGGCGGCGAAGGTGAGCGCGTCGATCAGGTAGCAGCCGCCGACGCCGAGCCCGCCCACGATCAGCCCGCCCAGCGCGGGTCCCATCAGCATGGCGCCCCCGAAGGAGATGCGGTTCAGCGCCAGCCCGGCGGCCACCTGGTGCTTGGGCAGCAGGTGCGCGATGAAGGTACGCGAGGCCGGGCCCCCGACGGCGCCGAAGCAGGAGTGCGCGACCACCAGCCCCAGGATCCCGGCGGGCGGGAGATGCCCGGCGAAGCCCTGAACGGCGAGGAGGAGCGAGCACCCGGCCTGCCCGGCGGCCGTGATCAGGCAGAGCCTCCGGCGGTCCACGCGGTCGACGACCGAGCCGGCGAGCAGCCCGAGCACGACCAGCGGGATCGCCTGCGCCAGGCCGACGGCGCCGGTCCACGCGGTGCTGCCGGTCATCTGCCAGATCTGGAACATCACCGCGACGAGCGTCATCTGGCTGCCGAAACCGGACAGCGCCTGACCGATCCATAACCGCCGGAACTGCGGCGACGACCGGAGCGGGGTCACATCGAGCAGCGTGTGCCTCAGCCCCATTCGGGGTCCCGCGCCAGTTTCTCCGCGATCCGGTCGTGGAAGCTCTTGCGTTCGAGGGCCCGCTCGATGTCGGTGACGACCCGGGAGAGCGGATAGGGGATCTCGGCTTCGAGTTCGGCGGCGGCGGCCTCGGTGGCCCGCCACTCCGCCGCCAGGCGGCCGATGACGGCGCGGGCGTTGTCGGTGAGCGTCACCTTCTTGCTGCGCGCGTCTCTGCCCTCGACGGTCTCGACCCAGCCGGCCTCGCGCATCGCGGCCACCTTCTGGCTGAGCGCCGAATGCGTCCGGTTGACCGACTCGGCCAGTTCGGTGATGGTCATCGGGCCGCGGGCGTGCAGCCGGAGCAGCTCCAGCACGTAGCTCGGCTTGAGCCCGTCGATCCGGGCGTCGGTGTAGACGCGGGCGATGTCGGCGTCCATCGACGCCTGAAGGAGCCGCAGAGGGCGCCAGAGGCTCTGCTGGGTGGGGTCGAGCTCATGGGGATCAGGCATGAGCAAATCGTAACAGCACTTATATAAGTGCTGTTACGATTCTGGACGGCGTCAGCCGCTCCGGCGCGCACGTTCGCACGCGCACCGGGCGGGCCGGCCTCGCCGGAGACGCGCCGTCCTGCCGTGGGGGTCGATCGGCCCACCGCCGAACCGGCCGAGCCGGGACGGACCACAGCAGGGCGACATGTGCACCGGTGCGGCCCGGGGCGAACGACGCCGTCGGGACAGGTACAGCTCGATGCTCTCCCGCAGGGTGACGGCGCCGGCCAACATCACCACGGCGATGCAGAGGGCACTCTTGGCCACTTTTCTCGCCTCCTTACAGCGACTGCTCTCCGAACGACATTCGGATCAGGAGCTACATATCCGCTACAGGACCACCACAGCGGCCGGTTCCACAGAAGGACGTCCAGCGCATCCAGGGCTCCCGGCCACGACGCGTCCGCGCTGCGCGGGTGGACCGGGAAGAAGCAAGGCGCCATCGCCGAGTCGCCCTCCCGGAGAAGGCGTGGCGGGCCCGCCCCCGCGACGCTCGCGGACGCCGTCCATTCGCCGGCCGGAACACCCACCGGCCCCGCGTTGAAACGCGCCCCGAATCCCGGGCCACAACGTCGACAACGATGATCGACGCGACCGCCATAAAGCCACTACATTTCGACCATATAAATGCGGAGGCTACTCCTGATCTTTCTGTCAGATAGCAGATAAGTGCGCCATAAATTCGCCAGATCAGCCCGTCTGACCTGGAACGATGTGAACAAACGCGGCTCACGAAAAGGCGGGACGTCGAACCCGTGGTCGCCTGCTGAAGGACGCGGAAGGCGTGACTCCGAACGCGATTTGAACACCGATCTGAACGCCTGTCCAGCCCCTTGTCGAGCGAATTTCGATCATCTAATGTCCATGTGATCTAATCACTCACCCCCGTACTCGGGAGGCCCCCTTGCGCCGATTAACGACCGCCGTCGCCCTTGCGGCGGTGCTCATCCCCCTGCTCTCTCCCGAGGCCTCGGCCTCCGCCGTCGAGGAACCGCCCCTGGCCGACGTTCAGGAGGTCGGCCCCGGTCAGTACTCCTCCGACTCCTCCACCTTCAAGATCGCCGAAACGGACGTGTCCTTCGCCGCGATCGGCCGCCGGCACGGCGTGGCCGGCGCCGGCGGCGATCTGGCCCGGCCGCAGTCGGCCCCCGCCACCCGTCCCGAGCTGGCCGTCTTCGGGCCCGGCTGGCAAGGGGAGTTCCTCGGCGGGTCGATCAACCGGAAGCTGGAAGTCCAGAGCGGCGCCATCGTCATCACCGACCTGGAGGAGGGGGGTTCGACCCGCTACGACTTGAAGAGCAGCGTCTCGCTGCCCGGCGGCGGCGGTATCAACACCTACGAGGACGCCACCGGGGCCAAGATCACCGAAACCACCAAGTGGGACGCCACCGCCGGGGCGATGCGTACCACGATGTCCGAGGCGATCGCGGTGGAGCCGGGCACCCAGGACACGGGCGACGACACCTTCACCGACGCGAGCGGCAATCCCGTCAGCGCGGCCGACCTCAAGTTCACCTACACCTGGGCGCAGCCGGCGGGCCTGCAGAGCACCGACACCTGGCGGGTGACCAGCGTCGGCACCACCGCGTACGGCAAGTCGACGGTCGGCTACGACACCCAGGGCCGCATCAGCACCATCAAGGAAGCAGCGGGCGCCGAGGTCCCCGAGACCACCCTCGCGTTCACCTACGCCACCTCGACCACGGCTGGCACCTCCTCCCTCGGCGACTTCACGGGCCGCCTCAAGGAGATCACGGTCACCCTCGGCACCGAGGCGCCGCAGACGGCGGCCCGTTACGCGTACGACCTGTCCGGCCTGCTGCGCACGGTGACCGACCCCAGCGACGGCACCACCCAGGCGACCTACGCCTACGACGAGATCGGCCGCCTGACGTCGATCGACTCGAGCAGCAACGGCGCGTGGCAGCTGAGCTTCCCGGCGGGCAGCGCGGTCCCCCAGGTGACCTCCACCGCCTCCGACCGGCCGACCGCCGACACGCCGATCGAGGGGTCGGGCGGGATCCCCAGCCCCGTGACCCCGGAGCCGCCGCCGGGTGACTTCCTCCCTGGCGGCATCGACGGCACGCAGGCCTATCCGAAGTACTGCCCCACGGCCAAGGACTGGATGTGGTGGACCAAGATCGGCTGCATCTCGTACGCGGCGCACTACGGCTGGCACAGCCCGAGCTGGAAGCGAACCGCCAGCGGCTTCAAGGTCATGGGCATCAACCACGACCACTGCACGCAGGCTCCGGACCGCCCCAGCGGCTTCGACTACCGGCCGGCCTGTGACTCGCACGACTACGGGTACGGGCTGATCGGCAACACGTACAAGAAGTACAAGTACTACCTCGACCGCAGCCGCAAGGCCGACGTGGACAACAGGTTCTACATCACGCTGCGCGACAAGGTGTGCGGCGGCTACTTCATCCTGGTACGCGGGACCTGCAAGCGGATCGCCCTCGTCTACTACGCCGCCGTCCGCGTCAAGGGCAACCCCAAGAACGGCGCGAACGCCACGTAACCGAACGCTGTGACCCATGGGCCGGACGGCGGGATCGATGGCCGTCCGGCCGCCCCCTCATGTCGGCGTCGTCACCATAGAACTCTTCACGTAAGGGCGCGATATGTCATGAAAATACCGATTTTATCCTGCGTCATCGCAGCATTGGCGGCTACGACGCTCGTGAGCGTGCCGGCCCACGCGGCCACGGCGAATTTGGACAAGCAGACCACCGCGACCACCGCGAACGCGGACAAGCAGACCACCGCGGCCGCGCCGACGGTGGAGCCCGAGCTGCGCACCAAGCTTGCCGCCGGCGGCAAGCTCAGGGTGAACGTGATCACCAAGTCCCGGACCGACCTGCCCGACGCCGCCAGCAACGGCCAGGTCCTGCAGACCTCCTCCCGCTTCCCCATGGTCACCCTGCGCGTGGACGCGGCGGCGGTGGACCGGCTGTCCAAGCTCCCCAACGTGGTCAGCGTCACCGAGGACAAACCCGTGCCCCCGGTGCTGGCCCAGAGCATCCCGCTGATCGGCGGGGACCGCACCCGCGCGGCGGGCATGACCGGGGCCGGCAGCGTCGTCGCCGTCCTGGACACCGGCGTCGCCGTCAACCACCCCTTCCTGGGCAGCCGCGTCGTCGACGAGGCCTGCTTCTCCCCCATCGACGCCGACTACTCGGCCACCAGCCTGTGCCCCGACGGCAACGCCGAGCAGGAGGGACCCGGCGCCGCCGACACCGACACCGGACCCTGCGCCGACGCCGCCCTCGACTGCGACCACGGCACCCACGTGGCCGGCATCGCCGCCGGCAACGGCCAAGGCGTCACCGGAGCCCCGCCCGCCGGTGTCGCCCCGGCCGCGGAACTCGTCGCCATCCAGGTCTTCAGCAAGTTCACCTCCGAGGACTTCTGCGGCGCCGGCGCGGCCCCCTGCGTGCTCAGCTTCACCAGCGCCCAGATCGCCGGCCTGGAGAAGGTCCTGGAGATGCAGGAGGCCGGCACCCCCATCGTGGCCGCCAACCTCAGCCTCGGCAGCGGCCGCTACAGCGCCGCCTGCGACGACGACCCCCGCAAACCCGCCATCGACGCCCTCCTGGCGGCCGGCGTGGCCACCGTCATCGCCGCCGGCAACAACGGCTACGGCGACGCCATCAGCGCGCCCGCCTGCGTCTCCTCGGCCATCGCCGTCGGCAGCACCACCGACCAGGACACCCCCTCCACCTTCAGCAACCGCGGCCCGCTGCTGGACGTGTTCGCCCCGGGCACCGACATCGTCTCCTCCGTGCCCGGCGGCAAGTACGCCTCCATGAACGGCACCTCGATGGCCGCCCCGCACGTCACGGGCGCCCTGGCCGTGCTGCGCCAGGCCCAGCCCGACACCGCCGTCTCCACGCTCGTGACCACCCTGAAGACCACCGGCAAGACCATCACCTACACCGGCGCCGCCACCCCCCGCATCCAGCTCGACACCGCCGTCCTCGGCGGCACCAATCCCGGCCCGGACCCCGACGCCGACCCCTGGCCGCTGCCCAACTACACCAACGGGACCGACTACGCCATCCCCGACCACGGCTACGTGGAATCGAAGATCGTGGTGAACGACCTCATCGGCAGCGCGCCCGCCTCCATCGAGGTCTACATCGACATCCACCACACCTGGCGCGGCGAGGTGAAGGCCGACCTGATCGCCCCCGACGGCAAGGTCTACCCGCTGCGGTCGCCGGACCCCAACGACAGCGCCGACATCATCCACGAGACCTACACCGTCAACGCCAGCGCCTCCCCGGTGAAGGGCACGTGGAAGCTGCGCGCCCAGGACGTCGAATGGCTCGACACCGGCTACATCGACAGCTGGACCATCAGGCTGCCCTGCTTCGGCGCCTGGGACGACATCCCCATCCCCGACCCCGGCAGCACGGACTCCCAGATCGTGGTCGGCTGGATCTCCGGCAAGGCCCCCTCCAACGTGACCGTCTACGTCGAGATCAACCACACCTGGCGCGGTGACCTGAAGCTCGACCTGGTCGCCCCGGACGGCAAGGTCTATCCGTTACGGGCCCCGGCACCGAAGGACGACGCCGACGTCCTGAACGAGACCTATCACGTCAACGCCAGCACCTCACCGGCCAGCGGCAGCTGGAAACTCCGCGTCGAGGACGTCGCATCCGGCGACAAGGGCTACATCAACGGATGGACCCTGACGCTCTGAACAGCCGCGGCGGCTCGGGACGCGGGACTACGCACCGAGCCGCCGCGCGCCCTCGGCCAGCTCGCCCAGGTCGGCGGTGGCCGCGAAACCCAGCCGGAGGTAGTCGCCAGGAGCCTCCGCGGCGAAGTATTCACGGCCCGCGCTGATGACCACGCCCCGCGCCCGCGCCGCCTCGACGGCGGCGTGGTCGTGGCCCGCGCTCATCCGCACCCACAGGTGCAGCCCTCCGGCGGGGAGCTGTCCGGGCAGCCAGCCGGGGACCTCGCGGGCCAGCGCGGTGACCAGCGCGGCGCAGCGCTCGCGCAACGCGTTGGCGAGCGCGCGCAGGTGCCGCTCCCAGGCCGGGGCGCTGAGCAGCTCGACGGCCGCCTCCTGGAGGGGGCGCGCGATGAAGAAGTCGTCGACCCGCCGCATCGCGCGCAGCCGTTCCATCACCGGGCCCCGGGCGACGACCGCGCCGATGCGCAGGCTGGGCGAGGCGGGCTTGGTCAGAGAGGTCACGTGGACCACGGTGCCGTCGCGGTCGTCGGCGACCAGCGCGCGCGGCACCGGCGCGCCGTGGCCGAGATGGCGCGCGAAGTCGTCCTCGACCAGGAAGGCTCCGGCCGCGCGGGCCACGTCGACGACCTGCCGGCGACGCTCGGGCGACAGCACGGCGCCGGTCGGGTTGTGGAAGGTCGGCTGGCAGTACAGCAGCCGGGCCCCGGTCGTGGCGAAGGCGTCGGCCAGCAGGTCGGGCCGGATGCCGTCGGCGTCCAGGGGGACGGGCACGGGGCGCAGCCCCGCCGCGCGGGCGGCGACCAGCGCGCCCGGATAGGTGGGCGATTCGACCAGGATCGGGCTCCCGGGCGCGGCGATGGCCCGGAACGCCATGGAAAGAGCGCTCTGCCCGCCGCTGGTGATCAGCACGTCGCCGGCGCCGACGTCACCGCCGGCCTGCCTGGCGAAGATCGCGCGCAACGGCGCCAGCCCCGCCGTCGGCGCGCGGTCCCACGCGTCCGGGCGGCGCGCCGCGCGTGCCAGAGCGGCGGCCAGCGCCTTCGTGGGCTGCAGGGAACGGTGCAGGTAGCCGCCGGCCATCGTGATGGCGCCGGAGGCCGGCGGGCCGAGCAGCTCTCCCTCCGACGGCGCGGGCATGGTGCGGTCCGCGAGCACCACCGTCTGCCAGGAGGTGTCCGCCACGCCGTCGGCGGACCCGTCTCGCGAGCTCCGGCGAGCCGCGACGAAGGTGCCGCTGCCCGGGCGGGTCACCACCGCTCCCTCGGCGGCCAGCAGGGCGAAGGCCCGCGTCACTGTCACGGGGCTCACCCCGTGGCGGCGCACCAGGTCGCGGGCGCTGGGCAGCCGGTCGCCGACGGCCAGCCCGGCGATCTCCGCCCGCAGGCTCGTGACGAGAGCCTGAGTAATGTTACTCTCGGACATGAGAGTCAAGAGTAACGCTTTCGCCTTCACCGAGGAAACGCTTCAGACCCTGCGCGGCGACACCCCCGGCTGCGCGTCGGTGATCCACTTCAACAACGCCGGCTGCGGCCTGCTGGCCAGGCCGGTGCTCGACGCGATGCTCGACCACCTGCGCCTCGAAGCGGCCATCGGCGGATACGAAGCGGCGGCGGCGCGGCAGGCGGAGATCCGCGACTTCTACGCCGCGACGGCCGGGCTCGTCAACTGCTCCCCCGAGAACATCGCCTTCGCCGGGAGCGCGACCGACGCCTACACCAGGGCGCTGTCGGCCATCCCGTTCGAGCGCGGGGACGTCATCCTCACCACGCGCAACGACTTCATCTCCAACCAGATCGCCTTCCTGTCCCTGCGCAAGAGGTTCGGGGTCGAGATCGTGCACGCTCCGGACCATGCGGACGGGAGCGGGGTCGACGTCGAGGCGATGGCGGAGCTCATGCGCTCGCGGCGCCCCCGGCTCGTCGCCGTGACGCACGTCCCCACCAACTCCGGCCTGGTCCAGCCGGTGGCCGAGATCGGCCGCCACTGCCGCGAGCTGGAGCTGCTGTATCTCGTGGACGCCTGCCAGACGGTCGGCCAGTACGAGATCGACGTCGACGAGATCGGCTGCGACCTGCTCACCGCCACGTGCCGCAAATTCCTGCGCGGGCCGCGCGGCTCGGGCTTCCTGTACGTCTCCGACCGGGTCCTGCGCGCCGGCTACGAGCCGCTGTTCATCGACATGTACGGCGCCCGCTGGGTCGGGCCGCGGCGCTACCGCCCGGTCGAGACCGCCGCCCGCTTCGAGGACTGGGAGTTCCCCTACGCGGCCGTGATCGGCAGCGCGGTGGCCACCAGGTACGCCCTCCAGGTCGGCGTGCGCCGCATCGCCGAGCGCACTCCCGCGCTCGCGTCCCGGCTGCGTGACCTGCTGGCCGGCATCCCCGGCGTCCGGCTCCTCGATCGCGGCACGCGGCCGGCGGCCCTGGTCACCTTCGAGATCGAAGGCTGGCGGCCGCAGCCCTTCAAGGAGGCCATGGACGCGAAGGGGATCAACTCCGCCCTCAGCTTCCGCGAGTTCGCCCAGTACGACTTCGGCGACAAGGGCGTCGAGTGGGCCCTTCGCCTGTCACCGCACTACTACAACACCGAGGAGGAAGTGGACCGGGTCGCCGCCGCGGTCGGCGAGCTCAGCGTCGCCGCCACCCGGGGCTGACGCGGGGCGAGCCCGCACGGGCTCGCCCCGGGCCCACGCTCAGAAGTACGTGGGCTGGCGGGGGGTGTAGTGCTCTTCCAGCGACGTGATCTCGTCCTCGGTGAGCTTGACGTCCAGCGCGGCGACCGCGTCGGCCAGGTGGCGCGGCTTCGTGGCGCCCACGATGGGGGCGCTGACGACCGGGTTCTTCAGCACCCAGGCCATGGCCACCTGCGCCATCGAGACGCCACGCGCCTCGGCGATCCGCTGGACCGCGCCCACGACGGCCTTGTCGCCGTCCAGGAACAGCGGGCGGCCCTGCCGGTCGGTCGTCGGGTTGGTCTCGGCGCGGCTGGTGCCCTTCTCCCCCCACGGGCGGGCCAGCAGGCCCGCGGCGAGCGGGCTCCACGGCACGCTGCCCACGCCCTGGTCCGCGAGCAGGCCGAACATCTCCCGCTCCTCCTCACGCTGGACCAGGCTGTACTGGTCCTGCATGGAGACGAACCGGCTCCACCCGTTCGCCCGCGCCACGTGCTGCATCTTGGCGAACTGCCAGGCCCACATCGACGACGCGCCGAGGTAACGGGCCTTGCCGGCCTTGACGACGTCGTGCAGGGCCTCCATCGTCTCCTCCACCGGCGTCTCAGGGTCGAACCGGTGGATCTGGTAGAGATCGACGTAGTCGGTGCCGAGGCGGCGCAGGGAGGCGTCGATCTGCTCCATGATCGCCTTGCGGGACAGCCCGGCGCCGCCGGGGCCCTGGTGGATCGGGAAGAACACCTTGGTCGCCAGGACGATGTCGTCGCGGCGCGTGTACTTCTTCAGCGCGCGGCCGACGATCTCCTCCGACGTGCCCACCCCGTAGACGTTGGCCGTGTCCCAGAAGGTGACGCCGAGCTCGACCGCCTGCCGGAAGATCGGCTCTGCCCCCTCGTCGTCGAGCGCCCACGGCGTCCACTCCGCGGACACCCCGAAGCTCATGCAGCCCAGCGCGATCCGGCTGACCTTCAGGCCCGACGACCCCAGACGGGTGTACTCCATTCGCTGTCTCTTTTCCTCGCGGGTCTTCTCCAAGACCGTCCATCCTGCGCGCGGAGGGCGCGTACTGGCAGGGCGGGCTGTTCGGGGGTGTGACAGGGCCCCCCCACCACAGCTCCCACGCAGGTCACTGCCCGGCAGACTGGAAGGTATGGCACGTGAGCGGCAGGACGGCGGTGGCGGCAGCGAGCTGGGGCGTTTCCTGCGCGCCCTGGCCGGCACCGACCCGGACGCTCCCGACCTCACCGACCTCGCCGGGGAGCTCCTGCTCAAGAGCCCGGAGTTCGCCCGGCTGTGGGAGCGCTACGACGTGCGCGGCCACGTACAGGGGAGCACGACCTTCCACCACCCCGAGGTCGGCGACGTCACCCTCGGCTACCAGTCCATGCTGCTGGAGGGCACCCCCGGCCACCGGCTGATGACCTACCACGCCGAGCCCGGCACCCCCGGGCACGACGCGGTCGTCCTGCTGGACCTGCTCGGGTCCGAGCACGCCGCGAAGCTCTCCGCCGGCTGAACGGCGGGCGCGCGGGTGGCCCTGTCACACCCCCGAACGCCACTCATCCAACCCTGACCCCGAGGAGGACATGATGCCCGCTGAGCCCACGCCCGCACAGAGGCTGATCGGCGACTTCGCGCCGAAGCTGGTGGAGCTGACCGACGAGGTGTTGTTCGGCGACGTCTGGGAACGTCCCGGTCTGTCGCCCCGCGACCGCAGCCTGATCACGATATCCGCGCTGGTGGCGCTGTACCGCACCGGCCAGCTCGAATCCCATCTGCGCCGGGGCCTGGACAACGGCCTGACCACGGACGAGCTCGTCGAGGCGATCACCCACCTGGCGTTCTACGCCGGCTGGCCCAACTCCATGACGGCGATCACCACCCTGAAGGAGATACACCCATGACCGAGTGGACGAGCGAGGAGCTCACCTCGATCGGGAACGCGGAGGAGCTGGACCTGGCGTCCCGGCGGAAGGACGGCACGCTGCGCGCCCCGGTGACGATGTGGGTCGTCCGCCACGGCGACGGCCTGTACGTCCGCTCCATGCACGGCCGGGCCGGCGCCTGGTACCGCGGCACCCTGACCTGCGGCGAAGGCCGCATCACGGCGGGCGGCGTCGACAAGGACGTCACCTTCGCCGACGCCGGCCGCGCGCTCGACGAGGAGATCGACGCGGCCTACCGCGCCAAGTACCGCCGTTACGGCGCGAACATCGTCGGCGGCGTCGTCAACCCCGAGGCGCGCGCCGCGACGATCCGGCTCGTGCCCGCTTCCTAGCCGGCCGGGGACGAACCGCAGCTCCCCGACGCGTCACATTCCAAAGCAAACGCTTGGTACAGTCGATGCGTGCTGCTCGCAGGCAAGGTCGCGGTCATCACCGGGGCGGGCCCCGGGCTGGGGCGCACCCTGGCGCGTCTCCTGAGCGAGGAGGGCGCCAGGGTCGCCGTTGCCGCCCGCACCGCGGCCACGGTCGAGCGGACCGCCGCCGAGGTGCCGGGCGCCCTGGCCGTGCCCGCCGACGTGACCAGGGTGGAGGACGTACGGCGGCTCGCCGACACCGTGATCGACCGGTTCGGCCGGGTGGACGTGCTGGTCAACGCCGCCTTCCCCGGGTCGCACCGCAGGAACGTGCTCGACATGTCCGCCGGCGACCTCGAAGCCTGGCGCGCGGCCGTCGAGACCGGCGGCTACGGCACCCTGCTGGCCTGCCGGTTCATCGCGCCGCACATGGTGGCGCGGCGCTCCGGCTCCATCGTCAACATCACCTCCATGTCCTCCCGCGAGGGCTACGCGGGACGCAGCGACTACGCCGCGGGCAAGGCCGCCGCGCACCTGCTGTCCCACTGCCTCGCCGGCGAACTCGGCCCGTACGGGGTGCGGGTGAACTGCGTCGCCCCCGGCTGGATCGCCAGTGACGTGCTCGACGACTGGATGCGCGCGCGGGCCGCGGCGGAAGGCGTGAGGTTCGAGGAGATCCTCGCCCGCGACGTCTCGGCGATGGCACTGCGCCGCATCGCCACGGAGGAGGACGTGGCCCGCGCCGTCGTCTACCTCGCCTCCGATCACGCCAAGGCCGTCACCGGCGCCACCATCGACGTCAACGGCGGCCAGCTGTTCACGTGAAAATGTGATCTTGTCTGCGGCCCCGGAAGTGATCACACTACGTTCGAAGCACGGGCGTCGAACGAGGAGAACCTCAGTGGCCAATGCCTGGATGACCACCCCCTTGACCTGGCTCTTACGGATCGGTGCCGCGTGCGTCCTGGCCGCGCCCGCGCTGTCGCCCGCCGCGGCTTCGGCCCTGGCCACGACCCCGGCGCCGCTCCAACCCTTGAGCCTGACGGGCCTCGACCTGCGCGCCGGATCGGACCCGTACACCGTGCCGCTGACGGCGGAGTACGAGCAGGTGGGCATCGGCGGGGCGCTCAGCGGGACCGACCGCGTCGCGCTGCCCGGCAACGAGGACCCCGGCTGCGCCGCCCGGGCGGCCTACCTGCCGCGGGTGCCGGTCCGCTCCTGGTTCTGCTGGAACGCCACCGCCCAGGGCGACAAACAGGACCTCCCGCACTCTCCCTGGGTGCCGCAGGGGATGGCCACCTCGGGTGAGGCCCAGCTCGACGGCACCCCGATCGGCGGTGACCACCGGGCCCTCATCACCAGCTGGGTCTGGCTGAACTCCCCCGACCCGGACAACCCCGACTACCGCACCAACTCCGTGAACCTGTCGGTGGTCGACCTCGACGACCGCCGCTACCGCAACGTCCTGCCCGTGTGGGTCGACGGGCAGGGGAAGCTGCGCCGGATCTACGGGCACGGCGGCGGCCTGGCCTGGTACGGGCCCTACCTGTTCATGACCTCCAGCACCAACTGGAACGGCTACGCCGGCCCCGACTCCGCGTACAACACCATCCGGGTGTTCGACACGCGCAAGATCTACCGCAAGCGGGACGGCAGCGGCGGCGACTACCGCTACGTCATCCCCGAGGTGCGCCACTACATCACCCCGATCCGCCTGGACTACGTCTCCCTGGACCGCCACAGCGCCGGGGGCGCCACCCTGATCGCCGGCACCTACAAGGCCTCCAGCGGCTCGTCGGGTTCTCCGGCCGGCACCAAACTGGTCCGCTACCGCTTCCAGCCACCCCCGGACGGCGACTACCGGCTCGTCAACGCGCCCGCGCAGGCCTGGGTGTCCACCGTCCCGGCCGACCCCGCCGACGCCATCAGCGACGTGCAGGGCGTCCAGGCCGACGGCGACCTCCTCTACCTCAACATGGCGGCCGGCGCGCACCCCGGCCCCGACCCCAGGAGACGCTTCGCCACCGTGAACCTCGGCGCCTCGCCCCGGACGATCAGCGCCCACACGAGCTGGGCGTACCGGCCGGAGGACCTGTCGCAGTGGTACGCCACCGGCGAGCTGTGGGGGCTCACCGAAGGCGAGGAGGAACGGGTCGTCTTCTCCGTCGCGATCGCCGACGTCGATCCCGCCTGAGCCCCGAGATCAGCGGCGGCCGCCGGCGAAATCTTGATGGTCCCGGATTAACGACATCGCCATCCGCCGGGCGTCCCGGTGGAGGAACCGTCACGAGTCTGCTGGGGTGGGGTCCGGGAGGTGACCGATGGCCCAGGACAGACCGATTCTCGTCACGGGCGCGGCCGGCAGCGTCGGAGCGGTCGGCAGGACCGTCGTGGAGACGCTGCGGCGTCAGGGGCTCCCGGTCCGCGCGCTGGTCCGTCGCGAGGACGAGCGCGCCGAGGCGCTGCGGGCCACGGGCGCCGAGGTCGTCGTCGCCGACCTGTCGCGCGCCGCCGACGTCGTGCCCGCCGTGCACGGGGTGGGCCGGGTGTTCTTCAACATGAGCGTCTCGCCGTCGTACCTGGAGGCCGCCGTCACCATGGCGACCGTGGCCCGCCAGACCGCGGGCATCGGGGCGTTCGTCAACCTCTCGCAGATGACCGTCTCCGGGATGACCACCACGAGCACGGAGGAGTCGCGCCAGCAGCGGCTGCACTGGCTCGCCGAGCAGGCGCTCACGTGGTCGGGGCTGCCGCTGGTCGTCGTCCGGCCCACGGTGTTCCTCGAACATCCCTTCTTCACCCTCTTCGCCGCCGCCTCCATCGCCGAGCGGGACGAGATCCGCCTGCCCTTCGGGGGCGCGCGGACCTCGCCGGTCGCGGCGGGCGACGTGGCGGCCGTCGTCGCGACCATCCTGGCCGCCCCGTCGCCGCACGTCGGGAAGGTGTACGAGCTCACCGGGCCGCGCTCGGAGGACATGAACGCCGTGGCGGCGGAGTATTCCGAGGCCCTGGGACGGCACATCACGTACGCGGACGTGCCGCTGGAACAGTGGCTCGAAAAGGACCTCCGCAAGGCGAAGCTGCCGGACCACCTGGCCGACCACATCACCACCATGGCCCGGCTGCACGCGCGGGGCCGCTACGCCCGCCTCACCCACGACGTCGAGACGATCACCGGACGACCGGCGACGAGCGTCAAGACCTTCGTCGCCGGCCACGCGTCCCTCTTCGGCGGCGCCGCAAGCCCCGCGACCCGCAAGTAAACCGGTTGTCCCCGGCGCTCCCGGGTCGCGATCATCGGTGGATGCCGCAGAGTGCGCTGGGCCGGGCACGTGACCTGTGGGCGGGCCTGGCCCGCGTCCCCGTCGCGTTCCCCGCGAGCGGGGACGTGACCGTGGTGGTCTCGCCCGGGTCGTCGTTGTGCCCGCCGGGGTGGACGGGCGTCGTCGCGCTGGACGGGGCGATCCTGGCCACCGTGCCCGCCGCCGGCCTGGTCGAGCCGGTACGGAGCGCGCTGCTGGGCCTCGGCGCCGCCGACCTCGCCCGGCTCCCTGCGCACCTGCCGGCCCTGGACGTCCTCGGCCCGGCCACACTGGCCTACCTCGACACCGCGGACTTCACCCGGCACCACCTCCCGGCCCCGGACATCCCCGGCCCGACGACACCGGGCCACCTCGCCGCCGCCCCGGTCACCGCCGGGGTCGAACGTCTGCCGGTCGATCACCCGGCGATCCGGGCCCTGCTGTCCTCGGTGCCGGAGGAGGAGGCGGCGGAGTCCGGTCTGGAGGAGATCGGCTCGGCCGCCTACGCCGTCCGCGAGGGCGGGGACGCGATCGCAGCGGCCGGCTTCCGGCCCTGGCTGGACACGGCGGCGCACGTGTCCGTGCTGACCGCGCCGCGATACCGCGGCCGGGGGCTGGCCCGCCTGGCGGCCTCGGCGGCGGTCGCCGACGCGCTGGCGACCGGGCTGCTGCCGCAGTGGCGGGCGCGCCCCGAGCCGTCGCGGCGCGTCGCCCGCGCGCTCGGCTTCCGCGAGTACGGCGCGCAGATCAGCCTCCGGCTCCAGCCCCAGGCGAGCGCGGCCCCAAGGTGAGACGCCATGATCGCCGCCCTCTGACTCCCCGGCCCGGTTCGCCGCTTCTTCGCCGTCAGCGGTCACCGGGAAGGCCGAGGCGGGTGAGAAGCCTGGTCCGCACCGGGTCGTCGCCAGGGCGGTCGATCTCGTCGAGGACGTCCAGCCCGGCCCGCCACGCCTGCCGGGCCGCCGCCTCGTCACCGGCGGATCGGTGGGTGTCACCCAGGTTGACGAGGCACGTCACCTCCTCCATGTGGTCCCCCGCCTCCCGGAACAGCCGGACGGCCTGCCGGTAGCGGCGGACGGCCTGGTCGTGGTCGCCGGAGCGGTGGTGGGCGTAGCCCAGGCTGTCCAGGGCGGCCGCCCGGCCGTACGGGTCCCCGAGCGACTCGTACAGGGCGACGGCCTGCTCGCAGTGGTCGATGGCCTCGCGGTGGTGCCCGAGGGCGGCGTGCTCCCAGCCGACGGAGTTGAGGATGTCGGCCGTGCTGCTCTTGTCGCCCAGGCCCCGGTACAGTTCGAGCGCCCGCTCGGCGTGGGCGAGCGCCTCGCCGTGGCGCTCCTGCGCGCTGAAGACCATGGTGAGGCTGTGGTTCGCCCGAGCCTGGAGCGCCGGGTCGCCGAGCCTGGTGGACAGGTCGAGCGCGAGATCGAGATGGGCGCGGGCGTCGTCGTACCGGCTGAGCCGCAGATGGGTGCGGGCGATGGTCTGGAGCGCCCGGCACTGTGCCGTGAGATCGCCCTTGTCCCTGGCGACCTCCAGGGCGGCCTGCTGCGTGGCGAGGATGTCCTGCCAGCGCCCCTGGCGGTTGAGGAAGTCGGCCAGCGACCAGGCCAGTTGCCAGGCGTGCGTGGTCAGCCCGGCGTCGGCGGCCCGCCTGACCGCCCACAGCAGCGCCTGGCTCTCGGCGGCGAGCCAGCCGGCCGCCTGCTGATGGTCGCGCAGCGCGACCCGGACGGCCCCGGGGGCGGGGGGTTCGGTCAGCTCGATCGCCCGCCGGTTCGGATAGAAGAGCAGGGCCGCCGCGTGCGCGGTGTGCAGGTAGTGGTCGAGCAGGCGGCGCAGCGCCGCGTCGCGCTCGGCCTCGCCGTCGGCGTACGCCTGCTCGGCCGCGTAGTCGCGCAGCAGGTCGTGGAGGGCGAAGCGGCCGGGCGCGAGCTCGGTGACCAGGTGCGCGCGGACCAGCCCGGCCATGGGCCGCCGGACGTCCGCGCCCATGAGGCTGGCCGCGGCGGGCGACGCGATGTCCGGCCCCGGGTGCAGGGCCAGCAATCGGAACAGCCGGGCCGCCTCCGGCTCCAGCGCGCGGTACGAGGCGGCGAACACGGTCCGCAGGTCCGCCGACAGCTCGCCGGCGTCCAGCGCGTCGAGCCGGGTGGACTCCTCGCGCAGCTCCTCGGCCAGGGACGCGAGCGGGAGCCGCGGGCTCATCAGGGCGCGGGCCGCGATGATGCTCAGCGCCAGCGGCAGCCCGGCGCAGCGCTCCACCAGGGCGGCCACGGCCTCCGGCGCGGCTTCGACCCGCTCGGACCCCAGATGGTGGCGCAGCAGCCGGTGGGCTTCGGCGGCGTCGAGCACGTCCAGCGGCACGTGGCGGGCGTCGTGGCCGGCGATCAGCCCGGGGAGCTGGTTCCTGCTGGTGACCAGCACGGTGCAGGAGGGCGTGCCCGGCAGCAAGGGGACGACCTGGGCGGTGTCGCGGGCGTTGTCGAGCACGATCAGCAGGCGCTTGCCGGCCGTCAGGCTGCGGTACAGCGCCGCCTGCTCCTCCTGCCGCTGCGGGACGGCGGCGGGAGCCGCGCCGAGCGCGCCGAGCAGCAGCCGCAGGGCCGTCTCCACCGGCATCGGCGCGTTCCTGGCGTCGAACCCGCGCAGGTCCAGGTAGATCTGCCCGTCCGGGAAGCCGGCCACGTGCCGGTGCGCCCAGTACAGGGCCAGCCAGGTCTTGCCGATGCCGCCGTACCCGCCGATGGCGGAGATCATCGCCACTCGGTCCGTGCCGTCGCCGGTCAGCGCGGCGTCGAGCGTGGCCAGCTCGCGCGGGCGTCCGACGAACACCGGCGGCGGCGCCGGCAACTGGCGCGGCACCACGACGGCGGCGGCGGGCGCGGGCGCCGGGGCGGTCTCCCCGGAGGCGGGCGCCACGCCGGCCGTGAGCATCTGGTGGTGCAGGAGCCGCAGGTCAGAGCCGGGGTCGACGCCGAGGTCGGCGGCCAGCCGCTTGCGGATCCGCTCGTACCGCCGGAAGGCCTCGCCCTGGCGGCCGCTGCGGTAGAGGGCGAGGATCAGCTGGGCGGCCAGGCGTTCGTCCAGCGGGTGCTCGGCCGCCAGCGACTCCAGCGCGCCGAGGAGCTCGGCGTGCCCGCCCCGGCGCAGCCGTACGTCGTGATAGGCCAGGCGCGCGGCCAGCCGCTCGCCCTGCAGGGCGTGCCGCTGCTCCCTCGCCCACGAGGTGTCCAGGTCGGCGAAGGGCTCGCCGCGCCACAGGTCCAGCGCCTGCTCGTACAGGCGCGCCGCGGTGGCGTCGTCGCTCTGGCGGGCCCGGTTCCGCAGGTCGAGGAAGCGGTGCAGGTCCACCGCGCTCTCGTCGGCCCGCAGCAGGTAGCCGCCGCCGCTGCGGCGGATGCCGCCGTCCCAGGCCGCCGGCAGGGACGTACGCAGCCGGGACAGGTAGCTCTGCAAGGTCACGGTGGGCCGTTGCGGCGGGGACTCCCCCCATACGCAGTCGGTCAGCTGGTCGAGGGAGACCGGCTGGTTGACCTTCGCCAGCAGCACCGCCAGCACGCTTCGCTGCCTGGCCGGACCCAGCTCGATCGCCTGCCCGCCGGCCCAGGCGCAGATCTCGCCCAGCACGCCGAAATCGACTCGTAGCACGCTTCCGTCAACCCTCCAGAGACCGGCTCATCATCCGGGGGCCGTGCCCCGTCTTGAGCGCCCAAGGTGCCGGCGGTCAGGACGATGCTCGCATGCCGCGGGGCGCCCCGCACACCACGGCGAGCCGTGCTCACGCGAATGGAGCAAAGGGGCGTGTGCTCTGGGTAGTTATACTCGGTACATATACCCCAATATGAACAGATTTCCCCCGAATCAATGCCGATGGCCCCGGCGACGTGGCGAGGGGATGGGATGGGCGAACAGCGTGCGCAGGGTCCACGGACCACGTGGGCGGATCAGGTCTCCGAGGAGCGAAGACGGCTGCTCGCGGAGGTCGGTGACGACCTGTGGGGAATCGAGCTCCTGCGGTTCGCGATCCAGCAGGCGGTGGCCGAGCTCGCGGGGCTGGGCGGCATGGCGCACCTCGGCAGTCCCGGGCACGGCGGCGGGCTGCGCCTCGTCGTGACCAGCGGGCTACCCCCCGTGTTCACCCACGCGTGGGAGCGCGTCGACGGCAACGACGCCCTGGCCCCGGCACGCGCGTTCCGGGACGCCGCGTTCGTCCGGGTGTCCATGGCGCACGCCGTACCTCAGCAGGGCGCCGCCACGCCCGGAACCCGGTTCTGGCCGGCCGGCGCGGTGATGACGGCCGTCCCGCTGCTCGGACCCGGCGGGCCGATCGGCGCGCTGTCGATCGTGACGGCCTCCTCGTACGAGCCGTCGCCCGGGCAGCGGGCCTTCCTCGACACGCTGGGCAGGTGGGCGGGCGAGCGCCTGAGCAAGGTCAGCGCGCCCCCACCCGGCTGTGGGCTCGCGGGCGGGCAGAGCCGGTCCACCGGCTCGCACCTGTCGCAGAACCTGGAGACCGTCGGGACGTGGGACTGGGACATCCGGACCGGGGACGTCATCTGGAACGACGCCATGCTCGCCCTCTTCAGGATCGAGCCGGGCACCTTCGACGGGCGCATCGAGACCTGGACGGCTCTCGTCCATCCCGACGATCTGCCGTGGGTGCTGGCCGACATCGACGAGGCGATCCGCGCGGGCAGGATGCACAGCACCGAGTACCGGGTGTGCCGCATGGACGGGACGCCCGCCTGGGTACGGGCCCGCGGCCAGCTGCTGGTCGACGAGAACGGCGACCCGGCGCGCATGGTCGGCACGCTGTGGGACATCACCAAGACCCACGACGACCTGGAGGCGGTCGCCGGGCAGCCGGCGGGCCATACCGAGCGCGCGGCCGTGGAGCGCTCCTCCCGCATCAAGCAGCTGACCAGGGCGCTGGCCGAGGCGGTCACCGTGCGGGACGTCGTCGACGCGTCCGCCGAGCACATCCTGCCGGCCTTCGGCGCCGCCGGTCTCCTGGTCACCTTCCTGGAGGGCGACCACCTGCGGCCGGTCGGGTTCACGGGGTACTCGGAGGAGTTCGTCGAGCGGGTGTCGCGGATACCCGCCGGCGGGGGGCTCCCGATCGCGCAGACCCTGCGGGAGCGCACGCCGATGTTCATCAACTCCGTCGAGGAGTACATCGAGCGCTACCCCACGACCGCCGACCTGCCGGCGGCGGGCGGCAAGAAGGCGTGGGCCTTCCTCCCGCTGGTCGCCTCGGGACGCCCCGTCGGCAGCTGCGTCGTATCCTTCGCCGAGCCCCGCCAGTTCACCGGCGAGGAGCGCAACCTGCTCCTGACCCTCAGCGGGCTGGTCGCCCAGGCCATGGAACGGGCCCGGCTGTACGACAGGGAGCACACGCGCGCCCAGGAACTGCAGCGCGGGTTGCTCCCCCGCGGGCTGCCCGACCTGCCCGCGGTCACCGCCGCGGCCCGCTACCTGCCCGCCGGCAAGGACATGGAGGTGGGCGGCGACTGGTACGACATCATCCCGCTGTCGGCGGACCGGGTCGCCCTCGTCATCGGCGACGTCATGGGCCACGGCGTGGCCGAGGCGGCCACCATGGCCCGCCTGCGCACCGCGGTGCACACCCTGGCCGACCTGGAGCTGCCTCCGGACGAGCTGCTCTCCCACCTCAACGACCTGGTCAGCGACCTGGGCGACGACTTCTACGCCACCTGCCTGTACCTGGTCTACGACGCCACCACCCGCTCCTGCGTCGTCACCCGCGCCGGCCATCCCCCGCCCGCCGTCGTCCACCCCGACGGCACCGTGCACTTCCCCGACGCCGATCCGAACCCGCCCCTCGGCGCCGCCACCCCGCCCTTCGACACCGTACGGATCGAGCTGCCCGAAGGCAGTCTGCTGGTGCTGTACACCGACGGCCTGGTCGAATCCTCCGCCCTCGACGTCGACCAGGGCATAGCCGATCTCGCCAAGGCGCTGGGCGACGCGGTCCCCGGGATCCCGCCGGGAGCGCCGTGCCCGCACCAGGACGGGGACGCGCCGGCGCCGCACTGCGCCAGGTGCCTGGAGTCCCTGTGCGACGGCCTCACCGCCACCCTGCTGCCCGGCAGGCAGGGAACCGCCGACGACGACGCCGCCCTGCTGGTCGTCCGCACCCACGCGCTGCCGAGCGACGACATGGCCACCTGGCCGCTGCCCGAGCACCCCAAGGCCGCCGGCCAGGCCCGCGAACACGTCCGCGCCCAGCTCCGCGCCTGGCACCTGGACGACCTGTCGATGACCACCGAACTGCTGGCCAGCGAGCTGGTCGGCAACGTCGTCCGGCACGCCAAGGGCCCCATCCACCTGCGCCTGCTCCGCACCGACGTGCTCACCTGCGAGGTCTCCGACGGCAGCCTCACCACGCCCCGCATCCGGCGCGCCGCCGAGACCGACGAGGGCGGACGCGGGCTCCAGCTGGTCGCCGCGATCTCCCATCGCTGGGGCACCCGCTACACCGAATCCGGCAAGTGCATCTGGACCGAGCAGCCCCTCCACCCCTCCCCTGACGGCTCCTAGCCCAGCGGTTCCCACTGGCGCGCCTCAAGGCCCGGCGTCGATCCAGGCATTTACGAGATCCGATTTAGTTGTTAAGAAGGTTTATTAACGAATAGATCGGCCTAGAGAGGGACCCATGGCGCGCTCTCGGCTCATCCTCATCCTGCTGTCGGCCTGCGCATTACTGGTGAACGCCGGAGGTGTGGCGCTGGGCGTGTCCGCCCCCGCGCAGGCCGTGCCGGCGGCGACCGCCCTCACGGGATACAAGATCCAGTCCTCGGCGAAGGTGTCCGACTCCGGGGCCACGATCTCCACTCCCGGCTACGCCGCCACCGGCTGGTACCCGGTCGGCCCCCGCTCGACCGTGCTGGCCGGGCTACTGCAGAACAACGTCTATCCGGACCCATTCTACTCCACGAACATGCAGTCGATCCCGACGGCGGACTTCGACGTGCCATGGTGGTACCGCTCCGACTTCACCCTCGGCGACGAGTCCGGCTTACGGACGTTCCTCGACGTCAGCGGCGTGATCTCCAGCGCAGACGTGTGGGTGAACGGCACCCAGGTCGCCACCGCCGCCCAGGTGGCCGGGGCCTACACCAGGACCGAACGCGACGTCACCGCCCTGGTGCACCCGGGCGTCAACTCGGTGGCCTTCCGCGTCAACCCGAACAACCCCGCCAACCATCTCACCATCGGCTGGATCGACTGGGTGCAGCTGCCGCGCGACGACAACATGGGCATCTTCCGCGACGTCCTGATCAGGCGCAGCGCCGACGTCTCGCTGCGCGACGCGCACGTGATCACGAATTTGGCGGTGCCCGCGCTCGACCGCGCCGACCTCACGATCAAGGTCGACGTGCGCAACGCCGCGGGCAGCGCGGTGAACGCCACCGTCAAGGGGACGATCGGCTCGCTGGAGTTCTCGCAGGACGTCGCCCTGGCCGCGAACCAGACCAAGCGGATCACGTTCAACCAGACCCTGACCGGCCCGAAGGTGTGGTGGCCGCACACGATGGGCGCCCAGCCGCTCTACGACCTGAACCTCACGGCGACGACCGGCGGCGTGGAGAGCGACACGCTGACCCAGCGCTTCGGGGTGCGCAAGGTGGAGTCGGGCAAGAACGCCAGTGGCCGCCGCTACTACAAGATCAACGGCAGGCCGATCCTGATCAGAGGCGGCGGCTGGTCCCCCGACATCTTCCTCCGCAAGAACCTGGGCTACCTGGAAGACAAGATCCGCTACGTGAAGGACCTCGGTCTCAACACGATCCGCGTCGAAGGCCACCTGGACACCGACGAGCTCTACGACCTGGCCGACAGGTACGGCATCCTGACCCTGCCCGGCTGGGAGTGCTGCAACAAGTGGGAAGGCTCGTTCAGCAGCTCCGACTACCCGATCGCCAAGGCGTCCATGCAGGCGGAGGCCACCCGGTTACGCAACCACCCCAGCGTGATCTCGTTCCTCATCGGCTCGGACAACCCGCCGCCGGCCCAGAAGGAGACCAACTACCTCGACGCCCTCACCGCGGCCGAGTGGCAGCTCCCGATCGTGCCCGTGGCCTCCGACAAGTCCAGCCCGCAACTGGGCAACTCGGGCATGAAGATGCCCGGCCCGTACGACTGGGTGCCGCCGAACTACTGGTACAACAAGCGCGAAGGCGGGGCGTTCGGCTTCAACTCCGAGACCGGCGCGGGCCCCGACGTCCCGACGCTCGACTCGCTCAGGCGGATGATGACCTCCGCGCAGATCGACTCGCTCTGGCAGAGCCCGAGCGCCACGCAGTATCACCGCTCCCCGTCGAGCACCTTCAACAACCTGACCATCTACCACAACGCCCTCAGAGGCAGGTACGGCGTGCCGTCCGGGCTCACGGACTACGTGAAGAAGGCGCAGCTCGCCCAGTACGAGGCGGTCCGGGCGCAGTTCGAGGCCTACGGTCGCAACTTCACCGATGCCGGCAACCCGTCCACGGGCGTCATCTACTGGATGCTCAACAGCGGCTGGTCCTCGCTCCACTGGCAGCTCTTCGACTACTACCTGGACCAGGGCGGCTCCTACTGGGGCGCCCGCGAGGCCAACAAGCCGCTGCACGTGCAGTACTCCTACGACAACAAGTCCGTCGTCGTGGTCAACTCCGGCGTCTCCGCCGCCTCGGGGCTGACCGTCAGGACGGACGTGTTCAACATGGACGGCTCCGCCAAGTACGCCAACACCTCGACGGTCAGCGTCCCCGCCGACGGGGGCAAGGCCACCGCGGTGACCGTACCGGCCATCAGCGGTCTCTCCACGACCTACCTGGTACGGCTGACGCTGCTGCGCGACGGCCAGGAGATCGACCGCAACGTCTACGCCCTGTCCACCTCGGACGACGTGATCGACTGGGACAACAACGACTGGTATTACGTACCGACCTCCAGCTACGCCAACCTGACCGGCCTCAACAACCTGGCCCAGACCCCGATCACCGTCACCGCCTCCACTCCCTCCCCCGGCACGGTCACCGTGACGATCAAGAACACCGGCACCGGCGCGATCCCCGCCTTCATGCTGGACGCCGACGTGGTGAACGCGACAGGCAAGCCGGTGCTGCCCATCCAGTGGTCCGACAACGCGATCAGCCTCTGGCCGGGGGAATCCAGGACCCTCACCGCCACGTACCGGGCCTCCGACCTGACCGGGGCGCCGAGCGTAAGGGTGGCCGGGTGGAACACCGCGACGCTCACCGTCCCGACCGGGCCGCCCGACACCGAGAGCCCCACCGCGCCCGGCAACCTGCGCACCACCGGCAGGACCTCGTCCAGCGTCTCGCTGGCCTGGGACGCCGCCACCGACAACGTGGGCGTCACCGGCTACGACGTCTACAACGGCACCGCCCTGGCAACGACGGTCACCGGTGCCACCGCCACGGTCTCCGGCCTGGCGGCCGGCACCTCGTACACGTTCACGGTCAAGGCCCGTGACGCCGCCGGCAACGCCTCCGGCCCGTCGAACGCCGTCACCGAGACCACCGGCAGCGCCCCCGTTGTCCACCAGGCGGAGAACGCGACGATCTCGCAGGGCGTGGTGGAGTCCAACCACGCGGGCTACACCGGCACGGGGTTCGTGAACTACGACAACGTGACGGGCAGCTACGTGGAGTGGACGGTGAACGCCGCCACCGCCGGGCCGGTCACGCTGGAGTTCCGCTTCGCCAACGGCACCACGGTGAACCGGCCGATGGCCGTCGCGGTGAACGGCGCCCCGGTCACCCGCGACTTCAACGGCACCGGCGCGTGGACCACCTGGCAGACCGTCACCCTGACCGCCGACCTCGTCCAGGGGGTGAACAGGATCAGGGCCACGGCCACCACGGCGAACGGAGGCCCGAACGTCGACCGCCTCTCGGTGGGCTGACCCCGGAACCGGGCGGGCGGCGGCTCAGCCGCCCGTCCGGTGGCGCTCGGCCCGCAGCCGGAGCAGCTCGGCCGCGCTCTGGTCGGCGGGCAGGAACGCCTCCAGATGCAGCTCGGCGAGCGTGACGTCCGTCGCCGTCGCGAACGAGGTCAGCGTGGTGATGAGGCGCAGCTCCCCGTCCGCCGAGGCCAGCCGCATCGGCACGGAGAAGCCGAGATGCTCGGGCCCGACCGGCGTCTGCGGGACGTACCCGGCCAGCTCGGAGGCGAAGTCGTCAAGGCGCGGGTCCGGGCTCCGGCGTGCTCGGGCGCGAAGGTTCTCGATGATGTGCCGCCCCCATTCGCCCAGATTGCGCACCCTGGGGGCCATCCCGTGCGGATGGAGCATGAGCCGCAGCATGTTGACCGGCGGTTCGAGCAGCTCGGGCGCCGCGCCCTCGGTGAACACCTCGACGGCGTCGTTCGCCGCCACCACCCGCCCGTACGGCGCGATGACGAGGGCCGGGTACGGCAGGTGCCCGTGCAGGATCTGGTCGAGGGCGGCGCGGACCGGCCGCAGCGCCGTCTCGTCCAGGCCCGATTCGGCGAACGCCGGCGCGTAACCGGCCGCGGTGAGCAGGTCGTTGCGCTCCCGCAGCGACAGGCCGAGCGACTCGGCCAGCCGGACCACGATCGCCCGCCCCGGCCGCGAGCGGCCGCTCTCGATGAAGCTCAGATGGCGTTGGGTCGTGCCGGCCAGCACGGCCAGTTCGAGCTGGCTGACCCGCCGGACCCCGCGCCAGCGTCTCAGCTCCGTGCCGACGCCGTTCTCCCTGATGGTGCTGCTCACCGCTCCGTTCTACCCGGTTGCCGTGCCGCCCGGCGATTCCCTCGGGGGAATTGCCGGGCGCCATGGCCGCTCCGCACCATCGTGCCCACTGATGGTGAACCGGAAAGGACATGCGATGAAGAGCTACCGCCTCGTTCCCGGACGCGGTCTCGCCGGGCTGACGCTCCACGACCGCGACGAGCCCGAACCCGGGCGCGGGCAGGTCGTGGTCAGGATCCGCGCGAACTCCCTCGGGTTCCGCGACCTGCGGGTGCTGTCCGGGGACTATCCGCTGCCGGTCACCCCCGGCGTGGTGCCCGGCTGCGAGGGGGTGGGCGAGGTCGTGGCGGTCGGCGCGGACGTCACCCGGGTCAAGCCGGGTGACCGGGTGGCGGCCACCGTTTTCCCGCGCTGGCTGGACGGCCCGTTCCGGCGCGAGGACGCCGCGCAGCTCGGCACCATGATCGACGGCGTGCTGACCGAGTACGCGCTGCTGAGCGAGGACGGCGTCGTGCACCTCCCCGAGCACCTGTCGTTCGAGGAGGCCGCGGCGCTGCCGCTGGCGGCGGTGACCGCGTGGAACTCCCTGACCTCCGGCGGCGCCCCGCACGCCGGCACGACCGTGCTGACCCTCGGGTCGGGCGCAGTGTCGCTGTTCGTCCTGCGCTTCGCCAAGCTGGCCGGGGCCCGGGTCATCGTGACCACGTCCAGCGCCGCCAAGGCCGAGCGGCTCAAGGCACTGGGGGCGGACGAGGTGATCGACTACCGGGAGCACCCGGCCTGGTGGAAGGAGGTGCACGCGCTGACCGACGGCCGGGGAGCCGATCGGGTCGTCGACGCGACGGGGCCGCTTGAGCAGTCGCTGCGGTCCGCCGCGGCCGGTGGCGAGGTCGCCTTCGTCGGCTACTGGCTGTCCGGCGCCGCGGGGGCCGCACCCGTCGACCCCGCGACCCTGTTCATGGCCGGTTCGGTGCTGCGCCGGATCGCCACCGGCAGCCGGGCCCACTTCCTGGAGCTGAACCGGGCCGTCACGGCGCACCGGCTGCGCCCGGTGATCGACCGGGTGTTCCCGTTCGACCAGGTCCCGGACGCCTTCGCCTACTGCGAGTCAGGCGGCGGCTTCGGCAAGGTGATCGTCAGCCACGCCTGACCCGCTTCCGCAGGCCGGAGGCGCTGACCACGACGGCCAGGGCGGCGGCGACGATCGGCACGGCGAGCGCGGTGCGGTACGCGCCGAGCAGGTCCCCCGCGTCCGACACGGCGACGATCACCGTGGTGCTCGCCGCGAGCCCGAGCGCCGCGCCGAACTGGAAGGAGGTGTAGAGCAGCCCGCCGGCCAGGCCCTGCTCGCTCTCGTCGACGCCGTCGGTGGCGACGATGGTGAGCGGGCCGTAGGCGAGGGCGAACGCCACCCCCAGGAGGATCATGGTGGGGAACATCGCGAGGTAGACGGTGTCCGTGCCGATGGGCAGGAACAACACGTACGAAAGCACCGCGAACAGCAGCCCGCCCAGGATGACCTTCGCGTTGCCGAAGCGGTTGACCAGCCGCGGGGTCAGGGTCGGGGCGAGGATGGCGTCCGCGCCGACCGCGAGCATGGCCAGGCTGGTCTGCATCGAGGTCCAGCCGCGCAGCTCCTGGAGATACAGGACGGCGATGAACTGGAAGCCGAAGAACGCGCCGGCGAACAGCAGCCCCGCGAGGTTGGCGCGGACGAGCGGCGCGGAGCGGAAGATGCCCAGCCGCACCAGCGGTGCGGCGGACCGGCGTTCGATCACGAGGAAGAGCCCGGTCAGGGCCAGCCCGGCGGCGAGCGTGCCGGCGGTCCACCCGGCGCCCACGTGGGCGGCGCGCTCGACGCCGAGCACCAGCAGCATGATGGCGGCGGTGATGGTGACCGCGCCCATGACGTCCAGGCTCCGCCTTTGGGAACGCTCCACCGGACCGGCGGGGATCAGCGGCACCGCCAGGACCAGGATGATCAGGGCCAGCACCGCGGGCGCGAACAGCACCCAGCGCCAGTCCACGGCGGCGAGCAGCCCGCCGAGCACGAGCCCGAGGGAGAAGCCGCCGGCGGCGGTGCCGGAGTACACCAGGAGCGCCTGGTTGCGCCGCGGCCCCTCCTCGAAGCTCGTGGTGATGATGGACAACCCGGCCGGGGTCATGACCGCGGCGGCGACGCCGGCCACGAAACGGGCGGCGATGAGCATCCAGCCCTCGTCGGCCAGCCCGCCCAGGGCGGAGACGACGAGGAAGACCGCCAGCCAGGCCAGGAACATCCTGCGGCGGCCGAACAGGTCGGCCGCCCTGCCGCCGACCAGCATGAATCCGCCGTAGCCCAGGACGTAGGCGCTGATCACCCACTGCAGCTCACCCGTGGACAGGCCGAGGTCGGCCCGGATGGCGGGCAGGGCCACGTTGAGCATGGCGACGTTGATCCCCTCAAGGAAGATCGCGCCGCACAGGACGAACAGCATCCCCCAGGCCCGGGGCGTCATGCGCAACGAGGGCGGGGAAGAGTGCATGGTTGTGGACACAGGAACGACTCCTATGGTTATTTTTCGTAACAAAGGAATCTTGCGTGACCATGGGGAAGCTATGGAAGACGGCACTTCAAAGGCACTCGGTTACTGCACGGGAACCGAGGACGACCAGGTCGTCCAGTGGGACACCCGCGCTGACTGCGACGTTCGGAAGATCCTCGACCGGGTCGCCGACAAATGGTCGCTGCTGGTCATCGCCCTGCTCGACCGCCGCACGATGCGATTCTCCGAGCTGCGCCGCGCCATCGACGGCGTCAGCCAGCGCATGCTCACCGTGACGCTGCGCCAGCTGGAGCGCGACGGGCTCGTGAACCGCACCGTCTATCCGGTGGTGCCGCCGCGGGTGGAGTACGAGCTGACCGCGCTCGGCTTCTCGCTGCACGAGGTGATCAAGTCGCTGGTCGTCTGGACCGAGGAGCACCAGCGGGAGATCTCCGACGCCCGCACCGTGTACGACGAACGGACGGCCGAGGAGGAGCGCCTGCTCCAGGCCCCCATGGCGCGTTGATCCCGCGCGGGCCTACGCCTCGGAGCCGAAGACTCCGGGATGCGGCCCGCCTCCGCCCAGCTCGGGATCGAGCCCTTTCCACAGCGCCCGCAGGATGTCGTGCAGCTGGGTCACCTGCTCCTCGCTGAGCGGGTCGAACAGGCGGCCGCGCACCTCCTCCACGTGCGCGGGCGCCGCCTGCGCCAGCGCGGCGAAGCCGTCGCCGGTCAGCTCCGCCGGGATCGCGCCCGTCGCCGCCGTTCAGAACCTCTACAACCTCACCGACCGCACCCACGAGGAGGTCGTGGACCTCACCGCCGAGCACGGCATCGCGTTCGTCCCGTTCTTCCCGATCGCCGTCGGCGACCACGCGAAGGACGGCGGCCCCGTGGCCACCGTGGCCGCCGAGATCGGGGCGACCCCCGCCCAGACCGCCCTGGCCTGGCTGCTGCACCGCTCGCCGACCATGCTCCCCATCCCCGGGACGACCTCCGTGGCCCATCTGGAGGAGAACGTCGCGGCGGCGGGTCTCCGGCTGACCGGCGAGCAGTTCGCCCGGCTGGGCCAGGCGGCCTGACCGCCGCGACCTTGACGGCTACGGGGCCGGTTTGACGGTCTTCATCGTGAAGTGCGAGGTGACGTTCCTGATCCGCGGAATGGTCATCACGTACTGGCTGAGGAAGGTCTCGTAGGCGGCCAGATCGGCGACGGCCACGCGGACGAAGTAGTCGGGGCTGCCGAACAGCCGCCTCAGCTCGATGACCTCCGCGGCCCGCGCCAGGGCCTGCTCGAAGCGCTCGACGGTCTCCGCGTCCTGGGCGTCGAGGGTGAGGTCGACCAGGACCTCGAACGAGCGGCCCACGGCGGTGGGATCGATGACCGCCCGGTAACCGCGGATGACGCCCTCGGCCTCCAGCCGCTGGACGCGCCGCAGGCACGGCCCGGCGGTGAGCCCGACCCGCTGGGCCAGCTCCACGTTCGTCAGCCGCCCGTCCAGCTCCAACTCGGCAATGATTGCCCGATCTGTCGCATCCATACGAGAAGATTGCACTGTCGACCCTTCGGTGCGCAATTTTCGCAACCACCTGTCGCGCGTTCTGCGAGACCATGGAGGGGTGCAAGATGTAGTTCAGCCCCAGATGACCGCTCCGCCGCCGACCACCCGGAAAGAGCAGATCGTCGCGGGGGTACGCGACTCCTTCTCCGCGGGGCTGGGGATCTTCCCGCTGGGGATCGCCCTGGGCCTGCTGGTCATCCAGGCCGGGCTTTCGTGGTGGCTGGCCCCCGCCCTGTCGTTGGCCGCGTTCGCCGGCTCCCTTGAGCTGCTGCTGGTGGGCATGATGGCCACCGTCACGCCGCTCGCCGCCGTCGCGCTGACCGTCTTCGTGGTCAACTTCCGGCACGTGTTCTACGCCTTCTCCTTCCCGCTCCACCTGGTCAGGAACCCGCTGGCGAAGGCGTACGCCGTCTACGCGATGATCGACGAGGCCTACGCGGTCAACGCCTCGCTGCCCACCGCGGAGCGCTCGGCGCCCCGGCTGCTGGCGATGCAGATCGCCTGCCAGACCTACTGGGTCGGCGGCGGGCTGGTCGGCGTGGCCATCGGCACGGCGCTGCCCGCGCCGGTCAAGGGCCTGGAGTTCGCCCTGTGCGCCCTGTTCACCGTGCTCACCCTGGACGCGTTCCGCTCGCGCCGCGAGATCCCCTCGGTGCTGCTCGCGGGGGCGAGCGTGGCCGTCGCGCTCGTGCTCACCCCGGGCGTGGCCATGTTCACCGCGCTGCTGCTGTTCGTCGTGCTGCTGCTGGTCCGGCACGCGCTCACCGCCCGCCGAGCCGCCCACAGTGCCGCCCACAGTGCCGCCCCGGAGGCCGCCGATGCCTAGCACCGCCTACCTCGTCGCCGTCCTCGCGATCGTCTTCACCATCACCCTCGCGCTGCGCGCCGTCCCCTTCGCGGTGCTGCGCACGCTGCGTACCTCGGCGATCGTGGGGCAGTTGTCGGCGTGGATGCCGGTCGGCATCCTCGCGATCCTCGCGGTGACCGCCCTGCACGGCACCGTCGCCGCCGAGCCGCGCGCGGCGCTGTACGCGCTGCTCGCGGTCGCCGTCACCGCGGGCGTCCACCTCGCCCTCGGCCGCCGTACGATCCTGAGCGTCGGGATCGGCACCGCGGTCTACGTCGTCCTCGTCAACGTCGTCCCGTAGCGGGCCCCCTCGGCTCCTGGGGCCGTTCGGTGCAATCCCCCGCCCGCGAACGGAATCGCCCCGCGAGGGGCTGCCTCGCGGGGCGACGGGTGGTTCCGATCCGATCACCGGCCGACGGACGTCCTACTCGTCGTCGTCATCCGGCGGGACCGGGGCGGGTGGGATGGCGGCCGGGACTTGCGCCACCGTGGCGGTCGACTGGGCGGTCGACTGGGCGACCGATTGGGCGACCGATTGGGCGGTCGATGGAATGGAGAGCGAAACCGGGCCGACGAGCACGGATGTCGCGACGATGGCGGCGACTAGCAGGCGTTCGAGCATCAGATCACTCCGTGATGTGATGAGCGCCCAGCTGATGCGGGCTGACGGAGCGTCGACATGGGCTCCCGGGAAACGGCCAGTACGGCGCGTGAAGCACTTTCAACGGTAACCGGAGCCGCCTTCGGCGTCTCCCGGGAAGAGGCAAAGCCTTTCCAAGGCCGCACATGCCCGCGATCCCGACCGTGGCCGGGATCGCGGGCGCGCGCTCAGGGGGCTTCTTCGAGGAACCGTACGAGCTCCTTGCGCTCGTTCTTGCCGTTGAGCGTGAGCGGGAAGAAGGGCAGGACGCGGCAGACCGCGGGCACCTTCGCGGCCTCCAGACGGAGCGCCAGCTCGCGCAGGACGGCGTGGGGAGCGAGGTCGCCCTCGACGATGATCGCGAGATCGTGCCGTTCGCCCGGGGGCAGCACCGCGGCGGCCCGGACGCCCGGGATGTCCATCGCGGCGGCCTCGATCTCGATGGTGCTCATCCGGGTGCCCTTGCGCTTGAACATGTCGTCGCGCCGGCCCTCGAAGTAGAGGTAGCCGTCCTCGTCGAGGAAGCCGTAGTCGCCGGTGTGCAGGCGGGTCTCGCCGGTGGCCTCGTCGCGGCGGTAGACGCGGGCGGTCAGGTCGGGGGCGCGCCAGTATCCGGCCATCACGTTGGGCCCGGCAACCACGATCTCCCCGGTCTCACCGGCGGGCAGCGGCGAGCCGTCGTCGCCGAGGATCAGCACGCGGGTGCCGGGCAGGGGGCGGCCGACCGAGTCAGGGCGTTCCCGGTCCAGCTCCGGCTCCATGATGCTGACCCGCTTGCACTCGGTGACCCCGTACATCCGCACCACCCGGGCACCGGGGAAGCACTCGCGCAGGCCCTCGATGGTCGAGGCCGGCAGCGCGGCGCCGGTGCTGGTGAACATCCGCATGGTGGGCACGGAGCCGGGGGCCCGCCTGCCCAGGGTCGTGAGCATGGCGCCGAGCGAGGGGACCATCGGCACGACGGTCGCGCCGCACTCCTGGAGTTGGCCCAGCAGCGCCAGGTCGGACCCTTCGCCCGCCATGACCAGCTCAGCGTGGCCGAGAGCGGAGAGGAAGATCTGGTAGAGGCCGTAGTCGAAGGACATGGGCGACCGGCAGAAGACGACGTCCCCGGGGCGGTACCCGAGCACGGCGTTGATGGCCGACGCCGCGAACGTCACCTGCGCCTGCGGGCCCACCACCGCCTTGGGCGCCGCCGTGCTGCCCGAGGTGTACATGAGGACCGCCACGTCCTGCGGCCGTACCTCGGCCGGGCCGCCCGGGACCGGGCGCCCGGCGAACGCCTCCGCTTCCTTCCAGAGATCGTCGATCGCGTACACGGGCACGTCGGCCGTCTCCCGCAACGCCTCGCCCGCCCCGATGACCAGCTTGGGCTCGGAGTCCTCCAGCACCGACCGCAGGTGGTAGGCCTTCATCCCGGGGTTCAGGGGCACGAAGACGACGCCGTGCCGGGACGCGCCGTAGAGGATGGGGACGATCTCTCGCAGGTTGGGCAACTGCACGATGATCCGGTCACCCGGTTCGACGCCCGTGGCCGCCAGCCAGGCGGCGAAGGCGTGACTGAGCTCGACGACCCGCCGGTAGCTCCAGCCGCCGCGCGCGTCGCGCACCGCGGTTCCGTCCGGATTCATCGCCGCCGCGTCGTCCAGCAGTTCGTGAATGAGCCGCGGCCGCGGAGAATGCGCCATGGAATTCAACCCGTTCAATATGAGCCTCCCGCCTCAAGCCGGGGAAAGGAATTTCTCCGGCAGCCGGGACGCATGCGCGTGCAACCGGAAGCCGGCCAGGCCGATTCCGAAACTACGCTCGGGCCCCGGAGAGCTGACCCCCTACACCACCCCTATCCGGGGGGTCGCGGGCCGCGTAGACCCCCCAGACCCATGAGGGGTCCGCCGTCCGGCTCGGCCGAGACGGCGCGCGTCCGTGCCACGACCTGGCCGGCCGGCGGGCACTCCAAGATCATCATATCGGCGCGGCCAACTCGCGCCATAGATGATCTTGGAATTCTGTGCAATGTTTACAACCGAGGGGGCGGGAGGACTCTCCAACCTGCGAGGGTCCCCGGGGATTCCACCCGCGGCCGGGCCGTGGGAGGCATGACGGAGCCGGATTACCGCCGTCCGATTGGTACGTTCCAGAAAACGGCCGCCCGAAAATGGCCGGGCTTCATCGGCCCAGTTGAGCACCGTTGCGCGCGAAGAAACACGCGGGCCCTCGTTTACGGCTATTGACATTCCGGTCTACAGTGATCGATGCCTGCCCGGACCTGCGCCGTCAAGGCGGCCTTTCCTTGACTCGGAGCGGTGCATAACATTACCGTGACGGTTTGGCGCCCGTTTGCGATTCGGTCGGGGTGCAAGGCCCGCCGCACGGTGTGTTTTCCCGGCGCACCGGCGACGCAAGCCGCTCACTACGCATGATGGAGACGTGGCCGCACATGGTACAGGAATTCACGGGCGCGGGCGAGCGCGAAAAAGACGCCGCCGCACTCAACATTTATTGGATTGTCAGTCCGGCGACACCGGAGCGCAACCATGAAATCGCGGTGAACCGCGCAAAACCCGTCTCCGCGGCACCGTGCCTGTTTTCCCTGCCGGACGGCGACCCCGCCGGAGTGCGTTCCGCCATCCGGTTGTAGCGTTGCCACGGGACATCGATTTCAAAGGGGGCAGGGAATCCTTTCCGTTCTCATCCGTGGCGACCGCCTGCCGGTGGCCGCCCCCAAGCGACAGGACCACCGCCTCGGCCCGGCCACCGGCGGTGGCGGCCCTGTGCTGCGCGCGGACCGCTTCCCGCAGGCCGCGGACCGCGTGCCAGGCACCGGCCGATCTTTCCGGAATCCGCGGTCCCGCCTCGGCAGGGCCGCGGCCGTACCGCGGGACTCGGGTGCGAGCACCACGTCGCACCGCGGACGTCCATCGCCCGGACCCGGTGGGTGGATCAGGAGAGGATCCGCCCCGGACCGCCGGGCACCTTCCACGCCACGCCGAAAACCTCGGCTGAAACGTAACGAAGTCGGCAATCGAGGAACCCTGGACTGCTCCCGGTCAGGCCGTCCGTTTGCCAATTGAACTTCCTCTACGACCGAACAGGTGAAGGAGAGTCGATGCAGTTCGCCGAACGCGAATCAGAAATCACCCTCCTCAATACCATGCTTGCGGAGAGTGAGCATGGCTGGGGAAGAATTGCGATGATAACCGGCCCGCCCGGGTTCGACAAGAGCCGGGTGCTGCACGCTTTCGCCGACTCCGCGGTGAAGTCGGGCGCCACGCATCTGAGCGCGATCTGCTTACGCAACGAGCAGAACATCTCACTGGGCGTCATCCACCAGGTTTCGCAGAGCCTGAGTGCCGCACTGGGCGAGATGCCACCCGCGTTGAAGCTGCTGCAGGAGGCCGTATTCAACGCGGGGCCGCGGGGGATCCGGCCGGAGGACCTCAATTGGATCGGCGTCACGCACGGCCTGTGGGAGATCATCACGAACCACGCGCGGCACGGCGCGGTATTGATAACGATCGAGGACGTGCAATACGCGGATTCGGTGTCGCTGGACATTCTCCTGCATTTCATAAACCGGCTCCATTCCGCGAACGTCTTCATGGTGTTCACGGTGAACGAAGGCCCCGACGGGGTGCCGCTCAGGATCCAGAGCGACCTCATGCACCATGCGCAGTGCCGCCGCATCAAGGTCGCCCCCTACTCGTCGAGCACCATTTCCCGGATAGCGCAGGCCCGCCTCGGGACCGCGCCCGACGACCCGCTGGCGGACGCGATCCACGAGGTCAGCGGCGGAAACGCCCTCCTCGTGCGCTCGCTGATCGAGGACCGGCAGAACGCGGACGGCGACGCGAAGGGCCTGGTGGTCGACGACGGCTTCTCCGGATCCGTCCGCACGCTGCTGAACCGCATCGGCAGCACTCCCCTGCGGGTCCTGCGCGCGGCCGCCGTGCTGGACGCGTCGGCCTCTCCCCCGCTGCTGGCCGAGATGCTGCACATCAAGCAGCTGGCCGTGGTCCGCACCCTGGAATGGCTGGCGGAGATCGGCCTCCTGGGGATCGACGGCTTCCGCCACCCCGCCGCCAGGGAGGCCGTCCTCGACTCCATGGAACCGGACACCCTCAAAGAGCTTTACGGACGCGCCGCGCAGTTGCTGCACGCGACCGGCGTACAGCCCACCGTGATCGCCGACCACCTCGTCGCCGCCAGCACGAAGCACGAGCCCTGGGCCCTGGACGTCCTGCGGGAGGCCGCCGACCAGGCGCTGGCCACCGACGAGTACGAGCTCGCCGTACGGTATCTCCGGTACGCGGCGGGCCTGTGCTCCGGCCCCGACGAGCAGGTCCAGGTCACCCTGGCGCTGGCCAAGGCCACCTGGCGGGTCAACCCCTCCACCGCCACCATGTACCTCCCCCTGCTCGTGCGGGCCGCGCGGGACGGCCGGCTGCCCACCAGGGACGTGCACTGGCTGCTCACCTGCATGCTCTGGCACGGCCAGTACGACGAGGCCGGGGAGCTGTTCGCGCTGCTGGAGCAGGCGGAGCAGGGCGACGGCCAGGAGGGCGCGGAAGCCGCCGCGTGGCGGCTCGCGGCCGACCACTGGCTGGCCAGCACGCACCCCCCGGCCCTGCACCGGTTGCGGGGAACGTACAAGCCCTCCTCCCTACGCGAGGGCAGCGAACGGCATCCGGCCCACTCGTACGCGCGGACGATCTCCGCGCTCGCCGCCAACCTGCACAACGGCGAGACCGAGGCGGCGCTGAAGACGGCGGAGAAGGTCCTGCACTCGATCCAGCTCGAAGGCTGCAACATCGAGCTGGTCGAGGCGGCCCTGTTCTGCTTCATCTATTCGGACCGCACGCAGGAGGCGGCCTCGCTCGTCGAGAACCTGTGCGCGGTGGCCGAGCGGCGCTCCTCGCCCACGTGGCTGAGCGTGCTCGCGGCCTTCCGCGCGCACATCGCCGAGCTCAGGGGCGAGATGATGGAAGCCGTCGAGTACGGCGAGCTCTCCCTGCGCACCCTCCCCCCGAGGAGCCTGGGCGTGTTCGCGGCGCTGCCGCTGGCCAGCCTCATCGAGGCCCACACCGAGATGGGCCAGTACCAGGAGGCCGAGCAGTACCTGCGCCACCCCCTGCCGGAGGCCGTGTACCAGACCCGGTACGGGCTGCACTACCTGTTCGCGCGAGGCCACTACCGGGTCGCGGTCGGCCAGGCGCACGCGGGCCTCAGCGACATCCTGAAGTGCGGGACGCTGATGCGGTCGTGGGAGATCGACACGCCGCTGCTCATCCCCTGGCGCCTGGGCGCCGCGGGCGTGTCGGTCGTGCTGAAGAACAACGCCCGCGCCCGGAAGTACCTGGAGCTGCACCACGCCCTTCCGCACGGCCACAGTCTCCGGATCCGGGGGTTCGCGCTGATGGTGCTCGCCTCCGCCGAGGAGGTCGGGCGCCGGCCGCCGCTGCTCCGCAAGGCCGTCGACATGCTCCAGGAATCCGGCCACAAGATGGAGCTGGCGCACGCGCTGGCCCGCCTCAGTCACTCCCTCGCCGCCCTGGGCGAGACCGACAAGGCCCGGCTCATCGGCCAGCAGGCGGACCGCGTCGGTCAGCGCTGTCATGCCGAGCCCTTGCGCAGGTCGGTGGCGCACGCGTTCGAGAGCGACTTCGGCGCGATCGCCGCGGGCAACGATCAGAACGCCCTGAGCCCCGCCGAGTACCGGGTCGCCTCCATGGCGGCGCTGGGCTACACGAACCGGGAGATCGCGACGAGAGCGCACATCACCATCAGCACGGTGGAGCAGCACCTGACGCGCATCTACCGCAAGCTCGGCGTGAACGGCCGGAACGATCTTCCGCGCCTGTTCTCGTCGAAGGAGCTCGGCAGCACCACGAGTGGGGGTGTGCTCGTCGCGGAGGATCCTCGTCACCTTCCCGGCTCGGCGTCCGTACGCGGTTGACCACCCGCGCTACGCGGCATCCGGGGCCTCCGGGTCGGGCTCGTCCGGCTTGCGGACAACGAAGACCGCCCAGCCGACCTCTCCATGGTCGATCGCGGTCTGCACTTCTTCGCACGACGAGGAGAAGGCGAGCATCTTGTCCCGGGCCTCGGCGTCGGTCATCTGCTCGGCGCGCGTCCGGGCCGCCTCCGCGTTCCCCTCGAACGTCCGGCGGAGGAATCCGGTCACGTTGAAGACCGAATCGATTTCGAAGCCGGCCTCCTCCAGCGCGGAATGGTATTTCAGCAGCGTGTACCCGTCGTTCCAGCCGAACTTGTCGTAGACCTCGGTGCGGGTGCGCGCGCTGATCCATTTCCGGGGCTGGTAGAAATCGCTGAAGGCGAGGACGCCCCCCTTTCGCAGCACGCGGCGGATCTCCGAATAGCTGTGGGGTTTGTCCGGCACCTTGTGCAGGGCGCCGTGACTGACGACATGGGTGAAACTCCCGGGCTCGTACGGGAGCCGCGTCACCGATGCCCGCCGGAACCCGATGTCGATCCGGTGTATCTGGTTCGTGCACAGGTCCTGGGCGAACCTGACGTACTCCGCGCTCTCGAAGATCCCCTCGCCGCGGCAGCCGAACCACTTGGCGAGGTAGATGAGCAGGCACTCGCAGTCGTCGCCCACCTCGAGCACCGTGCACGAACCGTTGATCCCCGCCTTGGCGGCGAGAAAGGCGGCCGTCTGCTCGACGGTCGTCCGGTAGTCGTCCCGGGCGTTCTCCCGGAAGTCGTCGGCCGGGGTGCCGGTTTCATGTACCGCGCCATAGCCCTTGAAATTCAAGAAGGTATGACTGCTCTGGTCGTACATGTCTCCGACTTCCCTCCGACAATAAGGGCGGCCCGCGGTCAGGGCAGCGCACCGATGCCTGCCGACGCGAACGCACCGAGGATCAATCGCGTTCGTCTCGCGAAGACTCTTGTCTATACTTCGAAGAGTGCCCGGATTCTCTCATGTACTCAATGGTGCTATCCCCCCTTTTTCTGATCCGGTCTTCCGGTCACTCGGGCGCCCCCGTTTACCAATTCCGTTTCGTCCGATGTATCCGAGTGTCAGGAAGGATTCTCCGCGTCCCGGAGGTTGATGAACGCGAGAATCCCCATGACCAGCATGATGCCCGCGCCCGCGAGCGAGGCGACCTGCATGCCGTCGACGTACGCCTCGCGCGCCACGGCGGCCAGGGCCGCGCCCACCGCCTGCGGGAGCTCGCCGGCGACCGAGATAGCGCCGCCGATGGTCTCGTTCGCCAGCGCGGCGGCATCACGCGGCACGTCGGGCGACAGATCCCCGGCGAGGGTGCTGCGGTAGACGGCCACCCCGATGCTGCCGAGAATGGCCGCCCCGAGTGCCTGCCCGAACTCGGTGGAGGACTCGAACAGCCCCGAGGCGGATCCCGCTTTCTCGGGCGGCGCCGTGGCGACCACCATGCTCGACGCCAGTGCCTGCACCGACCCGATCCCCCAGCCCAGCAGGAACAGCCCGCCGAACAGCAATGGCAGGTTGACGTCCGTGCCCAGCTGCGAGATCAGCAGGAAGCCGATGGCCCCGAAGAGCATGCCGGAGCCCATGATGTAGCCGGGCCGGATCCACTTGGTGAGCACCGCCCCGAGCACCGAGCCCGCCGCCGAGCTGACGGCCGTCGGCACGGTCATCAGGCCGGCCACGATCGGCCGCATGTCGAGCACCGACATCAGGTATTGGGTGATGAAGTAGAACGTCCCGACCAGGGCGAACACCGCGAGGGTGGCGGTGATCAGGGACACGGTGAACGCCTGGCGGCGAAAGAGCGCCAGGTCGAGCATCGGGTCTGACAGCTTCCGCTGCCGCTGCAGGAACAAGGTCAGGAACAGCAGCCCGATCGCGGCGGCGAGCCACATCGTCGGGGACAGGTTCTGCTCGGCGATCAGCTTCACCGCGTAGACCATCGGCAGGGCGGCGAGGAGGACGAGCAGCGCGCTGAGGATGTCGAACTTGCCGGGGTTGGGGTCTCGGTATTCCGGCAGGAGCGGGCCGAGCAGCAGTAACAGGATCATGATCGGGACGCTGATCAGGAAGACCGCCCCCCACCAGTACATCTCCAGCAGCCACCCGCCGACGATCGGCCCGGCCACGCTGCCGAGAGTGAACACCGCCGCCCAGATGGCGATGGCCATCTGGAGCTGACGGGCATCGGTGAACAGGACCCGGATGAGGGCGAGCGTCGGCGGCATCAGCGTCGCCGCCGCGGCTCCCTGCAGGCCACGCGCCACGATGAGCAACTCGGTGGTGGGAGCGTACGCCGCTATGGCCGACGTGAGGCCGAACACCACCGCGCCCACCAGGAGCAACCGCCTGCGGCCGATCCGGTCGCCCAGATTGCCCATCGGGATGAGAAGCCCGGCCAACAGGAAGGCATAGATGTCAACGATCCACAGCTGCTGCGTGCCGCTCGGTTCCAGCTCGGCGGTCAGAGACGGGAGCGCGAAGAACAGCACCGTCACCGTGATGGAGATGAGCAGCACGGGCAGCATGAGGATCGCCAGACCGGCCCATTGTCTCCACCCTGCTTTGGCGCCGCTTTCAACGATAGCCATTCACACCCCTCTCATACTGTGTACGTAACGCTTACAGTACACCATATGTCATCACACAGAAGAACCTCGTCAAGCAAATGTTTACAGCTTCTCCTACATTCCCCCTACATCCCCGCTGCTCGCGGATATCTCCTGACTGGCGGCCTTGAATGAAGATTATTTTCGTCACAAGCACCCACTTTTCTTTTCGTCACATTCAGAGCGTGATATAATTTCATCACAATGAAAGATCGTGACGAAAATAAGCTGCCATGCTGACGTGTGTACAGTGCGGGAAGGAGCTGACGGCCCCTTCCCGCGGACGCAGGCCCCTCTACTGCTCGCGCTCGTGCCAGGCCCGCGCCTACCGCGCCCGCCTCGAGTCGCGAACCGGCCAGGAAACCTGGCGGGAGAAGAAGAGCGACCGGCCTCCGGCTCCCCCTCCGGCGCGTCCCGCCCCCAGCGGGCGCGTCACGCGTGAGGATCCCCATCGGACCGACGCCGGTCTGTCCCGGGAGCGGATCGTGTGGACCGCCATCCGGATCGCCAACGCCGACGGTCTGGAGAGCATGTCCATGCGGCACGTCGCCAACGTGCTCGGGGTCAAGGTGATGTCGCTGTACAACTACATCGACGGGAAGGACGAGCTGATCGACCTGATGGTCGAGGCCGTGTTCAGCGAAGGCGGGGACTCCGAGCCCCGCGGCCCCAGGGGCTGGCGGGCCGAGCTCGAGGCCGCGGCCCGGTGGGAGTGGGCGCTGTACTCGACGTACCCCTGGGTCCTGGAGGTCATCGCGACGGTCCAGCCGCCGCTCGTCCCCAGCCTCCTCGCCCGCTTCGAACGCGGCCTGGGCGCGTTCGACGGCCTGGGTCTTGACCCCGTCACGACCCACCGGATCTATCTCGGCGTGAGCGGCATCGCCCAAGGGCTCGCCCTGCTCCGGGTGAGCGAGATCGCCTCCGAACGGCGCGGCGGCGGGATCTCGCTGAGCCAGTGGCGATCCGTGAAGGTGCCCGCGGTGCTCGAAGAGCTGGGAACCGACAGGTATCCGCGGCAGGCCGCGCTCCGCAACAGCCCGGAGGTCATCGCGGACCTGGAGGAGATCTTCGAGTTCAGCCTGCAGCGTCTCCTCGACGGCATCGCGCGGTTCCTGGAGGGGGAGACGGGGCGGTCCCCCTCTCCCCCTCGGCTGTGGCCCCGCTCGGGTCCGCCCCTGACCGAGGATCACTGACCTTGTCGCCCCTGTCCGACTCGGTCTCACCATCTCCGTCGTTCGCCGCTCACGCGCCGTGCGAACGCCCGTCGGACGGCTTCAGCCATCCCTCCACGGCCTGTGCGATGGACGCCGACTCGCCCTCCATCATCGTGAGGTGGTCGCCGCGGACCTCGCACAGGTCGTGTCGCAGATGCCAGGAGGCCCGCCAGTTCCCGTCGCGCGACCTCTCCCCTTCGGGGCCGGAGGGCAGGGGGGTGTCCGGCCGGAGGAAGAGGACGGGGGTCTCGATCCCCTCCACCTCCGTCTCCCTGAAGAGCCGGTAGTACCGCCCCATCGCCGTCATCCGCGTGTCGCTGAAGGGGCCGTACGTCTCCGCCCGGTCGAACATCCCCTCCAGCATCTGGCCGCCGAGCTCGTCGATGACGCCGCTGTCCGGCAGGAAGGTGTCCAGCAGGACGAGCCCCGCCGGGCGTACCCCGATCCGCTCCAGGTACGTGACGGCCGCGTGCGCGAAGTTGCCCCCGCCGCAGTAGCCGACCACGACGAACGGATCGTCGCCGGCCGTCTCCCGGATGGACTCCGCCCACATGCGCACCACGACGTCCACGTTGTCCGGAAGGCTGTCGTCCGGGGCGTAGCCCGGCACCTGGAGCGCGTACAGGTCACGCACTCCCTGGAAGTGCACGGCCAGCCGTGCGAACTGCGACGCGCCGCCCAGCGCCATCGGCGTGCTGAAGCAGAACAGTTTCGGCAGCCCCGGGCCAGAGGCCAGCATCAGCGGCGGGTACGGGCGGTCCAGCTCGTCCAGCGTCCCGAACGACGGCCGGAGCCTCGCCGCGGCCTCCAGCATGTCCAGCCCGTCCTGCAGCTTCCCGGCAGGAGCCGCCGCGCGCAGCAGCGAGCTGAGCGACCCGCTCCCGTCCTGCTCCGCCGCGCCGGCGGGGGACGTCCCGCCGGCGGCGTCGATCGCGATCTCCTCGGCCAGGAACCGGGCCAGCCCCACGGCGGTGCCGAAGTCGAAGACCGCCGTCGCCGGCATCCGCACCCCCGTCGCCTTGCTCAGGACGTTGCGCAGCTCCATTGCGGTCAGCGAGTCGAACCCCGCCTCGAGGAAGTTCTGCTCCGCCCGGATCGCCTCCGGCTCGCTGTACCCGATCACCTTCGCCGCGCACTCGCGCACCATCAGCGTGAGCTCGTCGACCTGCTCGGCCGGGGACAGTCCGGCCAGGCGCCGCTGCAGCCCCGACCTGTCGTCCGGGCCGGGCCCGCCGGAGTGGGCGGTCCGGCGGGCCGGGGTGCGGACGAGCCCGCGGAGGATGGCCGGTACGCCGTCGGGGCGGTTGCTGAGGGTGTGGGTGTTGATGGGGAGGGGGAGGAGGTGGGGTTGGGGTGTGGTCAGGGCGGTGTCGAGGAGTTGGTTGCCTTGGGTGGTGGTGATGCGGTGGTAGCCGGCTTGTTCGATGCGGGTGATGTCGGTGGTGGTGAGGTGGGCGCTCATGCCGCTGGGTTGGTGCCAGAGTCCCCAGGCGAGGGATTGTGCGGGCAGGCCGGTGGTGTGGCGGTGGGTGGCCAGGGCGTCGAGGAAGGCGTTGGCGGCGGAGTAGTTGCCTTGTCCGGCGCTGTCGAGGGTGGCTGCTGAGGAGGAGTAGAGGACGAACGCGGCCAGGTCGTGGTGGCGGGTGGCTTGGTGCAGGTGCCAGGCGGCATCCACCTTCGGACGCAGTACGCGGTCGATCTTCTCGGGGGTGAGGGAGGTGACCACGCCGTCGTCGAGCACTCCGGCGGTGTGGAAAACGGCGGTGAGCGGACGCTCGGCGGGGACACGCTGCAGCAGCTCGCTGACCTGCCCGGGGTCGGACAGGTCGCAGGCCGCGATCTCGACCGTCGTGCCTGCCGCTTCCAGGTCGGCGCGCAGTTGGTCGGCGTCGGGTGCCTGCTCTCCTCGTCGTGAGGCCAGCAGCAGGTGCTTGACCTGGTGGCCGGTGGCCAGGTGGCGGGCCAGGATGGCGCCGAGTCCGCCGGTGCCGCCGGTGATCAGCACCGTGCCGTCCGGATCCATGTAGTGCGGCATGGTCAGGACGATCTTGCCGGTGTGGCGGGCCTGGGCCATGTGCCGGAACGCCTGACGCGCCTGCTGCACCGGCCAGCAGCGCACGGGGAGCGCCGCCAGCCCGCCGCTGATGAACAGCTCCAGCATCTCGGCCAGCATGCCGCCGATCCGCTCATGCCCGGCGTCCATCAGGTCGAAGCTTCGATACCGCACCTGGGGGTGGGTAACGGCGACGTCGGCCGGGTCACGGCGGTCGGTCTTGCCCATCTCGATGAACCGGCCACCGGGGGTGAGCAGGTCGAGGGAGGCATCGGTGAACGGCCCGGCCAGCGAGTTCAACACCACGTCCACCCCGACCCCACCGGTGACCGCCGCGAACGCGTCGGCGAAGTCGAGATCCCGGGAGGAGGCGATGTGGTCATCGGCCACCCCCAGCGCGCGCAACAGGTGCTGCTTTGCCGGTGAGGCGGTGGCGAACACCTCCGCGCCCAGATGGTGGGCGATCTGGATGGCGGCCATGCCGACGCCGCCGGCACCGGAATGAATCAGCACCCGCTCGCCCCGGGTGAGCCCGGCCAGATCGACCAACCCGTACCACGCGGTCGCGAACGCACCCGGAACCGAAGCCGCACGAGCAAAGCTCCACCCCCGCGGCATCCCGGCCATCATCCGGCGATCAGCCACGACCCGCGGACCGAACGTCCCCTCGCCCAGCCCCATCACCCGATCCCCGACCCGCAGCCCGGCCACACCCGGCCCGACCTCGGCGACCACACCGGCGAACTCGCCACCGATCGCCCCGCCCTGTTCGGGCACCATGCCCAGCGTCACGACCACGTCGCGGAAGTTCAGCCCGGTTGCTCGCACCTCCACCCGTACCTCGCCGGTGGTCAGCTCGCGGTCGGCCTCGGGCGCCGGGATCAGGGTCAGGCCGTCGATCGACCCCTTGACGGGACTGTCCAGCCGCCACCCGCCCCCGCCCTCGGGCGCCTGGAGATCGCCGGAGGCGTCGGCCCGGGCCAGCCTCGGCACCAGCACCCGACCGGCACGTACCGCCAGCTGCGGCTCGTCCTCCACCGCCAGCAGCGAGCCCAGCGCGGTCAGCGACTCAGCCGCGGCATCGAGATCGACCAGCAGGATCCGGCCCGGGTTCTCCGTCTGAGCCGAGCGCACCAGACCCGACACCGCCGCCCCGGCAAGCGCGCCGCCGGCCTCGGCGCCGGTGGTCACCGCACCGGCGGTCACGAGCACCAGCCGGGTCTCCGCCAACCGCTCGTCGGCCAGCCACTCGCTCAGCACGCCTACGACCCGGTCCAGCTCCGACCGCAGCTCCTCCAGCGGTCCTCGGCCGTCCGCCTGAGGAAGCGCGATGACCAGGGTCGTGAGGTCGTCGTCGCCGGTCGCCGCCGCGTGCAGGTCGGCGTATGCGCGCACCTTCAGCCCGCTGCGGCGCAGAGCGTCGGTGACGCCGCCGTCTTCACCGGCCGCGTCCACAACAGCTATCGCCCCTTCGGCCGAAGGCGGGTTCCAGCTGCGGGGAATCACCCATTCCAGCCGGTGGAGCGCCTCGTGCCCGGGCTGTGTGCGTGACGACAGCCCGCCGGCGGGCAGCGGGCGCGTGATCAGACTCGCGACAGCCGCGACCGGAGCACCAGTACCATCGGCGAGCCGGATGCTCCAGGCGCCACCCTCTGCCGGAGTGACGCGGACCCGCACGCGTCGGGCGCCGGAGGCCAGGAGCTCCACGCCGCTCCAGGCGAACGGCAGCTCCGTCCCCTTACCCTGCTCGCCGTTGTCGGCGAGGCCGGTGGCGTGCAGTGCGGCGTCGAGGAGAGCGGGGTGGATGCCGTACTGGTCGGCTTCGGCGGCTTCCCGCTCGTCGAGTTCGACCTCGGCGAACACCTCATCGTCGCGGATCCAGGCCCGCTTGAGCCCCTGGAAGGCCGGGCCGTAGCCATACCCGGCCTCGGTCAGCCTCTCGTAGTGCCCGGACACCTCGACCGGGCGCGCTCCCGCAGGCGGCCACTGCCCATCGGACGAGCTTGCGCTGACGGTCGCCTGGGTGAGGGTGCCGGTGGCGTGGCGGGTCCAGGGTCGCCGGCCGGTGCGGGCGTACACGGAAACGTCGCACCGTGCGTCCTCACCCGGGGCGGTCACCGCCACCTGCAGCTGGACCGACTCCTCGCCTTCGATCACCAGCGGCGCTTCCAGGGTCAGCTCTTCCAGCACCGGGCTGCCGACCTCGTCACCCGCGCGCACGACCAGTTCCACGAAGCCGGTGCCGGGGAACACCACCGTCTGCCCCACCGCGTGGTCGGCCAGCCAGGGGTGGGTGGCGGTGGAGATCCGGCCGGTCACCACCACGCCACCGTCATCCGGCAGCTCGACGGCAGCGCCGAGCAGCGGGTGATCCACCCGCGTCTGGCCCAGCCCACCCGCGTCCGACACCCCCACCGGGGCGCCTTCCAGCCAATAACGCCGATGCTGGAAGGCGTAGGTGGGCAGCTCGACCAACGCGCTCTTGTCACTGGCAGGCAGAAACGCCTGCCAGTCCACCCCGACACCCGCGACGAACGCCTCACCCACCGAACGCACGAACCGATCCGCGCCACCCTCACCCCGGCGCAACGACCCGACCGCCACCCCAGGCATACCGGTGGCATCCAGAATGTCCTGCACCGCCATCGCCAGCACCGGATGCGGACTCGCCTCGATGAACGCCGAACGCCCATCAGCCAGCAACGCCCGCACCGCACCCTGGAAGTCCACCGGACGGCGGGCGTTGGCGAACCAATACTCCGCCCCCAGCTCCGAACCCGCCAGCACCCCGCCGGTCACCGTCGAATAGAACGGCACCCGGCCCGCCTCGGGCCTGACCGAACCCAGCATGTCCAGCAACCGCTCACGCAGCGGCTCCACCATGACCGAATGCGAGGCCACCGTGGTCGCGATCACCCGCGCCCGCACCCCCTCACCACGCAACCGCTCAACCAGCCCCTCCAACGCCAGAACCGGACCAGCCACCGCACACGAGGCCGGCCCGTTGTCCGCACTCACCTCCAACCCCGCACCCAGCCGCTCCCGGACCACCTCGGCCGGCAGACCCACAGCCGCGATCGCGCCACGCCCCCACAACTCGGCCGCGAACAATCGACTGCGCAACACCACCACCCGCACCGCATCAGCCAGTGACAGCACCCCGGCCACACAGGCGGCCGCCACCTCACCCTGCGAATGCCCCACCACCGCGGAGAGGCGGACGCCGACGGACTCCCACAGCGCGGCCAGCGCGACCCCGACCGCGAAGGCGACCGGCTGCAGTCTCTCGATCGAGTCCAGCCCGCTCCCCTCGGCGTCGGCGAGCACCTGCGCCGGGTCCCAATCCACCCACCGGCGAATCTCCGCGAAACACTCTTCCAACCGCGCCGCGAACACCGGTGAAGCCTGCGCGAGCTCCACGCCCATCCCCGCCCACTGCGCCCCCTGACCCGGGAACACCAGCACCGCATCCCGCCGACCCGACGCCGAACCCGTCACCACCCGCGCGTCAGACTCACCCGCCGCCAGCACCCGCAGCCCGGACAACAACTCCTCGCGACCCGCACCCACCACCACCGCACGGTCCTCGAACACCGCACGCGAACCCACCAACGACAACCCCACACCCGCAACCGACACCCCAGGCGAACCCGCCACCCGATCGGCCAACCGGTCCGCCTGCGACCGCAACGCCTCCTCGCCACGCCCCGACACCACCCACGGCACCACACCCGACACCACCGGCACGCCTGCAGACGTGTCCGAGTCATCGCCTCGCAGGTCACCCTGCGGCGCGTCCTGGTGCGCGGCATCCCCGCTCAGGCCGCCCTCATCGGCGGCAACGAGCAGCGACTGCAGGTCGAGGGCCTGTTCCACGATCACGTGCGCGTTCGTCCCGCTCACCCCGAACGACGACACCCCCGCCCGCCGCGGACGCTCCTCCGGCTGCGGCCACTCCCGCGCCTGCTCCAACAGACGCACCCGGCCCCGCTCCCAATCGACATGAGTCGTGGGCGCCGACACATACAGACTCTGCGGAAGCACACCCTCACGAGCGGCCATCACCATCTTGATCACACCGGCCACCCCGGCGGCGGCCTGCGTATGACCGATGTTCGACTTCAGCGACCCCAGCCACAACGGCTCGGCCGCATCCCGATCCCGCCCGTACGTGGCCAGCAACGCCTGAGCCTCAATAGGGTCGCCCAGCGCCGTCCCGGTGCCATGGGCCTCGACCACGTCCACTTCCGAAACCGACACCCCGGCGTTCGCCAGCGCCTGACGGATCACCCGCTCCTGCGAAGGACCGTTCGGCGCCGTCAACCCGTTGCTCGCACCGTCCTGGTTGACCGCCGACCCCCGGATGATCCCCAGTACCCGACGACCACGCGCCACCGCGTCCGACAACCGCTCCAGCACCAGCACCCCGACGCCCTCGGACAGGACGGTGCCGTCGGCCTCGTCGGAGAACGCCTTGCAGCGGTCATCTCGCGCCAGGCCCCGCTGGTGGCTGAAGTCCACGAGGAGTTCCGGGGTGGCCATGACCGTCACGCCGCCCGCGAGCGCGAGCGTGCTCTCCCCCGCGCGCAGCGACTGGCAGGCCATGTGGATGGCGACGAGCGAGGAGGAGCAGGCGGTGTCCACCGTCACCGCCGGGCCCTCCAGCCCGAGCGTGTAGGCGACCCGGCCGGAGATGACGGAGCTGGAGTTGCCCGTGCCCAGGTAGCCTTCGCTGCCCTCGGGCAGGGGGCCTCGTCCCACTTCGTAGTCGTTGGCGAAGGCGCCGATGAAGACGCCCGCGGCAGTGCCTCGCAACGAAGCCGGATGGATCCCGGCCCGCTCCAGGACCTCCCACGCGACCTCCAGCATCAGTCGCTGCTGCGGGTCCATCGCCACGGCCTCGCGCGGGCTGATCCCGAAGAACGCCGGGTCGAACTCGTCCGCCCCTTCGAGGAAGCCGCCCGCACGGGCGTAGGTCGTGCCACTGCTGTCCGGGTCGGGGTCGTAGAGCGCTTCCAGGTCCCAGCCCCGGTCCTTCGGGAACGGTACGATCCCCTGCTCGCGGTCCAGCACCAGGTTCCACAGGTCTTCGGGCGAGTTCACCCCACCGGGGTAGCGGCACGCCATGCCCACGATCGCGATCGGCTCGCGCTCCTTGGCCTCGACGTCACGCAGACGTCGGTTGGCCTGCTGGAGGTCTTCGGTCACCCGCCGCAGGTACGCGAGGAGCTTCTCTTCGTCAGCCATGACGTCCCACCTTCCTAAGGGGTCTTCGAGTTGGCGTTACCTGTCGGACAACCGGGTCGGGATCTCAGAGGCCCTTGTCGATCAGCGAGAAGAGCTCGTCCGCACTCGCCGTACGCACGTCCTTCTCCTCGTTCGCACCCGACGGGCCGCCACGCCACTCGTCCACGAGCTTCTGGAGGCGAACCGTGATCTCGGACCGCGCCTCGACGTCGGTGGGGATCTTGCCCAGCAGCCGGCCCAGCTCGTCCAGGCTGTGCAGCACCTGCGACTCGACCGGCTCCTTCTGCGGCAGGACCTGGCTCCCCAGGAACTCGGCGATGGCGACCGCGGTGGGGTAGTCGAAGATCAGCGTGGCCGGCAGCCGGAGCCCGGTGGCCCGGCTCAGCCGGTTGCGAAGCTCCACCGACGTCAGGGAGTCGAACCCGAGTTCGTTGAAGCTCCTGTCCGGGCCCACCTGTTCCTCGGACGCGTGCCCCAGCACGCCGGCGGCCTCCGTACGGACCAGCGACACCAGAACGTGCTCCTGCTCGGCCGGAGACAGCCCGGCCAGGCGCCGCTGCAGCGCCGACTCGCCGTCGTCCGCGGCCGGTGCGCTCTGCGCGGTGCGGCGCGCGGGAGGTCGGACCAGTCCGCGCAGGACGGCGGGGATGCCGTCCTCGCGTGCGGCGAGCGAGCGGGTGTCCATGGGCAGCGGTACGAGGAAGCCTTCCGACCTGGTGAGAGCGGCGTCCAGCAGTTGCATGCCCTCGTCGGCGCCCATCGCGCTGAACCCCGAGCGAGCCAGCCGTTCCAGATCGATCCCGCTCAGCCGGCGGGTCATGCCACCCGTCTCCGGCGCCCAAATTCCCCAGGCGAGGGATTGCGCGGGCAGACCGGCGCTCTGGCGGTGGACGGCCAGGGCGTCCAGGAAGGCGTTGGCGGCGGAGTAATTGCCCTGCCCGGCGCTGTCGAGGGTGGCGGCCGAGGAGGAGTAGAGCACGAACGCGGCCAGGTCCAGATGCTGGGTCGCCTGGTGCAGGTGCCAGGCGGCGTCCGCCTTCGGGCGCAGTACGCGGTCGATCTTCTCGGGGGTGAGGGAGGTGACCACACCGTCGTCCACCACCCCGGCGGCGTGGAAGACCGCGGTGAGCGGGCGCTCCGCCGGGATCCGGTCGAGGAGCGCGCTGACCTGCGCAGGATCGGACAGGTCGCAGGCCGCGAGGTCGACCGTCGCGCCTGCCGCCTCCAGGTCGGTTCGGAGCTGATCGGCGTCGGGGGCTTGCTCGCCCCTTCGGGAGGCCAGCAGCAGGTGCTTGACCTGGTGGCCGGTGGCCAGATGGCGGGCCAGGATCGCGCCGAGCCCGCCGGTGCCGCCAGTGATCAGCACCGTGCCGTCCGGATCCAGGCTGTGCGGCATGGTCAGGACGATCTTGCCGGTGTGGCGGGCCTGGGCCATGTGCCGGAACGCCTGACGCGCCTGCTGCACCGGCCAGCACCGCACGGGGAGCGCCGCCAACTCGTCCTGGGCGAACAGGTCCAGCAGTTCGGCCAGGATCTGCCCGATCCGCTCATGCCCGGCGTCCATCAGGTCGAAGCTGTGATACCGGGCGTTCGCGACGTCCGCCGGATCGCGCAGGTCGGTCTTGCCCATCTCGATGAACCGGCCACCCGAAGTGAGCAGGTCGAGTGAGGCATCGGTGAACGGCCCGGCCAGCGAGTTCAACACCACATCCACCCCGGCCCCGCCGGTGACCGCCGCGAACGCGTCGGCGAAGTCGAGATCCCGGGAGGAGGCGATGTGGTCATCGGCCACCCCCAGCGCGCGCAACAGGTGCTGCTTTGCCGGTGAGGCGGTGGCGAACACCTCCGCGCCCAGATGACGGGCGATCTGGATGGCCGCCATGCCGACGCCACCGGCACCGGAATGAATCAGCACCCGCTCACCGCGGGTGAGCCCGGCCAGATCGACCAGCCCGTACCACGCGGTCGCGAACGCACCCGGAACCGAAGCCGCACGAGCAAAGCTCCACCCCCGCGGCATCCCGGCCATCATCCGATGATCAGCCACGACCCGCGGACCGAACGTCCCGTCGCCCATGCCCATCACGTGATCGCCAACCCGCAGCCCGGCCACACCGGGTCCGACCTCGGCGATGACACCGGCGAACTCGACGCCCATCGGCCCGGCCTCACCCGGGTACATGCCCAGCGAGTTGAGCACGTCGCGGAAGTTCAGCCCGGCCGCGCGGACCTCCACCCGTACCTCGCCGGTGGTCAGCTCGCGGTCGGCCTCGGACGCCGGGATCAGGGTCAGGCCGTCGATCGACCCCTTGGCGGGGCTGTCCAGCCGCCACCCGCTCCCGCCCTCGGGCGCCTGGAGCTCGTCGGAGGCGTCGGCCCGGGCCAGCCTCGGCACCAGGACCTGACCGGCGCGTACCGCCAGTTGCGGCTCGTCCTCCATGCTCAGGAGGGAGACCAGGGCGGTGAGCGACTCGGCCGCGCCGTCCAGGTCGACCAGCAGGATCCGGCCCGGGGCCTCTGCCTGCGCTGAGCGCACCAGACCCGACACCGCCGCCCCGGCAAGCGCGCCGCCGGCCTCGGTGCCGGTGGTCACCGCACCGGTGGTGACGAGCACCAGCCGGGTATCGGCCAGCCGCTCGTCGGCCAGCCAGTCGTTCAGTACGCGCACGGCCCGATCCAGCTCCGACCGCAGCTCCTCCAGCGGTCCTCGGCCGTCCGCCTCGGCGTCCAGGCGCAGCACCACGGCTCCGGGCGCACTGTGCCCGGATGCGAGCGCCGCGCCCAGCGCCGCCACATCCGCGTACTCCGCCAGGCCGCCACCGGCGGACTCGACGGCCGCGGCCAGGGCCGGCCACCGTTCGCCGACGATCGTCACGTCTCCGGCCGAGGCGTCCGCAGGCTCGCCCGCCAGCGGCACCCAGTCCATTCGCAGCAGCGACGACAGGGACACGGCCGCGGGCAGCTTCTGGTCCGCGAGCTCGCGCAGGATCAGCGAGCCGATCGAGGCCACCGCCTGTCCCGCGGAGTCGCCCGCTTCGATGGTCACCGCGCCGTCTTCGGCGCGGTGCAGGCGTACCCGCAGGTGGCTGGCGGCGGAGGCGTGCAGCCGCACGTCCGTCCAGGCGAAGGGCAGCGCGACCTTCTCGTCGGCGGCGTCGGAGAGCCGGTCGGCCACGCCGATGGCGTGCAGGGCCGCGTCCAGCAACGCAGGGTGGATGCCGTAGCGACCGGCCTCGTCGGCCTCCCGCTCGGCCAGTTCCACCTCGGCGAACACTTCTCCGCCGCGCTCCCAGGCCCGCTTGAGCCCCTGGAAGGCGGGCCCGTATCCGTACCCGGCGGCGGCCACCGCCTCGTAGTGGTCCGACACGTCCACGGCCTGCGCTCCCGCCGGCGGCCACTGGCTCCAGTCGAACTCCGCCGCCTCGCCGTCCGCCCCGGCCACGATGCCGGCGGCATGGCGCGTCCACGGCCGGTCACCGCTGCGGGCGTACACCGCCACCTCGCGCCGTCCGCCGTCGTCGGCGGCTGCCACGGCCACCTGGATCAGGACCGACTCGTCCTTCTCGATCACCAGCGGCGTCTCGAGCGTCAGCTCCTCCACTACCGAGCAACCGACCTCGTCGCCCCCGCGCACCGCCAACTCCACGAACCCGGTGCCGGGGAACAGCACCTTCTGGCCCACCGCGTGATCGGCCAGCCAGGGATGCGTGGCGATCGAGATCCGCCCCGTCAGGACCACACCGCCCTGGTCGGGCAGCTCCACCGCGGCACCCAGCAGAGCGTGGTCCGCGGGGGCCTGGCCCAGTCCGTTCACGTCTGTGGCAGCCGATGTCGGACGCAGCCAGTAGTGGTGGTGTTGGAAGGGGTAGGTGGGCAGGTCGGTGGTGGTGGTGTGGGTGGGGAGGAGGTTGTGCCAGGTGATGGGGGTGGTGG